>CADCBQ010000004.1 GCA_902799745.1 Fibrobacter succinogenes | reverse complement strand
TGCCGACTTCTATACTGCAGCCGGCTTCAAGCTGGACATGACTCCGGAAAAGGCCGCCAGCGTCATCGACAAGACGAACTTCGTGTTCCTCATGGCTCCTGTTTACCACAGCGCCATGCGCTTTGCCGGCCCGGTTCGCGGTGCCCTCGGCGTAAAGACCATCATGAACTTGCTCGGCCCCCTCACGAACCCGGCCGAAGCCAAGTATCTGATGCTCGGCGTTTACAGCAAGTCGATTCTGGAACCGTTCACCAAGGCTGCAAAGTCCCTCGGTGCCAAGCGCGTGATGGTCGCCATCTCCGATGACGGCTACGACGAAATCTCTCCGTGCGTCCCGACGACCATTGCCGAAATCCTCGAAGACGGTGAATATCGCGAATACCGCATCGACCCGAAGGACTTCGGCGTCCCGGCCGTGGACCCCGAAGACCTCGCCGGCGGTACGGGCGTGGATAACTTCAACCTCGCTCTCGACGTGCTGAACGGCAAGGGCCGCCCGGGCATCAAGTATGCCTGTGCCCTGAATGCCGGTGCCGCCCTCTACATCAGCAAGAAGGCAGCCAGCATCAAGGAAGGCTTCGACAAGGCCATGAAGGCGATGGAAGACGGCTCGGTCCTGAAAAAGATTGAAGAAGTCAAGGTCGCAACCAACTCGTAATCAAATAAGGTTGGCAAAGGGTTTTATAACCCCTTGCCAACCTTATAGCTTTTAACTATATTTTTATTCCTACTAAACAACTAGGAAAACAAAACCGCAACGATTTTCAACAGGAGGCCGAAAAACATGACTCTACAACAATTACGTTATGCCATCGGCATTGCAGAAACCGGTTCCTTTAACAAGGCCGCCGAAAAACTTTATATTTCGCAGCCGTCGCTGACCGCCGCCATTAAGGATCTTGAAGATGAGCTGAATATCCTCATTTTCAACCGTACTAGCCGCGGTGTCAAACTCACCAGCGAAGGCGAAGAATTCGTTGCGTACGCTCGCGAACTTTACCATCATTACGAATCGGTGCTCGACAAGTACGGCAAAATCGGCAAGCGCAAAAAGAAGTTTGGCGTCTCGACGCAGCATTATTCCTTTGCGGTCAAGAGCTTTGTCGAAACAGTTAAACTCTTCGATACCGACAAGTACGAATTCGCTATCCGCGAAACCCGCACCAAAGAAGTCATCGAAGATGTGGCCTCTTTCAAGAGCGACATCGGTATTCTTTACCTGAGCGATTTCAACCGCAAGATTATCATGAACTTGCTGAATGCCCGCGACCTCGCTTTCCATAAGCTCATCGACTGTAAGGCTTATGTGTACCTGTGGAAGGGCCACCCGCTTGCCAACAACAAGTTCATTACGCTCGATGAACTGGCTGAATATCCGTGCCTTTCTTTTGAACAGGGTGACAACAGCTCGTTCTATTTTGCCGAAGAAATCTTGAGTACGAACGAATACAAGCGTACCATCAAGGCGAACGACCGTGCCACCATGCTGAACTTGATGATCGGTCTGAACGGTTACACGCTTTGCTCCGGCATTATCTGCGAAGAATTGAACGGCTCCGATTATTTGGCCGTGCCCTTCAAGGACAAGAGTGAAGAATCCCGTCGCGTTATGGAAATCGGCTACATCGCGAAGCGCAACATGCTGCTTGGCTTGGTGGGCGAGCGCTATGTCGAAGAATTGCAGCGCTACCTGGCAACATGCAACTCGTAGTTATCGATTTTTACTATAACGAAACATCAAAAAACAGTATGAGCCCAAACCTTGTATAAGGGCATGGGCTTTTCTAATTTTGCGCGCGTTAATCATCAGGAGTTTATAGACATGAAAAAGCGTTATGGCTTGCTTACGAATGGAATTGTTTGGTTCGGTGTAGCCGTTTCGGTTTCCGAAATTGAAGCCGGTATCGAAATAGGTGCAGAATCTGCTCACGATACCCTGTGGTTGCCCTTGGTGCTGGGACATATTCTGGGTGGTATTTTGCTGTTCTTCGTGGGACTTATCGGTGCCCGCGTTCGCCTGAATGCCATGCAGACCACGGAATCTACATTCGGAAAGTACGGTTCCAAGTTCTTTGCGACCCTTAACGCATTCCAGTTGCTTGCGTGGGTGGCTGTGCTGAACGCCCAAGGTGCCCGCGCCCTGGGTGGCCTGAATTTACCGATATCGTTCCCGGCCTCGTGCGTGATTCTTGCGGTACTGATTGCGATTTGGGTCAAGGTCGGTCTCAAGCGTTCGGCAAATGTGGCAACAGTTGTTGTTGCTGCCCTTACGGTTTTACTTGTTGCTTTCTCGGTGAAGTTGCTTGGAATCGACGTGGCGCCGACGGACTCTACTGCAAAGCACCTGTTTGGTTTCTGGACCATTTTTGAAATTTCAATTGCCATGCCGCTTTCTTGGTTGCCGGTGATTTCGGACTACACCAAGGATGCTGAAAATCCGCTTTCGGCCACAGCAACATCAGCTATTGCGTATACGATTGCAAGCCTTTGGATGTATATTCTGGGTGTCGAAATTTCTGGACTTGGCGTGAATAACGATATTGCCCAGGCTATTTTGCTTGCCGGTTTTGGCGTTCCGGGGATTATCATTGTGGTTGCATCTACGGTTACGACCAATTTTCTCGCGGCAAACTCTGCGGGTGAATCGATCAAGGTCATTCATGGTAAGGTAAAGCACAAGACGGCGGGTGTTGTTGTTGCCCTTCTGAGTTCCGTTCTTGCCATTTCGGGTATTATGGAACATTATATCAGCTTCCTTTACCTTATAGCTTCGGTGTTTGCTCCTATGGCGGCTGTGCTTTTGGTGTCGTTCTACCTTACAGACCACAGCAAAGTCGGCAAGGCGTTTTGGATTGGAAACTTGTTCGCCTGGTTGGTTGGCTTTGCGGTGTACCAGTATGCGGCCCATTTGGAATCGGTATTCCTCGGTCCCACGCTGCTTTCTGTCGTCGTGTCTTTTGTAATTTCCTATCTTTTCTCAAAAACCTTGACTTTGAAGCCTAAGGGAAATTAATGAGCGAAGACATTTTAGCGAAAATCGTACGGATGCGCCGCGAGGATATCGAGCGGCTTGGCCTGAATTTTGGAATTGACATTCCTGAAAAGCGCCAGGTGGGCCATACCGAATTTCTCGGTAATGCAGGTGCGATTCTCGAAGTCAAGCGAGCATCGCCTTCGAAGGGCGATATCGCGCCGGATCTGGATCCGGTGGGGCTTGCGACGACTTATGCCGAGGCTCATGCCCAGGCGGTTTCAGTGCTTACTGAAGGCAATTTCTTTAAAGGCTCGCTGCGCGATTTGATTGCGGTTGCCGACTTGATGGAACGCCGTCGTCAGCAGGGTTTGCATGCGTGTGCCGTACTTCGCAAAGATTTTCTCTTGTTCGAAGACGAAATCGATATTGCATATCGTTGCGGTGCCGATGCAGTGCTCTTGATTGCCCGTATCTTGGATGATGATCAGCTTGTGAAGATGGCGAAGCGTGCGCAATCTTTTGACATGCAGGCCTTTGTCGAAGTCCGCGAAGTCGATGATTTGCGCAAGCTGAAAGTCGTGACCGAAGCCCTTGGCGAATCTGCTGCCAAGACCATTGTCGCAGGCGTGAATTCTCGTGATTTGGCGACCTTCCATACGGACCCGCTGGTGCCGGCGTCGGTGCGTAGCAAGCTTCCGGCGAAGGCTGTTTTTGAATCTGGAATTTTATGCCCGGCCGATGCGACTTATGCCCGCAACCTTGGCTTCACGGGAATCCTGGTGGGCGAGGCCGTTGCCAAGAATCCGCCGCTTGCCAAAGAAGTGGTAGGCGCATTTGAATCGGGCTCCGAAAATGCCCGCGGCAAGTTCTGGAAAAAGTTTGCAGAACGCAAGGCTGCCAAAAAGGCGGGCCCGCTCGTTAAAATTTGTGGCATTACTCGCGACGAAGATGGTAAGCTTGCCGCTGAACTCGGCGCCGACATGCTCGGCTTTGTATTCAGTACCACTAAGCGCCTGACCACCGAAGAATTCGTGCGCAGCTTTGCTGAAAAGATTCGCGTGTGTCATCCTGAGCGCAGTGCAAACGGAGTCGAAGGATCTCCTCTCCTTGTTGGTGTTATCACCGATCCCGAATCGGTTGAAGGCAAAACCGCTATCAAGCTAGCCAAAGAAGGCGTGCTCGATGCTGTGCAACTTCACGGCGTTGATCCGAAAAATGCTGACTTTGCATACTATTGTGCGGCTCGCGTCGGCGAAGAATCCGATTTCGACAAGGTGACAGCTCTCCGCAAGAACGGTGAACCCCGCATTCTCTTGGATGCCAAAGTCGAGGGAATCCCTGGCGGTACGGGCAAGACCATTCCCGAAAACCTGCTCCGCGAAAAAGCAGGCGAGTTGCCGCTTTGGCTTGCCGGCGGTATCACGCCCGAAAATGTGGGTGCGATTGTCGAAAAGTTCCGCCCGGAACTCGTCGATGTTTCCAGCGGTGTCGAAGATGCGTCGGGAATAAAAAACAGCGAAAAGTTGAAGGCTTTGTTTGCTGCTCTTTCATAAATTGCCCCAAATGGCCGAATTTAGGCCTTTTTGTACAAATTATGAAAGAAATTTTTACAAGAATCTTACGCTAACCTATTGACAGACAACGAATTAGTATATATATTGAAGACATAAAGATGAAATTGGCAATCCGCTTTGACGCTAGCGCCGCTATCGACGAGGTTCTCAAAGAAGGGATTTAGGCATTGCCATTTCATCAAGTGTTTAACGGAAGACTCTCGATCGTCGAGAGTCTTCACTTTTTTTAAGCCGAACCCCTTGCCACATTAACAACCGCTGGTGGTGGGGCTCTACTAAATAGAGTCCGTTTTGCTGATTTCATCAAGTGTTTGTAAAAGGCTTTCGGACTCCCGAAGGCCTTTAATTTTTTACCCTCAACCACGATTTTTAACCCCAACCCTTCCATTCAAAATGACTCACGCAACTATAACCCCCACACCTCAAAGCGCCGTAGGCGCGACCTCACACCTCATAACCTCTGACAACGGTTTCTTTGACAAGTTCGGCGGCAAGTATGTTGCCGAAATCATCCGCCGTCCGCTCGACGACCTCGAAGCGGCCTTCAACAAGTACATCCATGATCCGGAATTCCTCGAAGAACTCCGTATCATCCAGCGCGACTACATTGGCCGCGAAACGCCGCTGTATTTCGCTCCGACCGCTACGGAACTCTTGGGCGGCGCTCAGATTTACATCAAACTCGAAGGCCTTGCCAATACGGGTGCTCACAAGATTAACAACGCCATCGGTCAGTGCCTTTTGGCTAAGAAGATGGGCAAGACCCGCATTATCGCTGAAACGGGTGCCGGTCAGCACGGTCTTGCCACCGCAGCAGCTTGCGCCAAGCTAGGCCTCGAATGCGTAGTGTACATGGGCGAGGTCGACGTTCGCCGCCAGCAGCCGAACGTGGCGACCATGGAAATGTACGGTGCCAAGGTCGTGCCGGTCACGAGCGGTGCTCGCACCCTGAAGGATGCCGTGAACGAAGCCATGCGCGACTGGGCTACAAATTTCAAGAACACTCACTATGTGCTGGGTTCTGCTCTCGGTCCGGCTCCGTTCCCGGATATCGTTCGTACCTTCCAGTCGATTATCGGTGAAGAAGTCAAGCGTCAGGCCGCTGAGCGCAACATCGACATTGCTGCCGTGGTCGCTTGCGTGGGTGGCGGTAGCAACTCTATCGGCGTGTTCACTCCGTTTATCGAAGACAAGAATGTGCGCTTGATTGGTGCCGAAGCCGGTGGCATCGGCCCGAACAAGGGCGAAAACGCAGCCCGCATGACGGGTAACGCCAGCCGCGAAGGCATTCTGCAGGGTTACAAGAGCCGCTTCCTTATCGATGAAGACGGTCAGTCGCTGCCGACCCGTTCTATTTCGGCAGGTCTTGACTACATGGGAATAGGCCCGCAGCTCGCAGCCCTCGGCGAATCTGGCCGCGTGGAATTTACGGCAATTCTCGACAAGGAAGCTCTTGAAGCTGTCAAGTTCTTTGCCCGCAACGAAGGCATTCTCTTCGCGCTCGAAAGCGCTCACGCTGGCGCCGCCGCCATGAAGATTGCAAAGGAACTTCCGAAGGACAAGGCACTCGTTATCAATATGAGTGGCCGCGGTGACAAGGACATCTTTATCACGAGCCCGGTGTTCCGTCCCGAAAAGTGGAAGGAATTCTTGAAGGCCGAACTTGTTCGCCTCGAAAACAACGAAGACATCCACGACGCCGAAATTATGACAAGGAAGTAATCACCATGAATTTAATGTCACATCTTATTGCGGGTTTTCCTGACGCAGAAACTTCTATCGCTATCGCCGACGCTCTTGTGAAGGGTGGCGCGAACATCCTTGAAATCCAACTTGCCTTCAGTGATCCGAGTGCCGACGGTCCGGCCATTCAGACGGCTTCGACCATCGCTCTCGACAAGGGCTATTCTACCAAGCAGGGTCTTGAAATCGTGAAGAAGATTCACGAACGTCACCCTGAAACGCCGATCTACATCATGACCTACGGCTCGCTCGCCTTTACGCCAGGCATTGAGAACTTTGTCAAGATGTGCAAGGACGCGGGCGTTTCCGCTTGCATCATTCCGGACTTGCCGTTTGACGGTGACGAAGGTCTGACTGAAGCTTGCAAGAAGCATGGCCTTGAAAACATTCCGGTGGCAGCACCCAGCATGACCAAGGAACGCCTTGAAACGATGGCCTCCAAGGGTTTCAAGTACATCTACGCAGCACTCCGTGCAGGTACGACCGGTAGCGAAACAACGATTGACCAGGCGACGCTCGACTTTATCGACACCGTCGGTAAGGGTGGCGCCAAGGTACTCGGCGGCTTCGGTATCCGCAATGGAGAGCAATCCAAGGTGCTCAGCAAGCATGTGTACGCCGTGGTCGCGGGCTCCGTATTCGTGAACCTCGTGCTCTCTAACGAAGACTCTGCCGAAGGCCGTAAAAAAGCCATCGCCGAAATCGAGGCGAAGGCTAAGGAAATTGCGGGGAAGTAGAAACTACTTCTTGAATTTGACGGCGGTTCCGTAGGCAATGATTTCTGCGGAGCCTGCCATCACCGAGGCGGTTGCGAAGCGCACGTTTACGATGGCGTCTGCCCCAATCATTCCGGCCTGGTTTTCCATTCGCTCAATAGCAATTTGGCGGGCGTCGTTCAGCATTTCGGTGTAACCGGCGATTTCGCCACCTACAAGTGTCTTGAGTCCTGCAAATACGTCGCGTACCACGTTCTTGCTAAAGACAACGCTCCCGCGCACCATCTGAAGAGTTTCGATTTCTTTGCCGGTGATAAAGTCTGTTGTATACAGTTTCATAAGTTCTCCTTTTTGTTTGTTCTAAATATAAAACAATGCACCCGAAAACGGGTGCATTTTGTCTGCCTAAATAAGGCGTTGGTCGTAATTGTATTTAATTACAGCGTTGCCTGGAACTGGTGGAACTTTTCCAGGAGTTCGGCGTAGGTCTTGGTGGCTTCGAGCTGCGGGAACTGGGCCACGATGGAGTCCGGCGCGCAGAAGAAACAGCCCTTGTCGGCCTGCTTGAGCATGCCCGTGTCGTTGAAGGAATCGCCGCTGGCGAACACCTTGAAGTTCAGGTCCTGCAGGTGCTTTACGACCTTCGTCTTCTGGTCGGTGAGGCGCAGGTGGTAGCCTTTGATCATGTCGTTTTCGACTTCCAGGTTGTGGCAGAAGATAGTCGGGAAGCCGAGATTCTTCATGATGGGGTAGGCGAATTCCTGGAACGTGTCCGAAAGAATAATCACCTGGGCTTCGTCGCGGAGTTTGTCCATAAAGTCGCGGGCGCCGTCGAGAAGTCCGAGGTTTGCGATCACGTTCTGGATGTCCGAAAGCTTGATGTTTTCGCGCTCGAGAATCTTGATGCGGCCCTTCATGAGCACGTCATAGTCGGGAATGTCGCGCGTAGTCAGGCGCAGGTCCTTGATGCCGGTCTTTTCGGCGACGGCAATCCAGATTTCGGGGGCGAGGACACCTTCAAGGTCCAGGGTAACGACACATTGCTTGGTAAACATAGGGCTATTTCTTTCGTTCGTTGATGATGGAGCGCAAATCCGCAATCGTAATCTGGTACGGGGTGCGGCAGAAGTCGCAAATTACTTCGAGGTCCTTGCCTTCTTTTTCAAGATCTTGCAAATCCTTGAGCGGGAGCGTTGCAAGCGTTGCCACGGTGCGTTCGCGGCTGCAGGGGCAGTAGGCCTTGGGGTCGATTTCCTTGACGATGTCGATTTCGTAGGGGCCGCGCAGCTGGTCTAGGAGCTCGTCGAGGTCAAAGCCTTCGGGCGTGTTCATATCGCAGAACTTCGGCAAGTTCTGGATGATGACCTCGATCAGGTTGATGTCCTTGTCTTCGAGGTCGGGGAAGGCTTCGATGTAGAAACCGGCGGCGTAGTCGAGCTTGCTCGGGTCTTCTTTATTGAAGGCGGCTTCAATACCAACGGCCGAGCGGATCTGTTCGGACTGCAAAAGGTAGGTGGCGAGGTTCTGGCCCATCGATACGGCGGGAGCCTCGATAATGCTTTCATGGACGCGCTTGCCCTGTTCGTTCAGCTTGATGACGCGGACGCTCTGCGGAATGAGGGCGGGTTCGTTACCGCCAACCGCCTGGAGTTCCGGCTGCGGAATCATGGCGCGCACCAGGCCCTGCGGCGTGGAGTCCGACTGCACCAACGTGATTTCGCCCGAGAAACGGGTGGTAAAGCTCACTGTGCCCGGGAACTTGAGCGATGCGCTCAAGAAAATGCTTGCGATGGAGTTTTCGGCCAAGAGCTTGAGGGCGAAACCCTGTGCGTTATGTTTCTTGCCGATTTCGTTCATCGTCGCGGTCAAGTCGACGACAATCAGGCGGAAGGGCGTCTTCTTGCCCGTAGCGCGGATAATGCGGTCCTTGAAATTCATGGCCCAAATTTAGTAAAATGAAAAAAAGTGAGTCTTTTTCTGTTAAATAATATTATCTTTATTGGTGTATTCGTGTATTTAATGGAGGGTGGCGTCATTTATGAGTTTTTGGACCAAAAAGAGCATTTCTCCTGAAGTGCGCCGTCGAAAGGCTGGTTTCGGTATCATGGAAATCCTGATTTCTGCGGCCGTTTTGGGCTTTATGATCGTTGCCTTGAATATGCTGCAGACCAGCAATAGGGATACCATTATCCGAATCCGTACCCGTGATGGTGCGGTGGCTGTTTCCCAGGAGGTCTTGGATTCCCTGTCTGCCGTGGGAGTGGCCTCTTTGCAGATGCCCGCTAGCGGAAACAAGGTGGTTCTCCATAAAATCCGTGAATGGGAAGGAAAACCTGGGGTTTATGGCCATAAAATGACGGTCGACTATACGGTCCGGATAGGGATTTCTAACGATGTCGATTACCAGGAGCAAAATCCCTCTTTGTACCATACAACACAACATGTTTATGCCAAAAAAGTGGATATAGAGGTGGAATGGGCCTATAAGGGATTCCCTCATTCGATTAGTATGTCCACAGTTTTGAGGTAGAATTGCCCCGTCTTGGGGATTTTTCGCCTATTTCTTAACCATTGTTGTAAAAAAAAGATTATATTAATGGATGCGCGGAATGCTATTGCCGGCATCCCGTTTTTCATGGTAAGAAGGCATGAAAAATAGATTGAATAAAAATAGCTGGGGAAAGAGCGGCTTTACCCTTATGGAGCTCATGGTGTATATGGCGCTAGTGGGTGTGATTGTGGTAATTGCCGGCCAAGTGTTTAGTGACAGCACCAAGTTTAGAGTTCGTTCTGAAGGCATGATCCGTGCCAACGCGATTGCAAGTGATGTCGCTTTGTTTATGCTGGAAGATATCGGTCAGACCGGTGCAAAAAGTGCTAGAGAGGCAGACGGATCTTTCTCGGTGAGGGATTCCCTTTATATGAAGACAGGTGTATCGGTCGATTCATCTTCGTTCAGAATATCCAAATCCTGTAATACCTGTAATACGGATACCTTGACTGTTCGTCGCCTTCGTTATTATGAAAGCGGTGCGTTTAAGGCTGTTGAAGAGGTCAAATGGTTCACTCATGGAAAGAAACTTTATCGCAGTTGTAGAACCGTGGAGAACACTTTTTCGAATGCAGATGAGGAATGCCCGGTTTTAGACGCTTCTTCAGACTATGAACCTGTAGAAATTGCAGACTATATCGACACGTTCAAGGTTATTCCTGCAAAGCCGAGAGTCGTGTCAACAGAAACCAAATCAGCTGCAGCCCTTTCCTATTTGTTGCCTAGCACTGATGCTTCTGTAAAGGCTTTTAGATTGGTTCCGCGTTATGGAGAAGGGGACTTTGAGTTGCTGGCGGTTGATCCTGTTGCGGGGGGATCTTCTGTGACATTGTCCGGTTTTGTAACGAATTATGATTTTGAGATCAATGAGCCGATTCCTGAGGGGCAAAAAGCTAACCAGGTGTTTGTGGCTCCTCGCGATGGCACCTCTGGATCTTGGAGAACGCTATGCAAAAAGGTAACGCTGGAACCTCAAGTGGAATATGAAATTTCGTTCACGGTGCCTTATGCCGCAAATAATAGCAGAATGTTCTGCCCAGGTCGCGACTACGCTGCCGTAGGGTTTAGAAATGAGGATGGCGCCAAGATTGAGGGCCTAGATGACTTTAATTTCTTTTTGCCGGCCTCTTCGACAGAATCGTCTCTACGAAAATTCCGTTTTTCTGTAAACACTCAGGCTGCCGATGTTTGTATGGCGTTCACCTTTGCGAGCTATTCTCCTGTTGCCGCATCGGGACAGCTGTCTTTAGTTGATGTCGCTCTGAAAAAGGTAGCGGTGTCCAGTTTTAATTTTGAAGAAGAAAATTACACTCCTCGAACTGAAGATAAAAAGAATGTCAAGGCTTTGTTGCTTAAGGTCGTGGCAACGCGTAATGGTGAAGGTTCTTCGATTCGACAGGTGATTCCAATCCCAAGCAATGGTCCTAAGGACTAAGAGGGGCAGATATGTTTAACAAGAAAGGTGTATCTCTCGTTACCGTGTTGCTGTTTATGCTAATCGCGACGATAGCTGGCACAGCGACCTATAAATGGCTTTCTTCGGAACACAGCTCTAGCGCTAGCCGAATGAATATTGCCGAGGCGCAACAGGCGTCTAGTGCGGGCCTGGATGCTGTCAGAGCCTGGATGACCTACCATGCTAACGATGTGGGTGCTGTGATGCGTCAATATATTGACGGTGGTAAAAAACCGGTCAAACTGGATGCGGTTGTAAAGGCGTTTGGTTCTCATAAGCAAGATTACTCGGTGTGGCTCACTGGAGTAGATGCTTCGGCATCTCCGTACCGCATCAAGATAACGTCGGTAGGTTCGGCTCGTGGTGGAGTTGCGACATATAGCGAAAATGCAATCTTGAAGGTAAACGGCTTATACCGAGTAAAAATTCCTGAAAAGCATGCGACAATTCACTTTGACGAGGCTTTTGCAGGGGAACATGATGGTGTGACGAATAAGGATACTTTGGAATCGGGCTTGATTACGGGTGATTTTGAAGCTAACAATACTCCTATAATTACATCAAAGATGGTGATTACCGGTAATGCGACTTTTGGTGGCGATGTTAATCCGCTTGGGGATACTTATGTTAATGGAGATCTTGAATCCAAAGGAACCCTTGTTTTTGGAAATTCAACAACCACCGATACCTTGGTCCTTCGTGTGAATGGCAATGTGAAGTGTGCTGATGGTCAGACGATGACCGTATATGGTGATTTTTATATTGGAGGAAAAGTTACCGGGTGTTTTTTGGATGTTAAAGGTAACTTGACGATAGCGGACACGATTGATGTGGCGTCCAATAAAGATTCCTTTAAAATTGAAGTCGGAAAAAATATGGTCTTTACTCAGAATGGGGTGATGAATTTTAATACAGATGTTGCTGGTAATTTTTATGAGAATTCTACAATAACTGTTACAGGAAACCTTTATTTGCCGGAGAGAATAGAGGCTCATTGTTCTTCTGGTATGGATTCACAGTGTGGCGATAAGAAAAAAAAGAAGTCGATTACGGTTACGGGACAAGTTTACCAATATGCCACCGACTATTATGAAATTTTGAATCAAAATGCTGCTGGCTCTGAACAGGGCATTTATATGAAAAATACGGTTCAAGCCTCCGTTTATCTTGATGCGTATAATAAGAGTCATCGAATCACCAGTATTTCTGCAGCGTCTTTTGAAACTCAAACCATTGGTGAGTGGAGTAAAAACGATAATGTCTTAAAAAATGTAAGTGGACAGTATTGGACTAAAATTGAAAAGATGAACGCTTATGGCAGACTTATTGTCGATGACGCGATTCCGCAACCGTTATTGGTTGACCATGTTGAAGATTGGAAGAAAAAAACGGCGAATCAGTTCTGTGGTGGAGTTTTGAAGGCCGAGGAAGGAAAGTTTATTATGGATAGTGTCGCGATTGATTCCCTAAATTCATGTTATGTAAGGGCTTCAGAATCGGGCATACTTTATAATGATTTTCTGATTATTAAATGGAATTATCATCAGCGAGGCCAAACTCCGAGTATTAAATATACGTTGGATCATAAATTTGTTTTTTACGCTACTGAAAAATTTGGCGGTGATCCGTTCTTGCCGGCAACTTCTGAATTCGGCATGGTTTTTCTGTATTTGGAGAAAGGCGCTGGTTCTTTGGAATCGTCGATGAATTTTGAACATAACTATGTAATCTATTCGAAGGAAAATATTGATAAAATTTTGGGTTTGAAAGTTACTGGTACGATGATTCTTGAACCCGGTAAGAAACTTGATGATGCCCAAAACGGATCTCGTTTAGAGTTTGGTAAGGAGGTCGTCACCACGATGGCGGAAGCCGGATTGATTAAGGAAAATCCCGTATTTACGAGTCTGGTTGATCCTGATTACGACATTAGTGGTGGTGGAACAACTGGTGGTACCATGGATGAATATTATGTGGCAACGGCTCCGCAGTTGAATATTTCTCTTGAATCTAGGTATAAGAATAAGGAAATTGATCCGGCTTCTCTTGACGAAAGTAAAAGAACCGATATTCAGCCCTCTGTTATCGTGATGCCTCGTGTTGTCTATGTGCCGCAGAATCTTGTTGGCAAACTGTCTGATTATTACAATGTCTTGAATCTGAATAAAGCGGCTGACCGGGGAAATGGTTCTGTGAGCTGTAACCCAGCAACGCTGTCTCCTACAATGAAGTACGATGGAAAAACTTTGGTTCCGGACGATATCTATACTTGTACCTATGAATCAGATTATAATGATAATCCGTTCTATGTGGTTGTGAATGGAACGAATGGAAAGCTTCCTACGGTATCTTTTGAAGAACCGGGGTGGGCGCAAATTTCTGCCGGGGGTAGCCCGGCAATCGTTAATCTGCGTATAAACCCTGCCCCTGAAACACCCATAAGTGTTGGCGTCAATGTCTATAATTTGCCTGCATCTTGGACTCTAGTGTCGTTGGCTGGGGTTACGAATCAGACGGTGAACTCTGGTGTCAGTGGGTTGAAATCTTATGTCGTAACTATAGATAAGAATACGGCTTCAAAGCCTCTGTTCAGAATATCAGCTCCATCTGGTACTGACGCGGCGACAGTTCATTTTGAACTCGCTGAACCTTTGAGTGGTTGTGTTGTGGGTTCGCCCGCAAGTTATGATGTTTCTGTGTCTGGCTTAGCGACAGTTCGTCGTCTGCCGATTGACGCAACATACTGTAATGATCATTCGTCAATTAAGGCTTCGGATAATACAAATTATAATTGTAGCGATGTGGCTAGTTTCGACTGGCCTGCTTGTAGCGAAAAATTGCAGAGTGGTGTCTGGGTTTATCCATACTGCAATTCCTTGACTACGCTTGAAGAAAATGATAAATGGCGTTGTGGAACGAATTATGCCATCCGTTTGTTGAAGTATAGAATATCTTCTTCTTGCTTGGCTTTTATTCCGGACTCAAGTTTAGAGGCTGATAACGATGGCGAGTATTATCTTTATGCCTCGCTAAAGCGTAAACCCTATAAACTATATGTGAAAATGACGGGTGAAAAAGGTTCTGCAACTCCTCAGGTGTCTATCAAGGAAACGGCGGATGAACCTAGTTATACAGTAATTGATCCTATTGCTACAGAAAGCGGTTATAGGGTTTATCAGGTGTATGCAGGCTATCGCGTGAAGGCTGAGATAATAAATAAAGGTGATGATAATTTTAATTACTGGAAATGTAAAGGCCCAGATTGCGATGCTGTTAACAATGGTATTATAAATGCTGATACCGCGGCGTTTTCGGTTACAGGAGTAGATACCTTAGTCGCTCATTTCAATGAACGTGATGACCATTGTTTCTTTGATTCGTTTGGTGAGCATAAAAGCAGTATAGGTGAGAAAGAACGATTTGTAGCGTGGTGTCCCAGCAACAATCAAACCTATGAAAATTGTATTGACCGTTGTAAGACCGGAACAACACATTGCTCTGTAGGTACTGAAGAACATGAGTATCAAGGTTATGATTCATCTGCGAATTGGATGCTTATTTATGCTAATCGTAAAGAATGTAGGGCGAGAACATTGATTACAGGTATATGTTTAAGTTATGCTAATGATTATACTGAATTTGTACAGCCAGCCTCCCATGGTGATTTGGTAGAATTCTTTTTAGATGATGGATTGCTTCAGTCTCCCAAAACTACTAATTTAAGTGATTTCCGCGGATCTTATGCTCCGACATTTCTTTTGCATCGTGCTAAGGCCGGAACGAATGGAAAAATGTCTTTAAAAATGAAACTTCCTACGGGTCTTACGACAGAACTAGATAATATTTTTGGTATAGGAAATGACTATAATGATGGGGCTGTGCTTAGATCCGATGCTGCAGGCACTAGTTATTTGACAGTAACCTTGTATAGGGCCAAGATACTGAAAGGCGAAGGAATCGGTGCTAGGGCTCGTGTTTGCTATGTTAGTGGCTTGATAAATGATCCTCAAAATAATGATTGCCTTGAAACCAATTTTAAGAATAAGTATGATGGAAAACTTGTTCCTATGGAAAGTTTAACGGATTTGACCTTGAATATTACCTTGGATGGAGCCTCGCTTACGATTGATTTTGACTATAATACAGCTTACGTTGCCGCAGGTTCTCATGATTTGGGTTTCGCGTCGTTTGATCTAAGCAAATTGAAAAATACGTCGCTTTCTTATGGAGCTGAGGGCCATGAATACGTTGGTATAAAAATGTTCAATCCATACTATCGTTATAAGGATATTTCCTGGACTTCTGATACCTATAGCGATGTGTGCTTTGATTCTCCTCAAATCTATTGTTCTTTTGCAAACCAGTACCTTGGTGGTACAGTGCCCAAGGATTCTAATGTAACTCCGTGGGTTAGCATGTCTAGTTGGTTTAACGATAATAGCGATTGTAAGTCTATAGAATATTATTACAATGGCTGCGATATGAGTAGCAGTTTGTATTCCAAAAACTTTAGGTATCTAACCAATATATTGGATTGTACGGATCTGAATGGTGGAATTGGCGGCTTTTGGGATAAGGGCTCAAAGTTGAATGGTTCCGTTTATAATTTTGAAGACCAGGGTTATCATAAAATTGATACTTCAAGAGCTTTGTTTGGCGGCCTTAAATTGAGCGGCTACGCCAAGAATGCGTCTGTCCAAATTACATGTGGCAGTACCACCTATTCTACGGATTGTGGACAATTCTATGTAGGCAATATTATCCCCTGTACCAAACATGAACTCGCTTTTGAACAAGAGAAATATTGTGGGGGTGACCCTTGCAATGTAGATATGCCGGATGGTCAATATGCGAATTTGAGAGAGGCTAAACTTTCGATGACCATTTCAAATTTAAATGGAGCAGTCAATGCTTATTTGATTGATCAAAATGATGTGGCAAGTGATCCATATCCCATTAATGCCGATGGAACTATTGAATTTTACGTGTCGCAAGTTTCGGAAAAGATGGGCTTTGATCCTCAGACTGTGACATCTGTAAAGTTTGAGGGGGCTTCGGGTTATACTGTCTCCGGTTTACAAAGTTATTGTAGTAATGCTCCGGGCATTTTTGATTGTACAGCCTCGTTTGATGGGTATGGTTTTGCAATCAATTCTACCATTACCAATTCAATTAATGCCGCTAATGGAGGGTGCTCGGTTTCTAATAATGAACATCTGATTGATTCGTTGGTTCGGGATTGCCCGGCGAATGGAATGTTCTATGTGCCGGCATCCGATATCTATGATGATTTGAATAGTGGTAATGACGAATCGAAGGAGTATTCCTTTACTATTACAATGCTTGACAAGGATAATGTCCAAACATCTTGCCAGACAAATGCGGTCACGGTAAAACAATCTGCCATGACATGCTGGGTCGAGGGCGGTGGTGTAATAGAAGCCGGTGAAGATCTACCAGCCTTCAATTATTATCTGAAAAATTGTCCTACTGGTGGTTGTGATGCGACAGTAGAACTTGAAGACAAAGTGGATGCAATGTCTGCTGTTTACGACAAGGTTTGCTCCGATGATGCGTCTTGTATTCCGCAAAGCTGGACTCCTTCGGCAATCAACACGACTGCGGGTACGTATAAGTATCTGCTAAGATATTCTACTTTGCCGCCTTGTTCTGCATCGGTTACGGTGAATGCGATTACTCCGGCTTCTGCATCGCTTTGCCGTGTAGACAATGGAACATTTAGGGCTGATATAACGGCTCCTTCTTCGGGTTCCGCGAATGCCAAGTTGTGGTATAGCGATGCTCAAGGAAATGTACTCGGCAGTGAAGCGACAATTTCTGAATCGACAGAATTTACTCAGGCGTTAAGCCTTCCTCCTGGAACGTACACCCTGATACTGACCTTAAATGGGGAGGTTGCTTGCGGTGGAGGTGTTACCTATACTGTTGAAGGAAACGGTTCTTCTTCGGGAGATTCTGGTAGCGGTGATTCTGGTGAAGGTTCAGGTGCTGGTAATTCTGGAGAAGGTTCTAATACGGGTAATTCCGGTGAAAATAACCAGGGTACAGCATCTGCAACATGCTCTTATACGACTAATGACAATGGTAGTGTTTCTGTTTCTATTTCCAATGTCAGCGGCTGCGATAATAGTAATTGCACTATTACTGTTAAGAAAGGAGATGTAATCGTTAATGGTGTGGGAACAACCTCTTTAGGCAATTCTAGTAATGTTCCCATTCTCATAGAAGAGAATGGTAGCTATTCAGTACTTTTGAATGGCTCTGCGATGTCGGGTTGTTCGTTCACTGTTGAACGGAATAATTCACAGGAAGGGAATGCAATAATAACAATAAATGAAGAAGGTGAATATTCGCCTGCAGCATATGTTGCTAGTGGGACGTGCTTTACCGTAAAAGGTGTTTGGACTAATACTTATTGGCATCCTAATCCTAGAATGCAGTGTAATGGCTCAGAAATAACAATTACGCGTAATGGTACAACAATTTGTTCTACAGTTGGAAGTACCAGCGGAACATGTACAACTGAGGGCTTGGGAACACTCACTGATCAAACTTCGACGTATACATTCTTTGACAATATTTGCGTTAAATCTGAGAGTGGCTCGAGCATAGAATGTGGCTTGACTAATTAACCTCTTCACCTAAATTTTAAACCGGGCTGCTTCAAGCGGCCCGGTTTTTATATTCAGATAAATGTTGTAACCAATCCCGCTTTAGCGGGCAACCACCTGCTCACGAATCTTTTCGCAGATTTCGCGACCCGCTACTTGAGCGAGGCCTTCGAAGGCGAATTCTTCGGCGGAGCCGGCACCGCAGCTGGTAATCACCTTGCCGTCGACTACCACGCGGTCGGTCAGGTACTGCTTGCAGACGAGGTCGCCTTCGCAGCCCGGGAAACAAGTGCACTTGCGGTCTTTCAAGAGGCCTGCCTTCGAAAGCACCAGCGGTGCCGCGCAAATGGCGAACAGCCATTTGCCCTGGGCGTCAAACTGCTTGATGGCTGCTTCGACAGCTGCACTTGCCGCAAGATTCTTGACGCCCAGCCCCCCGCCGGGGAGCATCACCGCGTCAAACTGTGCAAGGTTGGCGTCCTTCAACAGAATATCTGCTTGAATACGGAGCCCGAGCTTACCCGTTACGGACAAACTGTCGCTAATGGATGCTAGCGTCACATTCAGGCCGCCGCGCTGCCAGTAATCGAACGGGGTGACGAATTCGGTTTCTTCGAAACCATCTGCCATCAAGAATAAAATCTGCATAAAGCCTCCGGAGTAATATGCTTAAAAGGTAAAAAAAAGATGCCGGATTGGGTCCGGCATGACAAGTTTTTTGATGTTGCTACCCGACGCTGTGTTCGAGCTTGAGGGTCAGCAATTGTCTTGCTTCGGTAGCGAATTCGCCGGGGAGTTCCTTGAACACGTCCTTGCAGAATCCTCCGACCATTGCTTGAATTGCGTCTTCGCGCTTGATGCCGCGGCTTTCGAAGTAGAAAAGCTGGTCTTCGCTGATGCGGCTGGTGGTCGCTTCGTGTTCGGTGGTGGAACTTGCGTTTGCGACGGTGATATACGGGAACGTGTGTGCCGCACTCTTGTCGCCCACGAGCATGCTGTCGCACTGGGTGTAGTTACGGGCACCCGTGGCCGATTTGTGAATGTTCACTTCGCCGCGGTAGGCGTTGCTAGAATAGTCGGCACTGATGCCCTTGCTGATAATCGTGCTCTTGGTGTTCTTGCCAATGTGGATCATCTTGGTGCCGGTATCGGCCTGCATGTGCCCGTTGGTGAGGGCCACGCTGTAGAATTCTCCGACGGAATTATCGCCCAGCAGCACGCAGCTCGGATACTTCCATGTGATGGCAGAGCCCGTTTCGACCTGCGTCCAGCTGATGCGGCTGTTCTTGCCGGCACATTTGCCGCGCTTGGTCACGAAGTTGTACACGCCGCCGGCTCCCGTCTCGCGGTCGCCCGCGTACCAGTTCTGCACGGTAGAATATTTAATGCTAGCGTTGTCCTTCGCCACCAGTTCCACGATGGCGCTGTGCAACTGCTTGCTGCTGAATTCCGGCGCCGTGCAACCTTCGAGGTAGCTGACACTCGCACCTTCATCAGCGATGATCAAGGTGCGTTCGAACTGGCCTGCTTCCTTGTTGTTGATGCGGAAGTAGGTGGAAAGGTCCATGGGGCACTTGACTCCAGGCGGAATGTACACGAAGCTTCCGTCGCCGAAGACTGCGCTGTTCAGGGCTGCGAAGTAGTTGTCGCCAGACGGCACCACAGAGCCCAGGTATTCCTCGATGAGTTCGGGGTATTCCTTGATAGCGTCGCTGATGCTGCAGAACAGAATGCCCATTTCCATAAGTTTGCGCTTATGGCTGGTGTAAATGCTCACCGAATCAAAGACCGCGTCCACGGCCACGTTGGCAAGTCGCTTCTGTTCGTCCAGCGGAATGCCGAGCTTTTCGAAGGTGGCCAGGAGTTCCGGGTCAACATCTTCAATCTTTTCGTGGCTCTTCTTAGTCTTCGGGGCGGAGTAGTAGACAATGTCTTGCAGGTCCACCGGATTGAAACTCAGTTCGCCCCAGTTCGGCTGCTCCATGGTCTTGAGCTTTTCATACGCTTTTAGTCGGAAATCGAGCATGAACTGCGGTTCACCGCGGAGCTTGGACGCCCTGCGGATGACATCTTCGTTCAGACCTTTCTCGAAGGCCTCGTTTTCGATATCCGTTACAAAACCGTATTTGTAGTTTTCGCTCATTTTACACCTTTTTTGCGCGTGCAAATTTAGAAAATGATATGGAATATGCCAAATAAGGATCCGTTTTAATCGGATTCTTCGAAACTAAAATGTGACAAAAAACTTACAACACTCTATATTTTTTATATGAATAGTAACAGAGAATCCTTTGCGTCCCGTATGGGGTTCATCCTCATTTCGGCAGGCTGCGCCATTGGCCTAGGTAACGTATGGCGTTTCCCGTTTATTACGGGGCAGTACGGTGGTGCCGCTTTTGTGGTGATCTACCTGTTCTTCTTGCTCGTGTTCGGCCTTCCGATTCTCATGGCGGAATTTGCCGTGGGCCGTGCCGCGAACCGCAGTGTGGGTCGTGCTTTTGAACGACTAGAACCGAAACATTCCAAGTGGCATTTGGCGAAGTGGCCCATGATTGCGGGTAACTACCTGCTCATGATGTTTTATACTACGGTCTGCGGCTGGATGCTTTATTATTTCTACCGTATGGTGGTGGGCGATTTCTCGAACGTGACTCCGGCACAGGTCGGCGCAATGTTCGGTGAAACGCTTGCAAGTCCTGCGATTCAGGTCGGCTGGATGGTTGTGACAACGCTGATTGGTTTCGGTATTGTTTCGCTCGGACTCCAAAAGGGCGTAGAACGCATTACCAAGTGGATGATGTCGTTTTTGTTTGTCATTATGATTGCGCTTGCGATTCGCGCTGTCACGCTTCCTGGTGCTGGGGCGGGTTTGCGTTTTTACTTGTTGCCCAATTTTGACCACCTTGTGAAGAACGGCATTGGCGAAGCGCTCTTTGCGGCGTTGGGTCAGAGCTTCTTTACGCTGAGCCTCGGTATCGGAGCCATGACGATTTTTGGAAGCTATATCAAAAAGGACCATTCGATTGCAAAAGAAGCTGCCAATATTTGCGCTTTGGATACAGCAGTCGCCCTGCTCGCGGGCTTGATTATTATTCCGAGTTGTTTTGCCTTTGGGGTTGAACCCAATGCGGGGCCGGGCCTTATCTTTGTAACGCTTCCGAACGTATTCTCGCAGATGCCTGCGGGTAGACTTTGCGGTGCGGCGTTTTTCTTGTTCCTTTCGTTTGCGGCTCTTTCGACGGTGGTGGCTGTGTTTGAAAACATCACGACCTTCTGGCGTGATGCCCGCCGTTTTGACCGCTGGGAAGTGGTTCGCGTGAATGCGGTGCTCATCGTGCTGCTGTCGATCCCGTGCGCTCTCGGATTCAACATGATTTCCGGCTTCCAGCCCTTTGGCGAAGGCAGCTGCGTGCTGGATCTCGAAGATTTCTTGGTGTCCAATACACTGTTACCGATAGGATCGCTCTTGTTTATTGTGTTCTGCTGCTATAAGCGTGGCTGGGGCGAAGAAAAGTTCTATGCCGAAGTTAACACTGGCAAAGGTTTCAAGATTCCGACATACAAGATTGTCCGCTTTTACGTTAAGTGGGTGATTCCTATCGTCATCGCGATTATCTTGATTCAGGGGTACTTCCAGAAGTTTGCTCCGGAATTGTACAATAAGGTGTTTGGCTAATTCATTTTTGTTTTATAATGTGGCGGGTAAATTCCGCCTTTTTTATTGTTTATAAAATGACAGTTTTTGTCATTATTTTAAAGGTATATTTGTATGCGTAAAAGAGAGGTAAATTATGAATCGCTTTAGCATTGCAAATAACAACATCCTGTTTTCCACGCTCCTGATGCTTGCTCCGGCTGTATTTGGAGTCATGTTCTACGGTTCGGAGAGCATTGTCGCATCGGTATCGGCAGCAATTGCTTATTTGAGCCTGGTTATTGGCGAACGGCTGGACTCCGCTCAAAATTCCTAAAACAAGAAAGCTCCGCATTTCTGCGGAGCTTTTCTATTTAAGCGATAAAGCGCTTAATTAGCGCCTACGTTCAGCCATCTCTTTCTTCAAGATGTCCATGACGGCGCCGAGGTCTGCCGGAGCCTTGAACACGGGGTTCGCGAACTTGGAGCAGATGTTTTCGAGCTTCTTTTCGTGGTAGCCGACCTTGAATTCGGTGAACTTGAGGCCGTGTGCCGTGCTGATGACGACCACATTTTCTTCCTTGTCGATCTTGCCTGCTGCAACGAGCTTTTCGAGGGCGCCGAGAGCCACGCCAGTGTGCGGGCAGCAGTAGAGACCGATACGGTCGCCGCGGTGGGCTGCATTGGCGAGTTCTTCTTCGGTAACGCTCACGACCATGCCGTTCGTCTTCTGGATGGCGCGTACAGCCTTCGGATAGCTGACCGGGTTACCAATCTGGATGGCGCTAGCGAGAGTCTTTTTGGCCTGCATCGGAACGAGTTTGTCGAAGCCGCGTTCGTAAGCCTGGAAGAACGGGTTGGCGTTTTCGGCCTGAGCCACGATAATGCGAGGAATGCGGTCGATAAGGCCCATGGCCTTGCAGTCTTCGAAACCCTTGGCGAGTGCGCTGACGTTGCCGAGGTTGCCGCCCGGGATAATCACGGTGTCGGGCACCTTCCAGCCCATTTCCTGGCAGATTTCCGGAGAAATCGTCTTCTGGCCTTCTACGCGGAGGCTGTTCATGGAGTTGGCGAGGTAAATGCGGTTGTCGGCGGTGACCTGCTGCACAATCTTCATGCAACCGTCAAAGTCGGTGTCGAGGGCGAGCACGATACTGCCGTTAGAAATCGGCTGGATCAGCTGGGCAACGCTCGTCTTGCCGGCGGGCAGGAATACGATGCTCGGGATACCGGCCTTGGCGCAATAGGCGCTGAGGGCTGCAGAGGTGTCGCCGGTAGAAGCGCAAGCCACAGCATCAATCGGGTGAATACCCTTCTTGATAATGTGGTTCACCTGGCTCACGAGAACCGTCATGCCGAGGTCCTTGAAAGATCCCGTGTGAGAGTTACCGCAAAGCTTGACCTTGAGGCTCTTGATGCCCATTTCTTTTGCGAGCGGAGCTGCGTCAAACAGCGGGCTCCAGCCTTCGCGCATGGTCACGATGTCTTCGAGGGGCATGTCGGGGAGCACCATTTCGCGCTTGCTCCAGATACCGCTCATGTCGGCCGGTTCAAAGCTCATGCGGCGTTCGGCAAAGAGTTTCTTCCATTCGTCGGGGCTCTTGCTTGCAAGGGCTGCGCGGTCGTGTTCCACTTCGAGCAAGCTGCCGTCGACCTTGCTGCGGTAAATGACGTCGGTCAGCGGGTAAGTATCGTCCCCGTTGATGTTTCTAAAATGGGCGTTGAATTGAGCCATAATATCCTCTAGTTTTTTCGGGGCTAAATATAGGAAATTTTAGAGGTTATTTGTACCTAATTTGCTATATTGTGACTGGAATTAGAAGTTTAAACTCGGAGATCTGAGTGAAAAAGAAAAAGCTTTATTTTTGGTCTTTTTTTGCGGCAATAGCTTTTGTCCTGTCTGCTTGCATTTTTGAATCCGACGATGACGGCCTTGAAACATGGCTTTCTGACCGTGGTATGCCCAGCAGCTACCTGGTACAGACCTTGACCATCAACGATATCAAGGTTGCCTCTGCCGAAATGCATCTTGATACGCTTCCCAAGTCTGCCGATGCGTATGCGGTTTTGGGGCATGTATCGAACATGTCGCACGATGTTGTCATGGATATCGGCTTCCGTTCCGATACGAGTTTCTTGAATAAGCTGAAGGCTTCCGATACGTCGGGTGCGTTCCTCGGCTTGTTCTGGTTGCGTTCGCTCTACAATTCGAAGATTTTCCCGAGCGATTCCCTGCCTTACGAAGAAGATCTTGCGGTAAACATCAGCTGGAAACTTGAAACCAGTACGAACAAGAAGTTCCTGGACAGCATTATGGAGATTACGGATTCTACTTGGTACGAGGAATTGACCGAGTGGGAAGCCGACGGTTCCCTTGATACGGTTTTCAAGGTGAAAATGGCTAAGGGGGATACTTCGATCCGCTTGGACCTTCCGTCTGAATTGGTTAAATCCCTGAAAGAGATGAAGGGCTCTGCCCGCTTGCAGTTGCGCCTGTCTGCTCCTACCGCTAGCCGCATCTACCGCTTCTATGGAGATGCCACTTACTATCCGCCTGTTTTGGGGCTTTATGCCGATTCGACGACATATCTCAATCCGGCTCCGAATCCGTTCCGCATGGCAAGCCTTGTCAAGAATGAAGAAGATTGCTCGGATTGTCTTGTTCTGCATGGCGGCGTGAAGGATTCCCTGGTAGTGGAACTCCCGTCTGAACCGATCCTTGAGGCCTTGTCTGAATTTTATGGCGATGAATTCCCCTATACCGAAGGGGACAAGAACGATGTCCGCCAGACGGTGGTTCATGCGCAGATCACAATGGCGCGTGATGATTCCAAGGGAAGCAATGAAATGGGCTGGCCCATTCAGGTTACGGTCGGCTCCTATGTGGATAGTACCGATAGGACTTATTCCGAAGATGACGATGAAAGGTATCTCCGTATGGAAATGCTCCGCCTTGATACGGCCACTATTTTGAAATCGGGATACCCGAATTTGGTGTTCCATAAAGGGGACTCGCTTACGCTGCATGTGACTTTTGGTGCCCGCGACTTTATCAACAAGGCTAGCGATGGCCGCAACTTGAAGTTTGCGATTCGTTTGAGCAAGCCGTTCTTGCAGGACAAGCATACCGTTTATGCCGACTACAGGGTTAACGAGGCCGATACGATTTACAAGGCCGATGGCAATCCGGTTTACATGACCAAGGGTGATACCGTCTTGAAGTTCTTTAACTTCTACGATTACGCCCGTTATGATTTCTCGACGGCTGTGGAAAATCCCGTGTCACTCAAGCTTTGGCTTGCTTCTAAGCGGGGGAATGAATAATGAAAAAGTTTTTGCTCGCTTTAAGTATTTTGTCTGGCTACGCCTTTTCTTCGATGATTGGCTTGGAAGCCTTGGGAGATGAACAGGTGTTGGGCGGTACGGCCTCTGCTGCAGGTCGCGGCTTTGCCGGTGGCGCAAAGACCGGTGATGCCGAAGGCTTGTCTGTCGTGAACCCGGCCCGTCTTGCGTTTGATGCCAAGGTCGTCTTTAATTTGAATTTCTTGATGGAAATGAACGACGCTCGAAACGGTGGCCATCATTATTCTACTTCCAATTTGTCGATGCCGTCGTTTAACCTGTCTTTCCCGATGGGTTCGTTCGGTGCAATGGGTCTTTCTCTTTGGCAGCATTTTTCTTCGTCGTTCAACGAGGATTCCGAAAACAACAAGATTGGCTCGAATGTTAAGCTGGAATACCAGGGAAGTGTCTACGAACTCGTTCCGACTTATGCAATCCGTTTGCCGTTTTTCCGTTCGCTTTCTCTGGGTGCATCGGCGCATGTCGTGATGGGCAACACCTCTAGAAATCTGACTCTGGGTGGAGATGCTTCGGAGATTGAAAAATCGGATGCCTGGGCTACGGGCAAGTATCTGGTTTCGGACTATGTCGATGGAACGTGGGAAATCAAGGATCACCCGGCGTACTATACGGGAGCCCTCCAGTATCGTGGAAAGCTGGCGTCGTATTTCCTGTCGTTTACGACTGGGTACACTTTACAGAATACGCTGGATTATAACTTTAGATTCAGCGAAATCGATACGCTTTCGTCTACCCGTTCTACCCGTGAAATCGATGTGCCTGCAATGCTTGCAACCGGTATCAACTACCGCTTGGCAAAGCGTCACAATGTGATGATGGACTTGACTTGGCGTGTCTGGGACAAGGATATCGAAAATATTGCTGGTGGCTGGAACATGCCCGAAGTGACGGAAACGCAGACGGACTTCATGGTTTCGCTGGGTTACCAGTGCGATGGAAGCCCTTTGTTCTACGAATCTTACTGGAACCGAATCAATTACCGTGCCGGTGCGTGGTATAGAAACTGGTATATCAAGGATGTCTTTGAAGTGGGTGGCTCGCTTGGCGGTGGATTCCCGCTGGGCCGTAAGGGCACCACGATTGATATTGCCTTACAGGGGGGCAAGCGCTTCGCCGACACCAAGTCGGAATGGGAAGAAATGTTCATTGGACTTCGAATCGGACTCACCGGTATTGCTACGTGGGGTCAGGAGCGCAGGTAGGATTTTTAATGAAGGAGGCCTCGTATGGCTATAAAAAAAGAAACAGAAACTAAATCCAAGGTTAAGAAGACGGTCAAGTCCGCTACTCTTAAGACGATGAAGGATGCCGAAGAAAAGGCTGTGAATGCGGTGGCCAAGGTGAAGAAGGCTGCTGCAACGAAGGTATCCAAGATTTCGGAACAGGTGAAGAAGGTTGCTGCAAAGAAGACTGCCTCGAAGACGGCTGCCGAAAAAACTGCTGAAAAGCCGGCTGCAAAGGCTGCAACGAAGACTGCTGCAAAAACGGCAACAAAGACTGCCGTAAAGACGACCGCTACAAAGACGGTTGCAAAGAAACCTGCCGCCAAGACTGCTACCAAGGCCAAGGCTTCTGAAAAAGAAGTCGCAAAGCTTGCTCAGTCCTTCGACGCCGAATACCTGGTGCTCATGCAGAAGGATCCGAACTGGATGCATGCCTTCTGGGAAGTGTCCGAAAACAGAATTAACGAAGCGAAGCATGGTAAGGGGAAAATCGTCCTTCGCCTGTTCGACATTGCTGATGACCTTACGGTGCAGCGCGGCAAGAAGCGCAAGTTCCGCGATGTCGAAGTTCCGGCAAATGCCCGTAGCTGGTATGTTGAAAATACCGCCGGCAAGTCCTGCGTCGCTGTTCTCGGCGCCGTATCCGGCAAGAACTTCAAGCCCATTGTAGAATCTGCTCCGGTCATGACTTTCGACAAGTCCGCCGCCGCTCCTGCCGAAGACGATGCCTTTGCCAAGGCTTCTCTCGGTGGCAACACGCTCGGCAACTTCATGAGCTCCGGATTCTCCAGCCAGACAGCTGAATCTTGGCTCAAGAAGCTCGGTGGTAACTTCGGTAGCTCCTCGGAATCGATGTTCTCGGGTGCCCTTTCTAGTGCTGCCCTCCAGTCGAACAACATCGAAGTGGCTAAGGACTCCGTGAACTACGGTAAGGATTTCTTCCTGTGGGTCAAGACCCGCTTGATCGTTTACGGCGGAACTCGTCCGGATGCACACCTCCAGGTGCGTGGCGAACCGTTCCCGTTGAACCCGGATGGTACCTTCAGCTTTGAAGAAGACCTGCCGGATTCTACGAAGATCATTCCGGTGTTTGCGACCGACAAGGATGGCGATTTCCCGACTACGATCGTTCCGATTGTCGTGAAGCGCACGGAGTAATCCGTTTTAATGGGAGCTCCCGGAAAAATCATTTTCCTGATGCACGCACATTTACCTTTTGTGCGGCATCCGGATTATAAACGCTTTTTCGAAGAGAACTGGCTGTTTGAGGCTATTGCCGAAACATACCTGCCCTTGGTGCAGGCGATGCGCCGTCTTTTGGAAAAGGGCGTGCCCGGGACGCTCAATTTAAGTGTTTCTCCTCCGCTGATTGAAATGCTTTCGGATGAAAGCTTGCTGAACAAGTTTTCGGAGCATTTAAAGCACCAGCTCAAGCTGATTGAAAAAGAAGTGGCCCGCAACGCGGGTACGGATTTGGATTCTCTCTCGCACTTCTATCTTTCTCGCCAGCATACGCTGATTGACTTGTGGGAAAACCGCCTGCATCGCAACTTGCTCGCGGAATTTCTGGAACTTGAAAAGGCCGGAAAACTGAATCTGCTCACCTGCGTGGGAACGCACCCGTTCTTGCCGGCGTACCAGAGTGATCCTGCATCTATTCGTATGCAACTCGATGTCACGGTGCGTACATTCGAACGCGCCTTTGGCAGAAAGCCCATGGGCGTGTGGCTCCCGGAATGCGGCTATTTCCCGGGTCTCGACAAGTACCTTGCTGAATTCGGTCTACATTACTTCTTCTTGGAAACTCATGGCGTATTGCTCGCTTCGCCCACGCCCAAGTACGGCGTGTTCACGCCGCTGCGTACGACGCAGGGGCTTTACTGCATGGGTCGCGAACAGAAAAGTTCCATGGAAGTCTGGAGTCGCCGTACAGGTTATCCGGGCCACCCCGAGTACCGCGAGTTCTTTACGGATATCGCCAGAGAACGCCCGCGTGATTACTTGGGCGAATACTTCTTTGCCGGCGATACGCCCATTGATTCCGGTTTCAAGTACAACCGCATTACCGGTGGCGAACATAAGGAAATTTACCGCCCGTGGAACGCGATGAAACTCGCCGAAGACCATGCGCGACTTTTCGTGGTGAACCGTGAAGCGACCATTTCGGAATTGCTGGTGAACATGGAAGGCCATAAGGCCGCTATGCTTTGCCCTTACGACGCCGAACTCTTTGGACATTGGTGGTTTGAAGGCCCGATCTTCCTCGAAGAAATGCTGATGCGTGCGGCGTCTTCGTCGGTGATTGAATTTGCAGGCGCAGACCAGGTGATGACCAATTCTGCGGACCCCGATGCGCACGAACCGGCTTTCTCAAGCTGGGGCGAAGGTGGTTTTGGCTCTGTTTGGATTAACGGCGAAACGGACAAGTATTACCCGCAATCGTATCGTATGCGGGCGATGATTGATCATTTGATATCTATTCGCGAAAAGATGGGCGAGGGGTCTCCGCGTGGAAAACTCTTGAATCGCTACATTAAGCAGATGGAACGCGAACTCATGTTGTTCCAGTCTTCGGACTGGGCGTTCATGATTCACAACCATTCCGCAGAAGGCTATGCCCGTCGCCGTCTCGACGACCATTACAATAACGGACATGAACTGTTTGCAGAAGCCTGCAAGGCAATTCTCCGCAATACCGACAAGCCTGCCGCAACTTCTATATTGCCCGGTCTCGAAAAGACGAACAATATTTTCAGCTGGCTTTAATAAACAATTATAAAATCTTTCAGCTTGCCGCTGTTTCCGACCCTGAAACGGTATACGCCAGGGACCAAAAGCGACTTGACTTCGCCTTCGTCAAGGCAATGGGTGTAACTGCTGTACCTGATTTTGGAAACGAGGTTTCCGCGACGGTTACGGATTTCGATGAAATCCTTGTCTTGCGGTAACGGGGTAAAGCAAAGTGATCCCTGTCGCCAAGGGGTGGGGTAGGCGCGTAGCGTTGAATCTTTGAAGTGGGTGGGGATGACTTCTTCTTCGTTAAAGCGGCTGAATACCCACAGGATCGAATCGGGGCTCACACCCTTGAGAAATTCGGCTTGTGTGGAGTCGACGCTATTGGTAGAAGGCAAGAAACGGATGCTGTAATCGTTGGGCTTAATCGCAATCGCCGATGCTCGCCCCGTAAACTTGGACATGTCGGGAACGCCGTTTGCAAAGTAGGCGTAGGCGGTGTAATCAAGGTCGTACGGCGTAAAGGTCCCGTTTTCTGGTTCCGATTGGAATTCGGGCCAATTAGGCTGATCGCTTGTAATCCAGAATGTAGAGTCGACTAGCGAACTCCTTTCGCCAGTAAAAGACAGCCTGATGATGAAATCGTGGAATAGGGAATCTGCAGAAAGTCCTTGGCCTTTTGCAACTTGCTCCAGCTGGTATTGGAAACTCTTCTTGGGTTCCTTTGCAAAATTTTCCCATATAAGCCTGTTTGTTTTGGAACTTACATGGTTGTTGAGGTACATAAAGAAGATGCCTGCACCGTAGGGCTTTTCCAAATTCTTGAGGGCGAATCCGTTGTTTCTCGATAGTTTCGGAAGGTAGATAAAGTAGTCGTCTATGTCGGGCGCTGCAATTTCTTCGACACCCGAGGCTGAAGCCTCGAACCAGAAATTATACTGGGGCATTTTAGACGAATAACGGAACTGAATGCCGTGGTACATTTCGTGTATAGAAGTGACACGAAGTGCTGCCATAAAGTTCTTGGCGTATGAATAATTATAGGTGGTGTTTAAGAATTCTTCGGAGGCTCGCGCGTAAGTGCAGACCTTACCGTTGAATTCTACTGTGTCGATAATGGTGCTGGTTTCTGGAACAATTCTGAAATCGTTATCGATCAGCATTTCGCTTGCTTCGTCGCCGTTGGTAAGGGTAAGGCCGAAGCATTCTCGGCACGGTTCGCGTAATCCTGCATTGGTATAATTTTGCAGGTGGTAAAGATCTATCACTTCAATGGGATAGAGCCCGTCTTGAACGCGCTTTTCGTAATGGTATGATTCCGTGTATCCTTTAGGCGGAAGCATGCCTGATTTATTGACATGGAAATCCCAGGCGTATTCAAGTGCCTTTTCCAGGGAATCGATGTAGGCCGTAGTTGTTTTGTGTGCCCCGTTTAAGGTGTAGAAAATTTCAAAGTGCTTTGTGGTGCGTGAATAGACGCTGTCGTAAAGATCCCTGAATGTGCACCCGGTGCTTGTGGTGCGTGCGGAAGGCTTTGCCGCTAGGCGTTGCTTGAAAATGTTGTGGTTGCTGCTTAACGATTCCATTATTTGAGCTGTTCCGCAAACATGTCCGGCCAAGGCGGGCATTACAAGACCTAAAAGAAGCGCTGCGATTAAAACGTGGCGTTTCATTTGTTTCTCCCAAGAATTTGTTCTTCCTCCAAAATGTGGTGCGCGCGCTCGCAAATATCGGCAGGCACGGTAAGCGCCTTTTGATGGTGCGGCTTAATGCGTGCATCGATAATCAGCGGCGATTTACATTCCCAATGCTTGTCGCAAATGCGGGCGTGGTAACCGAAAACGTCTTTCGCCGGGTCCGAACGCGTAAAGGTCAGCCACAAGAAATCGCGAAGATTGCCGCAGTCCAAAGAAGAATCTAGCGCGGGTGCGGAATCGACAATCGAAATCCACGGGTAATTTTCGCGGAATTTCCAATAGGCGAGAGCATCTACAATTTGTGCTCTGAAGTTTTCGCGGTCTGCGCTATCGTAGGCGGGACCTTGCAAAACGATAACGCCCGGCATCGGAATCTTGGCCGAGGTAATTCCCGGAATCTTGAGCATTTGCAAATCTTCGGGATTGTTGCGCAGTTCACGCTTCTTTAGGCCTGCGGCGGCAATCGTCAGTTTGGAACCGTGATTCAGCTTCGTGCCGGTATAGTCGAGCGTGTCGATGCTGGTGCTGGTCTCAAAATGCAAGTCGCGGCTAAAGTCGATGCGCTCCAGTACATGCCCAAAGAATCCCGCGACATCGTTGACGTCAATTTTGTGGTCGGCCTCTTCGTCTTCGGCGGCGGCAATCAAAAGGTATTTGGTAAGGCTTGCCTGATTGAATCCGAGAATGGCGTTTGCCGTCTTCAAAAGTTCAAGAGGCTCGCGGTCTTCGGGCTTGGCGTAGGGCCTAAATCGTTCGTGGGCAAGCGCTAGGCAAAGCGGGTGGACTCCGGCGTCGTCGACGGCGTGGAGTGCCACAAGCCCCGGAATCGAGGCGGGCACCATGGGCTTTGTAATCTGGTGAATAAAGTTTCCGAACAAGGTGTCTTCTTGCGGTGGGCGCCCTACGACCGTAAAGGGGTAGATGGCGTCCTTCTTGCACAAGACTTTCTTGACTTTAAGATACGGGAACGGGTGCTTATCGGAATAGTAGCCAATGTGGTCGCCGAAGGGGCCTTCCGGCTTTAAATCCGGCTGGAGTTCGCCTAGAATGCAAAAGTCTGCATCGCTTGAAACTAGATAGCCTTCGTGAATAAAGTAACGGAACCGCCTGCCGCCGAGCATGCCAGCAAATAAGAGTTCGCTCAGGTTTTCGGGCATGGGCATGACTGCTGCAACCGTCTGCGCGGGCGTGCCTCCGATAAAGATGCTGACCTTGAGCGGTCGGCCTTCCTCAATCGCTTTTTGGTGGTGTCTGGCGATATCTCGCTTAATCTGGTAATGGAGTCCGCATTCGTTGTTGGCGTAATCGTTTCCTGAAATCTGCACGCGGTACATGCCCACATTCGTCGTCATGATCGAGGCGTTCTCGGCGGGGCGAGTCGCTACCTGCGGGAGTGTCAAGAAGGCTCCGCCGTCATTAGGCCAGCAGACAATTTGCGGCAAGTCCGAAAGCTTGCATTCCTTAAAATCTTTAAGGCTTCCGCTCTTTTTCGGGAGCGAATGCAGGCCTGTGCGGGCGGCTTTTAAAAGTTTGGCGGGCGAGGCGAGCTTAAAGAATTCGACCGGATTCGACTTGAAAAGGACCGCTGTCTGGGTTCCTTCCAGGGTGTCGCGGAACAGGTAATCGAGCCGCTCCTGCGTGCCAAAAATGTTGCAAACGGCCCTGAAAGGGCTCCCTTTCACATGTTCGAAAAGAATCGCGGGACCGTTGTTTTCAAAAGCCTGGCGGGCAATTTCGGCCATTTCCAGGTACGGATCGACCTCGCGCTGTATGCGTTTGAGCATGCCTGCTCGTTCAAGATCTAGCAGTGCCTGTTCCAGGTTTTTGTACATGGAAATCTCCGCCGCTATCCGGCGGTAGCGGATTGGTCGATGGCGCTGAACCCTTGGGTCTGTTTCTTGCTTTCGATGGCGGCGAGCGTATCGCGGGCGTCCTTACGGCTTGCGATTGCGTACACGATCGAGGCGCTTTCCATCACTTTCGCAAAGGCCTCTTCCGGAAATTCGCTGAAGCCCTGGAACGAAAATTCATCGTAGCAGGCTGTCAGATTGCCTTCGTCGGTAAACATGTGGCTCGCGTTGAAACCGCGGAAAGGACCCTTGTCCAGGCGGACCATGATTTTTCCGTTGTTGATTGCACTGATACGGCCCGTCCAGCAGATCTTGCGGAAACCGATCATGACCGTGTAACGGACAATTTCTCCGGCTTCGATTGCCTTGGGAAGTGTGTAGTGAACAACGGGGGCTTTTCCGATAGTCACGTTCATGGGCGCATAGCGCATCGTCTCCAGCATGTTTGCTAGAGTGTATTCTTGCCATGAAGTTTGACTGTATTGAACCATATTCAATAATTTAGCAAAAGAAATATAAAATGGAGTGCGTGATGCAAAATAAATTTGCTTTTATTGCACTTCGTTAAAATTCGAAATCGACAGCACGACGTTCTGTTACGACTTTTTTAACAAACGATACAATTGCCAAATGTTCCGGATGGTTCTGGTAAACGTCGAGTGCTGCTTTGGTGTGGAATGTTGTGTCAAGTGCGACATCGTATTCGACATCCCCGTTACCCAGTTCGGCCTTGTTGAAGTTCAAACCCGATTCAATGCTCAAGAGACCGGGAATCTTTCCGGCAAGGGCGTGGAATGAATCGACCATTTTCTGGCCGTTTTCTTTTGCGGTAGCACCTTCGGCTTCGCTCTTCAATTTCCAAAAAACAATGTGACGGATCATGATTTCCTCTTTTGATTATAAATTTGTTTGTAAAGGTCCAATTGCCGCTTAAAGCAATCGTTCCAGCTGAATTTTTCGGCGTAGGTTCGGGCGTTTGCCTTCTTTTGGCTCAAGTCCGAACGGTAAAGTTCTACAATGGCGTCTGCCAATGCTTCGGGTGTACGCCTTTTCAAGACAACTCCTGCTCCCGAGTTCAGCACGTGTTCGGCGGCGGCGCCTGTGCTTGCTCCAATCTGGGCGTTTCCGCAGGCCATGCTTTCTAGAATCGAAAGCCCGAAGGTTTCCCAACCTGAAAGGGCGAGTCCCATGTCTACGCTGGCGTAATGTTTTGCCATTTCATCGATCGACGAAATGAATCCGGCGTATTGAATATGCGTATACTTCTTGACCGCTTCTTCGACCTGCGGCAGGTACGGGCCTGTGCCTGCAAAGACAAGCGCCGGTTCGCACCCCAGTTTTTCTGCAATCAAGGGATAGGCGCCTAGCAGAAGCTCGATTCCCTTTTCTTCGCAAAAGCGATGCGGGAAGAATATGGTAAGGCGATCCGGTTTGCCGGCTTTTAATTTCTGAACAAGCGCATCGTCGCGCTTTGCGGGCGAGAACATCTGAATATCGCAACCGAGCGGAATCCAGTGCGATTTGGGCAGGTGATTCTTTTCGAGGCGCTTCAGGACTTCGTCGCAAGAAACTTGGATGCCGTCGAAATGCTTGAATTCTTGTCTGGCGTACCAGAAGGCGACTTTCTTTGCCAGAATTCCGAGTGTGCGACCGAACTTGTTTGTCACGGGGCGTTGCACGTAGGTAATGGGGAAGTCGGCGTGCCAGAAGCTCAAAAGAATGGCGTCGGGCACAATCTTCTTGGCCACATGACGCACCACGGTCGGCAAAATGTAGGGCGAACCGACTTCAATCACTTGCGGCTTGTACTTTTCAAGAATCGGCCTTATTTGCGAAGGCCGCCACATAAAGCGGTATTCCCACTTTCCCGGGAATCGGTAAGCTTCTACGTGCTCGATAATAAGGCCGTTGCTTTTTTGCTCGGTATAAGTCTTGGAGTCCGGCATCACGAACACCGACAAGACTTCTTCTTGCTGTTCGTAAAAAGACATTTTCTGCAGGTGGTAGCGACGGACGCCACCGCCTGAAGGGCTCCAGAAGTTGTTGAAATCGACGATCGTGAACATTACTCGGTCTCGGCTTCTTCTTGCAAACGATTCGAAGCCGGGTCAATCGAGAGCGTTCCTTGGTACAACTGGTTGTTGCCTAAACGCTTGGAATCGACCGTGAGGAACATGTTCCCGTCTTTGGATTCAAGCCAGTAAACGGCGTCGGAGTCGCGCAAGTAGGCGCGCGGCCCCACAAGCCCTTCTTCGGAAGAGATGAGTTCTCCACCAACAAACATCGGAATATCCAAGGCCTTGTACAAGTCGAGAATCACCGAAGAACGCCTTTCGTGTATGTCCGAAAGCTCGGTGTGGTCCGAAACCTTGAGGTGGTCGAGACCATCAATCACAACGACCAGGTTATGGTGCTGCTTGATTTCTTCTCTCAAGTTCGCGAGCAACTCAATGTTGTCGAAATCAAATTGGTCGTCCCAAATTTCGAGGCGGTTGTTGCGCACGAATGCCATCAGGTCGCGAGTCGCTTCCAGAATTTTCTGGTTCACGCCTTCGTCTTCGCTCTGCTTGCGCACGGTCAGCACCGATTCGCCAATCATCATGGCGACGAGTCTGTCAAAGATTTGACGGCGCGGTGTTTCGAGTGCGATATAAATCAGCTTGAGTTTCGGATTGCTTTGAACCAAGTCCAATGCAAGGCTCGAAAGGAGCGTTGTCTTCAGGCCAAACGGCTTCGAAGATACATAGAAACAACCCGACTGGATACCGTCAATTTCCTGGGTCAACTTCGGGAAGGTGTTGAGGGCGTAACCCACGCTCACATCGGGCGGGCAACCCATGGCGGCATCGAAGTTTTCCTTGATGTCTTGCAACAGCATGGAACGGCGGTGGGTATGCACCGTGTCTTCAACCGTATTTTCAACAAGCGAAAGCAACTGGTCGGCACCGTTCTTGCGCACAACCAGGTCTACGGTCTCGTCTTTTGGAAGAACAATCGACTTGAATTTGAGGCCGAGGTGTTCAGCCATTTTCAAGTATTTCTGAATACGGTATTCTTGTTCGCGACGGTCCTGTTCGCGTCTTAAAATCACCGTAACCGATTCAGCACCGCATGCCTTAAGCTTGTACAGGTGGCTCAGGCTCAGTTCCTGGTACATGGTCGAAACCACACCTGGAATGCCGGCGAGGTCGGCTGTCAATGCGTCGAAGAATCCTTCGACAATTACAGGTTTTGTAATGTCGGACTGAATGTTGAATGGAATATCAGCCGGGCCCGAGGCGTAAGAAACATAGGTGTGCGGTCCGTCAGATTCGTCAATCAGGCGTCCGTAAACGGAATGAATCAGACCCTTGGAATTACGTGCCGGAATCGTGATGCGCGGTTCATGGTAGGCATCTAGATTGTCCAGATAGAAACTGATCTGGTGGCGTTCGATGCCCGACATCATGCAGAAGCTCACGAACGGTTCCGGGTCGCCGCTGTAGTAGCCAATGCCATAAAGCTGAGCCTGACCAATGCTCCATCCGCGGGCGGCCAAGAAGTCGGCCGAAGACGGGCTTCTGCAGGCGGCCCAGTGGCAGTAGCGCACAAAGTTTTCGAGAACCTTGGATTTTTCGCCACCGATTTCCTTGATCCACGGGTGTTCATCTTGTTCGCGGTCGCGATCCGGTTCAAGCGTCCCTAAAAAGTCGACGGCTTCTGCTCGGGCGGCTTGTTCGTCCATGCCGTTAAAGCGGCTGCGCATTACAAATTCAACAAGATCGCCTTCGCTGCCGCACTGCAAGCAGCGGTAGCGCCAGTAGCCCAGGGCATCGTAAAAGAACAAAGACGTTTCTTCGGGAGAATGAAACGGGCAGCACGCAATCAGGTTTCGGCCCCAGCGACTTAAAGGGATTCCCAGCTGTCGCGGATGGGTCTTGGCTCGCATGACAATTCCTGCATGTTCTTGGTCGATAATCATAGGAGTCCTCTTTTTTACACTAAAAATCTAGTTATTTCTTTTGGGCTAGGGTAGTAAATCTTTTTAATTTTTAGGGTATGATTGTCCTTGGAATAGATCCCGGCACCATTACGACCGGTTATGCATTTATCGAGTCGAATGCGCAAAAAGTAAAGGTCCTTGAATATGGAACTTTGCACGCTCCTGCAAGTCATTCGCTCGAAGACCGACTGTTGCATATCGTGTCCGGGCTCGAAGAATTGCTGGACAAGTACAAGCCCGAATCTTTTGGCATGGAAGGAATCTTCTTTGCAAAAAATGCCAAGAGCGCTTTGGTCCTTGGACACATTCGTGGAGCCGTTCTGGTGGCCTGCCGCAAGCGCGGAATTGCGTATAGCGAATACAGTCCGCGTGTAGTAAAGCAGGCGGTTACAGGCGATGGCGGAGCCTCCAAGGAACAAGTCGCGAATATGATTTTTGCACGCCTCGGAATCCAGGGGGGCGACCTGCCTCTCGATGCCTCCGATGCCCTTGCAATCGCATGGACTCATGCAAATCCGTCTCCGTTGAACGATGCGGTGTCGAAGGTTCTCGGTAAAAAGAAGGTCGTGCGCAAAAAGAAGGCGACTACCAAGCAGTGGCTAGATTTGATTGAAAAAATGGGAGGCAAAGTCTAATGGACTCCAAGATTTGTTATGGCCTTCGCCCGGTTGACTCCGCAGATTTTGTCAATGTAGATGGCTACATCGTTGATAAACAGATCCTCGGCGATTACAACAAATTAAAAGAAACCTTTGCAAAGGCCGGCTTTGCCCTCCGCATAGAATCTGCCTACCGCCCGTTCGAACGACAGCTTTCGATTTGGAACCGCAAGGCAAATGGCGAACTCAAGCTGCTTTCTGCCGAAGGACTCCCCATGGAGCGCCCGACGGACGAAGAAGAGTTGATGTATGCGATTTTAACCTGGTCGGCGCTCCCTGGCGCAAGCCGTCACCATTTGGGCTCCGATTTGGATGTGGTCGATGGTAATGCCTGTCCTGCGGACTACGAAGTGGAACTCACCCCCGCCGAATGTGACGGCATGTTCCGCCCCTTCCATGAAAAGCTCACGGAACTGATCGGGGCGGGCGAGTCCTTCGGCTTCGAACGCGTATTCGTGCCTGGTCGCGGCAAGATTCAGCCCGAAAAATGGCATATTGCGCACTTGCCGACCTCGCGAAAATACCTCGAAAATTTCTCGCTCAAAGACCTTCGCTCCCTCTACGAAAAGACCGATATCGCTTGCAAATCTGCCTTGCTCGATAACTTGGAATCGCTCGCTGAAAATTACATCTACCCGTATTTTGTGTAGGTATTGAACTCGTTATGCCATTTGCTCCTGAAACCCGTGGAATCCTTCGCTTGCCCTTTGTTGAATACGGGTACTCCGTTCTCGGTACGCCCTTGCGCTATATTCCGTGTTCCGGTAAATGCCGCTTGCTGGTGATTGCGGGCATCCACGGCGAAGAACCCGAGACCACGTTCCTGCTGAGCCGAGTCCTTCGGGCATTTGAAAAGCCTTTTGAATCAGTCGCTTTCGTCCTTTGCGCCAATCCCGACGGCATGACGCTTGGTACTCGTGGAAATGCCAATGGGGTAGACCTGAACCGAAACTTCCCGACGGAAAATTGGAGCAAGGAACCTGTATGCTCTCGCTCCATTCTAGAAGCTCCGCGCGACACCTTTCTTTCTGCAGGAAGCGCTCCCGGAAGCGAGCCTGAAACGGCTGCGCTTGTTGCGCTTATTCGTTCCCTTTCTCCCGAGAATGTTCTTTCGATGCATGCGCCTATTGCCTGCGTCGATGCTCCTGCATGTACGGATCTTGTAAAGGATTTGTGCAGCGTCTTTAATTTGCCTTGGCATGCCGATATCGGTTACCCGACTCCGGGGAGCCTTGGCACCTGGTGCAAGGAACAAAAAAGTCCAGGGTGCGTTACCCTGGAACTTCCGAGAATGTCTCTAGAGGCCTTGTTTGACCGCTACGCCCATTCGTTTGCCGAATGGCTTGAAAACGTCTAGCGGCGTTCTTCGACCTTGTTCTTTTCGGCGTTTTCGATGATTCGCTTACGCTGGACAAGGCCTACGGTGAATCCGACAACCAGGTAGGTGCTGCAAAGAATCAGTAGGTATTCCAGGATAAACGGAACCTTGTCCGAAATGAACAGGAAACCGCAGATATAGGTAATCACGATCAGGATTGCCTGGCCGATGTTGAAAAACTGGTTCTTGCGGGGCTGGAGCTTCGGCAAGAAGAGCGGGCTCACCATGAGGAGGCCGGTTACCAGCATCACGAGTACGGGGATGACCATCATGGGGCTTTCGGGGTTTTCGAACAGACCCTTGGACTTGAGGAAGACTACCAAGATGGCGTTGATTGCGCCTGCAAAGGTAGAGGGAAGACCCGAGAAGTGGTGGTGGTAGGTGTCGCTATCGCAGGCGTTGTACTTGGCGAGGCGCATGGCGGCGCAAAGCACGTAAATCGAGAAGGTGACAATCAGGAGCACGCCGTTCGCCTGGAACCATTCCGGGGACAGGGTCTTATAGGCGAAGAAAATCGTAAAGGCCGGTGCAAGGCCGAATGCGATCAAGTCGGCAAGGCTGTCGAACTGGGCGCCGAACTCGGAACTTGCGTTCACGAGGCGAGCGGCAAATCCGTCCAGCTTATCCAAGAGAACGCTCAAGATAATGAAATAGGCTCCGGTACGGATAGGGTCAGAAGAAGTAAAAGAACTGAAAGCGCCGGTCACCCAGCAAATGGCAAAAACGCCCAGAAGAAAATTCATGCTGGTAAAAGCATTTGGCAAAATAAAACGAGATTTACCCATAGGGGCCTCCATTAAGAAGTATCGCGTAAAAAATAGTTTTTTTGTGGGCTAAAAACATAAAAACGCCCTGTAAACGGGCGTTTTCAAAAGCGATAAATGTGTTTTTCTTATTTCGCAGGAGTAATCTTCCAGAGAGCCTTTACGCCAGCTGCAACCACAAGGCTCTGCGGCGGTGCGTACGGGTTTTCTTCGGTCGGGAAGTTGGTCCAGTGCTTGGTCGAGAACTGGTAGTACTGCGTGGGGCGGTACATGACCGGAATGACCGGAATCGTTTCCATGAAAATCCTGTTCAGTTCGCGGTAAGCGGCGATCAGTTCCTTTTCGTTGGTAATTGCCGGGATCTTCTCGATTAATTTGTCTGCATCTTCGTTCTTGTAACGGCCCTGGTTTGCAAAGGCCTCTTCGTTAATCGGCTTGAGCGAAACAGAGCTCATGACCTGATCAAAACGGTTCCAGGGAGATGCTGCGGAAAGCTCTGCGGTCTGGGTTTTCATGGCGAGGTCGAATGTGCCGAGACGCAGGTTCTTGTCCCATACGCTATAGTCCACGAACTTTTCTTCGGCGGTAAGTCCGATTTCGCCGAGGGATTCCACGATTACCTTGATGGCGTCTTCCCAGTCGGTCCAACCTTGCGGGCATTCGATGGTGATGTTGCGAACGGGCTCTTTCTTGTTGTCGAGGAGCTTTCCGCTTTCATCCCAGCTGTAGCCGGCCTTGGTCAAGATTTCCTTAGCCTTTTCAATATCGTAGGAGTAACCGTACTTGTCGGCATCTTCTTTATTGAAATACTTGGATTCGGTTCCGAAGGGCAGAATGAATCCAGGCTGAATCACCGGCGTGTAGTTCGAAACGGCGCGTGCCTTGATTTTTTCGAAATTGATGGAATGCATCATGGCGCGACGGAGGTTCACGTCGTTGAACGGGGATCGCGTGTGTGCGATAAAGAGCGTTGTAATGGACCCAGGGAGGTGGTACGGTTCGTTGCGGCTCCAGGCACGAATGCTGTCTTTTGCCTTGTCCCAGATGCGGGGGAGGAACACCGATGAAATGTCCAGGTTGCCCTTGGTCATGGCGCTGTTAAACTGGTTGTTGCTGTTGTACAGGGAATGAATGATGTACTTGGGCGAGGGCTTCTTGCCGCTGAACTTGTAGTTGCCCCAATACTTGTCATTGCGTTCCAATACAATTTGGTCAGGAGAATAGGTCTTGATATTGTACGGACCCGAAACGACCGGCATCGAATCGTTCTTGAATTCGGCGATGCGGTTCATGTCGTAACCCTTGCCGGACTTCGCCCCTTGGACAAGCGGTTCAAAAACGGCCTTCGGGAGAATTGACGTTTCAGCAATGGCGTTCAGAATGATTAAAGGATTCTTGTTCTTGCTGAAATGGAACGAAATGTTGTTGCCACCGTCGTTGGTGATTTCGCTCAGGAATTGCCAGTTGCCGTGTCTAGGTGTCGGCAACATGGAGTCAATTTTGAATGTGTAAAGAACGTCGTCGACGGTAACGGGGGATCCGTTGCTCCATTTTGCCTTGGGATCCAGGTGGACGGTAATCTTGTCTTCGTCGCTGGTGTAGCTATCGGCAAGCATAGGCTCAAGTTCGCCACTCAACTGGTTGTAGGCGAGCAGAGACTCGTAGGTAATGCGGCAGTTGCCGTCAATCGGGAAATTCGGGTTGTAATCTAGCGGATTAAAAGAGGAAGGCGGTGTCCAGTCAAAACCTCCGATGTACAGGGTTTCGCTGCGATCGTATTCCGACTGGGCCTTCTCGGGAGTCGTCTTGGTTTCTTCGTTGCAACCAACAACAAAGAACGCCCCAAGAGCGGTTGCCAGGGTGAATATTTTTCTTGCACGTATTTTCATGGTGTTATCCAATGTCTTCCTTTTAGTCCCATAAACCTAATATAAATTTAGTGTGTTTTTAGCAAAAAAACCACCAAAATTTGTTTACAAGACAAAAAAAGCACCCATTTCAAGGGTGTTTTTTATGTTATAATGAAAATCCGTACAAAAGACGTTTCGGAGACGCGCTGAACAATGTATGATTCAGTATAAACGGTGTGCCCGCTCCGCCTGGAGTACTGAATTTACGCTCTTTTTTTCCCGTTTTCAACGATATTCCGATAACTTCGTTTCCTTGGTCTATCCAAGCAAAACCGTCTTTTACAAAGGGCTTCGGGAATATGGCGTTCTTGCCGTTGAATTTCCACAAGGGCGCACCTGCTTCGGAGTAAAGTAAAATGGATTGATCGGAAAGTCCTACGAGGAATTTTCTTTCGCCATGGTCAGAGATGACTTGAAGCGAAGAGACCGCGTTTTCCATCAGGATCTGGAGCGGGGAGGAGTCTTTCTTTTTCTGGTTGAAAAGATACAGCTTGTTTCCGCTTGCAACGGCCGTAATGGAATCTGCTGTGAGAAGGTGTGATACCTGTCCCTGAATTTTACGGAGAGAGTGTTCCTTGGTCTGTCCGTCTTCATCTTCCAATGCAATGAATTCGCCTTCGAGATTGCAGGCGTAAATCGTCTTTTCTGCCTTGGAATGGAGGAACGGAACCGAGAAGATTTTTCTGGACCATGCGAGCTTATAGTCGTTTTTTTGAATCTTGAGCAAGAATCCGTTCCAGGTCGAAACATAAACGGCTTCGTCCGTTATATTCAACTTGAAAGCTTTTCCCGGGAGCTGCAACATCGCAGGGGATGAATCCTTGTTCAAGTCGTAGATATAAATGTTGTAGCCCGAGGCAATGGCGAGCGTATTTTCGTCGTTTTCGATGACGGGGCTGTTGTCGAGAGCTCCGATGTATTTTGTCCAGCGAATTTCTCCCGATTCGGCATTGATACAGAACAGCCTGTCGGCAGCGGGGTCAATCGTATAAAGATATTTCTTGTTGCTGAAGAATTGTGGATAGCGCGTCTTGGGCGAAATTGGAAGCATTGTCACGAATTTTGCGCCGACGGCTTTCCCGTAGCGATTCAAGATCAGCTGTGTCGTTTGTGGATTGCTCGAAGAAAGTCTTACCGCTTCGGCCCATGCTTTTTGTTTTTCACGGTCGCTTCCGTTGTTTTGCTCAAGATACAACGCTTTGAAGAACCAACCTTCCGCATTGCCCGGCTCCAATTTAAACAAGGAATCTAGAACGGGGGGGAGGTCTTCCCATTCTTCGTGTTCGGTAATGGCGGCGGCTTCTCGTGCGACTATTTCGGAAAGCAGAATTTTCTTGCCGTAATAATGCGGCGAAATCGAAACGAGCTTGCGGTCGCCAAAATACAGGTAGAGGTTTCCGTTCGTGTAAATGGGAGCTTGTTCGACAGGTTTTGCAAAATTAAAATGCCATAGCGGATTAAGGATCGTGTCTACGGCGGTAATGGCGCCTTCGGCAGAAAAGAGCCCAAGTGTTCCCTTTGCAAGAGGATAAATGGAAGAGGCGTCGCTTCGGATCGTTTTGCGGGTTAAGCCGGTTTTCTTATCGACGAGGGATATTCTTCCGGAAGCTTCGAACAAGACGATTTCTTTTTCAAACAGGAAAATGTTTTCAATGTTGCTGACCGAAATTTTCCAAAGAGGGGAAGTCCTCAGTTTGGGCAGATAGGCGTAAAGGTAATTGCCCGATACAAGGTAGAGAATGTTCTTGTCAATCAAGACTTCCTTGATGACATCGAATTGAGCGATGGATTTTTTAGTTGACCCGTCTTCCGAAGAAATAAAGTGAAGAGCATTGTCGGTGCAGTTCAGGACGAATTCGTTCGTGGGAGTGAAAAAGCCTTCGGGAACGCAGCCGTTATACTTGTCCGCAACTTGTGCGACCAAACGCTTGTTGTTTAAAATTGAAAGCTGGTTTTCGCTTTGTACGATGACTCGGTTGCCGTTGACAAGGAGGTGCGTGATATTGGTAATGGGGTAACTCTTGCTCGGTGCGCTAGCATAGAATGCCTTGAAAACAAGACTGTCCTGGTCTATGGGCTGGTACCAGATTCCTTGACGGTCAATGTTGAAGATTTGCTTGTTTGCAGGAGCTATCGCAATGTTTTCGACGCGATCGTCCTTGATCTTGCAAATGGTACCGTCGTTCAAAAGCAAGAAAGTCGGATCCTTGCCGAAGGTTCTTTGAATCGAACTCTTTAATTGTAGCGGTGCTCGAAGCAATGCTTCTGGTTTGCTGCTGGTCGCACTTTCGCGTTCCGAAAGCCAATATGCTTTGGCAACTTCGTTTGTTTTGGCGAGGCTTTGCTCGTAGTAAAAGTTTGCCAGAGTCTTATTGTCGGAAAGTTCCTGGATTTTTCCCAGGTAAAAATACGCTTTTTCCTTGTCGTCTTCGTCGCCTTTCATGGCGGCGTTTTCGAGCATCTTGATCGCTTCGGTAGTTTCACCTTTCAGTTCAAACAAGTAGAGGGCTTCTTGAATGCTTGTTTCCATCTTTTCGGCAAAAACGAGAGAAACAAGCCCGCATAACCACACGAGCGTAACTGCCGTGTGTAATTGCAAAAGCCTTATGTTTGTTCTAATCGGTTTCATTTATGCATCAAACTTGTATCCAGCGCCTCGGACCGAAATAATGAACTTGGGATTGTCCAGGTCATCTTCGATTTTACGGCGAAGGTTTGCGATATGGTTGTCTACGGTTCTTGTCGAGGGCATGTTTTCGTCGGTGTAGCCCCAGATTTCTTTAAGCAGGGTCTCACGTAGAATGACTTCGCCGCGGTGTGCCCAGAAATATTTCATGATCAGGTATTCGCGGGTAGTCAGGTCCAGTGGCACGCCGCCCTTAGTCGCTTCGAACTTCTTGACATTGATGTTGATGTTTGCAAATTCAAGAACTTCGGGAACCTGCACCGTGCTGCTACCGCTCTGCGGCTCTATGCGGCGGCGGAACGCCTTGACGCGGGCAAGGAGTTCAAGAATCGAAAACGGTTTGGTCACATAGTCATCGGCACCCATTTCAAGACCCGCCACCTTGCTCGTTTCTTCGGTTTTTGCGGTGAGCATAATGATATAGGTATTCGGGTGCTTGTTCCTGATGTAGCGGCAAACTTCGAAGCCGCTCTTTTTCGGAATCATCAAGTCTAAAAGCACCAAATGGGGCTGGTAGGAATCTGCCTTGGCAATAGCCTCTTCACCATCGCAGGCGGTTTCTACGACATAGCCTTCCATTTCAAAATTATCCTGGAGGCCCAAGCGGATAATTTCTTCGTCTTCTACGATGAGTATTTTGAAATTCATGGTTATTCTGCCTTTTTAAACTTGACGGTGAATGTGGATCCTTTCCCGGGCTTGCTGACAAGCGAAATCGTAGCCTTGTGAGTTTCGGCAACGCGCTTGACTGTGGCCAGGCCGAGGCCCGAACCCTTGGTGCTGCGCGTCATTTCGTCACCCACCCTATAAAAGTCATTAAATATATTTTTTTGTTCAGAGGTGGCGATGCCTATGCCGGTATCTGCAACCGAGAATATGACCCATTCGCTATCGCTTTTGACCTCAACCTTAATGTCGCCGGGAGCTTCGGTGTATTTAATGGCGTTGTCGATCAAATTCTGAACTAAACTGTAAAGTGCCGTATAGTCGCCCATCACAAAAACATTGGGCTCAAAGTGCGTGTAGAACGTGAGTCCTTTTTCGACTCCGATATCTTCGACAGCGTCAAAGACTTTCTTTGCGCAAATCGAAAAATCAAGGCGTTCCCATTTGAATGCCCCTGTTCCGTGTTCCATGCGCGTGTAATTCAAGATTGCACCAATCAGGTTTTCAAGTCTTGAAGCTTCTTTGCCAATCAGAGTTGAATATTCCTGCACCTTTTCGGCGCGCTGCAAACGGCCGCGGGCCATCATTTCGGCAAACATTTTGATCGAGGTCAGAGGTGTCTTCAATTCATGCGAAACGCTCGACAAGAAATTCGCCTTCATGGCCAAAAGCTTGCGCTCCTGCGTAATGAATCGGAACATGAAGAATGACCCGAAGATAACCGTGATGAGGGCGAATAGCATGAGTCCGTACATCAAGAACATGCGGTGTCTTGTTTCTTTGTGAATGTCCTGCATGTCTTTTTCGTACAGGGTGAACTCCCAATTCAGAGCTTCTGAAATATAGTGCTGCGCTATAATGGGAGCCCCTTCCGGGATTTCTCCCATAATGAGTTTGTCGCTATTTTCGGTAATGGAAAAAGGAATGTTCTTGAATGTCTGTATGACCGTCTTTAGCTTGCTCTGGAGCCTCGCCTTATAGGCGTCCTTGTTTATAACCGCAATCACCACCTGGTCTCCGGACAGGTACGGGTAAGACATTTTGAACAAAGTTATTTCGTCGGTGTTCTTGTAGAGAATGCCTTCCTTTGAGGAAACATCGTCGTCCATGATTTCTTGGAACAGGTCTCGGTTGTAGTACAAAATGTCCATGTATCCGAGCTGGCGGTTGAAGTTCTCGCGTAAGTTCCAGAACGCTTCGCGCTTTTCTTGCGACAGGTTCTCAAAAGAAAGTATTTGGGTGAATGCCGATTCGAAGAAATACCTGGAAGACGAAATGTCGTCGATGTTTTGCTTTTCAAGGAACTGTGCCAAAACCGAAAGGCAGAAGTCCTGCGCTTCCTGGTGCTTTCTTTGGCTTACCAAAATTTCAAAATGAAGCAGGAATACGGCGTAGGTCAAGTCTGCATGCAAGTAGCCCTGCTGGTGCGGGTTGTTTTCAAGGATTTCAAGCAGGTGTAACGCTTCGTCGTAACTCTTGTTCTTGTAGTAGAAACGGATCAGTCCCAGAATATTTTGAATCTGTTCGTCTTTGGTTTCAAAGAAAAAACTGGTCGGCCTAAGACTCCTGGATCGTTGTTCCAGATAGATTTTTTGTGCGACACTATCCTTTAGTCCCGTTGTTTCTTCGTGGTAAAGCCGTTTGTCGAGAGTCGAGGGAACGCTATTCGAAAAATTAGATGACTTGAAAAACTTTTTAGAAGAAAGGTCCGGATAAATCAGGTTCCCGTTATTGAACAGGAATATGGCGTCAAGTCCTTCGACAGACTTGAATTCGGTTGCGTGGCCAAAGTCCAGGAGCCCTTGCGGTTGCTCGTACAGAAAAAGCGAGGCGGCCTTGGTCTCTTGGTAGATCTTAGATTGTTCCTTTTCAATCGCTTCTTCGACTTCGCTTTGAAATGCATTCAAATTTTCGTCAAAGTTCTTTTGCGAAAGGTAAATCTCGTTCTGAATGTTCCTGAAACTTAAGAAGGATAGAATTGCCGTCGGGAGGACAATTCCTCCCGCAAACAATAGGACGAACAGCAGATTATTACGTGAAACCTGCATTGCCAGTCCTTATGGAACTTGTGGGCTTGGTGCGGTGATTTTACTTGACAATCTGTGCACGGTGGGTCACCGATACCCTGTGTCCAACTTCGATTCGTCTGCTGTTGGAATAAAGCTCGCGAATGAGAACGCTCGATTCGTTGTCTGCAGCTCTGGCAATGATGCCACGGCCAATCAGACGGGGCGGGAGCGATTCGTCAGTCTTGTCTTCTTCCCAAATAGCGACGGCGTCACCAGTGTTGTAACCTTCGTTAATGCCTTTATCGACAAGCACATACGAATATGCGCCGATAATCAGCATCGGGTCCATGGAGTAGCGGATCATGGCCAAGTCGTCGAGTTTGGCTTCCTTGACCTTGCTATAGCCGGACACGTTGATGGTCTTGAGCGGCTGCTTGAGTCTTGCCTTGGCCTGGTGAATCTTGATTTCGCGGAAGCTCGTTACGATCTTGGCGCGAGAAAGCGTGTCGCCAATAGCGGTGATTTTTGCAATGCCGGAAAGACGGAGTAGAGCGTATTTTTCAAAGGTGCTTCCCTTGGCGGCAGGAACGTCAATTGCTTTAGCATCAACGATTTCGACGAGGTCGCCGCGCTTCAGGTTGGCGTCAGTCTTTTTACCGATACCCACGACCACTTCCGTTTCGGGCATGTGAATCAGGGGTTCCTTCTTTTCACCCGACTTGATCGAAATGAAGCGCTTGTCCTTTCTCAGGGAATCGAGCGTATAGATTTCGGGGGCGTGAATCTGGTAATAGCCGTTGAAAATCTTCGGTGCCGGACGCTGCTTGTAATAGTATTCGTCGCTAGCTTTGGGCTTCTTGACGGATTTCTTGTCCTTGTCGCGCAGGTTTCCGAGCATTCCTTCGAAGTCGGAATTGCGTTCATCGCCGTCGTCGCAACCGGCGTTAGCGACGGTCAAACCCTTACCCTTGGGAAGGGCGGAATCGGATACGGCAGCGTTACAGGGATACTTGCTCTTCTTTTCGACTTGCAGCACATTGCCTTCGCGAATCGAATCGCCCAGATAAATGGAGTCGCCCGGATAAATCCAGTGCGGATCCTCGATATGGCGGTTATTTTCCCAAAGGTCCGGCCATGCAAAGGGATCCTTGAGGAATTCGTCGCTCAAGTCCCAAAGGGTATCGCCTTCCTTGACAATGTAGGCAGACGCCAACAGAGCGGAAAGTCCCAGACAGATGGATGCACATTTCAAAAGTCGCATAATAATCCCTTACAGACTGTTATACCAATAATTTAACCTTTTCTTTGCTTAAAAGTAGGGGCTTTTTGGCTAAAATGCGGAATTTCCTGCGTTTTTCGGCCAGAAACGCGTTCTTGCGGGCGCTGAATCGTCCTGGAACGCTGCTTTTGGGCCGGATTTTGCCCTAAGACGCCAACGCGATCGGGCACGAACAGGAACAAGATTTCGAACTTGCCGGAACCCGGTTCCAGGTATAGCGGGATGTTCTTGCGCAGCATGTAGCCTTCGTTGCGGAACTGCTTGATGGTGCGTGCAGCCACTTCGAGGTTGGATGTTTGCAAAAGAATGCGTTCCGGTCTCGAAAGGGCTGCAGCTTGGGCAACCCCTTGCGAAAGAGGTTCATCACCGGGCAGGTTGAAGTAGAAAGTCCAGCGGCCTTCGTTTTCGGGCTTGCTGAAGAACTTTCCGAAAAATTCCTGCTCCACATGACTGCGGATAAACTTCATGTTGTCTTCGATGGCGTTTCTCGCGTTTAAACGCGACGACATCATGGCGTATTCGCGGCAGTCCATCGATACGACACGCTTGAACTGGTTGGCAAGCGAGGCGCTTACAAAAGAACTTCCGGAATAAAATTCAAAGAAGCTGTCTTCGGCATTGGGGTGGATTGCATCTTCGATGCGTTTCGGGAGTCGAAGCCATGCATCATGAATACGGGGTGTCCAGTCCAGCACATGCATGCTGATTCCCGTTTCGCCAATCGGCATAAAGTCGCTACCGAAGGCGCTCTTGGCTTCCACCTTCATCGGAATGGTGCCTGCCGGATCAAATGGCTGGTCGGGCATGCATTGAATGTGGTGACAACTGATAACTTCGGGACAGTTTCTTTGTACAAAATCGATGAAGGTCTTGTAACCGTGTGCAGAAAATTTGCCTTTCAGGTTCACCTGCACAAGCATGGCGTAGCGACCGTCACCGACGGCGCGGAACCAAATCTGGCGGAGAGCCTTCTTAAAAATATGCAAATGATCTTTCTTGATTTGGGCAAAAACGCGTGTCACGAGTTCAGGGGCTTCCATGCCGCGGGCGGGGGCCTCGATGGAGAAGATTTCCTGCTTGCCACGGTAGGTCTTTAAAATGCGCCAGTCCGAATGATCGGGGGCAGCCTCTGCGGTAAACCATGCCTGGAATTTTCCGGGGATATGTTCGTTTTCGGCCCAGGCGGCAAGCTGTTGCTTAATATCTTCGAATGTCACCGGAGCTTTACGCACAGGTTTTTCTTCTTTCGGGGTTTCCGTCTGTTCTTTGCCGCGACGCACGGAATTTCCGCGTGCGCGATTGTTTGTACCTTTAAAATTGTTTTTCATTCTTTCGTTCTTCATTATAAACTCATGCCTCAAAGCAACGTAGTTGCGACCTCTTTGCTCAAAGAGCCGCAGGCTCGTGCTATACAAGGAATCTCGGGTAAATCCAGGAACATTCGCGGGCGAGCATCTTCGGGAATTCGCGGAAGGTTCCGTTAATCTGGTAAAGGTTCAGGCTTCCTTCGACCGGCGAAAGCTTGATGAGCGAATCGGCGCGGGCTTCGAGGTAGGGGTATTCGTCCAGGTTGCAAGACGATACCACGGCGCAACCCGTGAGGGCGATAATGGTATCGACCATCTGCATCAAAATCTGGTGCGGAGCTCCGTTCAAACGTGTTGATTTTGGGTTGTGCAATACAGCCGAAATCGGGTCGATGACGACCACGCGGTAGTCGTGGTTTTCAAGTCGCTTGGCACCTTGAATACGCTTGGCGATGAGCTGTGCGGTTTCAATAGGCGAAAGAGCCGTTCCACGCAGGTTCAAGAAACCGAACTTCGGGGTGCTGGCGTTCAGGTTACGCTTGCCGGCCAACAGGTAAAGGCGGTTCAGGAACACGGACTTGGTCAGTTCGAAGTTGATGAACAGCACGTCGCTGGACGATGTTGTGTTGCCGAACCAATCTTCGCCATAGCAAATAGAAAGGCCTAAGTCCATAAGGGCGAGGGACTTGCCGCTTTTCGGAGGTGCCGTGAACAAGAAAAATTCGCCGGCGCGGAGCATGTTTTCGACAATGGTCTGGTCTTTCTTGGGGGCTTCTTCGGTGTCGCTAGCCAGTTCGATGAGCGGTTTTCCGTCCAAGGAATATTCCACCCATTCTTGCCATTCCTTAAAGTTCTTGGCGCCCTGTTCCAGACCAATCAGGTATTGCTGCTTACCGCCGCGGAGCACGCCCGGCATACGCACCATCATGTGCGGGTTGCTGTTGCTCGGGTCAACCTTGAATCCTTGGGAATCCAAAGTCTTGAAAAGGAAGTCTACGCGTTCGTTGTATTCTTCTTCGTCGTTTGCAAAAATCTTGACCCATGCCTGCACGGAGTTTGCACCCGTGTTCACGAGGGCCGCGCAGGGTAAGTTCAAGGCCTTGTAGTAGGCGAGCTGCTTGGCCAAGGACATCTTGGGATTGTCGACCACAACATAGCGGTAACGGAAAGATTCGTCCGTGACATCATCGCCGCCCTTTACGGCGTTAATGCATAAAAGGGCGCCTTCGGGACTGTCGAGACTCTTCATGATTTTCTTGATAGAGTCTTCTTGCCCGATAATATTCGATACGAGTTCTTCGGTGGTTTCGGGGGTGTTTGAAACCTTGAACGAAATGGTTTCGTCGGGGTCGAAAGCAGCTTCCAGAAGCTTGGCCAAGTCTTTTCGCCAGTCTGCGGCGGGCCAGGGAATGGAAAGTGCTTCCGGATCAATCTTGAAGTTCTGCAATAGTTCCAGGGACTGTGTATCAAGTCCCATGGCAAGCATCTGTTCCATCGAAATCATGTTCGCCGACAACGGCGTAATGATCGGCATGGCGACCGTCTGCGGGGCGGCAGCCGCTTGGACCTGGGGAATGGCGCCATCCGCAGCCGGTTGGGCGTTCTGCGCTGCCGGTGCGGGTTTTTCTTCGGGGCGTTCCGTGGTACGCTTTTCTGCGGAGAACGCCCGGCGAAGAGTCTGTTCGACCTCTTCGCCATCCATGCCGTCGTCGCGGGCCTTGCCGCCCAGCTGGAAGCTCGCGTCCATGAACGTCCAGCCTTCTTCCATGGCGGCAACACCCGCCTTGTACAGCTCGGCCTTGAGTTCGTTTACGCTGTTGTACTTGTTCTTAAGGAACAGGTTAATGGTCTTTTTTGCGTTTTCCATAAGCGCCTCAGATGCTTTATCATACTGAATGTAGCTTTTTTATTTACAAAAGGGTACTTAAAAGTGCAAAATGCACGAAAAAACGCCCCGGAATTGCTCCGGAGCGTTCTATTTAATTTGTTTGTAGTCTCGAATTACTTGGAAGGATTAAAGCTGTCCTTCAGGCCAACCGTGCGGTTGAACACCAAGTGACCCGGCTTGGAATCTTCGCTGTCGAGGCAGAAGTAACCTTGGCGCATGAATTGGAAGCGGTCTTCGAGTTTTGCGTTGGCGAGGCTCGGTTCCACCTTGGCCTGCTTAATCACCATTGATTCCGGGTTCAGGTAGTCGTGCCAGTCTTCGCCTTCCGGGACCTGAGACGGGTCTTCGAGCGTGAAGAGATTGTCGATCAGGCGCACTTCGGCGTCCACGGCGTGAGCTGCGGAAACCCAGTGAATGGTGCCCTTGACCTTGCGGCCATCGGGAGTTTCGCCACCCTTGCTCTGCGGGTCATAGACGCAGTGAATGACCTTTACCTTGCCGTCGGCGTCCTTTTCGACGCTCTTGCAAGTCACGAAGTAGGCGCCCTTCAGGCGGACTTCGCCTTCCGGCTTCAGGCGGAAGTACTTCTTCGGAGGTTCTTCCATAAAGTCGTCGGCTTCGATGTAGAGTTCGCCGCTGAACGGAACCTGGCGTGTGCCTGCGTTCGGATCGTTCGGGTTGTTTTCCACTTCGATCATTTCGACCTTGCCGGCTTCCCAGTTGTCAATAACGAGCTTGACCGGATCGATTACCGCCATCACGCGGTTGGCAGTCTGGTTCAATTCTTCGCGGATGCAGAAGTAGAGAAGGTTCACGTCGACCATGGAATCGGCCTTGGAAACGCCGATACGGTCGCAGAATTCGCGGATGGAACTCGGGGTAAAGCCACGGCGGCGGTAACCGCAGACCGTCGGCATACGCGGGTCGTTCCAGCCCATCACGGCCTTCGTCTGCACCAGTTCCAACAGCTTGCGCTTACTCATCATGGTGTAGGTCAGGTTCAAGCGGGCAAATTCAATCTGCTGCGGGCGGTTGTCGAGGCCGAGCTCGATCAGGAACCAATCGTACAGCGGACGGTGTGCTTCAAATTCAAGCGTACAGATAGAGTGCGTGATACCTTCGATCCAGTCGCTGAGCGGGTGCGCAAAGTCGTACATCGGGTAGATGCACCACTTGTCACCGGTGCGGTGGTGGGTGCAGTGCTTAATACGGTAGATGACCGGGTCGCGCATGTTCATGTTCGGGCTGGAAAGGTCCACCTTGGCACGGAGGCACTTTTCGCCGTCGGCGTACTTGCCGTCGCGCATTTCGCGGAAGAGCTTCATGTTCTCTTCGACGCTGCGGTCGCGGTAGGGACTCGGACGGCTGGGCTTACCGGCGTCGTTGCCGCGGTATTCCTGCATCTCGTCGCGGGTCAGGTCTTCCACGTAAGCCTTGCCCATTTCAATCAGCTTTTCGGCAAAGGCGTAAATCTGGTCGTAGTAGTCGCTAGCGAAATATTCGCCGCCCTTCCATTCAAAGCCGAGCCACTTCACGTCTTCGCGGATGGAGTCCACGTATTCCACGTCTTCTTTAGTGGGGTTCGTGTCGTCGAAGCGGAGGTTCGTGACGCCGCCGAAGTCCTTGTACTTGTTTGCCGTACCGAAGTTCAGGCAGATGGACTTGGCGTGTCCAATGTGGATGTAGCCGTTCGGTTCGGGAGGGAAACGGGTGTGCACATTCTTGCGCTTGCCCGTAGCGAGGTCGTTAACGATAATATCCTGTACAAAATTCGAAGATTCGGGAATATCCATTTGGTATCCTTTGAAAATTTACGCCCGAAATATAGAAACTTGGGGCTACTTTCTCATGCTCTTGCCGAAACCGCTACGGCTATTTTTGCTGTGTCCTTCGTTCCGGCTGCTGTTGTTGCGGGAATTGTCGTAATTCCGCTGGTTGCTGTGCGTAGCCTTGACTTTCCCGAAACCTTGGTTATTCTGGTTGTTGTAATCTTCTTGCCAGTTATCATTTGTTGATTTTACTGTCATAACCTTGTTCGGGTGTGCGGCCGAGTGTTCGATTTCGGCCTTGGTCCGTACTGTGGGGGCCGTATGGTGGTTCATCGGAACTTTTGCGGGCCTGCTTGGCGGTACTGCGTAGCGGTCGTTTCTTGGCGGAGCCGGGTTATGGTGCTTTGGGGGCGGAGGGTTTTGGTAACGAGGCGGATGGTGCGGACGCGGCCTGTTGTGGTACCAACGGTAATCGTGAACGTAAATCAGGTGGGTGTCCCATTCAAAGCGGCTTGTGCCCCATCCCCAGGTGTCGTAATAGCCGCCAATCCAGACGCCCGTACGGTAGCGCAGTCCCGGATAGCCGTTGGAATAAACATAGTAGACCACATGGGGATTGTACACGGGAACATACACGTATTCCCGTTGCACGGGTTCAATGATAATGGTCTTTTCTTTAATGACCTTGACCTGCTCGTTACTTTGTAAGTGACCGTGGTTGTAGGCGGCGTTACGCATGCGTTGCACGGCGTCCATCACGGCTTCTTTTTGAGTAGAAACGGCGTCGCCCAGCTGGTCGGTCCATATCTGGTATTTTGCCATGGTGGCAAGAACCGTCGGGAAGGGGATCAAGGCCTGGACACTTTCGTCGTAGGGGAGGTCTTCGAGCTTGATGCGCTCGGCGAGTTCTTGGCCCTTCAAGTGCTTGTTCTGGTTGGCCCAATCGGCGGCGCCCGGAATTTCGTCGCCGTGAACAGAGGCTGCTAGCACTTGGACCAGGAGCGGATCGGGATAGAGAGCGATTGTCGAAACAAGGGTGTCGAGTTCTGCTGCGGTAAATTGTTCGTTTGCGCGAGCGGAAGTGGGCAAACATAAAATTGCTGCAAGTAAAAACCACAGCCAAATATGTTTGGCCGCAAAAGGAATAGCTAAACTTTTTTGAGCTTTTGATTCGGTAAACATGTTTACCTCCTATAGCCTAAGGTTACTAATATTATACAAAATTTCTATACTAGTTAGATGCTAAAAAGTCGATTTTGGTTGCGAACGGTCGTTTTTCGGGAATAAAATTCCCGCGTTGAGATTATCCAATATGGACGGTTTTATTCTTACACACTTCTTAAACGGAATTATGGTTTCGACTTTAATGATGAAAATGCCCAAAAGCGACTAAAATAAGCTTTAAAAAGGGTTAATTCTGCTTGAATTTGGCCGTTTTGGAACTTTTGAATGTTGTAAAGTTACACAACACATTAACTAAAATTAACATAAATTCTTACACATTTGAATCTATTTTTACAACAGATAGTTGGAGGCACTATATGGGCTATTGGGCTAAAATTATATCTGGCACGGCGCTTTTGGCGTCTTTCTCCTTTGCACAGACCTATGATCTGCCTATTATTTTCGTTGACACCAAGCAGAAATGCCTTGATAAGAATGTCACCGAAAAGATTCCGGCAACCATGCGTGTGTTGGATGATAAGACGAACAATGTGGCTGACAGTGCCAAGGGTACCCTTTACGATATTGGCATCAAGGTTAGAGGTCAATCTTCTGCCTTGTTCCCGAAACCGGGTTACGGCGTGGAAGTCCGCGACGAAAAAGGCGAAGGCATGGACGTGAGCCTGTTTGGGCTCCCTCCTGGTGACGACTGGGTGTTCCACGGTCCGTATGTAGACAAGAGTATGATGCGTAATGCGCTTGCCCATTGGCTCTTTAGGCAGGCCGGGCATTATAGCCCCCGTAGCAGACATTTTGACTTGTACATCAACGGTGTTTATCGCGGTGTGTACGTGCTTCTCGAAAAGATTAAGCGTGGCAAGTATCGTGTAAACGTGAGCAAGCTTAAAGAAACCGATGTCGCGGGCGACAGCGTTACCGGCGGTTACATTTGGGCATTCGACAAGACGGGTACCAATACGGGTGGTGCAGGCAGCGGTCCCATCGAAAAGGAAGGCTTTAATACTTCGGACGGCCTGAACGTCATTTTGCATTACCCGAAAAAGGAAAATATCCAGAAGGCCCAGGAAGAATACCTGAAAAAATACCTGAACGATCTTGAAGGCTTGTTCAAGAACGGCAAGAACGGTAGCGGATACGAAAACTATGTGGACATGACTTCGGCACTCGATTACGTGTTGCACGAAGAAATTACCAACAATGCGGACTCTTACTGGTGCAGTTTCTTCTTGCACAAGCCCAAGGACAGTAAGGGCGGTAAGGTGACGCTTGGCCCGGCATGGGACTTTAACCTTGCCATGAGTAACGGGAGCCAGCCTGAAAATGGCGGTGGCCAAGGCGGCCAGGGTGGTATGTGGGGCTTTGGCGGCGGTGGAAACGGCTTTGGAAGTTCCGGCGTCACCGGTTGGCAAATCGAAAATAGCCAGAAATCAGGCAACGGTGGCATGTGGGGTATGGGAAGCTCTCTGAAAGCTCCGAACTGGCTTTTGGGAATGTGGAAAGACAGCCATTACCAGAGCGAACTGAAGAAGCGCTGGGCGGAACTCCGTAGCGGTGTATGGCACACCAAGACGATGGATGCATACTTGGATTCCATGAAAATCTATTTGAAGAACGCTGCCGACAGAAACTTCAAGCGTTGGCCGAACTTGGGCAAGGCTAGTGGCCAAAACGATACTGACCCGGAGCCGATGAAGTACTGCAACAGCCAGAGTGGCGGCTTTGGAATGGCTATGGGCGGCTATAATGCTACTACTTGGGATGGCGAATTTGAACATCTTCGTAAGAAAATGAAAGAAAGAATTGCCTGGATGGACCAGCAACTCGGATTCTCGGAACCGGCCAATCCGATTGTAACGGAACCCGTGATTCATGATCCGGACTGGAAGAGCGACGAAAAAAACAAGACAGACCCCCCTCCGATGAATGTCGGTTTGGATGATTTCAGCAGACTTTCTCCGACGAACTTCTTTACAGTAAACGGCGAATCTCTTGAAATTCAAACAAGCCTGGGCGGAACCTTTGCCCTCATAGACTTGAATGGCGCTGTGTTGTTCAAAACCCGTATCAATAAGGGGCTTACGACAATGAGAATTCCGGCCAAGGCGATGAACAAGCATTGGATTGCAACCCTTAACGGGAAAATGCTCGGACGGTAAAACGTCAAATCATAGAAAACAAAAATCCGGGTTTCGCCCGGATTTTTTTTGATTAAAGATAATGCTTGACCTTGTTGATTGGGTCAAGGTTTTCTTTTGGGGGCTTGGGCACGTAGATTTTGACGGCGTACACGTAATGGTCCGTTTCGACGAGGATGTCGCCTTCTTGCATGTCTTCGTTGATGTCGATTTCAATTTCTACGCCATCACGGGCGATGCGGCGAATAGAATGCTCCTTGAGCTCGTGGCGTTCGAACGGAACGTCGATAACTTTCTTGTAGGTACCATGGTGAATGGTGCCTAAAATGCTGTTGCAAATCATTTAGTTTTCCCGCGTTAAACCGCATCCAAGGTGTCGACCTGGTTTACGATTTCTGTGACGGTCGCAATATAGCTATTTATGCTTTCGATGAAAGCCTTTTCGTTTCGGCTGCTGATAGGAGCGCGGAGTGCGGGGTAGGCGTTAAAGATCTGCTGGTGGTTTTCGGGGTAAGTCTTGTGGATCAAGTAGTAAACCCCGTACATGATCGGGAGTAACGTCGCGTTTGCGCGGGCGAAGAAACCGAGCGGGTTACGTTCCTGTTGCAGGTAAATGTAGGCTTCACGCAAATGAATCAGGAGCCCGCGTAGTTCGCGTTCGCATTCGAGACGCAGGCATTCTACATTCGGCTGGTAATTCGGCAGCGGCTTTGCTCCGGCGAGAGCGACGTTCCTGTTTGCGATATGCAAAAATTCGAGCGGAAATACGTCTTCGGAAGTCTGGATTTCTTTAAGCGTAAAGAAGTAGCGGAATTCGATGTTTTCTTTCTTGGCTTCGCGTAAAAGGTCTTGCAAGGGCTTGATGCTTGCGGTAGAGTTGTCGCGCAAGATGAAACTCACGGTCCACGGGCTTTCGAGTGCGTTGAATCCTTCGACAAGGCAGTCGCCGTGGATAAACGCCGAAATCAGGTTGTCGCCCAGGGCTTGTTGCAGCATGCCGGGCCAGTTGGACCTTTGAAGTTCTACAATGCTCAGGTTCTTTTTCATAATGACCTCACCAGGAATTCCTGTTTCCGAATCCGCTGTTGCCAAAACCACTTCCGAATCCGCCGCCGAAACCACGCGGACTGCTTCCGAATCCGCCTCCGAATCCGATTTCGGGTTCGTCTTTCTTCTTGTTCTTGATGGCACCGCCGAACAGGAACCAGAAAATTCCGTTTCCGCGTCCGCCGCTGAATTTTGCCATGAGCAACAAGAAGAATACAAATAAAATAAAGAGAATCATGAGCGCAGGAACGCTGTTCTCGCTCAGCTTGTAAGGGGTCTCGTCGATGTTTAACTTTTTCCCTTTTGCCTTTGCTCCGATTTTTGCGAGAGCATAAGAGAGGGAGAGGATTCCTTCGCTGTAATTGTTTTCGCGGAATGCGGGGAGAAGAGTCTTTTGCTGGACTTGGGCCAGTTTCTTTTCGCTATAAATTTTTTCGAGGCTCGGGGTTACGACAATGTTTTTCCAACGCTGTTTTTGCGCGACAAAAATCATGATGCCTTCGCCGCTATCCTTGCCGAGGTTCCATTGTTCGGCGGTATACTTTGCGTACTTGTCCCCTTTTTCGAACTGATTCGCGTGTCCGATGTCATCGATCAGTACGCAGGTGAGTTCTATGCCTGTTTCTTGATGAAACTTTTCGGCGAGGTCGTTGAAAAGCTGTGTCTCAGATGCGTTTAGCAAATGGTTGTCGTCGTAAATCTGACTTTCGCTGGGCTTCTGAGGAAATTTTTGGTCTTCAAAAGATGTTTCTGCCATTGCCCCGAGTGCAAGACCCAGGCAAAGGAGTGTAATACGTATGGAAAAACGCCTTAATAGAAACATCACTTTGAAAATATAAAGTTTATTTCCAAAAAGGTGAGCGTGAACTTATTTTTTCATACGTTTTTGGCTATAAAGTTTATTTGTATCTTACGAAATGGAATATTCTCGGTTGGAATAAGAAAATAGGGCGATTTTAATTTTTTTTTGTAATAAGTGTTCCATTCAAAAAAAACTCTATATATTTAGGAGTGGGTTACGAACAGAACAATAGGATTGGATTATGAATGAGAAATGGACATGGCTCCCGGATTTTGCCTCGGATATGGGGATATGGGAAGACGATCTGGTCGGCATAGCGCCTGATGCAGAACATGTTTTCGTGGCATACGAAAACATGGTGTCTGTTCTTGATGATATTTACAGTTTGCCAGATCTTGCCAAGGCGTCTACCGTTGTTGGTTGGGGCTTGGGGGCTTTTGTTCTTTTAAAGAATGTGCACAATCGTCCTAAGGATCAGAAGTGGATTTTACTATCCCCTTATGCGGATTATTGCTCGGAACATAGTGAATGGAATAATGAGAATTTGTCGTTTATTGCCCATCAGACAAAGACTGCCGTTGATGCGACCTTGAACGCTTTTTACGAACTGATTGAAAATGAATTTGGTGAATGGCAAGACGATTGGATGAAAGCCGCAAAGGCGATTAATCCTGAAGCCATGTATAAGGGACTTTCGTATATTGCGAAAAACCGAATCGAAGAACCTGTGCCAATAACGGCAGAAACCCAGGTGGTGTATGGTCGAATGGACGGTGCCGTTCCGCCTGCAATGACGTTGGAATTGAAAGAGTTCTTGCCTGGGGTGGAATTCAAGGAACGCCCCAAGGCTGGGCATTGGCCGCCGATGCTTTTATTCTAGCTTCGCTTGCGGTTTTTAAACGCGAGCAGAAAGATGATCGCCAAGTATAGGGCAAAGAACCACAGCAATAAAATTTCAACAGTATCGCCAATATGGCTGTAAAGAGTGTCGCGAGTCTTGAGCGGCATTTTTCTTTGTATGACGCGATCCGTAAATATTTCGGTATTGCCGTCGTAGTGGCCGTATTGGTCTATATAGGCGGACACTCCGCTATTTGCAAGACGTGCCACGGGCATGCCGTTTTCGATAGCGCGGTAACGGATCAGGTTCAGGTGCTGGTAGGGGGCGGTGCTGCGGCCAAACCAGCCGTCATTCGTGATATTTACCATTAAGCGGGAACCTTCGCGAATGGCTTCGCGTACCAGGTCTCCAAAAATAGCGTCGTAACAGATGTAAGGCGTCCAAAGGAAAGGCTCGTAAACGGGAGTTTCCTTGCCTGCAACAAAATCGCCTTCGCCGAGATCCACATAGTTTAAAATGGGGAATACTTCGTCGAAAGGAATTCGTTCGCTAAAAGGCACCAGATGCTTTTTAATGTAGCGTTTCGGGAAGTGGATGTCACCTGGAGTGAACAGGAAGGAGGCGTTGTAGACATCGAACTTGCGGATGCTTTCGCGTGGATTGCGGCGGTAGTCGAGTGCTCCTACCAGGAGTTGCGCGTTCTTTTTATCGGCTACACGGTGGAGTCGTTCGATGACGCCCGGCTGCCTGCGGATGTGGTCGGGAATCGCGGTTTCGGCAAGCACGATAATGTCGGCATGTTCCTTGATGCTGTCGTTTACCATGCCGAGCGTCTTATTGACGATGTTGTCGAACCTTTCCTTGCTCCATTTTGCGCCCTGTTCAATACTTGGCTGTACTAGGGCTATAGAGGGCGTTCCTTCGGCGTCTGCGTTGTAGAAAGGTTGCGCTTCGGGCTTTGATAAAACGATGCTGCCTTGGATGAGCAATACGACGAAAATGGCGATGGGAACCGCTAGGACGGGAATCGCCTTTTTGATATCCTGAACTTTGCAAAGCGTTTGTGCTACGGCCTGGTTCGATGCGACCACGAGAATCGTGTAGCCGAATATTCCGATGTAGGGGAGCATCTGCAAAAGTTCGAGGCTGTTCCCGAAAACATAACCCAGGTGGCTCCACGGGAATGCAAAGTCGCCGTAGGTGCGGGTCATTTCAAGACCGGCGTAGAATACCGGGAATAGAATCAGTAGGTAGCGCCGGATTTTGGCGGGAGCATCTTTTGCAAGTGTGTAGACGAAACCGGCCAAGGTGTTGTAGGCGCTAAAGAAGGCGATGAGTAAGAATAGCCCGAAGAGGATCAGTCCCGAAGGCGCTGTCTCTACATGCATCACATTGTAAATCCAGTAGTAGTTGATGCTGTTGTAGAGCATGCCCGACCAGAAGGTGGCAAACATCGCCTGTCCGCGGGTAAATCGATTCAATACGATGAACCAGGGAACGAGTAGCAAGAGGGCGGCGGGGCCTAATGGCATGGGTGGGTAGGCGAGTGCGAACAGACCCCATGCAAAACAAGAAAGAATTAAGGCCGTGCGTGATTCGCGCGTTCTGATTTGCCTGAAATTCCAACGGATAAAAAGGATAATCCAAAAAAGTCCAATGGGACATGCCGTTAGGATAATCTGAATCAGGCCCGCGTGCCCAATGCCCCTGATGTCACCGATGTTGTAGTCGAGCGCGAGGAATAAGAAAGAAACAAGGGCGAATGCATATAGGGTCGGCTTGTAGTTTTTGCGGATGTTCCTAAAGAACAGGAACGGGAGCGCAACGACTAAGGGAAGAATCTGCAAAATATGGGTGTAAAGCCCCGGCTTGTCGGGACGCAGCGAAAAAGCGACTATTTCTGCAACAAAAAGAACCGCTACGTAAATCCAGTAAACCTTTGGGAGAGCTTTGATTTTATTCAACATAACCGATAACTTTAATTACAGTCCGCTTTTATCTTGAGGATTGAATAGCAGTACGAATTCGCCTTTGGGCGGGTGAGCCTTGAAATGGGCTGTAATTTCGGAAGGCGTTCCAATCAGGTGCTCTTCGAACTTCTTGGTGAGTTCGCGCATCAGGGCAATCTTGATTTCACCGAATACCTGACCGATTTCTTCGACGAACTTGTCGATGTTGTGCGGGCTCGCATAGAATATCTGGGTTGCTTCTTCGTCTTTCAGCTTTTCGAGCAGGTGAATGCGCTGCGCGCTCTTTTTGGGCGAAAAATACTGGAAGGTAAAGTGGTCGGTGGGCATGCCACTAGAAACAAGGGCGGTAATCATGGCGCATGGGCCAGGAATGGCGCGCACATCGATGCCTTCGCGGACGCATTCGCGCACCAGATTAAATGCCGGGTCTGCAACGCCGGGGGTGCCTGCGTCGCTCACAAGGGCGATGTCGCCTTCGTTTTTCAGGAATTCCACGTACTTTGGGGTCACCTTCTCTTTATTGAAGTCGTGGTAGGCTTCCATGGGCGTGTTGATGCCGTAGTTGTCAAAAAGCACACGTGTGTGTCGCGTGTCTTCGGCAAGCACCAGCGGGACTTCTTTTAAAATCCGCACGGCGCGGTAAGTGATGTCTTCCATGTTCCCGATGGGGGTCGCTACAATATAGAGAGTGTGCATAGCTGAAAAATAGAAAATGAAGGGACTAAAAATCTTGAGCTAAATTCAGGTCGGTGCTTCGGCCGAGGCGAGTTTCGAACTTGAGGCGCTCCAGAAGCTTGCGGTGCATTTCTTGCGAGGCTTCGTTTACAAGGTCTGCACGCATGCGGCCATACCAGAACGCCTTGACATGTTCGCTTTCTTCAAATTCCACTTTAAAAGTCAGAGTGCCGTGGCAAAAGATTCTTGCTTCCATGCGGTAATGCCAGGTTTCGCTTACGGGGAGCATAGGCCAGAAGGGAATGAAGGCGGCGCCGATATTCCAAGAACTGCTCTCTCCATCGGGGGTGACGCTTGCGTCAATGTGGGCGACTCCGCGGCAGCTTTCCATGGGGTAGCTTGAAGTGTCTACCGCAAAAGAATAAGCTCTTTGCAGGTTCGTGTCAAGAGTTTGAGTCTGGCCCGCATAAGAAATGGTGATGGGTTCGAAAAAGGGAATTGTTTTCGGGAATTCCTGCAGGTCGTACTTGGTGAGGCTTGTAGAACAGCCCGTGAAAAGTTCGCCACAGATGGTGGTAATTGCCGCAAGGCCCGCAAATTTTGCATGGATCCATCTCATCATCACAAAATATAACAAACTCGTGCAATGTGTAATTACTCGTTTCACATATCACATTCTTCATTTATCATAGTTTTCTATATTCTTTTTCGATGTCGATGCCCGCTTATTTTATATCGGATGTGCACCTCGGGGTGAATCCGCCGAAAGCTGTTCCTGACCGAGAACAGTCCCTTGTTCGTTTTATGGAATCAATCAAGGGCAAGGCTTCGCATTTGGTGATTGTGGGTGATTTGTTCGAATTTTGGTACGAATACAACGATTACGTGTGTCGCAATCATTTCGACTTGTTTTTTGCGATGCGCGAACTAGTAAAGTCCGGTTGCGAGATTCATTTGCTACAGGGCAATCACGACTTCGCCTATGGTGATTTTTTCCCGGAATCGATCGGAGTCAAAACCCATAAGGAGCTTGTCCTCGAAATTCAGGGAAAGCGCGTCTATTTTCGACATGGCGATGGAGTCGCCAAATCTGACTTCGGTTACCGGTTGTTTCGCCGTGTGCTAGATTTCCCGCTGAATCGTTGGCTGTTCAAGCAAATCCATCCGGACTGGGGCATGGCCCTTGCTCGTTTTGTGGGCCGCAATAGCCGCAAGGTCGGGGAGTCCCGTATAATCAAGATGGAAGAATACCTGCAATGGGCGAATACGATGCTCAAAAAGACGGATTGCCATTATTGCGTTATCGGTCACCACCATATTTCGGGTATATGGAATGTCGAAAACGGAATTGTTGCCTCGGCGGGCGACTGGATAAAAAAACTCACCTACCTCCGGATGGATGCAGGTGAGCTTGAAATTTTGAATTTTGACGATTAATCTTGGTTTCCGGCGTTATTTGCTCGTGTTTCCGTAGACTTCATCATCTTTTTACTAGCATTTTCGCCCCAGATCCAGGCGACGATGTCCGTGTTGGCAAATTGATCCCAGAGGGCGTCTAGCCAGCACCAGTGGTGGGTTTCGCCCTTTTCATCGGTAATGGTCCATTTCTCCGGGGTAGCGGAGAAGGTCATCTTGACCGGCTGCGGCTTGCTGTAGTTGCCGTATCCATCGTTTACGGCTGCAGTTTCCGGCGGTTCAATTTCGATGGTCCAGGATTTGCCTTCGGTCCTTTTGTAGATTCCGACATTGTAGACTATAAGGATGGCGACGACAATGATTGCACCCTTGTAATTCTTCTTGGTCAAGAAGAAAATCAAGAGAAGGACAAATAAAATCGCCAGTGCACCCAAATTATAGTGGGTCGTATAAAACAACTTGAGAATGTCGATCATAAGAGACTCCAGCTAGTTACTTTTTCTTTTCTGCGGCCTTCTGTTCGGCGACCAGCGAGGCGACGCTGAATGTGATCGTCTTGCCTTCGACCTTGCATTCGGTACGGAAGCTCTGCTTGGGAAGAGCGAGACCGTGCGAAGAGAAGGTGCCCATGAACGAGGCGTTGGCGTGGCTTGCAATGGTGCGCACGTTGATAAAGCCCTTGTCCTTGCTGAAGGAAAGCTTGAAGACCTTCTTGGTACGATCGTAATCGGCAATCATGGTCTTGTTCACCTGGGTGTTCACCGCGTCTCTGGTCTTGCGGTCGAAAATGATCGTTCCGCGGGAATCGATCGAGAGCATGGTCTTGTTTGCGATCGAGTTGCGGCAGGCGATCAGCTTCCACGGGCCTTTTTTCTTGGTAGAGTTCTTGCTCGTGAAGATGTACTTGTTGCCCTCTTTTTCCAGTTCATAGGGACCGGTGACGATTTTTTCGCCAATGGCGTTGAGGGCGCCCTTGAAGTAAAGGAATTTGGATTTAGTAGAGTTGACACCAACAATGAAACGGAACGACGTGGTCTTTGCTTCCTTAGTCGGAGTGATAGCAACTCGCTTTCCGATGGGGTCCACTTCGATATCGGCATAGGGACCGATTTCGACGACTTCGCCCTTCTTGGAGGCTTCTTGCTTAGCCATCTTGTCGAGTTTCATCGTCTTGATGGCTTGATCCGGAAAACGCAGAAAACCGCGAATATCCATTTTTACAATGATAGTATCCATAAACACCTCTTTTTGTTTATTTGTGGTTTTCTAGGTAAACTAATAATTTTTTCAAATGGAGGCAATGCCGATAAGAAAAAAAAATCAAAATCTGTTCCCAAAAAGTTTTTTTTGTGCGCAATTGCACATAGAATTTGTCCGACTTTATTGGAATAAATTGCGCTTAAAACGCTAAAAACAGCGTTTTTTGCAAGGATTCGCCGTTTCGGACAAATAATTTTGCGTTTCCCAACTTGGAATATTCCAAGTGAGTACGATTCTCAAACTGCTTTTTATCACTAATTACGGTTATGTTATTTTGTTCATTTTTTAAGTTGTCCGAGGTGGCTTTGAGGCTTGTGCGGACAAGGAATTTGGGATACAGGAATCCGTATTTTTCGTGTATCGCGTCGGCAATATCGAGGACGGGATCTATGAGTATAATTTGTTTGTAATTTGATTGCTGGTTTACGGCAAGGATTGCTCCCATCCCGCGTCCGATAAGGGCTTGCGGGGCTTTGCCGTTTACTTGAGAGGCACATTCGGTGATTTGTCTTGCATCGCTTTCAAAGGTGTCTTCGCTGGGTGTTCCCTTGTTCTGGGCGGAACCGCGGTAGTTGAAGGTGACGATGTTTATTCCGGGGACGGAGTCGAGTTGCGCGAGGAACTGGGCTGCGTCTTCATCCGCTTCGGGGTAGTATAGCATGACGGGATCGTTTTCGTTCCCGAGGCTGAAGCCGTTGAGAACGGTTCCGTCGTCCAAGGTGCAGACAAGGGCTTTTGCCTTGCCTTGTATCGCTTCGTTCGCTTCTTTATGGTAAATAGCTCGCGGGAATGCGTTCCTGCGTTCCGTAAGGGCGAGGTAGAAAACCATGCTTATATATATGATAAGTAGAATGCCTGCGATGCGTAAGAGCTTGAAGGCGGATTCCTTAAAGAAACGGGCGATTTTGCTGGTCATGACGCCAAATTTAGAAAAATGAATCGGATTATCAAAGAAAAAGGACTTTCGCCTGTTTCCAGACGAAAGTCCAAAGGATGGGATTGGGTGTTCCTTGAATATATCTAAAAAAATCGGGGAGCGTATCACTTCTTTTTTCAAAAGTGTTCACGGATTGTTCTTTTTTGCAAGATTTACGGGAATTTACAAAACAATTTCAAAAATAGGTGTTCCCAAAAATTCACAAAAAAAGTATATTTAGGTTGATGAACGTATACGCTTACTACAACTACCGAAAGTTCCTGCAGGACTATTATGACTATCGTAAGTCCGTGCAACGATACTTTTCTTACCGGTCCTTTGCGAAGAAGGCGGGGTATTCCTCGTCTGGCTTTTATCTGGACTTGGTCCGCGGGCGCAAGTCGCTTACGCCCCAGATGTTGCCCAAGTTTATTGCGGCTCTTGGCCTGAACGAAAAGGAAGGTCGTTACTTTACGCTGATGGTGGACTTTACGCATGCCACCACGCCGGCATCGAAGCAGGCTATCTTCGAACAGATGTCCGCCCTTCTGCCGAGCGCCATCAAGTCGCTTACCAAGAGTCAGCAGGAATACTACAGCAAGTGGTACTATGTGGCTGTCCGCGAGGCGTTGTCCGTCTTGAACGTGGGCCCGAAGAACATCCAGGAACTCGCGCTGTTCCTGAATCCGCGTATTACGCTTCCGCAGGCAAAGCAGGCTATCCAGCTGCTCTTGTCGATGCAGTTGATTGAACTTGACGAGAAGGGTTTCTACCGTTCCGTGAACAAGGCTATCTTTAGCGGCTCCGAAATTTCGTCGCTCTTTGTTCACCAGTTCCAAAAGCAGATGATGGACCTCGGTAAAGATGCCTTGGACCATTACAGCACCGAACGCAGAAATGTATCTTGTATGACGATGAGCGTTTCTGCCGAAGGGCTTGAACGCATTATCAGTAAAATTGATTTGTTCCGTAAAGAAGTGGTAGATATTATTCGTTCAGATGAAGGTGAAACCATGGTGTGCCAGATGAATATCCAGTTTTTCCCGTTGAGCAAGGAAAAAGTGGATCTGCCGCCTGAAACCGAGGAGGAAAAATGAGCAAGAAATTTTCTTTGTTAGTTTGCCTAGCCTCTTTATTGGTAGCCTTTGTTGGTTGCAGTAACGAAAAGGTGTCTGGAACCGTAACCGATACGGGTAACACACTTGCTGAAACCCAGGTGACGGGTATTGTGCGTCGTGTAGACGGTACCCCCGCGGCCGACGCGATGGTGCGCATGGCTCGTATGGCTGTTTACGACAGCGTGCTGCATGTTCCCGAACAGATTGAAGTCGTGACGGATTCCGATGGCGTGTACGCCTTTGATTCTGCAATTGCCGATACCTTCCAGCTGGCGGTGATTGATACTTCTGCTATAGAAGTGTTCTTCTTGCCGCGTACCACGCTGAAGGCGAAGGCCTTCGACAGTATTCAGCTTGCCAAGGCGGCTGTCGTAAGTAGTGTGCTTTATTTTGAAGAAGTTGAAGATTCCGCTGTTTCTGTGGGTGGCCATTTTATGACCTGCCTTTCGGGAACGCCGTTCTGCAACGATGTGTTCGCTGCGGATAGCTTTGCAATGCTGGTACCCGAAGGTGAATGGTCGCTGGAAATCTTCCCGGGCGATTCCCTGATGGTTGCCCGTATGCAGTCTCTTGGATTTGCCGATAGCCTTATCTACCGTTCTCTGGATCTCGGCAAGATTAATGCTGGTGATTCTGTTAATTCTGGTCCGATTGTGTGGAGTACGACCGCTAAGGCCGATACCTTAATCAAGGAATCCGAAAAGGAAGCGAAGAACGTGGCCCGTATTTCGGGAACGGTCCTTTGCAAGAACGGAAAGCCTTGCGCCGATGTCGAAGTGATGACCATTAAGGATATTTATGGTTTCAACTTTGTCGAAGGTGATTCGATGCAGTATGTGTCTCAGACCACGACCGACAGTCTCGGCCGCTGGTGGTTGCCGCTTCCGGATTCCCTGCCGGGCGATTCCTTCAGAATTGAATTCCGCAAGTTGCAGGACGATATCGTGACCCAGGTGGGCGTGTCTCGCTACATGACTGCAAGCGAAATCAAGGACTTGAACGACACTCTTGATGCGGGTAAGGTGACGCTTACTCTTCCTTCGAAGCTGGTAAGTGGCGTGAACCTGGTGATCGATCGCGAAGATACTACTCAGTCTAGTAACTGCATGGTGAACAGCGTGGTCGTGGGTATCAAGGGAACCTCGCATTTTGTTCGAGACGCGACCTGCGATAAGCTCATCCTTTCGGGTTTGCCGAAGGGAAGTCAGCAGATTGTCCTCTATTCGGGTGTTCCGAAGGCTGTTGCCAAAATGAGAGCATCTGATGTTCCGATGCACTATTATGTGACCTTTACGGCCGTTTCGTTGCCCGAAGGTGATGTGCAAGAGGTGCAGTGGATGACTTATACGCCGCCTAATCAAAATATTTTTGAATAACCCCTTGCCGAGGTGAAATTCTTTTACTAACTTTGGGGGCGCATTGAGCTATGGTGTAATGGTAGCACAACAGATTCTGACTCTGTTTGTCTAGGTTCGAATCCTGGTAGCTCAACGAAATAACTCTTTGCTCATACCCCTGAGCAGAGAGTTTTTTTTATAAGGTCGCTACTACTAATTACTGTCTACTTCTAACTTCCTACCGTCTACTATATTTATACCATGGAATTTTTCGACTACTACGAGAAGCTTTTTGGCGACCGTTGGCCCGCCTTGCTTGAATCCTTGAAGGGCGAGGGCTGTGCAACGGAACTTCGTTTTGCAGAAGGCCTGGAACCTTATTATTTAGACGAGGCGTCTGTCTTTGCGGCGAAAGCTCTTGGTGTTGTTCCTGGCGACGATGTGCTTGATATGTGCGCTGCCCCGGGCGGAAAGACGCTTGTGATTGCGTCTCTGCTTAAAGGGGAAGGTTCCTTGCAGAGTAATGACCGTTCGCCGGATCGCCGTTTGAGGCTTCAGCATGTAATTGAAAATTCCTTGCCTGAAAGTTGGCGTTCCGTTATCAAGGTGACTGGCTACGATGGCATGAAGTTTGGGCTCCATAAGAAGGAATGCTTTGATAAGGTCTTGCTGGATGCTCCCTGTTCTTCGGACAGGCATGTGCTGAATTCTCCGGCGCATTTGGAAGTCTGGTCCGCAAAGCGCGTGAAACGCCTTTCTGTAGAACAAGGGGCGCTCCTGGCTTCGGCTGTAGACGCGCTAAAACCGGGTGGAACCGTCGTTTATGGTACATGCGCCCTTTCTCCTATGGAAAATGACGATGTGGTCAGGAAAATCCTGAAAAAACGCCCTGCAATGCGTTTTGAAATGATTGAAGACCTGTTGCCGGGGGCAGATCGTACTGAATTTGGCGTGCATATTCTGCCTGACCATTCTGCGGGGCGCGGCCCAATTTATTGTGCTAAGCTAGTGAAAGAAAAATAGTTGCCAATAAAGACTATTTGGCAAATTTTTATTTATCTTTACAATATGTTTAAGCGAATTCTTTTTTCGTCGTTTTTGGCGTTTACAGGCATTTCGGCATTTGCCGAAGATGCCGCGAGTGTGCAACCTGCCCAGCAGGCCAATGTGCAACCTTCTGAACCGGTCGATTCTTCGGCGGTGCAGGCCGTTTCTTCGGCTGTGGTGCAGTCGTCTTCGTCGCAGGCTGTGTCTTCTTCTTCAGAAGAGGCTCCTAAGTGGCGCGAAGTGCCTGTGCGCTATTGGGTAAACGGTGATTCTGTTGAACTTGAAGCCATTTTCGTGAAAATCGAAAACGATACGGTCTACTTGAAAAAGCCGACTGAAGCGGAGTTGCGCCATATCGAACACCTGACCGACAAGCGGGCGATTGCCTTGCAGGAAAGTAACGGTCAGGAAGTTGAACAGGCCGAAGATGAAAATGAAGAAGTGGACTTGAACCAGAAATCCACCGAAATCATCATGACGGATGCGGTCAAGGATTCGATGGCTGCCCAGGCTGATACGACCAAGGCCGAGGCGGCCCCGGTAGATGACGGTGCTGACGACGACTTGGCTACGGCTATGGCCAAGGAAGACAAGCGCGTGAAAATGGAAGAAATCGCGAAGATGGAACAGGAAATCCGTGAACGCGAAATCCAGGACAGTATTGCCGCGGCCAAGAAGAATCCGTATATCAAGATTTTCAGATTTGAACTGAAGCGTCTTTACAATATGGAAGACGATGTGATGATCGACCTTTCGCTTTCGAACTACGTTGTTCCCATTGTGAAGGTTGTTGAAGAAACGATTGAACTTTATCCGCCGGGAAACGCAAACTTGTTGGTGGTTTCTCAGCCTGAAGCTTGTTCGCTGTATGTGAACGGTATTCCGCTGAAAATTGTGGCACCCGATACGATCAAGAATATCAAGCCGGGCAAGTACACGATTTCGGTGATGAAGGTGCTGAAGGATGTGGAATGGTGGGGTTCTACGGTTGTGCGTATTAATGCGGACAGCGTGAACAAAGTAACGATTCCGGTGCTTCGCCCCTCGACTCGCTTGACACTGAACTCAAACCCCGAAGCAGCAGAAGTCTATGTGAACCAGGCGCCTTCGTTGAATAGGATGCCGGACTATATGACCGATGCCATTGTGGATAATGTCAAGCCTCAGGTCAAGGCCACGGTTTTCTTTAGAAAAGTCGGCTACCGCGATACTTCGGTGACGGTTGAAATCAAGCCTTACATGCCGAACCTGGTGTATGTGGATATGACGCCTGTGCTCGAAGATCTTGAATTTATTGAAGAACAGAACGCCTTTAATAAGGAACGTAGCCAGAGACGCATTGGTCGTGGGCTTTTGTGGGGCTCTATTGTTCCGCTGATTGCCGGTGGTGTCATGTGGTACTTGGCCGAACGCGACTGGAGCAAGGCTGCTGACAAGAAGCATGCCTACGAGAAGTTGTCTGCATTCGATAGTGACGACACTCGCCAGATGGTCAAGGATAACCATGAACTGAATGACAGCGGTGATACCAAGTGCGGTGTTGCAATCGGTCTTGGTGCCTTGGGACTTGGGCTCTTGACTGCGGGCATTATTCTTGCTTTCTAGCCTTAATGGGGAAAAATATGATGAAGAGAATACTTTCGGTTTGCCTCTTGGGTGCGGCTCTTGCTTCGGCTCAGGTGGTTGAAGATCCGGCTGCTTATACTTCGGGTGCGCAGGAGTCTGACCTTCCGGTGATGAATGTAAACCATACCGAAAATGACGAGCCAACCTTTGCAATATCGATTCACCCGATCTCGATGTTGATCTTGTCGCTTTTCGATATCCCGTCGATTTACTTGACGATTGAAGGTAATTTGGGAAGTCATATGTCCCTGATTACTCGTCCGTATATAATCTGGAAGGATTTCTCGGATAGCGACGAAGAATTGGATATTTCGCTTTTCGGAATTTCGGAAGGCTTGCGTTATTACTTTAGCGAAGGTCATCGTGGTCTTTATGCGTCCGCTCATGTCAGGTACGACCGAGCAGGCATTGAGTATACCTATGATGTTGACCCTAGCGAAAATTACGACGCCCATGTAAATGGCTTTGGCTTTGCCATTTATATCGGCCATAAGATTCTTGCCGGGCACTTTACTTCGTCTTGGGACATTGGTTATTCCTACACGAAGTACTCTGCCTCGAAAAAGGAAAAGGACGATCTTGACGATGTGTCCACTGTGGGTTCGGGTTACGACATAAATTACACGATCGGTTTCGCGTTCTAGGCGAAATTTGCTATTTTAATAAAAAAACGGAGTTTTTTATGCCAGCAATTCATTTGACTGCAGAAAATTTTGACAAGGTCATTGCATCGGGTCAGTTGGTCTTTGTGGACTTCTGGGCAACCTGGTGCCGCCCGTGCATGATGATGGGCCCTGTGATTGATGAACTTGCCGATGAATACGATGGTCGTGCAATCATTGCAAAGATAAACGTGGACGATGCCGGCGTGAGCGATATTTGCGCTCGTTTCGGAATCACGAACATTCCCAACATGAAGCTCTTCAAGAACGGAGTCGAAGTGGGCAATGTGGTGGGTGCCGTTCCGAAGGCGACTGTTAAAGGCGTTATCGACCGCAACCTGTAATACTCATGCTGACTAAACGATTGATTGTATGTCTTGATGTCCGCAACCGCAAGGTGACGAAGGGCGTCAAGTTTAAGGGTAATATCGATATCGGTGACCCGGTTGAAATGGGCGCGCAGTACAGCGCTGACGGTGTCGATGAATTGGTGTTTTACGATATTACGGCCAGTGCCGAAAATCGTCCGTGCGATATGGAGATGATCCGCCAAATCGCTCACCGTGTTTTTATTCCGTTTGCGGTGGGTGGCGGTATTCGTAACTTGGACGATATGCACGAAGCCCTTTTGGCTGGAGCCGAAAAGGTGAGCGTGAACAGTCTTGCCGTGTTGCACCCTGAAATTATTGCCGAAGGCGCGAAGGCTTTCGGTCGCCAGTGCGTAGTCTTGGGCATGGATGCCAAGTTCGTTGGCGTTTCGGACAAGTTCAAGAGTGGCTACGAAGTGTATATTCGTGGCGGTCGCCAGGCGATGGGCATCGATGCCGTGGAATGGGCCAAGAAGGCCGAGGACTTGGGCGTTGGTGAAATCTGCTTGAACGCAATCGATACCGATGGCGTTCGTAACGGCTATGAATTGAATATTACAGACCAGGTGGCACGTGCAGTACAGGTGCCGGTGATTGCTAGCGGCGGTGCCGGAACTCCGGCGCACATTGTGGACTTGTTCCGCAAGACGTCTGCCGATGCAGCGCTGGTTGCCTCGATGGTTCACTTTGGCGATTACACGGTGCCTGGAATCAAGAAAGAAATGCTTGCGGCGGGAATCCCGGTGCGCAAGAAGATGAACGGCGAGGTGTAGTTTGAATCAATCTGTTGCGGTCAAGATTTTTGAAGCGGGCAAAAGCGCTGGGGCGGACTTTGTCGAAATTTTCGAAGAAGAAACGCGCAGCTCGACGCTTGGATTAAAGTCTAGTCAAATTGAGTCCGCAACAGCAGGCACCGAGTACGGTATCGGAATCCGACTGATTTACGGAACCGAGGTGCTCTACGGCTTTACGAGCGACGATTCTGAAGAAGCTTTGGTAAAGCTCGTAAAGACGCTCGCTTTTGGCCGCATCGCCCAGATGAGTAAGGCTCCGATTGAATTTGCGCCCGAAAAGCGTGTGGCAGACTACAATGTAGCCGCCTTTAAGGATCCGAGAGTGCTTGGCCAGGCGGTCAAGCAGGACTTTTTGTTCCGTGCAGACCAGACTGCTCGCAAAATTTCGGATAAAGTAGTGCAAGTGGGCGCTTCGGTGACGGATTCATGCTCTACGATTTCGCTTCTGAACAGCGAAGGGTTGAATTTGTCGATGAATCGCGCTCGTTTGCGTGTAAACGTGACTGTGACGGTATCCGACGGAACCGAAAGATTGACAACGCACGAGGCTCCTGGCGCCTTGGGCGGTTATGAACTTTTAGCAAATTATTCTCCCGAAGATCTAGCGACCGAAGCAACGGAACGCCTGTTGCGCATGCTTTCGGCAGGCTACATTAAGGGTGGCCAGATGCCTGTCGTGATGGGCAATGGCTTTGGCGGTGTGATTTTCCACGAAGCCTGCGGACATCCGCTTGAAACGGAATCGGTCCGTCGCGGTGCAAGCCCGTTCTGTGGAAAGATTGGCGAAGCGATTGGCCAATCTTGCTTGACCGCAATTGACGACGGTACCATGGATGGCGTGTGGGGAAGTCTGAATTTCGATGACGAAGGTACGCCCACACAGCGTACGACTTTGATCGAAAACGGTATTTTGAAGACTTATATGAGCGACCGCGTGGGCGCCCAGGAAGTCGGAATTGCTCGCACGGGTTCTGCCCGCCGCGAAAGCTACAAGTATGCGCCGGTAAGCCGTATGCGCAATACCTTTATCGCTCCCGGTAAAGACACTCTGGATTCCATGATTGCCAGTGTCGATAACGGTCTCTATGCAGCCCGTATGGCAGGCGGTTCGGTGAATCCGGCAACAGGTGAATTTAATTTTGCGGTCGACGAAGGCTATGTGATTCGTGGCGGCAAGATTTGCGAACCGGTGCGCGGTGCGACTTTGATTGGCAAGGGCCACGAAATCATGCCCCGCATTAGCATGGTGGGCTCTGACTGGGAACTTGCCGCAGGTGTCTGCGGTGCAAGTTCTGGACATGTTCCGGTGACTGTCGGACAGCCTTCTATTAAGGTAGACCAGATTCTGGTCGGTGGACGTTAAAATTTACGCCAGCGTTTTTTAGGATTGGGACAGCGGTCTTCATGACCGTCAGGCCAGATCCATACCTCGTCTGTAAAGGGGCATTTTTCGCAGGAACCGCTCATGGGGCATTCTTCGGTAGGATCCTTTAGGAACAGGGAACCTTCGTACTTTATTTTATCCGAATGGAGTGAGCCTTCGAGGAGTTCGAGTCGGAGTGTTTCGAGTTCTTGGTTGCTCAGCTTAAAACGCTTTTCGATGATAGGCGATGTATTCGGAATGAATACGGCCGGATTCCACTTGATTCGGTAAACGCCTGCTTTTTCGGCCCAGGTGAGAATATCCTTGACATCTTGAATGTTTTCACGGTGCAAAGTCACCTGCAGTGAAACGGTAGCGCTGGAATCTTGTCGCCTTTTTCGGCATTCGATAAGCTTTTCTACGTTTTCGCGCCATAGGTGGCGCAAAAATCCGCCCATTTCGTAGGCGAGTGTGCTGACTTTAATGTCGCTGCATGCCTGAACGAGTTCGAACATGACCGAAGGCGTGCCCCATTTACCCGGGAATGTCCCGTTGGTAGTGAGGTTCATCTTGATGCCGGTCATTTCGCAAAGGTGCAACAAGTCTTCGAATCTTGAATAAAGTAATGGTTCCCCCATGGTTGAGGGGATTACCTCTTGGGGGTTATATTTTTCAATGGCCTTCTTGGCGATTTCAAAAGGCATTTCGCCGGAGTAAGATACGATGCCCTGCTGTCTTAAAAAACAAAGCGCACAACGCAAATTGCATTTATCGGGATTTGTGAGTAGCGTGATTCGGCGCATTGCTTTTATTCTCGGTGTTCTCTCAGATATTTGATAGCGGCGAGTCCTGCCTTGGCGCCTTCGCCTACGGCAACAGCAACTTGGAGCGTGCCTCCGGTGCAGTCGCCCGCGGCAAAGAGGCCGGGGAGTGTTGTCTGGAAATCGTTGTCGAGAACCAATGTGGGTCCGTCAAAGCCTGCGCCGGCTTTTTTGGCAAGATCGGTTGCGCTAGCACTTCCGAGTGCTACGAATAACCCGTCGAAGTTTTCTTCGGTGCCGTCTTCGTAGTGGACTCCCTTGAACTGGCCTTCGCCAACAAGGGACTGCAGGTGTCGATTTTCGATGCGGACGCTGGGCGGGAATGATGTGGCCAAGGCGGCTCCGTTTGTAAGGAGCGTGATGCTCTTGACGACTTGCAAAAGTTCCTGGACTTCGTGGAGGGCGTACTCGCCGCTTCCCAAGACGGCTACATTTTTCTGACGGTAGAAGAATGCGTCGCATACGGCGCAGTAGCTCACGCCGTGGCCTTCCAGTTCTGCCATGCCGGCGACAGGATGCTTGTTGCGTGCGGCACCAGTTGCCATGATGCAAACTTTTCCGTGGTATTCGCCAATGAGGCCTTTTGCCGAAAATCCGGTGCCGTCGAACATAAGGTCGGTGATTTCGTCGTCGACAATGTTGGCGCCAAGAGCCATTGCCTGCTTGTGTCCCACTTCCAAAAGTTGTTCGCCGGTAAGGGGCTTTTCAAGTCCGTAGTAGTTTTGGATCATGTGGGCTTTTGCCAAGGCTCCGCCGTCTTTACCAACTAGTTGAACGGATAGACCGGCTCTCAATCCGTAGAGTGCGGCTGAAATTCCTGCAGGGCCGTAGCCCAAAATCAGCATATCTGTCATAAAAGACTCCATATAGACTTATTCTTTACAACAGTAAAATACAAATTATTTATCTTATGGAATAGGTTGTTTGTGGTAAAAAAAGATAAAGGTATATGATGCAAAGACTCACTCCGCGTGATATGTTTGTTGAGGCCGGCTACGGTCCTAGTTTTGCGGCTCAACTTATACAAAATGCCTATAGCAAGCTATTTGAAGGTGACCCGATCAATGAACGAGTCTGCTTCGACGCTTCTGATGACATGAGTTATATCATCGATATCGGTCATGACGACATTCGTTCCGAAGGCATGAGCTACGGCATGTACATTACCGCTCTGACAGGCCATGAACGCCAGTTTGATAAATTGTGGAATTTCTCGAAGCGCTATTTGCGAAACGATGATGGTCCGCACGTGGGATATTTTGCGTGGCAGGTTTCGACGACCGATTTTAGCAAGATGGATCCGGGTGCTGCTCCCGATGGTGAAGAATACTTTGCCATGGCGCTTTTGATTGCGGCAGAAAAATTCAATCGTCCTGACCTCAAAGACGAAGCCATCGGCCTCATTAATTGGATGCGCAACAAGCCGAATAACGGAATTGTAGGCCCGATGATTGATCCGGAACGCAATCTGGTGAAGTTCTCTCCTGTATTGGGCAACGATTTTACGGACCCGAGCTACAACACTATCGCCTTCTACCGCGCTTTTGCAGAAGCGACCGGAGATGAAAGGTGGTATACGACTGTAGAAAAAAGTCTTGAATATATTCAGAAAGCGGCTCATCCCGTAACGGGCCTTTGTAGCGAGTATTCGGAATACGACGGTACTCCGAGAGCTACTCCGTGGTATCCTGAAAGCGATTGCTTTAGTGGCGATGCCTGGCGCGTGGCGATGAACTTGAGCTTGGATTATGCCTTGTTCCAAGGGCACGAATGCGAAAAGCAAATTTGCGAAAAGCTTTTGAATTACTTTAACAGCAAGCGCCCCTACCTGGCGGATTATTCCATTGACGGTGGCGATTTCCCGCGCCCTGGCCGTAACGCCACTCCGGGCGTGATTGCCATGAACGCCGCTGCAACCCAGGTGCTGCCGGCCGATGACCCGCGCATCAAGCCGTTCGTAAAGGACTTGGCTGCACTTTCAGTGCCTTATCGTTTCTGGCGTTATTACGACGGAATGCTTTATCTGATTGGACTTTTGGCCACTTCTGGAAAAATCAGATTCTAGAAAAAAGGAGTAGAAAATGAACAAATTAAATTACCTGATGCGTCCGGTGGTTCTTGCGGGCGTATTCGCATCGGCTATGGTTTTCAGCGCTTGCGAAGATGTGCGCGTTGAAAATTACCCTAGCGGAAAAATTCGTATCGAGACGACCTATGTCAAGGACAAGAAGGAAGGTCCCGAAAAGGAATACTACGAAAACGGCAACCTGAAGCGTGAAGCGAATTATGTGAATGATCGCCGCGAAGGGGTTGTGAAGGAATTTTACGAAGACGGAACACCTGAAGCGGAATACACCTATGCTGACGGCTACATTGAAGGCCCGGTGATTCGCTACCATAAGAACGGTAAAGTTGCCTCGAAGGCTGAATACAAGCAGAACAAGCAGATTGCTTTCGGCGAATACTTTGACGAAAACGGTGAACCGGCAACGAGCGGTTCTTACAAGGACCCGCGCGACGGTTACTCTTATGAATGGATTCGCATTGGCTCGCAGCTTTGGACCGCCGAAAATATGAACTACGGTACCGCTACGGGCTCGCTTTGCTCGCAGTGCAACCATTGGGGTCGTCTCTATAACTTTGAAAATGCCAAGAAGGCTTGCCTTGAAGGATTCCACATGCCGACCAAGCAGGAATGGAATGAATTGCTCACTTTTGCTGGCAAGGAAAAGCCGGTGGGTGTCGTGCTGAAGGCTGGCTACGGTTGGGATCCGATCAAGGGTACCAACAATTATGGCAACGGCAAGGATGAACTCGGATTCGGTGCTAAGGCCGGTGGTGGTCACTTTGCCAAGAGCGATGTCCCGCTGAAGGAACGTAAGTTCGAAGCTGCTGGTCAAAAGGCTTTCTTCTGGACGGCTGAAGGCGAAGTACTCGTGTTCTTCCACGACAAGGATATCGCCAAGTTCGAAAAGTTTAATCCGGAATACGGCGCAAGCTTGCGTTGCATTAAGGACTAATTCGATTTAAATTGAAAAAAAAGAAAGGCGCTCCGGTGAGCGCCTTTTTTAATGGCTTGAAAACGTTCGCGATTAGGCGATGTGGCGCTACTTTGTAGCGCGCCTCGCTCGGCTCGGTCATGGGCAAGCAAGCTTGCCCGCAACACTCGCCTTAAGCGATGTTAAGCGATTGTTCGCGGATGCATTCGACTTCGTTCTTGAGCTCGATAGCAAGGGCGGCGATGTCGGCACTCTGGCACTTGGTGCCGAGGGTGTTGGCTTCGCGGCCCATTTCCTGCAGAATGAATCCGAGGTTCTTGCCTTGGGCGCCGCCTTCCTTGAGGGCGTTCAGGAAAAGCTTGTTGTGGCTGCGGAAACGCGTGATTTCTTCGTGGATGTCGAGCTTGTCGGCCATGATGCAGGCTTCCTGCAGCAGGCGGACGTCGTCGATTTCGCTATCCTTCAAGAGCAGGTTGATGCGTTCCTTGAACTTGTCTTTCCAGACTTCGATGCGCTGCGGATCAAGAACTTCAATCTTGTCGAGAACGGCGTTCAAGTGATTCACGCGGCCTTCGAGATCGCGGGCGAGGTTTGCACCTTCCTTGGCGCGCATTTCGTTCACCTGGTCGAGAGCCTTGTCGAGTTCGGCGGCGAGGTGCTTTTCAAGCGCTTCGGAGTCGGCGTCGGCATCGGTGAATTGCAATACTTCGGGGAGGGCCAGAATATGTTCCAGCTGGATGTCGCCTGCAATGTGGTACTTCAGTTGCATGGCGTGCGTGATTTCGACAAACTTTTTAATGGCGTCGTCGTTGTAGGAGACGGGAATGTTTCCGCCGGTGCCTGCGCCAAGTGTTACGCTAAAGATGACCGAACCGCGAACCAGCTTGTCCTTAATCTGGTTCTTGAAACTATTTTCGAGGTAGGCCAGGTTCTTGGGCAACTTGCAAGAGATATCCAGAAAGCGGTTATTCACGCTGCGGACTTCAATCACGCAACTTGCGCCCTGGTACATGGACTCGCTCTTCCCAAACCCTGTCATCGATAAAATAGCCATAATTAATCCCTAAATTTATTTCTTGCTCACCATAGCAATCACGTGTTCAGCACCGAAGGTCGTGAGGCCAATAGCCGTCAGGAACTTGCTGAACTTGTGTTCGTTCTGGTAATGAATGGTTTCGACCTTCAGGCCTTCCTTTTCGCAAAGAGTATAGAAATCTTTGAGCGTGAGTACACGGATGTTCGGCGTGTCATACCATTCGTAAGGCAATTCCTTGGACTTCGGCATGCGACCGCGCAGCATCAGGCTTCCGCGAGTTGTCCAGTGACCGAAATTCGGGAAGGTCACGATGGCGCGCTTGGCCACACGCAAGAGTTCATTCAAGAGGGCGACTGGGTCGCGGATTTCTTGAATGGTGCGGTTGATAATTGCGTAGTCGAAGCTGTTGTCCTTAAAGTCGCTGATTCCGCTTTCGTCGAGGTCGCGCTGGATCACGGGCACATCGTTTTCAAGGCAATCCATGATGCTCTTGAAGTTGCGTTCGATGCCGAGAACTTCAACATGCTTTTTCTTGTTCAAGAAATCGAGCAGTTCGCCGTTACCGCAACCGAGGTCAAGCACCTTGCTATTTTCCTTGACGAGGCTTCCGATGTAGTCGAAGTCTTCGGTGTTATGGAATACCGGCATGACCTGCGTATCGGTCGAGGTCGGAATAATCTTGCTGTCGAGGAAACGGCCCACGGCCTTTCCGAGGTCGCCGACTTCGATGAGGAAGCCGTCGTGACCGAATTGCGTGTCGAGTTCGAGGCTCGTAACGACCTTGCCGGCATTCAAGAGTGCGCTTGTAATACGGCGTGATTCATGCGGCGGGAAAAGCCAGTCGGTACTGAGGTTCACGTTCAGGAATTCAGCCTTTACGCCCTTGAAAGCGTTTTCAAGAGAGCCGTATTCCGTTTCGAGATCGAAGCTGTCTGTAGCATGTGCAATGTGCAGGTAGCTGTTGGCGTCGAAGCGGTCCACGAATTTGGCACCCTGATAACGCAGGTAGCTTTCGAGCGGAAGATTCAGATCGAATGGCGTGCTGTAGGTGACTGCGTGGTTGCGGCTTTCCTGGTCTTGAGCGCGCTTGAACTTTTGTTCCATGCCCACAGCGCTGAGGTAGGTAATGTGGGCGAGTTTGCGGGCGTTCGAAAGGCCGACATCGGGGTGGGCGGATTCGTAGTAGTCGCCACCGTTGAAGTTCGGGTCTTGCGTAATCACGTCGCGGGCGACGATTTCAAAACCGAGTGCCTGGCTGCTGAAACGCGGAGAGCTTGCAATCACGATACAACGGCGTACAAGGTCCGGGTAGTAAATGGCCCATTTCATGGCCTGGAAACCACCCATGGAACCGCCGATCACGCAGCAGAGCTGATCGATGCCGAGTCCCTTGGCAAGTTCTCGTTGGGCGTTCACCATGTCGCCGATCGTAATCATCGGGAAGGTGCTGCCGTAGGGCTTGCCGGTGCGCGGGTTGATAGAGGCGGGGCCAGTTGTGCCTTTGCAGCCGCCCAAAATGTTACTGCATACGACAAAGAATTTGTCTGTGTCGACCGGTTTTCCGGGGCCAATCAAGGCGTCCCACCAACCGGGTTTCTTGTCGTTTTCGGTATAGTATCCGGCTACGTGGGCATCGGCTGTTAACGGGGAACACACCCAGACCACGTTGCTCTTGTCTGCGTTCAGTGTTCCGTACGTTTCGTAACGGATCGTCAGCGCCGGGAGTGTCTTACCACACTCCAGCATGAAGCCCTGTTCGCCATAATCTTTTTCGAAAGTCTGGGGAACTACGGGGCCGACGCTGTTTTTATGCAAAAATTCACTCATATGCATAAATTTAGAAAATGGTTGCCCAAATTAGGGCTAAATAATGAACAATGACTAATTAAAAATGAAGAAAAACGAAGAATATTGTTTATATGGTGATAGTTAGTTATAGCTTTTATTTATGATTTAGCTCAAACTTTCAAAAAGGTTATAAAATTACTTTTTCCTTACAAAAAGGACGGGGAAGGCTCCAAAAGGGTTCAAAAAAAGGCCTCTCTTTGCTACATTTGGCGCGGTTTGTAAACAAATAGTTAAGAAAGAGGTGTAAAGATGGTAATTGAACCGATGATCCGCAGCAATATGTGCGTGAATGCCCATCCTCAGGGCTGCGCCATGGATGTGAAGCGCCAAATTGAATACGTACAAAAGAAGCGCGCTGAACGCGGAACTCCGAAAGATGCTCCGAAGACGGTTCTTGTGCTTGGTTGCTCAACAGGTTATGGACTTGCTAGCCGAATTTCTGCAGCCTTTGAATTTGGTGCCGCGACAATCGGCGTGTCGTTTGAAAAAGAAGGTACTGATGAACCTCGCCAGAAACCGGGTACGCCTGGCTGGTACAACAACATGGCTTTTGACAAGTTCGCTCATGAAGCGGGTCTCGAAGCGGTAACGTTTAACGGCGATGCGTTCTCCCACGAAATGCGCAAGAATGTGATTGATACGTTGAGCAAGATGGGTCGTAAGGTCGATTTGCTGGTGTACAGCGTGGCATCGAGCGTGCGCGTGGATCCTGACAACGGAACGCTTTATCGCAGCGTGTTGAAGCCGATTGGCGAAACTTTCTCGGGCGCAACGATTGACTGCATGACTGGTAAAATCAGCACGATTAGCGCAGAGCCCGCCAACGAAGAAGAAATGGCGAACACCGTGAAGGTGATGGGCGGCGAAGATTGGGCTCTTTGGATTCGTCAGCTCAAGGCTGCAGGCGTGCTTGCCGAAGGCGTGAAGACGGTTGCCTATTCTTACATTGGCCCGGCTTTGTCGCATGCGATTTATCGCGACGGTACGATTGGTGGCGCCAAGAAGCACTTGGAAGCAACTGCTAGGGAACTTGACGCGGAACTCCAGAAGGAATTAAAGGGCGAAGCCTACGTGTCTGTGAACAAGGGACTGGTCACGCGCTCGAGTGCCGTGATTCCTATTATCCCTCTGTACCTTTCGGTGCTCTTTAAGGTGATGAAGGAACAGGGAAGTCACGAAGGTTGTATCGAACAGATGGAACGCCTGATGAACGAACGCCTTTATACGGGTAGTGCCGTTCCGACTGATGAAAAACATCTGATTCGTATTGACGACTGGGAATTGGACCCGAAGGTGCAAGAAGAAGTGAATAAGCGTATGGCGACTATCACGCAAGAAAATCTTGCTCAGGTGGGCGACTTGGAAGGTTATCGTCACGACTTCTTGGCAACCAACGGTTTTGACATCGAAGGCGTAGATTACAGCGCCGACGTGAAGAGCGTCGAGACGATTTAATTCGTGTTTTATGTTGTGAAGCTAAAAAAGGCGCGGGTAAAACCGCGTCTTTTTTATGGTCTTTTATAAGGCGAAAACGCGCTTGATATCGTCGGTGCGGCTAGTTTGTGTGAGCACGAGCTTGAGGAGGACTGCCGCCTTTTGCGGGGCGAGGCGACCGGCGCAAATGCGGCCGGGCGCAAGTGACTCGTTCAGAGTCACAAGTCCGTGGTGTGTGCGGCTTGCGATGACTACTGGAATGTCGATGCTTTCAAGGACTTTCGCCCACGCAAGGCTGAATTCGCCGGAGCCTGCGCCTGCAATCACGAGGCCGTCGGAAACGCAGGCGGCGTATTCCAGAATCTTCGGATTTGCGTCTACGGTGAAGTAGACTACATTCACGCGGGGGAGGGTTTCGAGCTTGGAAACATCGAAGAAGTTCTGTTCCTTGAGGGCGTTCCAGTTGGAACCTTCGCCGGGAGCGTTGACGCCCATGGCATTAATCGCCGAGGCGGAGCATTTTTGCACATTGCGCGCATCAAAGAGTTCGCCTGCAAAATATACCCACACTAAATTTGCTGGCGGATCGTCATCGACGGCAAAGCCTGCGGCAGCGCGAACGGCACCGAGTAAGTTTTCGGGACCGTCTGGATTTTTGGCGGTGGCGGGCTTCATTGAGCCTGTCACGATGACGGCTTTTTCGCATTTGACCGTCAGGCTGATAAAGTAGGCGGTTTCGTCCATGGTGTCGGTGCCGTGAGTCACGACGATTCCATCGACTGATTCGTCTTCTTGAAGTTCCGTGATGCGGTTAGAAAGCTTAATCCAGAGTTTGTCCGTGATGTCGTCGGAATTTACGTTGCAAATCTGCTCGGCCGTAATTTCGGCGTAATCCGAAAGCTCGGGCACGGATTTGACGAGGTCTTCGGCAGAAATTTGCCCGGACACGTAGCCCGTATTTTTGCCGGGTTCACCGACGCCTGCGATGGTGCCACCGGTTGCAAGAATCACGATGTGTTTTTTGCGATTTGCCATAAGAACTCCGCTGCCAAAATTACCTTACTTCGTCGAGCAACTGTTGCGTTGTTACGCCATAGAATTTCTGGAGAGCTTCTTCGTCGCCCAATTGCCGCATGCTTTGAATGTAATCCCTAAAGTGTACGAGGCTTGCATTGCGTGCTAAAAGCCGTTCAACCATGGCTTGCGAATACCAGTAGAGTTTGACTGCCGCTGAGGTGTTGTTTTCGTTCACGAACGGCGTTGTAAGCGCTTCGATACTGGGGGAGCCGCCTTCAGGCCTTGCCATGCCTGTGCGAGATGCGTCAATCACTTGGGCTATGCCCTCGTTGACCCACAGCGGTACATGGTGGCGCGTCATGGCGCGTACAAACGCGTGCGTCAACTCGTGGAAAAACATCGGGCGGTAAATTTCACGGTATGCCATCACGTTCACCGGAATGCGTAATTTGCCGTCGAATACGGCCCCCACCCATTCTGGGCGTGGCCCGATTCCCTGGTATTGCGACGATTCGTAAAGAACCAAGTGCATTTTGTTTTCGGGGTGAAAATCGAATAGCCTGCAAAGTGAATCGTAGGCGACTTCAAGAACCGAGAGCGCTTCCATCACATCGCTGCGGGAAGGGCGCCCTTCGAATTCCACGCGGAAATGCATGGAACGTTCCAGCTGCAATTCAGCCATTTCGCGCATCAGCGATTCGGATTTCTGTTTAAGAAAATCCAGGTCGCCGTGCTTAAACTTGCGCGACTGAACGTAGGCGATGCATTCTTCGTAGCGTTCCTGTTCGAAAAGGATTCCGGCCAAGTGCAGTTGCAAGTTTTGATCGTCGGGAGTTTCCTTGAGGAGCGTGCGCACGTTCTTTTCGGCACAGTTCCATTCGGCCATTTCAAGGCACTCGTTTGTCTCGGCGATTAACGCTTCGTGCTTGTCAAAAGCTTCTTTGGCTGCCGACTGTTGCATGAACCAGCGGACTCCAACAAGCAAGACGATGACGCCTACGACAATCGAGATCAGATTTTTCAAAGCCGTACCGCCGTTTCGTTAGACGGAGCTTTTCCTCCGCCCGCTTTTTTGAACCTTTCGCGAATGAGCTGTAAGTCGTGCTGGTAGGGGTTTCGCTTGAAGTCTTCGAATGCCCATGCCGTGGGGTGGAATTCTCCTTTGGCATAAGTCAAAAGCATGTCAAGCCACACGCCTTTGCCGGCGTAAAGCTTGAAAGGGCCTCGCTTGTAGCTCGGGAGTACTACCTTGTCCAAGTCCATGTAGCCGATGTCGATATTCACTCTGCGGGCGTTGGGATCTGATGCCTGTGCCATGGTGAGTTCCAAGGCGTTGCTGCGTTCCTTTTCTTGCGCAATCGTTTCGGGCGGAATCTCTTTTTCAAACGAAATGACGCCACGGTACAGGCCTTCGCCCATTTCGGGCGTGTAATAAGGCGTTTTGTCGAAAGCGAAAAGCTTTCCTTTATGGCGGATTTTTCCCCATGTCCGTTCCAAGGCGTCAATCACTTCGGGAAGCCATTCGGCACCGGGTTGCAACACGAAAGCCAAAAGTTGTGCGTTTTCAGAAAATTGAGACGATTTCATATCGGGTCAGTGCGGGAAAATCGTTAAGTTCTTGCGAATGATTTCAAGTTGCTGTGGGCTAAACGAAAGTGTCTGGTTTTGTACGGTAACCGGGAACATGTAGTTGCTTGCGTCCGGGCAGTTGTCGGCCTTAAACGAACTGTTGTCGGCAATGCGAATGCGCTGCATGGTGCGCGGCTTGAAAATGTCCGTACTTTGAATGGTCTTAAGGCTGCTGATGGAGGTTTTGTTGCAGTTCGGGGTGTCGTCAAGTCCGTCTTCCAGGTTCGAATAGTCGCCAAAATCGTAACCCTTGTAGACGGTTTCAATGTCTGCCAGGGTAGCGGTCGTGTGGCGGAGTCCAAAGAAGTGACCTGTTTCGTGCAATCCGGTTTCGACAATGTCTTTCATCGAAATAGGTTCTTCGCCAATGATTGTTTTGAGGTGAGTTCCCAAAACGACTGTACTTCCGTATCCTTTACCGAGGTTTCCGCTGAATAATTTTGAATAGCCCAGAATGTTTTCGTTGTTGATGCGGTGAACCAATACGATATCCAGGGCGTTTTCTATGCCGGGCCAGCCGCCAAGTTCCGAAAGAAAGGTGTCTTCGGAAGAGTATCCTGCAAGCCAAGGCTTGTTAGCGGGGTACTTGCTGCCTAAGGTGGGGTGCTCTTCGGCGCGGTTGATGTACAGGGTGTCGATCGTAACGGATGAATAGTGCTTGCGGAATTCTTGCAGCAGGCTTGTCGAAAGTTCGCTAACGGTAAAACTGTCAAGTTCTTCTTCGATATTGCCGACTAGAATCAAGTTGATGGAAAAATTCTCGGAATAGGCACCATCGCCAGTAAAGCGGATGTTGGATACGCGTCCCTGGTAGTATGTGTCGTCTTGAAGGAGCGATGTTGCCCAAATGGCGTTCGCGTTTTCTTCGCAGACAAAGGAGTAGATGTATCGCCCGTTTGCGACAACGGGTTCGAGCGAACGGACCATATGGGCCCACACGTCGGTGCTGTCCTTGTTGAATACGATTCTAAAAAGTTGCAGCTTGGGGGGCTCGAAAGAGGGGTCAACATCAAAAGAGAGCTGATAAGTTGCCTTGGGGTGTACGGACAATGTAATGCCGTGGGCGAGGTTTGCGGCGGCAGAATCATTTTGGGCGTAATCGTTAGGGTAAAGTCCTTGAATAAGGGAACTGTCCGGGTACAGGACAACTTCTTGAGAGTCGTCGTCGGCACAGCCATCAAAGAGTGCGATAACGCCTAATAAAACGAGTGCGCGAATTTTTTTACAAAAAATTTTCATAAAAAGGGGGTTCCGATGTGCCCAAAAAAGCGTGTATAGAATAGGGACTCTTTTAAAGGGCTTTGTATCTATGAAATCTAGTAAAAAATATAAGAATTTAACCGATTTGCAAAACCTTCTGACTCCGCTCATGGGAAAACCCGCTTTGTTGAGTGCGGTGACGGTGACAGCGGTTTTTGCAAGTCTCGATGTTCCTGTTTATGCGTGCGCTTTTCTGCCGGTTTTAGCGCTGTTTACGCATTTGATTCCAAGGAAACTTCAGTGGGTGGTTTTGATCAGCATCGTGACCGCTTTAGTGAGCCATGAAATAGAGGTAAATCGAGGAGAGATTTCTCGGCAATCCGATGTTCAAACGGAAGCCTGTGGAATTGTGGAATCGGTGCAACAGAAGAAGAGTGGGCTTGCTGTCGTTATTCTATCGACGCAGTCTGTGACGGGAGAGCCTTTGCTGCATCATCGAATTCGCCTTACCGAAAAGCGCGTTTTACCTGAGTACCCCTTACCCGGAGATTCTCTGTGCTACGAGGCTTCGTTTTACCCGGTAATGCCGCCGACGGTACCGGGAGCGTTCGACACTCGCGGCTGGCTTAAGTCGCAAGGGCTTGTTGCATATGGGAAATTGATTCATTGGACTGTCTATCGTAACTCTTGGGTGCCGGAACGCAGCTTTTATCGATTCCGCAAGTGGATTGCGTCGCGGTTTAGCGACTACTTGGATTCGTCTGAAACGGGACTGTTGCTTGGACTTTTAGCGGGGGACCGCGGGGGAATTCCCGATGCGTTACGCAGCGACTTTCAGCGGTCGGGACTGGTACATGTCTTGGCAATCAGCGGCTTTCATGTGGTGCTTTTGGCGGGTATGCTGATGATATTCTTGAAGGCGACTGGGCTTCCGCATCGGGTGGTGCGAATCGTGGCGATCTTTTTATTGTTCCTGTACATTCCCGTGACGGGTGGATCTCCCGCCGTAAGGCGGGCGGTCATCATGTTCGCCGTGCCGCAGGTCGGCGCATTGTTTCAAAGACCGGCGAATACGCTGAATAGCTTAGGGGTGGCGCTGCTGTTTATCATTTTCCCGGAGCCTGCAGTTATTTGGAATCCGGGCTTTCAGCTTTCGGTGGCTGCGACGATGGGCATTTTAATGGGAGGCTTTTGGAATCCGCTGAAAAAGTTGCCCGAAGAATTGCAGAAGAATAAATGGTGGGCGAAGTTCCAGTCGCTGGTGGTGGAACCGACTTATGTGACCTTATGCGCCACTCTTTCGACTTCTCCTTTCCTGATTCATCATTTCAAGACGCTTTCGCCTTTTGCATGGCTCGGCAATATTGTGGTGGTGCCTGCTATTTCGATGGGTATGCAGGCGGGGTTGTTTGCGCTGTTGTCGCCGATTGATTTTTTGCGGGAACATTTTTGTTATGCGGCGAGGTTCTTTTTACGATTAGCGTCTCTTTTGACACGCTTGTTGTCGGATTCTTCGCAGGCTTCGGTGACGGTGGGCCCTTTTGATCCGTCTATTTTGCTTCTTTGCGGGGTGTTGCTCATTTTGATTCCTGTTGCGGGCAAGAATCGGATTGCTCGGCGTTTTTCGTTGTGCTGCATGCTTCTTTTTGCAATCCTTTTCGTATTTAAAGGGTATGGAGCCGTTGAAAATCCGAGCTGGAAATTGACGACAATCGATGTCGGGCAAGGTGATAGCCATTTGATTACGACCCCATCGGGGGCTCGCATCTTGGTTGATGCGGGCGATATCAAGCGTCAAGATTCCGGGAAAGATATTATCGTTCCGTATTTGCATCATATAGGGGTGCATCAGCTGGATGCCTTGGTCATTACGCATGCGGATCAGGATCATTTTGGGGGAGCCTTGTCGATTGTCAAGATGTTTCCCGTCAAGGAACTTTGGATTACCGATTGTGCGAGGGGCGATGATAAGGAAAATTGGCAGCAGATAATTGCCGAGGCTTACCGTCGCGGAGTTCTTGTTCGCGATATTTCTCGCGGAATCATGTATAGGGAAAATTTCTTTGAAATTAAGGTTGTTCACCCAGATACTAAGCGCTGCATTGATGCGAATTCGCAAAGTATCACTTTCCGAGCGAAGGGGTTAGGTCATTCTGCGCTGCTGACGGGTGACTTGACGGTGCAAGGCGAAAAGGAAATCATGAAAACCGATGCGTACCTGAAAAGCGATGTATTAAAGCTTGGACATCATGGCTCCAAGACTTCTAGTGGCCTTCGGTTTTTAAAGGCGGTCAGTCCGAAACTCGCTGTGATTTCGAGTGGACGCAAGAACCGGTTCCGTCATCCGAGTAAGCAAGTGATTCAAAGGCTGGATTCGCTCAAGATTCCGTACTTGAATACAGCAGAAAAGGGGACGATCGATATCGTCTTTAAGAAGGATACAATGTTGGTAGAGACGATGTGGTAATGACTACAAGGCTGTCTGCACGTACAGACCGATACTCTTCTGGTCGTTGTTTTCTTCTTGCATGATGCCGATGTCGAATTCCAGGCGAACGCGTGTGCCGCCAAAAGCGACTTCTAGCTTGGGAATGATATCGACCATGAAATCGTCTTTCAAGTGTCCGGCGCTTCCGCTAGAGGTGATTTCGATCATGCACAAGACGCTGTGACCGAAATGGAGGGTAGGAATCGTTCCCAGTTCAAATTTGACATAGCCGTCTTCGCCGGTAACGCCTTCCAAAAAGCCTGCGCGAGCTTCGTAGAAATTGGAGAAATTGCTTGCGATATAGACATCTTTACCGTAGGTGATGACCAAGGCGCTTTCGTTGTTACGGTTTAGTCCAAAATAACCGTCGAGTTCGATAAATCGGCCTGCTCCTATACGGTATCTTCCGCCGAGGTCAATGGAGGCTTCCATATTGTCGAGCTTGTTGTAGGTGTACATGTCCACCTTGGCGCCCAATTCCCATTCCTTATTTAGTGCGCCCATGATATTGACGGGGAAGAGCACGTTGTCTCCAAAATCAGAGCGGAGTCCGACACCGGCAGCGAACTTGGGCGAGGGTCTAGCATCGGGGCCAAGGGTGTAACGCATGTTCCAAATTCGGTCCAAGGCGAATGCGTTTTGAATGCAAAGGCTTATTAACACAAAAATAATGAAATGGGAAATTTTCATGCGCCTCAATTTAGCTAAATTTTAGGCGCAAAAAAAAGAGGATATCATGATTGATCCGCGTCCAGAGCTTTTGAAACTTTCTGATTACGTTCCCGGCAAATCCATGGATGAAATCCGTGCGAAGTACGGGCTTACGAAAGTCGTTAAATTGGCCTCGAATGAAAACCCGCTCGGAGCTTCCCCGAAGGCGGTCGAAGCCTATCATGAAATCGCGGACGCGTTGCACTTGTACCCGCGCGGTGATGCTCCCAAGCTGATTAACGCCATCGCCGATTTTTATGGCGTGAATACCAACCAGATTGTTATCGGTAACGGTTCCGACGAAATCATTGATATGGTGGGCAAGGCCTTCATCCGTCAGGGAGACAATTGCGTGGGCATTACGCCGACGTTCTCGGTCTACAAGTTCACCACGCTTTCAAACGGCGCCGACTTTATTGGTGTCGGCGTGGGCGACCAGAAGACTCCGCTTTCGGAACTTTTGAAGGCGGTGAACGACAAGACTCGCGTGGTCTTTATCTGCAGCCCGAACAACCCGACTGGCGTTTACTATAACAAGTCTGAAATTCTTGAATTCCTGGAAAAGGTGCCGAGCAATGTGCTGGTGTTCCTCGACCAGGCCTATTCCGAATTTGCAACTGCTGAAGATTACCCGGTGCTTCTCGACATGCTCGACAAGTACAAGAACCTGTTTATCAACCGCACGTTCAGCAAGATTTACGGCCTCGCAGGCCTTCGCATCGGTTACGCCATGGCAAATGCCGAAGTGATCAAGGCCATGTGGAAAATCAAGCCGCCGTTCGATGTGAACCAGGCTGCTCAAGTGGCCGCAATCGCTGCCCTTTCCGACAAGGAACACGTCAAGAAGACTCTTGAACTCAACGCCGCAGGTATCGCTTACTTGAAGCCTGAATTTGAAGCGCTCGGTTTCAAGGTGCTGCCGACGCAGGGTAACTTCATTTGCGTGCACATTGGCGCGAAGGCGAAGGACCTCGTTCTGTTCCTCGAACAGAACGGCATGATCGTTCGCGGGCTTACCAGCTTTGGCCTGCCTGAACACATTCGCGTGACGCTTGGCAAGCGCGAAGAAAATGAACTCCTGGTCAGCCTCGTTAAAAAGTGGAAGGCTCAGGCTTAATTGCCGGAGGTGTTATGGCAGCGACTGCTGAAAATCAGGAACTTTTGAAGATCTCGCTTAAGGCTGCAGACCTTGCCCAAGAAAATATCATGAAGTATTTTCAGGCGAGCGTCGGCGTGGAATGGAAAAAGGATAACACGCCCGTAACCATCGCCGATAAGAGCACCGAAGAAATCGCCCGCAAGTTCTGGGAAAAAGAAACTCCGGGTTTCGGCGTGATTGGCGAAGAATTCGGAATTGAAAATCCCGATGCTGAATACCAGTGGGTGATTGACCCGATTGATGGCACCAAGGCCTTCATTCATGGCGTGCCCCTGTTCGGTACGCTCATTGCCTTGTACAAGAAGGGCGCGCCGATTGCAAGCCTCATTCGCATTCCCGCGATGAACACGGCGGTCTGGGCGGTGAAGGATGGCGGTGCGTTCCTAGACGGCCGTGAAGTCTGCTGCTCCAAGGTTTCGACCCTTTCGGAATCGCTTGTGCTTTCGGGCACCGTGAATACCATGGAAACCGCGGGCTACGGCGAAAAGTACGCTGCCGTACGTCGGGCTGCCAAGCTGCATCGTGGCTGGGGCGATTGCTATGGTTACTATCTGGTGGCCGCCGGCCGTGCCGAACTCATGATTGACCCTGTCGTTTCGCTGTGGGACATCGCCCCGTATCCGCTCCTGTTCAAGGAGGCGGGCGGCAAGTTCAGCACCATCGACGGCATCACGGAACTTTTCGATGCAAGCGGCAAGCCAGTTGCCCCGATTTATGAAGGCTACACGAGCATGGCCTCGAACGGCTTGATTCACGACGATGTCGCGAAAATCATGAAGCCGTAGCAACGCGGCAATCTTTTCTACCATTAAAAAGACCCGCTCCAGTTTTCGCTGGGGCGGGTCTTTTGGTTAGGAAGGAGGATGATTGGAGAAATTACTTCACCGTGAACGCAGTTCCATCGTAGTCAATGACTACCGGTTTTGCCGCACTCACTTCGCCAGCGAGGATTGCATGGCTCAGCGGGCGTTCCACGTTTCTTTCCAAGTAACGCTGAATCGGGCGTGCGCCGAATTCTGGCTGGTAGGCTCCATCGGCAATCGCTTCAAGCGCCTTGTCGGTCAGCGTGAGCTGCAAATCCTGACGGGCAGCGCGTTCGGCGAGTCCCTTGAATTTCAGCTTCACGATGTCCTTGATCTGCGGCTTCGTTAAGCTCTGGAACACCAGCACTTCGTCCAAGCGGTTCAAGAATTCCGGTCTGAAGAAGCCACGGAGTTCCGGCTCGATTTCCTTGAGCGTCACGGGCTTCGCATCGCCTGCGCGGTTCTGGAAATGAGCGGCGCCCAGGTTCGACGTCATCAGAATCAAGGTGTTCTTGAAGTTCACGGTACGGCCCTTGCCGTCGGTCAAACGACCGTCGTCAAGCACCTGCAACAGCGTATTGAACACGTCGGGGTGAGCCTTCTCGATTTCGTCGAGCAGAATCACGCAGTACGGATGCGTACGCACGGCTTCGGTCAGCTGGCCGCCTTCTTCGTAGCCCACGTATCCCGGAGGCGCACCAATCAAACGGCTGACACTGTGCTTTTCCATGTATTCGCTCATGTCGATACGCACGAGTGCTGCTTCGCTGTCGAACAGCTCGGTCGAAAGCGCACGGGCCAATTCCGTCTTGCCCACACCCGTGGGGCCGAGGAACAAGAAGCTGCCAATCGGCGCATTCTCGCGGCTAAGGCCACTACGGTTACGCAAGATAGCTTCAGAAACTGCTTCCACAGCTTCATCCTGGCCAATCACGCGGGCATGCAGGCGTTCATCCAGGTGCAACAACTTGGCCTTTTCGCCTTCACAAAGTTTGGTCACCGGAATTCCGGTCCAACGGCTTACCACGAGGGCAATCGTCTCTTCCGTCACCTCTTCGCTCAGGTCGCCGTCGCTGGCGGACTTCTTGATTTCTTCGGTCTTCGCGGCGATTTCCTTTTCGAGGTTCACGATCTTGTTGTACTTGAGTTCGGCGGCGCGGTTCAAGTCGTAGCGGGCTTCGGCCTGCTCCATCTCGTCCTTCGCCTGCTGCAAGGACTTCTTGAGGCCCTGCAATTCGGCGTTTTTCGCACGGCGTTCCTGCCAGCGGTCCTGCATAAGCTTTACAGCAGCATCCGTCGTCGCAAGCTCTTCGCGCAACTCTTTCAGGCGCTTCACGCTGGTATCGTCGGTTTCCTTCGCCAAGGCCTGCTCCTCGATCTTCATCTGGAGTTCCTTACGCTGCAAGGTATCCAAGGCTTCGGGTACCGTATCCATCTGCGTCTTCACAAGGCTTGCTGCCTCGTCAATCAGGTCGATGGCCTTGTCCGGCAAGAAACGGTCACTGATGTAGCGGTTCGAAAGCTTCACGGCGGCCACAAGCGCATTGTCGTGCAGACGCACGCCATGATGCGCATCAAAGCCGTCCTTGATGCCACGGAGAATGGAGATAGATTCTTCTTCGCTCGGCTCGTCAACCTGCACAGGCTGGAAACGGCGTTCCAAGGCGGAGTCCTTCTCGATGTACTTACGGTATTCCTGCGTGGTCGTCGCACCAATGCAGTGCAGTTCGCCACGGGCGAGTTTCGGCTTGAGCATGTTGCCCAAGTCCATGGAGCCTTCCGTCTTGCCCGCACCCACGATGGTGTGAATTTCGTCGATGAACAGCAAGGTATTACCATCTTCTTCAAGGGCGTCGAGTACCGCTTTCAAACGTTCCTCGAAATCGCCACGGTACTTTGCGCCCGCCATCAAGGCAGACAAATCGAGCGCAAACAACTTCTTGCCCTTCAGAGCGTCAGGCACATCGCCGCGATAGATTCGCTCGGCGAGCCCTTCGACAATAGCGGTCTTACCCACGCCCGGTTCACCGACCAGGCACGGGTTGTTTTTCGTCTTACGGCTCAAAATCAAGATGACGCGGCGGATCTCTTCTTCACGGCCAATCACCGGCGAGAGTTTTCCATCGGCAGCCATTTCCACAAGCTCACGGCCGTAGAGTTTCAGCGGAGACTGTTCCTCGGCATTGGCGGCACCCGCAAACGGGTCGGACAGCCAGGTTTCCACGACCTCGACGCTACCGAGCGCATCTTCGAACACCTTCGCAAGGCCACGGTCGCCCGAGAATTTCATCAAGGCCACGAGCATGTCACCCGGGGTCACCATGCGGTTCACCTGACGCGCCGCCTGCACGGAAGCACGCAAAATACGGTTCAAGTCGTTATCAGGTTCCACGTCGGGGTTCACGCCTTCCATACGCGGAATCTTCTGCACGAACGGTTCCAGCTTGCCGCGGAGTTCGTTCGTCTTCGTGCCCTTGGATTTATAAAGTTTCTTCAGGGTGGCATCGGGGCCTTCTACAAGCCCGACTGCCAAATGGGCCGCACCCAGGTAGGAATGCGAGCAACGGTCACGCAGGCTCTGCGCCTTGGCCAACACCTTTTCTGCATCGTTATTAAAATCGGACATAATTTCCTCTCTTTTTTACCGCCATATATATGCAAAGGCCGTGCCAACGCCCCGAAATGTGAAAATTTGGCCGTTTTGGACGTTTTTTGGCTCCAAAACAACAGTTTTACAACAATTCCATTGCGGGCTGTTTAATAAAAAAATGCCATTTTTTCAAAAAATTACGCCTTTTTGACTCATTTTGAGACTGAAACGGGACCTGGGGTGTTGTAAAACACAACAACGCTTTGTGTCTTGCAACTATACCTTTTGCCCCTGTACGAATCTATCTTATGGATACGAAACCAAACATCCCAAACACCAACTACGGCATCCCTTGGGGGGGATGCCGTTAGTTTTTTTATAGGGGTATTTCCCAAATTATTTCGAAAGGCACTGCGCCGATTTGAGCATCAAGTCGACTTCCAGCTTTTTTTGGTCTTCGAAAGCGGTTTTCATCAGGTCGCGCACGCTGTAATCTTTCTTGATTGAGTTCAGCACGCATTCGCATGTCGCTTTGTCCACATCACCGGCCTTCAGGCATTCCTTCACGAAGGCTTTGTCTGTTTCGGCGGGGTAGCTCTGGGGAATGCACGGCTCGATAAAGTCGAACCCCCATTTTTCAAAATCGATGTTCTCGCTGTTTATCGAACTCAGGATCCGGTTGATGAACTTGCTGTCTTTCACCATGCGGTCAAACGCGCAATTGCAGGTCTTGTCGGCCTGGCTTGCACCGAGCCATTCCACGGACTGTGCGGTACACGATTGCACAAAGTTATCCTTGAAAACTGGGCTCTGCAGAATCGCCTTGAAAATCATCATGTCTTCCCCGGAATCGGCATCGGGGGCTGCAAGGCTCATGGCTACGGCGCATAGGGTAGCGGCAGAAATTCGTCTGAAAAGCATAGGACTCCTTGAGTTTGGGTAGAAAATAGCAAAAAAGTGCGGGGGAGACCCCTTTATTATGCTATTTTTACACCATGAAATTCTGGCTGGTCTTGTTTGTTAGTTTGTTTGTAGCCTACGCCTCGGCGGCGCCCAAGTCTAAAAAGAAAAATGAGTTCAAGGACCCGCGCGACAAGCAGACGTACCGCACGGTGAAAATTGCCGGCCTCGAATGGCTGGGCGACAATCTGAATTACAAAACCGAGGGCAGTTTCTGCTACAAAGATGAAGATGACCAGTGCATGGTTTACGGCAGGCTCTACACTTGGGATGCTGCCAAAAAGGCTTGCCCCGCCGGGTTCCGCTTGCCGACTCACGCCGACTTTGAAAGCCTCTGGACTGCTGCAGGCGCCGACTTTAACGCGGGCTACTTGATTAAGGCTGATTACGGCTGGTCGGGCGACACCAACGGCAACGACACTCTCAAATTCTCGGCGATGCCTGCTGGCAACCGTTTCGACGACGAAACCTACGGCAATACCGCCAAATTCGCCTTCTTCTGGAGCTCCGACGACGCCTCCGAGGGCATTGCCCCGGGCTCCGCTCGCGTGTGGTACCTCACCAGCAAATCCATGGCATTTGGCTACATGTCCAAACCCAAGAACTTCGGCTTCTCCGTAAGGTGCGTTAGATAATAAAAGGGGAGGAATCCCCCTTTTTATTTTCTATCTTTGCCCCTATGAATACTGCTTTTTATGTCTTTATGAAGTTGTTGCCGAAGAATGCCGCTAGCCGTGCCTTCGGTGCTTTGACTCGCCTCAAGTTGCCTGTGATTTCGAAGGCAATGCGCAATGCTTTTGCGAGTTACTACAAGCTGAATATGGAAGAATCGGAATTTCCGATTGATCATTACGCAAACATTGGTGAACTTTTTATCCGCAGGCTCAAGCCGGGAATGCGCCCGATTGCTGATTCCGAAATTGTGTCGCCGGTGGACGGCGTACTTTCGCAGACGGCAACTTTTGATGTGAGGCAGGAACTGATTCAGGCTAAGGGCAAAACTTACACGCTCAAGGACCTGCTCCGCGACGAAGAAATGGCTGCCCGCTTTGAAGGTGGCGCCTTCGCAACGATTTACCTTGCTCCGTTCAACTACCACCGCATTCATAGCCCCGTGAAGGGCGAAGTGGTGGACGCAAGCTACTGCCCGGGTACACTCTGGCCGGTGAATGTCGGCAGCGTGGAACGCGTGGAAGGCCTGTTCTGCATTAACGAACGCCTCACGAGCCATATCCGCTTGGACGATGGTTCTGAAATGCTGGTGGTTAAGGTCGGTGCCACGAACGTGGGCCGTATCGGGGTTGCCTACACGGACGAACTCTTGGTGAATGCGGGCAAACTCCCGCGCAACTGCAAGCGTTACGACTGGAAACCCGCCCAGAAAATCACTGTGGAAAAGGGCGGCGAACTGGGTCGCTTCGAAATGGGCAGCACCGTGATTCTCGTGGTCGACAAGAAGATTCGCGAAAGGAATCCGGGACTCTTCCAGAACCGTGTGGGAACTGCCGTGAAGGTGGGCGAGGCCCTCTAATATTTTAGGTTTTGCCGATGGTCTCGGTCAAGCGATTTATTCACGATGAGCCCGCGTTGTTCAAGGCGACAGCGGAATTCGTGCGGTTGTTTGCCCGAATCGATGACCCGGTTCTTACGGTTGCAAAGCAAGAAAAGGGCGCAAACGAACGCATCGCTTGGACGCTTTTAGGCACGGCGCTTTTTCAAGATGTCTGTTATCCGGAATTTGTGACGCTTTTGCAGGCGTTGAACGAAAAATTCCCTGGCGAAAAGCTTTGGACGTTACCGGTGCCGAAGGCGCAGGATATTGAAGCTTGCGTAGAATCTGCATTCGGTTGCCGCACCTGGTCCATGTTCGAAAATGTGGCGGGAATTTTCTGGAGTGTCGGGCTGTTTGTGCGCCGGCACGGGAATTTGCAGGAATGGCTTAAGTCCTGCACGCCCGAAGAAATTTGGCGCGATTTAGGCGAAATTTACTTTATGGGCAAGGGAAATCCGCGCCCGAAAGTTTGCGCAGCGATTTACCGCTTGCTCGCGCCCGCTCCGGTGGGACTTTCGCTCGACTGTGCGCCTTCTCCGAAATGGCCGCCCCTGCCGCTGACCATGGGCGCTCGCCGCTACCTTTCGATTCTTGGGCCTGCAAGCGACGGCTTTGCGGACTTGGAACCCGCGCAAAAGCAGAAACTCGCGACGGACATGTATGTGGCGCTTGTACAGCATTTGATGGAACAGTCCGAAAATGCCGAGGTGAAAAAGTCGAAGGTCGACGCCTTGACCGCCTGCGTGGCCGCACACAGCCTGCAGTTTTACCTGGAAGACGGAACTGACGGCTTTATTTGCCGACATTCTACGGACCATTGTCGCAAATGCCCCCTGCGGGAATATTGCAGCTACGCGGAATGATTTTTACTAAATTGTGGCTATGTGTTTTTCTACTCGATTCTTTAAGATGGCTTTGGTTGCATGCGTTGTCGCGCTTGTGGCGGGCTGTCAAAAGAAAGTCGAAAAACCGATCGATTATTCCTCGATTGCTTACAAGCGATTGAGTCCGGCTTCGTTCAAGGCTGATTCTTCGAAGAATGCCGAAATTCCTTCGCTGGAACGCCGCTACGATTATCGCTACGCCATCATGCTCGGCGATACGCTTGGTGTGTCGGTGCTTGAATTCGAAAGCGACGTGTACGCGCTCGACTATTACATGAACAGCGGACATTTCCAAGGCAGCATCCCGATTCTGAGGGGCAATTTCTTGGAACAGAGTTTCCGCGCCGACAAGCGCATCTTTATCTTTAGGCACGACAGCTACCGCCGTTACGAGCGCGCTGACCTCGAAGATTACGTGCGCAAGTTCCCGGGCTACCATGGCGGATTCCCGCAGGCGTTCTTGAGCTTGCCGTTTGAACACCGCGAACAAGGCCGTGCCTCTATAGAAACCCGATTCTTCATGGGAGTCAAGTCAACCTTCCCGGTGTTGGTGCAAAGCTACCGCGACGGCAACCTGCGTTGGAATGTGGCCCGCAGTTGGGACCAGGTAGAATCTGATGCGTTTGAAACATGGGCGTCGGGCCTTAAGCAGGTGACTCCAAACGAGATTGTTACGGCAAATGATTGCGTTTACTTTGAAGCGGGCGAAGGCTCTTACGGAATCGCAAGCAGATTGTCCGGTGGGCGAGTCGCCGTTGTCTGGGGCTATATGTCTTGGCCGGACTTGGAACGCACGTTCTTTACCGCCAGCGACCGCATTTTCGAGGCGCGTTTTTAACTTTTATTTGTTATATTAAAGCCATGGCTATTGAAAAACTTGCAGAAACTCTTTTGGAAAAGCTCCGTTTCATCACTAAGGCAGAAACGGTTATCGGTAACCCCATTCAGGCCGGTGAATCTACCGTTGTGCCCGTGAGCCGCGTGTCGGTGGGCTTCGGTTTTGGCGGTCACCAGTCCAAGGGTGATACTTCTGCCTCTGGCGGTGGCGCCTCGGTGGAACCGGTAGCCTTCCTCGTGATCAAGGGCGACGATGTGCGCGTGATGCCCATTAGCAAGGATAGTTCGCTTGTCTCCAAGGTCATGGACATTGTGCCTGACGTGGTGAACAAGTTCAAGAAGAGCGAAGACTAATTTTTGAAATGTCATGCCCGGTTTGACCGGGCATCTCTTTTTTATAAACGAAAAAGCCTCGGTTTTCACCGAGGCTTAAATTTTTTTAGATCCTTCGACTCCGTCTTGCGACGGAGCTCAGGATGACACTCTTGGCTTTAGCCTTAAAACGTTGGACTTTCGCTGTCGCTCAAGTCCAAGTTCTTGGCTAATTAGCCGAGAACTTTCTTTTCGAAGTCGCCGAGGCAATCAACGAGAGCCTGCACGCCTTCGACCGGCATAGCGTTGTAGATAGAAGCGCGGAAGCCGCCGACAGAACGGTGACCCTTGAGCTGCTGGAGGCCACGAGCCTTAGCGAATTCAAGGAATTCCTTGGCGAGATCGTCAGCCTTGTCAGCTGCAACAACGTCCTTGTTGAACACGAACGGAACGTTCATGATGGAGCGGTCTTCCTTAGCAGCGGTACCGACGAACACCTTGGAGTTGTCGAGGGCGCTGTAAAGGAGAGCGGCCTTGGAGCGGTTCACCTTTTCGATAGCGTCCACACCACCGAATTCCTTGAGCCACTTGAGGGTGCGGTTCATCACGTACACGGCGAATACCGGAGGAGTGTTGAACATGTTGGCAGCGTCAATGTGGGTCTGGAAGTTCAGCATGGTAGGAATCGTGCGGTTCACCTTGCCGAGGAGGCCCTTCTTGATGATGGTAACAGTCACGCCAGCGCAGCTGATGTTCTTCTGAGCGCCACCGTACACAACGCCGAAGTCTGACACGTTGATCTTGCGAGCGAGGAAGTCGGAGCTCACGTCAGCCATGAGGAAGCCAGACTTCGGCTTCGGGAAGTTGTGCCATTCGGTACCGTAGATGGTGTTGTTGGCAGTCACGTGGAGGTACGTGGCGTTGTCGGAAAGCTTCAGGTTCTTGTCGATGCGGCTGTAAGTTTCGGACTTGGTGTCGCAAGCGGCGAGAGCGTTACCGAACTGCTTGGCTTCCTTGTAAGCCTTGTTTGCCCAAACGCCAGTCAGAGCGTAGTCTGCCGTAGCGTCCTGGTCCAAGAAGTTCATCGGGAGCATGCAGAACAGAAGGGAGCAACCACCACCGAGGAAAACGATGTCGTAGTCTTCAGGGATGCCCATCAATTCACGGAGGTACTGTTCCGTCTGGGCGAACATGTTTTCAATCGGCTTTGAACGGTGACTCATGGAGAGAATGCTGATGCCGCTGTTTTCGAAGTCGATGCATGCAGCAGATGCTTCCTTGAGTGCCTGTTCGGGCAGGACAGACGGTCCTGCGCTAAAGTTATAGACTTTATTTGCCATGGTTGTGTTCCTTTTTGTTTTGCCCCGCATGGTTTACGGGGACTCTTAAATTACGCGCGTAAAAATAGCAAAATACGGCTTTTTCGGCTAGTGGAAAAAGAGGGGAGTAATGAGGTGTGAGCACGCGACCTGCGGTCACTTTGAGCAAAAAAAAGAAAGCGGACTAAAAGTCCGCTTTGAAAATCTCAGAGGCGCTTTGCGCCGTCCTCGTCGCTCAGACCCCTAAGGCTTCGATTGCCGCCTGGTACTTCTTGAGGCGGAACTTAGTCTTGAGTTCGCGGCGTTCCTGACGCTTGATGTACTTGTCTTCCAAAAGCACGTTCAAAATGGCGCTCTTGGCCTTGGCCATCAGCGGGTCGTTCTTGAGGGTGCCCATGAACTTCACGAATTCCTTTTCGCGGGCTTCGTAGTTAGCTTCTTCGGCGGGGACGCCTTCGGCCATCAGTTTGCAGCTGTATTCGTCGATCCAGCCCTGGTTCTTGTGGTAAGTCATCTTCTGGATCTTTTCGACCATGTCGGCCGGAACGCCCATGGCGATCACTTCTTCAGGGGTTTTCTTGGTCGTATCGGTAATCAAGTCCTGCAAAATGGCGAGTGTCTGAACCTCTTCGGATTCACCCTTGTTTTTGAGGTAATCTGCGACATTCTGCAGAAAATCAATGTAGGGGCCGCCGGCCTTGTCCATCTGGTTCTTGTGGACGTCGGCTGCAATTTTGTAGGCTTCAGCGTAAGAAAGCATAATTATCCTTTTAATAAATAAAATCTTTTGGCACCCGACGGTGCTATACCCTCAATATATATAATCAAAAGCGAAAAAAGTGTCACGTTTTTGTCTTATTTTTAAAAAATGAACAGATTTTCCGCTTTTGTGGGTAGCTCCGCCAGGTTTGGACCTTACTTGTTGTTCGCGCGAATCAGGTTGAGGGCCGAACCCGCCTTGAACCATGGTGAACTCGGAACCCGGAGCGAACTTGGTGAGACCGACGATGTCGAACACGTCCTGTTCCTGGATCTTGTCGTAGTCGGCGGCGTTCTTGAAGGTGAGGGCGAGCATGCCCTGCTTCTTGAGGTTCGTTTCGTGGATGCGGGCGAAGCTCTTCACGATCACGGCCTTCACGCCGAGGAAGCGCGGTTCCATAGCGGCGTGTTCGCGGCTGGAGCCTTCACCGTAGTTTTCGTCACCGATCACGATAGAGCCCGTGCCCTTGGCCTTGTAAATCTTGGCGAGTTCGGGGACTTCCTTGTATTCACCGCACTGGGAGAACCTTGTTCGTTTCGCCGTTGAAGGCGTTCACGGCGCCGATGAGCATGTTGTTCGAAATGTTTTCGAGGTGACCGCGGTAGTTGAGCCACGGACCGGCCATGGAGATATGGTCGGTGGTGCACTTGCCCTTGGCTTTGATGAGAATCGGGGCGCCAGCGATGTCCTTGCCGTCCCAAGCCGCGAACGGAGCGAGAGCCTGGAGGCGCTTGCTTTCGGGGTTGATGGAAACGGTAATCTTGGAGCCGTCTTCTGCCGGAGCCTGGTAGCCAGCGTCCTTGACTTCGAAGCCCTTCGGCGGGAGTTCGCACTGTTCCGGCGGGTCGAGCTTCACGGCCTTGCCCTCGTTATTCACGAGGGTGTCGGTCATCGGGTTGAAGCGGATATCGCCGCTGAGCGCTGCAATCACGGCCATGAGCGGGCTAGCCACAAAGGCGTGCGTGTTCGGGTTGCCGTCGGCGCGCTTCGCGAAGTTGCGGTTAAAGCTGTGGACGATGGTGTTGAGTTCCTTCTTGTCGGCACCGGCACGGTCCCAACGGCCAATGCAAGGGCCGCAGGCGTTCGTCATAATCGTTGCACCGAACTGCTTGAACAAGTCGATGAGGCCGTCGCGTTCGGCGGTGTAGCGCACCTGTTCGCTCCCCGGGTTGATGAGGAGCGGGCACTTCGGGCTGAGACCCTTCGCGAGGGCCTGCTTGATCATGTTCGCGGCCATGAAGAGGTCTTCGTAGCTGGAGTTCGTGCAGCTACCGATGAGGGCTGCACTTACGACCGGAGTAGATTCCGGCTTGGTTTCGGTGGCCTTGAGGCTTTCGGCCATGTCGGTCACGGCGTAGGCGCGGTCCGGGCTGAACGGGCCGTTGAAGTGCGGCACGAGCGTGCTCAGGTCGATTTCCACGACGCGGTCAAAGTACTTTTCCGGATTTGCTTCGACTTCGGGATCGGCCTTGAGGTGTTCTGCAATCTTGTCGGCAGCGGCGGCCACGTCGGCACGGCCAGTCACCTTGAGGTAGCGGCTCATGGAATCGTCGTAGCTGAAGGTGGAGCAGGTAGCGCCCACTTCGGCACCCATATTCGCAATCGTTGCCTTGCCTGTTGCGGAGAGGCTGCGTGCGCCTTCGCCGAAGTATTCGATAATGGCGTTGGTGCCACCCTTAACGGTGAGGATGCCAGCAAGCTTGAGGATGATGTCCTTGGCGGTAGCGAAGCCCTGGAGCTTGCCGGTGAGCTTCACGCCGATCATCTTCGGGTACTTGAGTTCCCACGGGAGGCCGACCATGGCGTCCACGGCGTCTGCACCGCCCACGCCAATCGCGAGCATGCCGAGACCGCCTGCGTTCACGGTGTGGGAGTCGGTACCGATCATCATTCCGCCCGGGAAGGCGTAGTTTTCAAGCACCACCTGGTGGATGATGCCTGCACCCGGGAGCCAGCAGTCAATGCCGTACTTGGCGGAGACGGACTGCAAGAAGTCGTACACTTCCTTGCTTTCTTCCTTGGCGCGGGGGAGGTCCTTTTCAACACCTTCGCGGGCGATAATCAGGTGGTCGCAGTGCACGGAGCTCGGCACAGCTACGCGGGCCTTACCGGCGGTGGTGAACTGGAGGAGGGCCATCTGGGCGGTAGCGTCCTGCATGGCCACGCGGTCCGGGTGGAATTCGGCAAAATCCTTGCCGCGTTCATAGGTCCTGTTCTCGGCGCCATCGATCAGGTGGCTGTAGATAATCTTTTCGGCGAGGGTGAGCGGACGGCCCAGCTGCTTGCGTGCAGCTTCAACGCGGGCAGGAATGCGGGCGTAGACGCCCTGGATCATGTCGAAATTGAAAAGCATAGTCTCTTGGGGGTTTAGGTTGAATTTTCGGGCGTAAAGATAGAAAAATTAGACAGGATTTAGTCTTTTACGCAACGCAGACTGCGACCTCGAACGAGCAGAGTCCCTTCATCGACTCCGTATCCGTCCTTGCCAGTGGTTGCAACGATGTGGTAAGCTAATGCACGATTGTTAGCGCATTCGCTACAATATTTGGCGGTAGATGTCCAAACGTATGCGCGCTTCCCGTTGGGGAAAAGTTCCGAGCCGTAGGTGTTACTGACTGGGAGGAGTGCAAATCCCAATTCGTTTGTCGCAATGTCTTCGTTTCCGTCAGAGTCGTATTGCCATCCGCAAGTGGATCTCAGTTTTACGATTCCTTCCCTGCAATCTGGGAAACTTGTCTTGGTTTCGTCATCGCATTCCGCGCCAACGGCCTTGCCCAAAGTCATCCATTCAGAAATCGTGGGAACATGCCAACCGCTAGGACAAATTCCCTGCTGGGGATTTTCCCATTTTCCGAAAAGGGTGTCCTTTATCAACCCGGCTTCCATCATTTCGTCGGTATTGAAGTTCATGACGCCCATGAAATTATAGAGCTGCCCGTACAGGGCGCAACTGTCTGCATCCGGATCGCACCAATGGTTGCCTGCCAGGTTGGGCGTTTTTTCTTCGTCGGCGTAAGCCAGGTTTTCCGCCATCCAGGTCTGTTCTCCGATTTTAACGGTGGCGTAGAACTGACCGTCGCGTTCGTCCTCTAGGCAGTGGTATTCGACGTCCGGGTTCAGGAATTTCCAATTGGGCTTCGACTTGCCTTCACAGCCGATAACCGTGGGAGCCTTGTCGTAAAGGTGGCAGGAAATCTGCACCGCCGAAGACGAAATTGCATTTGAAGATGAAGACTTAGGCGATTCCGAGGAAGAACTACTCTTCACGGTTCCTGCAGGGCAAGGCTTGATTATTTCGGAATTCCAGGTTCCGTCTTTACAGGTGACAAGTATCTTGCTGTCTTCCGTCAGCAGGACGAGCCCTTCTTTATCGCAGTTGTTGCCTTTATATGCCTGATATTCTTCCCAGGAGGGGATGATTTCGTTGTAGCGGACGCTCGTGACGCATTCCTTCATCGTGGGAATGGTGCTGGAGCTGCTGAGGTCCGTTGACGATGAACTTTTTTCATTGTTTGTCGCAGAACTTTTGCCTTGTTCTGAACCTGCTTTGTCAGATACGGAGCTCGAAGATTCCGTTAGGTTGGATTCTTTTGCACTACTGGAACTTTCGGAAGGTTCTTGTGCTGGCGATGTGCTGGATTCGTCATCTCCACAGGCGATAAATGCGAAGAATGTAAAACAAATGAATAATTTTTTGATCATTTTTTCCTCCTGTCTTTTGTAACAAAAGATAGAAATTTATCGGGTCACAATTCTGTGTCCTATATTATTCCATAGGTTATCGACGAGGCCTCCGCCCAGGCGAAGCTTTTGCGGTAACGTTGGTGTACGGTCGGCTGCCTTCACCTTCACGTTTTCGCTATCGGTGTCGCGGCCCAAGCCAAGGAATAAACACATGGTCAGGTAGTAGGTGTTGCGGAAAAGCCAGAACAGTACGGCGAGAATGCCGATTGCTCGAAAAACGGAGAAACTTACATTTTTCGTACGATTAAAGATAATAAAAGCCCATTTTTACCCTTAACAAAGGGGGTAAATTTTCCTAAATTTGGCCGCGTTCCTAAGATTGGAGAACCCCCATGTCCAATATTCACGCCAAAGATTCCGTCAAGAATTTTCTTGCTGGCGTCAAGACAACTGTTACCCCTGAACTCCTCCGCACGGTACGCAGGGGCTACACCAAGAAAAACCTGGTGAGCGACCTGATGTCGGGCCTTATCGTGGGCATTTTGGCTTTGCCACTTGCCATTGCATTCGCAATCGCTTCGGGCGTGGGTCCGGAACAGGGCCTTTACACGGCAATCATCGCTGGCTTTACCATTTCGCTCTTGGGCGGTTCCCGCTTCCAGATTGGTGGCCCGACGGGCGCCTTCATTGTGATTGTTTACGGCATCGTGAGCCAGTACGGCTACGATGGCCTTGCCTCGGCAACGCTTTTGGCCGGTATCTTGCTGATTATCTTTGGCTTGGCCAAGTTTGGCGCAATTATCAAGTTTATTCCGTATCCGGTTACCGTGGGCTTTACCGCCGGTATCGCTATTATTATTGCTCTTGGCCAGGTGCCGAACTTTTTTGGGCTCCGTTTCCTTTCCAAAGACCCGGCCGATGCCGTGGGCAAAATTAAGCTTTACGCTTCTTCTTTGGATACCATTAATATTTATGCCGTGATTGTGGGTCTTGTGGCTTTGGCCGTTTGCATTCTGTGGCCGAAGATTACGACGAAAGTTCCGGGTTCCCTGATTGCCATTATTGTGGCGACCGTCATGGTGAAGGTTTTGGGCTGGGATGACCCGATTACGGGCCACGGCGTGGTGACCATTGGCATGAAAAATCACATTCCGACTGGTTTCCCGGTACCGCACCTGCCAAACATTAGCCTCGAAATGATGCAGAAGGTGTTCCAACCGGCTTTGACGATTGCCATTTTGGGCGCCATTGAATCCCTTTTGTCTGCCGTGGTGGCCGACGGTATGACCTCGACCAAGCACCGTTCCAATACCGAACTTTTTGGCCAGGGTGTCGCTAACGTGCTTTCTCCGATGTTTGGCGGTATCCCGGCTACGGGTGCCATTGCCCGTACGGCAACCAATATCCGTAATGGTGCCGTGAGCCCGATTTCTGGCTTGGTACACGCGGTTGTTTTGCTCCTCATTATGCTCGTGCTCGGTAAGTATGCCGAAATGATCCCGATGGCCGCTCTTGCCGCTGTGCTTTTCCAGGTGGCATTCAACATGTGCGGTTACCGCAGCTTTATCAAGATGTTCAAGGCTCCCAAGAGCGACATTGCGGTGATGCTCGTGGCCTTCTTCCTCACGGTGATTATCGACCTGACGGTTGCTATCGAAGTCGGTGTGCTGCTTGCCGCTGTACTCTTCATTAAGCGCATGAGCGATGTTTCTGAAATGGAAACGGTAACCGAAGCCCTCAAGGAAGATGACGAAGAAGCCGCCCATAATGACCTCAGCCGTCAGGTGCCGAAGGGTGTGGTGGTTTACGAACTGGCCGGTTCTTTGTTCTTTGGTGCGGTGGACAAGTTCAAGGATACCATGGCTCGCATTTCGGACAAGCCGAAGATTCTTATTCTGCGCATGCGTAGCGTGTCTAGCATCGATGCCGCCGGTATCCAGATGATCGAAGACTTGCTCAACCGTTGCAACCGCGAAGGCACTCAGCTGTTGCTGTCGGGTGTGCATGCCCAGCCGGTGGTAGCCCTGACTCGCGCCGGTGTGCTCAAGCAGCTCGGCGAAGAAAACGCCCTTGGTAATATCGATGCAGCCCTCAACCGCGCCCGCGAACTCTTGGGCCTCCCGATTGTCGATACTTCGCACGAAGCTCAGCCCGCGCCTACGGTTTCTTGGGAAAAGAACCTCGACAAGCCGTGGATGCCTGAAGAATCCAACGCTGCTGTGGCCGAAGAAACGCCGGAAGTTATCGCCGAAAAGATGATGGATGAACCGGTCGTAAAGATCGAAGAAAAATAGAACTTTGTTTGTAGAGCTTAGGGGCTAGAAAACCTAAAAATCTGCCAAAATTCGTAATATTTTTGAAAGTTTGTGACGGAAATCGCATTGTGATTTCCGTCTCTTTAAATTTATATGTATTATATCTAAATTAAGGGCATGATTAAGAGTCATGCAATGTCGGTTACGGAAAGAACAAAAATCTTCTGGCGATTCATCGTCAACTACCTGCTGACCTTTTGGGCTGTAGCACTGGTACTGATGAATATCTGCTAAACAAGCTCTTCTTTTTTTTCTATCTTTGGCGCCATGTTTAAAATAGGCGTGATGGCTTCCGGCGGAGGAAGCAACTTTAAAGCGATAATTGACCGCATTGGCGAGGGCGACCTCGAAGCCCAATGCAAGTTCCTGATTACCAATAATGGTGGTTGCGGGGCTGTTTCTCACGCGGAATCTTACGGGATTCCCGTATACCACATTTCGGGGAAAACTCACCCTGATACGGCGGTCTACGAAGCTGCTCTTTTAGAAGTCATCGATCGCTACGATATTGATTTGTTGATTCTAGCGGGCTACATGAAGGCCCTGCCCGTGAGCCTCATTAAAAGGCTTCCGGACCGCATTCTGAACATTCACCCGTCGCTTTTGCCCAAGTATGGCGGCAAGGGCTTTTTCGGGATTCACGTGCACGAGGCGGTCATTGCCGCCCACGATACGGAATCGGGCCCGACGGTTCACCTGGTCAGCGAAGAAATCGACCAGGGCCGTGTCTTGGCTCAGACTCGCGTGCCTGTTGAAGAAGGCGATACTCCGGAAACGCTTGCTGCCCGAGTGCTGGTGCAGGAACACGCCCTCTACTGGAAAACGATTAAGGATTACGCCGCTCAAATAGGCTTGTAACCCATGAAGTTCAAGGTTCCGGCATTTCTCGAAGGGATTGAAGCCCCTGTCGATGGCGAAGTGGCCATGCGCAAGTTCGCCGCGCAAGCGGGGGAGAATGCGATTGTGGTCGGCATCGACGAAGTCGGCCGTGGTCCGCTTGCGGGGCCGGTCGTAGCTTGTGCGGCTGTCCTTAAGGCGCCCGATGCGCTTTTGACGCTCAACGATTCCAAGAAACTCACGCGCCCGAAGCGCGAAGCCATGTACCAGGATGTGCAAGATGCTTGCGCCTGCTTTGCCGTAGCGAGCGCCTCGGTCGAGGAAATCGACCGCATGAATATCCTGGAAGCCGACTTTTTAGCCATGCGTCGAGCCTTGCAGGCTCTCGGTATGCCCGGTTTGCACGAATCCGCTCCTCAAATCCCGATCTTTAAGAAGGGGAGTCTCAACATTAGTAGAGATCCTTCGACTACGAGCCAGGGGCTCTCCGCTCAGGATGACAAAACGGTGCGAGTTCTTATCGCCGTCGACGGCAACCTCAAGATTCACGGAATCCCCGAAGAATTGCAAATTCCGGTAGTCAAGGGCGATGGCCGTATCGCAAGTATCTCGGCGGCCTCGATTTTGGCGAAAGTCTTCCGTGACCGCTACATGGATGACCTCGAAAAGAAGTTCCCCGGTTACGGTTTTGACAAGCATGCCGGATACGGAACCAAGGCTCACTTGGACGCCATTCGTCGCCTTGGCATGACCCCTGAACATCGTAAAAGCTTTCACCCCAAGAGCTTACAGACAGAGCTGGATCTCTAGCCCCAATTTTGTAAACTTTTGTTTCTTACGATATTGTTGCAAATTTTACCTAGGACCTCGGAATTTTTTCCGTGGTCTTTTGCTATATTGTTGTCAAACAACAAGATACGAGTCTTTTTCCGGCTAACGGGAGGTGATTTTGAACAATTCGGTCCCTTTACTCCAAATGCTTACGCAGTCCGATATCGCGACCATCGTGATTTTGGGCATCTTGGCGGTCATGTCGCTCGGTTCGTGGGGCATTATCATTGTAAAGTACATCGTGAATCGCAAGAACCAGCGCGCAAACGTCGTGTTCTTCCGCGAATTCATTAACGTGCGCCAGTTCGTGGAATTGCAGGGCCTCTGCGAAACCGCCGACGACAGTGCGCTCCGCAGCTTGACCTCCGAAGTGCTCAAGGAAGCCTCCAAGTTCAGTAACTTCGTGAGTTACGACTCCATTCAGCACCGTGCATCGCTCTTGGAAGACACCATCCAGCGTTCGATCGAAGGCCTCCGCCTGACTGAAGACCGCTACCTCGGCTTCTTGGCCACGTGCTCCAACCTCGCCCCGTTCTTTGGTCTTTTGGGTACGGTGTGGGGAATCATGGTTGCCTTCTTCCAGATTGGTCAGCATGGCTCGGCAGACCTTACCGTGGTCGCTCCGGGTATCGCAATGGCTTTGATTACGACGGTTGCTGGCCTTGTGGTTGCTATCCCTGCCTCTGCCGGTTATAACTACTTTACCGCCCGCAACGGTCAGAACGAAATTTCGTACTTCAACTTCGGCTCCCAGGTGCTCAGTCTCTTTAAGCGCGGTGACTTGCTCGCCCTTGAAGAAGTGGCTGGCTAGGAGGCATAGTGAAGCGCAGTCGCGGTAAAGAACTAAAGCAGGAAATGAACCTCACGAACATGATCGATATCGTGTTCGCGATTCTGATTGTGTTCATTATTTCTGCACCTCTCATGAGCCAGGGCGTCAAGGTGGATCTGCCTAAGGCGGAAGCCCCGACCATGGAACAAGAGAAGCTCTTGAAAGTTTCAATCACTAAGAACGAGGAACTCTACATTGCCGACATGATGGTTGACTTTGCAAGTTTCAACAATGTGTTCAAGTCGCTCTGGAACGGCGAGATGGCGGTGGTCATCAATGCCGACGAGTCGGTGAACTATGGCCTTGTGATGAAAGTGGTGACCCAGGTGCAAAAACTCGGGGTGACCAAGCTCGGATTCCTGACGATGAATCCCAAGGAAAAACCGGGGAAGTAGGTGAGCGGAGAAAGAAACATCCAATATTTCTCGTCGCAAGACGATGGAATGACGACGAAGATCATCGTATGTGCGGTGGTGTTCCACTTGCTCGTTGCCGGTATTTGTATTGCTTTCCACTTTGTGAACTTTAAGCATGAACCGGAACCGATTCCGGTATTCGAAATGGTGCAGGTGAACCAGCCGGCGGTGCAGCCGCGTCCGAAACCGCCGCGCCCGAAGCCGGTTGAACCGAAACCCGAAGAACCCAAGCCAATTGAACCTAAACCCAAGCCGGAACCGAAGCCGAAGGTCGATCAGCAGTTGCCGCCCGAACCTAAGGTCGAAGAAAAACCGCCCGAACCGGAACCGGTGGAAGAACCGAAACCGGAACCCGAACCGGAGCCGGAACCGCAGGATGACTTTGAAGTAGACGACTTGGACTTGCCGACGGCTGTCGAAGCACCGAGCTTGAACCCGGTGGGATCTGTGGACATGGATCCGCTGATGCAAGTTTATTTGGAACGTTTAAAACAAATTATCATGAGCAACTTTAATCCGCCCTCGAACTTGAACGTGCGTCGCGATGTAAAGACCACGGTGCAGTTTACGGTGGACCGCTTTGGTGGCATTACGGCAATTACCCTCAAGCGCAGTTCGGGAAACAAAACCTGGGACCATTTGTCGGTGCGTGCGGTGCAGATTTCGAAGGTTCCGGAACTTCCGCCCAATTTTAGAGCCCCGTCGTTGGTGCTTCACTTTAATTTCACGCCAAATTAAGGTGGTTGTGGTCTGGGGTAGCGAAAAATTGTATTATATTGAATAAACGAGTGGATTAGAATGGAAAAAATGAGATTTCTTGTAAGCGTTGCGGCCTTTGCGCTGGCCATGCTGCCGGTGACATCGCATGCGACCATCGATACGATTGCCGTTGACGTGGGGATTTCTGTCTTCAAGACGATGCCCATTGGCGTTGTTCCCTTTGCAGAAAAGAAGTCCATTGACTGGATCGAAGAAAAGCCGCACTTGATTGTCACTCGCGATGCAAACCTTTCTGGCCGCTTCGACGTGATCTCCTCGGATAAGTTTGACCTGCCGAAATTCAGCAAGGCTCATGCCAAGCATTACATTACAGGTAAGGTAACGCCTGTCGGCAAGATGCTGAAGGTGGAATGTTTCTTGTATGCAGCACAGACCAAGGATGTGATGCTCGGTGAAGCTTACACGGTGGAACAGAAGGATATGCGCCGTGCCCTGCACCAGTTCTTTGACCAGGTGATTTATCGCCTGTGGGGCGAACGCGGTGTGGCATCGACCAAGCTTGCCTATGTGTCCAAGATGGATGGCGTTAAGCAGGTGGTGGTGTCCGACTATGACGGGTTCCATCGCAGCCAGATTACCCGCGACACGACCATTAGCATGATGCCCGTGTGGATGAAGGGTAACGCAGGCCTTTACTATGTGAATTTCAAGACGCATCGTCCGAAGCTTTATTCCAAGACTTTTGGCGGTGTCGAAAAGTCGGTGTTCCCGCAGTTGGAACAGACTTATAGCCCGGCTGTGAACCCGAAAACCGGAGAACTTTTGTTCTCGAGCACGGTGGATGGCAAGACGGATTTGTATATCGGTGATCCTTCTACGGGTAGGGCAAAGAAATTTGCTTACTTGAAGTCGAATCAGACGAGCCCGGCTTGGAGCCCGTATGCTTCTGAAGTGCTCTTTACGAGTGACCGTGGCGGTGGCCCGCAGATTTTTGCAATGGGCAAGGACGGTTCCGATTTGCGCCGCGTGACCTTTATGGGCCGCTACAATGAACGCGCCGCCTGGTCGCCCGAAGGGGACCGTATCGCCTATACTTCTATGGATGCTGGTCACATGAATATTTATACCTGCGCTCTCGACGGTTCTGATATTGTGCAGCTCACGAGCAACGCCGGTAACAACGAACACCCGACTTGGTCGCCCGATGGCAAGCTGATCGCCTTCTCGAGCAACCGTAGCGGTTCGTACCAGATTTACATTATGAGAAAAGACGGCTCCAATGTTACGCGAATCACCAATTCCGGTGAAAACACTTCGCCCACTTGGTCGTTCTTCTATGACGATTTTAAACAACCAAAAAAGGAAGGTAAAAAATGAAGAACTTCGTTAAACTCGCTGTAGTGGCATCTGCCGCAGCCCTCTGCCTTGTCGCTTGCGCCAAGAAGCAGCAGCCCCAGACCGAACCGGAAGCAGAACCGGCTCCTGCCGCTGTCGCTCCGGCTGCTGAACCCAACGCAGATTCCCTGGCTGCCGAACAGGCTCGCCTCGAAGCTGAACGCCTGGCTGCCGAACGCGCCCGCCTCGAAGCCGAACGCGCTCGTCTCGAAGCCTTGATCAACCAGATCATGAGCGAAGACGTGTACTTTGACTTTGACCGTTCTGAACTCACCGAAAAGGCTAAGGAACTCCTGGCTCAGGTGGGCGAACTCCTGATCAAGGAAGAACGCTTCACGATTACGATCGAAGGCCACACCGATGCTCGCGGTACCGAAGACTATAACTTCACTCTCGGTGCAAAGCGTGCCATGAAGGTGAAGGAATTCCTCGTTGCTTACGGCATTGATGCCAAGCGCATGGAATCGGTCAGCTACGGTAAGGAAGCTCCGAAGGTTGAAGGTGCAACCGAAGAAGCCTACTCCCAGAACCGTCGCGCCAACTTCCGCGTGAACATCAAGGAATAAGATTCTTTAAATTTCGTCCTCGTCTTGCCTGTTACTGCAGGCGAGGAATTTTGCGGGTAATTAAAAAGAACTTGTTATATGAAAAACAAAAAATTGAACATCGTATTTCCCTTGCTTATGGTCGCAGCCCTGACGGGTTGTAGCCAGATGACGGTTCTCCGTACACAGGAAATGAAGGCTGTCGGCGCTGAAGTTCAGGCCAACCTCGATTCTGTGGCGGTAAGGCTTCAGGCTCAAAACGATTCTCTGCGTGCAGAGCTGGATGCGGCTGAGCTTGCGCAAAAGCGCATGCAGGCTGAAATCACCATGCTTTCGCGTCGCGTGGCCGATGAGTCTGAACGTAACGATTCTAGGCAAGAAGAAATCATCTACCGCTTGGATATGTTGCTCGGCAAGTCCGACAAGATCTTGGCGAAGAAGGTGGTCGTGAGCGGTGCGCCTGCTGCACCGGTCTCCATGGATAGCCTGGAACGCGAAGCCGAAAAGCTCGTGGAAGCCGAAGCGATGTTCAATACGGCCCGCTCCGATTACCATCGCGGTGAATTCAAGCTGGCTTACAGTGGTTTCAAACAGGTTTATGAACAAATGAAAGAAGGCGAACTCGCCGAGAATTCGCTTTACTGGATGGCGCTCTGCCTGATTGATGTGGCGCAGATTGACAAGGCGAAAAAGGTCTTTGCTCGCATGTCGGAAGCCTTCCCCGACGGTCAGAAGACCTGCCCCGCATTGTTCAAGCTTTCGGGCCTTTATGGTGAAGAATGCGACATCAACATGCAGAAGCAGTACCTGCAGAAGATTCTTTCTACCAAGTCTTGCGAAAAGTCTGCCGAATTTGAACAGGCTGCCGAAATGTTGCAGGAAATCTTGGAAAAAGAAGACAAAAAATCTGCCGGTGAACCTGTCGAAAGATGCGTGCCTGTGGTTCGCGAACCGGTCAAGCCGACTTCCCGCAAGTCGACTACCGATAACGTATCTGAACCGACTGCCCGCGTAACGACTGAATCTACGGAAGCCGCCCTGTAATAGTTCAAAATTCTTTCAAAACGAAAACTCCGACGATTGCCTCGTCGGAGTTTTTTCTTTAGTCTCTCGTCTGTAGCCGCGTAGCGGCGTTCTCTCGTCTAGTCTACGGTTCGTCGGCGTCAATGATGACGCGCTTGACTTCGGCGCCGAGCTTTGCCATTTTAGCTTCGAAGTCTTCGTAACCGCGGTCCAGGTGGTAAATGCGGCTGATCTTGGTTTCGCCTTCGGCGATTAACGCGGCGAGCACGAGGGCTGCGCTTGCACGCAGGTCGGAGCCCATGACGTCGGCACCTTCGAGCGGGAGGCCACCCTTGATGGTGGCGGTGTTGCCGCTGAGCGTAATGCTTGCGCCGAGGCGTTCCATTTCGGCCACATGCTTAAAGCGGTCATTGTAGACGGTATCTTGAATCACGCTGTTGCCCGGAACCGACAGAAGTGTCGCCATGAGCGGCGCCTGCATGTCGGTGGGGTAGCCCGGAAACGGGAGAGTCTGAATCGTAATCGGCTTGAGTTCTACGTTGCGGGCGTCGACTTCGGCCCAGTCGGGGCCGACGGACACCTTGCAGTTCATGTCGCGGAAGGCGTCGAGCGTCGAGGCGATGTGTTCGGGGATAATCTTGGTGACCTTGACGCGGCCACGCGTAATGGCGGCACCACAAAGGTAGGTGCCTGCTTCGATACGGTCGGGAATGGTGACGCCATTACCCGGGCGTAGAGCTTCTACGCCCTGCACCGTAAGGGTGCGCGTGCCGCGACCTTGAATCTTGGCGCCCATGCCGATGAGGTAATCGACGAGGTTGTCGATTTCAGGTTCGAGGGCTGCATTCTGCAGGACGCTGGTGCCCTTGGCAAGCGTTGCGGCCATCAGTACGTTCACCGTGGCACCCACGCTCGAAATCGGGAAATGGAATGTACCGCCGGGGAGGCGTCCGTCGCAAGTGGCTTCTACGTAGCCGTGAGTCACGGTAATCTTGGCGCCCAAGGCTTCGAGGCCTTTCAGGTGCAAGTCCACAGGGCGCGGACCCCATGCGCAACCGCCCGGGAGAGACACGCGGCAGCGGCCAAAGCGTGCTACCAGAGGACCGAGCACATAGAAGCTTGCGCGCATGGTCTTCACGAGTTCGTAAGGGGCTTCCAGATGGTCGGCACCACGGGTGTCGATTCTTAAGGTGTGGGCTTCGCCACCGATGTGGCAACCGATCACGCGCAGCACATCGGACATGGTCTTCATGTCTTTGAGGTGCGGGACGTTCGTGATTTCGGAGACGCCGTCGGCCAAGAGGGCTGCTGCCATTACGGCAAGGACTGCGTTCTTGGCGCCGGAAATTTCAACTTCGCCGTCGAGCGGCTTTTTAACCTGAGGTACAATAAACTGGTACATAGTAAAATTAGACTTAAATTTTTTGCATTTATAAGATAGTAAAAGTACCGGGTTTTAGGGGCGTGCCCCTAGGAGAGAGGGTAGAGAAAAACCCGGCTGTGTGCAGCCGGGGTTTGAACGAGGGAGAAACCTCTCCCTTTTAATTATTCTTTTTTCTTTCGTCTTTCGTCTCTCGTCTAATCATATCGTGCACCACGCGGGTGCGGGCGATGTGGTCGTGGAGGGCGCGGCGCTTGGGGTCGATAAAGACAATCAGGTAGCCAAGGCCGTAGAACATGAGCGTGCATTGCGTAATCAAGCTTGCGATAAAGCGGAGTGCGGCACTTACCCAGCTCATGGGTTCACCGTGGGCGACTTCGACATGAATCTTCACGAGCATTTTGCCGGGGGTTGCCGACTTGATGGCCGTAAATGCAATGAAGTAAATGGCTTGCACAACGCCCCAAATAATCAGGAACAAGTGCGTGCCGGGAATGTCAATCACCTTGTTCAAAGCCTCTTCGGAGGTGGGATTGCTGATGTAGGCGCTCATGGCGTCAGCAAGGACGTTAAGGTCTATTGCTTGAACGGCGCTCATAATCATCAGAATCAAAACGCCTGTTGCAGACAAAATAACATTGTCAATAAAGTAGGCGATAGCGCGGACAAAGAATCCGGCGTAGTGTTTCCCTTTATTGTGCTCGGCAATGATTGCTTCGAGGGCAGCCTTGATCTGTTCTTCTTCGGAAAGCGGGACTTCCTTGGATTCTTCGGTGTCTTTCCAGGCGACCCAGGCTTCCATGCCCGAATGCCACACTAAAGTTTCGTCTTTTATTGTGCCGTCTTTTACAAAGTCCCTGATTTCGTCGATATTAAAGGGACCCTTGCGTCGTTCACCGTCTGTCACGGTTTCATCTATGTAGTACCAAATCATGATGAGCCATAATTTAGAAAAAAAGCTACATTTTGGAGGTATGATGAATTTCAAGATTGGCCAACGCTATGTAAGTCAATCGGAACCTACTCTCGGGCTTGGTATAGTCACCGAGGTGCAAGACCGTATTGTTAAGATTTCTTTCCCCGCTGTAAGTGATGTCCGTTGCTACCGTTCCATGGGTGCCCCTGTGGACCGCTTTGAACTTTCGGTGGGTGATACCGCCAAGAGCGAAAAGGGAATGTCTTTTACCGTGGAATCGGTGAAAGAGGTGGACGGCTTGTTGGTTTATACGGGCCGCGCCGGCAGACAGATGAAGGAATCTGAACTGAGCGGCAAGATTTCGATTGCGCGTCCTGCGGACTTGTTCAAGGCCCTCATGGAAAATCGCGTGTCGAACAGTGTGCAGTTCGGTCGCCGTGAATCGGCTATGGAACTTTCTTGCAAGTGGATTTCTTCGCCGGTGCGTGGCATGATTGGCCCGCGTACCTCGATGATTCCGCACCAGTATTATTTGTGCCAGCGCGCCTGCGACAGTTCTACGCTCCCGCGCTTGATGCTGTCCGACGAAGTGGGTCTCGGCAAGACGATTGAAGCCGGCATGATTTGGCATGCGCTCAAGGCCCGCGGCCGCCTGACCCGTACATTGATTATTGTGCCCGAAACGCTGAAGCACCAGTGGCTTGTGGAAATGAAGCGCCGCTTTAACCACTTGTTCACGCTGGTGGACGAAGGCTACATCAAGGGCCTGTTCGTGAATGACGACGATGACCGCCCGAATCCGTTCACGATTGCAAACGATATTATTTGCTCCATAGACTTCTTGATCAAGCAGCCCGCTCTGATCGAAGACTTGCTCAAGACAACTTGGGACATGGTGATTATCGACGAAGCGCACCACCTGGTTTGCGAAGACGGATTCACGAGCCACGAATACTTGCTCGCTAACGCCGTGATTCAGCGCTCGAAGGGCGTGCTCCTTTTGACGGGTACGCCGCTGCAGTTCCATCCGGAATCGCAGTTCAACCGCTTGAAGATGCTCGACCCCGTGCGCTTTGCGGACTACAACAGCTTTATCAAGGACCAGGACGCTTACCGCAAGCTGGTGAACGAACTTTCGAAGTTGCCGACGGACCCCGGCCAGACCATGAGCTGGGACGACTTGAACGAATGCGTGCCGAAAAAGTCGATTATTCGCCCGTGGCTTGAACAGGAAAGCGCAAAGAGCATGCCCGCCGACGAATGGATCCGCCGCATTGTGGATGCCGTGGGTACAGGTTCGGTGGTATTCCGCAATACCCGTAAGGGCGTGGGCGGATTCCCGAAACGCGTGCTCGATGAAATTCCGCTGGAACCGAACAAGAATTACCGCGACATGGTGAACGTGGCTGCCGAAAACGATTTGGACATGTCCACCGACATTCAGGAAAACGGCCTGCTTTGCACGAGCTATTCCGATGCCTGGGCGCTCGACGAACGCTACGTGTGGCTTAAGGGATTCTTGAAGGAACATGCGGGCGACAAGGTGCTCCTGATTTGCGAATCGATTCAGGTGGTGCAGGCGCTTGAAACGCTCTTGAACGAATACATGGGCGAGGGCGCGTTCTCGATGTTCCATGAGAACATGACGATTATGGCCCGCGACAAGGCTGCTGCAAACTTCAGCAGAGAAAACGGCGCAAACCTGTTGATTGCTTCTGAAATCGGTTCTGAAGGCCGCAACTTCCAGTTTGCTCACCATTTGATTCTGTTCGACCTGCCGCTCGATGCCGCCTTGGTGGAACAGCGTATTGGTCGCTTGGACCGTATCGGTCAGACTGAAAACATCATTATTCATGTGCCGTATGTGAAGGGCTCCGGCCAGGAAGTCATGTTCCGCTGGTATCACAACGGCTTGAACGCCTTCGGTACTCCGATGATGAGCGGTGGCGAACTGTTCCTCAAGTACACTGACGAACTGATTGCCGCTTTGGCCGAACCGCAGGCATTGCTCCAGAACTTTGTAGACACGGTGATTCCGCAGGTCAAGAAAGACTGCGACACCATGCGCAAGAATATTGAAAAGGGCCGCGACCGCTTGCTGGAATTCAACTCCCGCAATCCGGCGAAGGCAAAAGAAATTACCGATGCCATCTTGAAGATTGACGCCGACAAGGATTTGGAAACCCTCGTGTTCTCGTCGCTGATGGACCGCGGTCTTGAAATCGAAAAGAGCAAGATTAAGGGCTGCTACATTATCAGTCAAGGCACGCAGGTGGAATCGGGCTCGATTCCTGGCATGCCCGAAAGCGTTGGCATGGCGGGCGCCGGTGGCGGTGGCCGTGTGACGCAGGCTGTGGGTAATTTTGAAGAAAGCTCTGGCGGTGGTGACGAAGATGCCCGCTTCTGCGATACGTCTAGCTTGACTGTGACCTTTGACCGCAACGTGGCCATGGTGCACGACGAAGTGGACTTTGTGAGCTTGGAACACCCGCTTTCGCAGGGCGTGATTGACTTTGAAACCTCGCTGGACAACGGTGCTGTGGCTTGCAACATCTGGCAGAATTCCGGAATGCGCGGCCTGGTGATGCAGTACAATTTCGCGGTGGACTTCTCGGTGGCCGAAGAATGGGGCGTGTCGGACCTTGCTGGCCCGCGCTACATTAGCGTGCTTGTGAACCCGACGGGTGAAGACTTGACCGAAAAGGTGCCGGAACTGAAGAACGCAAACTTCAAGGATGTGCCTGTTCCGCAGGGCAATGCCGCTGTGAACATGACGCTCAAGTATTTCGGTAAAGAAGGCCTCGCCATCGCTCGCCGCATTGTGTCTGCCAAGGCAAAGGAAATTGCCGAAGTGGCCGCTGCCGCTGTCGAAGCCCGCGCCGAGCAGGAATACCAGCGTATGAACCATTTGTTGAGCATGCGTGGCAAGGCGGGCAATAACGCCCAGCTGCAACAGCTCCGCAAGAACGCCCAGGAATGGAAGAAGGTCATTTCGAACCCGCAGATTCGCCTCGATGCAATCAGGCTTTTGGTGTGTAGGTAATCTATGAGTGAATTAAGAAAGAATATTCTCGATGAATCCCGTCGCATTGTCGTAAAGATCGGCTCGCGTATTTTGGTCGACTCCGAAAAGGGCGGTGTTCGTACTCGCTACATCCAGAAACTCGCCGATTCCGTCGCCCGCCTCATGGAAGCGGGCAAGGAAGTTGTGATTGTCACAAGCGGTGCCGTGGGAACAGGCATGAGCCAGCTCGGTTACAAGGAAAAGCCGACGGTGCTTGCCGAAAAGCAGGCCTGTGCTGCTGTGGGCCAGATTGACCTCATGTACGCCTACCGCGAAATGTTCCGCTGGATGCAGCTTTCAGTGGGCCAGATTCTTTTGTCTGCCGAAGACTTCCGCGACCGCAACCGCTACAAGAATTTGCAGAACACCATCAAGGCGATGCTTGCCCGCAAGATTGTTCCGATTATCAACGAGAACGACTCGCTCGCCGTCGCCGAAATCAAGGTGGGCGATAACGACAAGCTTTCGAGCGATGTGGCGCTGTTCCTTGATGCCGACTTGCTTTTGATTTTCACGGACGAAGACGGACTCTTCGACGACAATCCGAAGAAAAATCCGAACGCCCGTTTGCTCCGCTTTGTGCCGGAAATTACGCCTGCAGTGCTTGCGCTCGCGGGTAAGCCCGGTGAGACGGGCTCCGCCGTGAGTACCGGCGGTATGCGTAGCAAGCTCGAAGCGATTCGCAACGTGACCAAGAGTGGTTGCAACGCATTCCTCGCGAGCGGCATGAAGGTATTGCCGCACCAGGTGATTTTTGAAAATGCCGAAGGCACGCTCTTTGTGGGCTCCAAGAAAAAGCTCAATAGCCGTCAGCGCTGGCTCAGCTTCGTGACGACTCCGCGCGGGGCCGTGGTGGTCGACGAAGGTGGTGTGAAGGCTTTGCGCGAAAAGCATTCTAGCTTGCTCCCCGTGGGCGTGTGCGCCGTGAAGAAACATTTCGACAAGGGCGACCTGATTGAAGTCTTGAGCCAGGACGGCGAAGCCGTTGCACGCGGTGTAGCAAAGTTCGACAGCGAAACGCTGAAGCTTGTGCTCCACAAGAAGACTGCCCAGGTTCACGAACTCCTGGGCAAGGATGTCGCCGACGAACTGATTCACAAGAACGACCTGGTCGTGTTCTAGTCGAAAATTTGTATCTTGGTAAGCGTATGGAAGAAAATCAGAATTTGGACGATTTGGCCGAAGAATCGGCGGAACTCCCGAAAGTCGAGAGCCAAGAGGATTTGGCCCGCATTATCCAGGCGCTTGTGTTTGCGTCTCCTGATATTGTGACGCTCAAGAAACTGCGTGAAATTCTGGGCGACTTTTTGGATGCGCGCTTGGTGTCCGATGCGCTGATTGCGGCGAACGATTCGCTGAACAAGATTAATTCCCCGTTCGAAATCGTGGAACAGGCGGGCGGTTACCGCTTTAGGACCCGCGCCAAGTATTACCCGTGGGTGCGCAAGCTGTTCCCCGAGGCAAACGCCCGTAGGCTCAGCCAGGCGGCGCTTGAAACTTTGGCTGTGATTGCTTACCAGCAGCCGATTACCAAGGCGGCGATTGAACAGGTGCGTGGCGTGTCGTCGGTGGATGGCCCGATCCGTAACCTGCTCGACAAGGGCTTTATTGCGCTAGGTAGCCGTGCCGATACGGTTGGAAACCCCTATACCTACGTGACTACGCAGGAATTCATGAAGTATTTCGGCATCAACCGCATTCCGGAAGATTTGCCGAGACTCCGCGAATTTAGTGAACTTTTGGAAGCCGGTGCCTTGGTGCCGCAGTATGCGAAACCCGAATCGGTGAGCCCCGAAGAACCGGTGCAGCCCGAAGAAAATCCGGACCAGGTTGAATTGTCGATGGGAGATGCCTAATGGCTGTGACCCCGTTAATGCAGCAGTATTACGAGATCAAGAAACAGAATCCCGGCTGCATCTTGTTTTTTAGAATGGGCGACTTCTTCGAACTTTTCGAAGACGATGCTGTAGTTGCCTCGAAGATTTTAGGACTTACGCTCACGAGCCGCAATAATGGTGCCTCGGGTGCGACACCCTTGTGCGGGTTCCCGCACCATGCCGCGGACCGCTACGTGCCCAAGATGGTGGCGGCGGGTTATCGCATCGCCATTTGCGAACAGGTGGAAGACCCGAAACTCGCGAAGGGAATCGTCAAGCGCGACATTGTGGAAATCATCAGTGCAGGCACTGCGATGGACGAATCGAACCTGAATGCGAAAGAGGCGAATTACCTTTGCGCGTTCATTCCCGAGAAAGACTCGGTCTCGTTTGCGATTGCCGACGTGACGACTGGCTACTTGGCCGCGTGCAAGAGCTCGGTGCAGGCTTTCGAATGTGAATTCTGCCGCCGCATGCCCAAAGAAGTCGTTGTGCCCGAAGGAACTGTGATTCCTAGCGGAGTGATGGACTTGATCCGCTCCGAAAACATTCTGGTGACTGAACTTCCGGCATTCCTGTTTGGCGAAGATTCTGCGAAGGATGTGCTGTTTACGCATTTTAAGGTCGAGGCTTTGGATGGCCTTGGCTTGGACGGGCGAGTGGTTGAAACGCAGGTGACGGGAGCGCTTCTCCAGTACCTGATGGACCAGAAGAAGTCTGAACTTTCGCACTTTACGACGCTCGAGATTCTGAATCTTGACGATTACATGACGCTTGATCCGAGCACGTTGCGTAACTTGGAACTGGTGCGTCCGCTGAATGCCGACGATATCAGCAGTACGCTTTGCTATGTGCTCGACTTTACGGTGACCGCAATGGGCGGGCGCAATCTGAAGGAGTGGGTGAGCCACCCGCTGATTTCGGTGGACCGCATCAAGGAACGCGAAGAAGCCGTCGAGGAACTCGTCAATAACCCGGTCGCTCTCGATGAGCTTAAGGAATCGCTGACTTCGATTCTCGATATGGAACGCCTGATGGGCCGCGTCGGTTCTGGCCGCGCGAATGCCCGCGACTTGGCGGGCATGGGCCGTTCGCTTTCGCAGGCATCCAAGGTGGCCGATGTACTTGAAGGTTTGAATTCGCCGATTTTTGAACCGATGCGAGCGGCCCTCATTGCCGCCCGTGGCCGTGGCGAAGAACTTCTTTCGCAATTTAACGATGACTTGCCGCTGACCGTCCGCGAGGGCGGCATGATTCGCGCGGGCGCAAATGCGGAACTCGATGCCATGAACGAAGACATCAAGGAACGCCGCGAATGGATTGCCTCGCTCGAAGTCCGTGAACGCGAACGCCTCGGAATCCCGAGCTTGAAGGTTGGCTACAACCGCGTTTTCGGTTACTATATCGAAATTACCAAGGCGCAGATGGCGAAGGCGACCGCCCCGATTCCCGACGAATACATTCGCAAGCAGACGACGGTGAACGGCGAACGCTACATTACGCCCGAGATGAAGGAATGCGAATCCATCATCAGTAACGCCGAAGTCAACATCCATGCGCTGGAATACAAGATTTTCTGCGAACTCCGCGAACGCGTGAACAGCTGGCGTGCCGAACTCCAGGAAATCGCGAATGCGATTGCGCATGTGGATACGCTTTACAGCTTTGCCCGCGCCGCCCGCAAATACAATTACGTTTGTCCCGAAGTCTTCGAAGGCTCGGGTATCGAAATCAAGGGCGGTTTCCATCCGGTGATTGTTGCGGTCAATTCGGACCTTGACTTTATCCCGAACGATGTGAATCTTTCGCCCGAAGCGACCCGCTTGATGCTCATTACGGGCCCGAACATGGCCGGTAAATCAACTTACCTGCGCCAGACGGGACTCATTGTGCTCATGGCGCAAATCGGCTGCTTCGTGCCGGCAGAAAGTGCCCGCATTGGCGTGGTGGACCGCATCTTTACCCGCGTGGGTGCCAGCGACCGCCTGAGCCGCGGCCTTTCGACGTTTATGGTCGAAATGATCGAAACCGCGAACATCTTGCGCAATGCGACTTCGCACAGCTTGGTACTCCTCGACGAAATCGGTCGCGGAACGAGCACCTTTGACGGCCTCTCGATTGCGTGGGCGATTGTGGAAACTCTGCACGATGAGCCGGCTCGCGCCGCCATCACGCTGTTTGCAACGCATTACCACGAACTCACTGGCCTTGTGGAAAGCCTTGAACACGCCGGAAACTTCCAGGTGGGCGTTCAGGAAAAGGGCGACAAGCTCATCTTCTTGCACAAAATTCTCGAAGGTGCCTGCGATTCTAGCTACGGTATTCACGTGGCCGAAATGGCGGGCCTCCCGAACAATGTGCTCCGCCGTGCACGCAAGATTCTTTTGCGCCTCGAAAAGCAGAAGATTGACCCGAGCGATGGCGCTACCCACAAGAAGCTTATGGAAAAGCCGCAGGTCGACCTGTTCGCGCCTCCCGACGAATCTACGCAGCTCCTTAAAGAAGAAATCCGCCGCCTGAAACCCGAAGAAATGACTCCGATCCAGGCGCTCCAATGCCTGATGGACTTGAAGGAGCATTACGGGAAATGACACGTTGTGTGTCATCCTGAGCGTAACGAAGTGAAGTCGAAGGATCTATGCTAGATTTTGCCGCCTTACAAGAGTTTGTCTATAGCAATCGAATCGTGGATTCGACGATTCATGGACTTTCTCATTGGCGGCAGGTGGAATTCAACGGTTTGCTCCTTGCGCCCATTACAGGTGCCGACGTGACAGTCGTGCGACTGTTCGCTCTCTTTCACGACTGCAAGCGCGAAGATGACGGCTACGATGGCGAACATGGCGAGCGCGGAGCGGCCTTTGCCAAGGAATGCTTCGAAAAGGGCCTTCTCGAAATCACGCAGGAACAGTTCGACCAACTGTACCACGCCTGCTTCTACCACACCAAAGAACATCAGACCGATGATCCGACCATCAACACCTGCTACGATGCCGACCGCCTAGACCTCGGCCGTGTGGGGATGACGCTCAATCCGAAAAAGATGGCGACAGCTCCGGGTGCAAGAATCGCCCACAAGTCATTGCGGGCGAATGTTGATGTTTATGAAATGCGCGAATGGTTAAAGACGATTGTTCTTTAACCTCGCGAAAAATTAACCGGCAAAATTCTTTCCCAAAATCGCAGTGACGTTCTTGAGAATGCCTTCTGCAACGTCGGGCTTATTCATCGAATACACGTGAACGTTCGTGATGCCGTTGGCGTACAGGTCAATGATCTGATCACTTGCGTAGATAATGCCGGCCTGCTTCATGGCTTCGGGATCGCTACCGAATTTGTCGACCAGCGACTTAAAGCGCTGCGGCATGAACGAACCGGAAAGCTTGATGGCGCGTTCCACCTGGTTGGCGTTCGTAATCGGCATAATACCGGGGAGCACCGGGCAGTTGACGCCTGCGTCGCGCAGCTTGTAGAGGAAACTGAAGAACAGGTTGTTGTCGAACACCATCTGCGTGGTCAAAAAGTCTGCGCCGGCATCGACCTTTTCCTTAAGGTGCTTGATGTCTTCGGCCTGGTTTGCACTTTCGGGGTGCTTTTCGGGGTAGCAGGCGGCACCAATGCAGAAGTCGGCATCGGAAGCCTTGAGTTCACGGATGAGCTCGACGGCATAGTGGTAGTCGCAATTGTCGCGGCCCTTTTCGATGAGTTCCGGAGTCAAGTCGCCGCGGAGAGCCATGACGTTCTTGATGCCTGCGGTCTTCATGTCTTCGATGCGCTGGTGCACCGTTTCCTTGCTGCTGGAAACGCAGGTAAGGTGGGCGAGCATCGGGATGCCGAACTTTTGCTTGAGGTTCTTGGCAATATCAAGAGTGAAGTGGCTTACGCCGCCGCCTGCACCGTAAGTCACGCTCATGAAGGCGGGGCCAAGGGCAGCAATCGATTCGGTGGCGGCCTTTACGCTTTCGAAGCTCGTCTCTTTTTTAGGCGGGAACACTTCGAACGAAAGGCTCATCTTGTCTTGCTTCAGAATGTCAACAATCTTCATAATCTCTCCGTGGGCGGGTCGAACCGGCACCCTAAGTCTATGCAAATATTTTAATATATGCATAAATATAAAAAGTTTCTAGGGAAGTGGCAACCGGAAAAAGGGGTGCTTTTTGTAAAAAAGCAATCCGCCGGCGTGAAGCCGACGAATTGCATTTTTGAGGTTCGGATTATTATGAATAGGAAGATTAGTAGATGAAGAGCATTTCGCGATACTTCGGCAGCGGCCACTTTTCGTCGGGCACGATGCTTTCGATCTTGTCGACGATAATGCGGAGGTTTGCCATGGCATCGAGAATTGCTTCGTGCTTGTCGCCGAGAGCGGCTTCCATCTGGGCCACAGCGGCTTCGAGTTCCTTGAGCTTGTCGCCGAGTTCGCGAGCGTAACCGTCCACAGCGTAGAAACCCTGGGTCTTGGCCATTTCGTTGGTCTTGAGGGCGTTGCTGTAGGCGCAAAGCACCTGCGGAAGCACCACGTTCTTCGCGATGTCGAAAGCGATCTTGCCTTCGATGTGAATCTTCTTGTGGTAATCTTCCATGTTAACTTCGTAACGGGAGTCGAGTTCGCGCTTGTTGAACACGCCGTACTTTTCGAACAGGGCCACATTTTCCTTCTTGTTGAGAGCCTGGAGGGCTTCCATGGTGGTGCGGATGTTCGGGAGGCCGCGCTTTGCTGCTTCTTCGACCCATTCGTCGGTGTAGCCGTTGCCGTTGAAGATGACGCGCTTGTGTTCCTTCACGATCTTCTGCAACAGGTTCTGCAGTTCTTCGTGGAACTTGTCGGCCGGAACGCTCTGCATCTTGTCGGCGATGAGGTCGAAGGCTTCGGCCACGATGGTGTTCGCTCTGGCTGGAACCCGGAGCGCGGAATTCGAACTTGTTGCCGGTGAAGGCGAACGGAGAAGTACGGTTACGGTCGGTAGCGTCGCGCGGGAGCGGCGGGAGTGTGTCAGAACCGAGCTTCAGTGCACCGGCCTGCTTGCTGGACTTCGGATCGCCCTTTTCAAGCTGGTCGATGACGTCGGCGAGCTGGTCGCCGAGGTACATAGAGATGATTGCCGGAGGAGCTTCGTTGGCACCGAGACGGTGGTCGTTACCGGCGCTAGCAACAGCCATACGGAGCAAGTCGGCGTGGGTGTCGACAGCGTAGATTACAGCGCAGAGCGTGGTAAGGAAAATGGCGTTCTGGTGCGGGTCCTTACCCGGGTTCAAAAGGTTGGTCTTGCCGTAGTTCACAGACCAGTTGTTGTGCTTACCGGAACCATTGATGCCGGCAAACGGCTTTTCGTGCAGCAAGCAGACGAGACCGTGGCGGTCAGCGACCTGGCGGAGCACTTCCATAATCTGCATGTTGTGGTCGCAGGCGAGGTTCACTTCTTCGAACATCGGGGCAAGTTCGAACTGGGCAGGAGCAACTTCGTTGTGGCGGGTCTTGGCCGGAATGCCGAGCTTCCAGAGTTCCTTTTCAACGTCGTTCATGAAGTTGATGATGCGAGCCGGAATGCTACCGAAGTAGTGGTCTTCCATCTGCTGGTGCTTTGCCGGAGCTGCACCGAACAAGGTGCGGCCGGCCTGGTACAGGTCCGGGCGCTGCAGGTAGAAACGCTTGTCAATCAGGAAGTATTCCTGTTCGGCACCGAGAGTGACGGTGACCTTCTGCTGGGCAACGCCGAAGAGACCCATAAGGCGGTCGGCGGACTTCTGGAGGGCCTGAATAGAACGGAGAAGCGGAGTCTTCTTGTCCAAGGCTTCGCCAGTATAGCTACAGAAAGCGGTCGGGATGCAAAGCGTTGCGCCGTTGCCGTGGCGCTTGATGAAGGCCGGAGAGGTCGGATCCCAGGCGGTATAGCCGCGGGCTTCGAAAGTAGAACGGAGGCCGCCGCTCGGGAAAGAAGAAGCGTCCGGTTCACCGACGATCAGGTTCTTGCCGCTGAAGGCGAGAATGGCCTTGCCGTCTTCGGGTTCGAGGAAGGAGTCATGCTTTTCGGCGGTGGAACCGGTAAGAGGCTGGAACCAGTGAGTAAAGTGGGTGGCGCCGCGGTCGATAGCCCACTTTTTCATGGCGTGGGCAACTTCGCCAGCGATGCTCGGATCAAGCGGTGCGCCGCCGTCGATGGTAGCGAAGAGCTTCTTGCAAATGTCCTTGGGAAGATATGCGCGCATGGCCTCGGCGTTGAAAACGTCTTCGCCGTAGAAGTCGATGTTTGCGGGTGCTGCGGGAAGGTTGGCGCCGGCGTTTTCGCTGGCGATTTCCTTGATAGCTTTTAATCTGTATTCGTTGCTCATGGCAATCTCCTATTATGTTTTTGTTTTCGGTGCCATAAAAGCAAAACGCGTGCCAAAATCAAAAAATGGCGAATTCTTTGCAGAATCGCCATTTTTATAGTCTTTACAAAAATTCAATCTTTTTCAGAAATTGAAAAATCGTTTATTCGTTTACGGAATCTGTAAAACCGGGAGCCCCGTTTTCATAACTAGGAGGGTCGTCTGCCTGGATACAGCGGACAAAATGGTAGTTTTCGGGGCAAAGCATGGCTTCACAATAGTCGGTACCACCAAATCTGTAAAACCTTAGGGGCTTGACCTCGACATTGCCGTTTTCGTCCGGCCAAAGGGGGATATCCTTCGAGTCCGATGTCCAGTAAGAGGCGAAGGCGAACATTTCGCCGCTTTCTTCGATGCATTGCTGGTCGTAATAGCGGCGCGTCAGTCTAGAAATGTTGAGCCCGTAGGCGTCTGTCGGGTAAAAGAAGTCTTCGACATCGGTTTTGAGTGCCGGGTCTGCGCTGGATCTTGCCGTTTCGTAGATGGCGTAGAAAGGTCTGCGGCTTGCGGTCGAGAAAAAGTCGTCGAAGGTGGCCGATGCAGGGAGTTTGTCCTTGAGACTTGCAAATTCGGCTTCGGTCGGGAGTCTCCAGCCTTCAGGGCAGATTCCGTATTCGATGTCCGATTCGGGATATTCGAGGCCTGCATCTGCAGGAGGTCTTAAATTAGGCTTGGCAGGATCTGTAAAAGGTCTGCTTCCGGGAGTCTTGTAGCGCAAATCTTGGGACATCCAAACTTGGTCGCCCACCTTGATGGTGCCGTAGGTTTGTCCGTCGCGCGGGTCTGTTACCTGGCCCGCCTTCAATTTGCGCGGGAGTCTCGGGAATCCCCAGAATTTAATAAGAGCGATACACACGTCCTGATAAAGCTTTCCCGGGTAAATATCGTCGATTTCAATGATAATCTTGAATACGTTCTTGAGGGGCTTTTCGAAAACGATGATGTCGGGACGGTGAATTTTGTATCCGCCCCATTTGGGCTTGGCGAGCGTGTATGTTTTTACAAGATTGTCCGTCGAATTCTGGTAAATTTTGATGTTCTTGGCGAGGCTGTAGTTCGTGTAAGAGGACGAGTCGCGCATATAGCCGTTATACAGCGTAATGACATCGAGTTCCTGGGCTTCGACAATAAATTCTAGGGTAATCGGTTTTTCTTTGTACCTGGCTGCCCAAACTTGGAAGAACGGATGGACATTCTTTTTCATGACCATGTTTTCGGGTCTGTAACTCTTTTGGCCTAAGTCGGGGAGTGTCGCAGACGCCTTAATGCCACTGATACTGATTGATGTAATTGCATGCGACAGGGAAATGGCAACAAGAACGACAATCAAAAAACGAATCATGCGAGGGCCCAAACTAAATAACGAAGGGAAAATATAAAAAACACTAGTTCAATATATATTCGCTTTTTTCTTGAATAAGATTAAAAAAAGTAAAATTTTGTTTTATATTTTAGGTAGAATTTGAGGAAAAATCTTGCGTTCTTTCCTGTCTTTTGTACTGTTTTTGACTGTAGGCTTTGCTTGTATGGCCGAGGCGCATCCGCATGTGTTTGCCGATGTGACTGTCAAGGCCGTGTTTGACCAAAATGGCTTTACGGGAGTGCAGAATCAGTGGGCCTTTGACGAGGTGTACAGTACGGCAATGGTTGCCTCTGCAGATGCCGACGGTGATGGGAAAATCACGGGGAAAGAGGCGGATCGTATGAAGGCTCTCGTTCTTGGTCCTCTTGAGCAAAACAACTACTACAATTATGTGCAATTTGGAACCAAGTTCTTGCGTGCCGAAAAAATTGAAAATTTTTCTGTAAAAATGAAAAACGGAAAAATGGTGCTGGACTTCAAGGTAGCCTTTTCTGTTCCTGCCACTTCGGATTACACGATGCTTGTTGTGGTCGTTAGCGATATAACCAACTACATTCAGATGACTACGGATATGGAAAATGCGGATGTCGATGCGCCCGATGCGATGGATGTGGAGTTTTTCCCGGATAACTTGAAAGGCCTGACTCTGTTTCGTGCTTTTATGAGCGATACGGAAGGTCTTTTTTTGAGATTTAAGAAGTAGCGTATGAATAAGATTGTTTCGTTGATTTTGATTTTTATGCTTGCGGTGGCTGCAACGGCTGCGGTCAAGAAGAAGCGCTTTGACGTGGGCGAGGCGTCGGATGCGCCGGTTGCGACGGAAGCGACTGTTGAATCGGTTGTGCCTGCGGAACCTGCTATGGAACCCGAAAAACCCGTGGAAAAAACGCGGTCTCTTTATTCGGTGATTGCGGAGGAACAGAAGGTCCTTCGCGAAAAGTTGACGGCTGCGATTTCGGCGATGAAAAGCGGCGACTGGGATGCCATTTGGAAGTTCCTCGCGATTTGCCTTGTGTACGGTATGTTGCACGCGCTTGGCCCCGGGCATGGCAAGTCGATTGTGGTCGGATATTTTATTGCGCGTCGTGGTCGCTGGCGGCAGGGTGTTGCGCTTGGCGCAGGCATTACCGTGACGCACACGATGAGTGCTGTTCTCTTGTTGCTGATTCTCTATGCGATTTTCAAGGCGACGGTATTTGCTGCGTTTGAAACGGGACGCATTGGAATCGAGCGGGCAAGCTATGCGCTGGTAATGCTCACGGGTGTGTTGCTCGTGGTGCTTGCGATTCGCGATGTGATTAAGTCGCGCAGGGGCTGTGGATGTGCAGCTCGGATTGATTCCGCGGAGGGGACTGTGCAGGATGGGGCGCTCCCGCCGATTGCCCGCTGGCGCGAAATCCTGGGTGTTGCCGCCGTTACGGGAATTGTGCCTTGCCCGGCGGTGGCGTTGATTGTGCTTTTCTGCCTGCTGAATTCGATGGTGGCGCTTTCGCTCCTGGGGGCGCTTGTCATCTGCATCGGCATGACGATTACGAATGTTGCCTTCGGTATTGCTGCGGTCGCTTTCCGCAAGGGAATCGACAAGGGGAGTGCCCATACCCGTATTGCGACAAAAATATACACCGTCGCGACTCTCGCAGGCGGTGTTATTATCTTTGTTTCGGGACTGTTGCTGTTTACGAACCAGTATTTTCTATATATGTAAAAAATTTAATTAGGGTTAAGGAAATGATAAAGGCTTATTTTGTCCTCCTATCCATGATGCTTTTGATTGCGGGATGCGGAGGTGATTCTTCGTCCAATGCCAGCGAGCATTACGAAAGCGTTTCTTCTTTAGAGGATTGCGATAAAGATCATCAGGATGATTCTGTCTATGTAAAAAGTATGGATGTCTACATGACATGCCAGGATGGATTCTGGATGGAGTTTACAAACTCTGAAACGGAATCCCGTTCCGACGGTAAGAGCTCGTCAAGTTCCAAAAAAGACAATGGCTCCGAAAAAGGATCTGATGATAAAAGTAGTTCCTCTGATGAAGGCAAATCCGAGAGCAGTTCTTCTTATGTGCATAATCCCGAAAGCCTTGATTCGCTCTATGTTGCCGCCGACGACACTCTGTTTTCTCTCAAGTATTTGAATGATTGCAATAGTTCTCACGAAGGCAAGTATGTTTTTGTCATTTCCTTGAACGCTTACCTAGTTTGCAGTGATGATGAGTGGAAAGAATTCAAGCCTCCTGTTCACAAGTCCAGTTCTTCAACAGTCGTAGCGGATTCAAATAATCAGACTGGCATTAGCGATTTGTCTAATTACTTTGATGTCTATAAGGATACTGTGACTCATAGCAGCTCTAGCATGACCATGGTCGAACTTCCCGAGATTTTTAAGGCTGACAGTCTTTTTGGTAAATGCGACGACAGCAAGGATGGCAAGGTTTTCGTAGATTCCGCAGGGGTTGTCAAAGCTTCGTCAGACAATTTATACTATTGCAAGAATCGTGCTTGGATTGCATTGACATATCAGGGAGCGAATGGGGTTGCGCTTGGAGATGCTTCTGATGGAACGTTTGCTGAAGCTGTGTACCCGACTAAAAAAGCAAAGAAAAATAAAATGTCGGCTTATTGCAGTAATGAAGTTCCAGGTGGCGAACAGTATGTAATGGATGGAATCTGGAGATTGGCTAGTGATTTGGAAACCTGTTTCGGAAAAATGTGTTCCAGGGCAAATCGTGGTTCCCTGCATAATTTTAAGGGCTATTGGTACATCTGCCATTTGGATGGATGGGATGATACGGACATTCTTGATTTAAAAAACGTTAATTTTTTCAATGAGGATGTTGAATTTGGCTCTTTGACGGATGAACGCGATGGTCATGTATACAGGACCGTTGAAATTGACGGCGTCACATGGATGGCTGAGAATTTGAACTACAAGGGCGGTGACAAAGAAGTTGGAACTTGCTACAAAGATGATCCTGCAAACTGCGAAATAACCGGACGCTTCTACAAATGGGCGGACTTCATGAACGCGGCGGATTCCGGTGACGCTCTTACAAATCATGGCGCTTGTCCTGAAGGCTGGGAAGTCCCGGATACCACTCTCTTCCAGAACCTGTTCAAAAACCATTCCGCAGATCTTTATTCTCCGTCAGCTTGGACTTTTGTTGATGATGCCCATTCCTTTGATCCTGAAATGAATACTTCTGGATTTACCGCTTTGGGCGGGTATCTTGCCAATGATTTTTGGGGTAGTGGAACTCTATTCTGCATCGCTTCTGCAGCTCGTAGTGACCGATATTATGCGGTAATGGAACCTTTAGAGTCATCGTCTTCTACAAGAATCGCTAGTACGTCTACTACCACTTATTGCAATTTGCGTTGCGTCAAAAGCGCTGTCGTGGCAGAGGAGGATGAATAATGAAAATCCTTAACATAATCAACGCCTTGCATATTACTGTTCTGTTTGCTATTTCTTTGATTTTCTTTGGATGCGGAGATGATTCTGCCTCTTCGGAAAATACGGCGACTTCTCAAGAATATGTTAGGACTTTGGAAGACTTGGACGATTACGAATGTACCAGTGCAAGAGAAGGCTTTATCATATTCCTTTCCGAAGATGAAGAAAGGATGGTTTGCCATTCCAAACGCTGGATAGAATACTCTGAATGGGCTGAAAAGTCCAGTTCATCAACAAAATCAAGCTCGTCTGCAAAGTCTAGCTCCTCTACAAACTCGAGTTCTTCGGCAAAATCCAGTTCTTCTGAAAAATCTAGTTCCAGCGCTCGGTCGTCCAGTTCCAGCAGAATTTCTGGCAGCGATAGTGCCACCGTTTGCGAAGGAAAATATGGTTGCCTAGGATCATTCCATCAATATTCGGATCTCCCTGCCTGCGACAAATCCTTGTCCGATAAAACAGGCTATGTAGAGTCCTTCGATAGATTCCTTAAATGCTCCGGAACCTTATGGATTGAAGACTTTGTTGCCAATTATAACAAGGATTGTACTGCAGAGACTCAAGGGATGGGGATTTATGATTCAAAGAAGCAGGATACATTGGTTTGTGTCAATGGAGAGTGGTACTCCATGCGTAATTTCTTCATTGGAGAAAGGGACGAAGAAAACCCGTTTAAAGCATGGAACGAAAACGCATTGGATCATGAGATAATCCACTATATAACGGATGCTCGTGATTCTGTCTTTGCTCCATGTACAGCGGCAAAAGAAGGAACCTTCCTTTATGACGAGAGACTGCCGGGATATTCGAGTTTCGGTTACTACCGCTGTACTGATGGGTACTGGCATGTGCTTCCCGACTCCGTGGCGGATACGGTTGGTCTGGGCAAAGCTCCCGAAGGATCCTTCGCCGTAGCCCGTTTTTCCAAGGACACCACCTATGCGCGTCGTAATTTGCCGAAGGAATGCTTGGTGAACGATAGTAAACCATATCCTGTCTATTATGTGTATGAAGGCAATGGTTGGCGCAAGGCCTCAAGTGAAGAAATCTGTAATCTCCACGCTTGCACGAAATCGATCGAAGGCGAAATCTACTATATGCTAGGCTACCGCTTCCGCTGTGAAAATCACAAGTGGGTTCAGGATAGCATTCAAAATACGGCTAAGGAGGACTTTTTCAATCCTTCTGTGAAATATGGTCAGCTGAAGGATTCTCGCGATGGGCACGTTTACAAGACCGTTGATATCGGCGGCAGGACTTGGATGGCCGAAAACCTGAATTACCTTGACGATTCTGAAAATATGGCGAAAAAGAATTATTGCTACGGCGATACAGCATGCGAAACCTATGGCCGTTGGTATGAATGGACTGCTGCCATGAATATTGATCCCAAGTATGATTCGATTTCTGCCCCCGCTTTTTCTAGTGATGAGGACCGCCGCGGAATTTGCCCCCTGGGATGGCATATCCCTGATTCGTTGGAATGGATGGCTTTGGCTGAAAATTATTCCTACAAGGAACTGATGTCGGAATGTGGCTGGTTAACCTATTGGTATAGTATTTCTGTTACTTCAAATACAGGTTATAATCAATCTGGTTTTTCTGCGATACCTATAGCTTACTATAAGTCGGGATCTTTCTCTAATATAGGGCATGAAGCCAGCTTTGCCTCATCTCACCAAACGACATCGACGGAAGCCTTGGGTTTTTATTTCAGGCAAAATCTATTCGATTCGTGGGGTACGAGTAAGCAAACTGCTTTGGCGGTAAGGTGCATCAAGAATTTGGGGGAGGAATAATATGAGAAACATTCTACTTGTCAGCTTATTTCTGCTGCTTGCTTTGGGAAATTCTTTAGCGGCTCCAGTCGCCTGGAATGTCAAGCCTTCAAAGAGTTTCTTTAAAGGGAACGGATCTTTGAGTGATCCCTATATTATTTCCTCGGTAGAAGATTTTGCTCTTATGGCGGCATACTCCACGGACTCGACAAAAAGAGGCCGTTCCTATATACTGGAAACGGATATCGTAATCAACGAAGACAATGCCGCGAATTGGGGAACCAAGCCTCCCAAATACAAATGGATTTCTTTAGGAGATTCCTCGAGGGAAGCTTCTGTGTATTTGGATGGAAACGGACATACCATTAGCGGCCTCTATGTGAATTCCGAGAAGGATTATCAGGGGTTGTTCGGCAAGGTGCGTGGACAAATCAAGAACCTGAAAGTCGTTAATTCTTTTATCAAGGGTGGCAACTATGTTGGCGCTGTTGCCGGAAAAGTCAGAGGTTCTGACGGGGGGGTGGATAACGTATTTGTCGAAGCCATTGTAGAAGGCCAGGATTATGTGGGAGGCGTTGCCGGTCAGTCGTTCTATGACGATGACGGTGGGGCTGTTTCTAATGCCGTGTTCAAGGGTTCTGTAAAGGGACATTCCTATGTGGGTGGAATTTTTGGAGCTGGAAGTGCTGACTATAGTTCGTCTGCTTATTCTTCCCATTGCGACAATTATGGCTCCGTTGTTGGTTCTGGAAAGTATATAGGTGGTATTTTTGGACATTTTGAGATAGATGTGGCTGAAGCCGGCCTTAACAAGCTGAGAAATTTTGGAGCTGTTTCTGGAGCTGAGCATGTTGGGGGCATTGGTGGCGAATTGTACATAAATAGAGAAATCAAATTTGGGCATGACTATGAATTTTCGTATTTGAGAAACATGGGTGAAGTTTTTGGGGACTCTTATGTAGGAGGTCTTTTCGGAGAATACAGCCGAGGGAAAACTTCTAGTCCAAACGTCATTGAATATTCATATAATGCGGGACGAGTCAAGGGAAACGACCATGTAGATCCTCTGTTTACCCTTTACGGCGAAGATGTTGTCGCCAAGTGGCATTCGTACAGCTTTGCTGAAACTTATAAAGGTGATCTTGTTTTGCTTGACGAGCGAAAAACCTTAGAGGAACTGAATGATTATACAGATTCCCTGGGTGCATATTACATACCCGATACGGGTGCAACAAAGTTGAATGACGGATTTCCGATCCTAATCGAAGAGAATAAGGATTTTACGTACCTGAAAGGCTCCGGTACGTCGGATGATCCGTATTTGATTAGCAACATGGACGACTTGATTATGTTCGGCAAACATGCTCGCGCCGTAGATCGTGGCTACTATAAGCAAACTGCCGATATTATGTATGATACTTTGCGAAACTGGATGCCTGCAGTGGTGAAAGGTCTTATTTATGATGGCGATGATCATAAAATCATAAATCTTAAATCCGTTTGGCCTAATGGTTACGCTGGCTTTATCGACACTTCGTATTCTAGCTCCATTACTGTTAAAAATCTGGAACTTTCCAACGTGCATGTTGATGGTTATTATTTGGCCGGAGCCTTGGCTGCTCGTTTATATAATGCGAATCTTTCCAACATAAAGGTGTCTGGAAAAGTCGTGGCCCGGGGAAAAAGTGGATCATTTTCCGGGAGTGGTTATGCTGGCGGTGTTGTTGGGCGGCTTCACTGGGGAGGAACCATAGATAATGTTGAAAACTATGCCAATGTGACGGGTCCGGAATATGCAGGGGGCATTTTGGGAAAAGGCTCTTTTTCTGTTTATCATTCAGCAAATTACGGAAACATTTACGCAGTAAGGTACGCTGGTGGAATATCTGGTGATGGCGGGACGATGGTCTTTGTCAAGAATTATGGCAATGTCAGAGCTAATGAAGCTGGAGGTATTGCTGCCCGCGCTAGTAAAGTAATCGCTTCCTTTAACCGTGGACAGGTGAGGGGTGTCGAGGTGGGAGGCATTGCTTCCGAAGCTCGGATTTTGAGCCATGTTTATAACACAGGGAACGTCATTACGGATAGCCTTGAGGTTGGCGGAATGATTTTAGGCTATGGCTCCTCTTCGAGTACATCGATTGTGAATCATGCTTATTATGAAAAGAAAGGGAATTTTGGACTGTCGGGTTCGAAAAATATCTTTAGTATAGATTTTGCGGATACCGCAAGCTTTACTCAACAGCAGTTCCTGGAAAAAGATGTCGTCCAAAAAATGGGAGTTTATTTTGCTTACGATGAAAATGGTGAAAATGATGGATATCCTATTTTGTACGAAGGTTTCAAAGGTAAGGGAACTACGGATTCGCCGTACCTGATTAGCTCAAAGGAAGATTTGTATAGGCTGTCTTCTCTTGTGAAAGATTCGACGTTGGGTAATCTCTATCAGACTAAAAAATACAAGCTTACAAAAGATATCGTATTTGAAAGCTCCGATATTTGGGAACCGATAGGAAGTGTGTCGGCTTCGTTTGATGGTGAGTTTGATGGGAACAATCATATTATTTCGGGACTTAATGTAGATGTAACTGGCACGAAGAATCATATGGCCTCTCTTTTCAGCCATGTTACAGGTTCCATCATGAATCTTGGCGTGGTAAATTCAAAATTTGTCGGAGATACGGCGGCTGCAATTGCTTCTGTTCTTTACGGTAGTAGCGTAAAGAATTGCTGGAATCGAAATTCTGAGGTAAAGGGCGATTCGGTTGCAGGTGGAATTGTTGCCTTGGCAACAATTGGCAGTACATTTGATAGAGTGTTTAATACTGGAACTGTGAACGGAAACCATTTTGTGGGCGGAATTGTCGGTTATGTTAGGGGAAGTCGCTTTACTCTTTCCAATAGTTTTAATGTAGGCAAGGTTCAGGTGACGGATAACAGCAATGGCTCCCTGTCAACATTAATCGGGATTTCGTCTTTGAAAGATAACATGAAAATTCAAAAAGTATATACGACCTCGACAGTAAAGGCTGAAAGTGGTAATTATTCAGGGAGTGGCGAATTCGGTGTAAATATTTTCTATTTGCAGGGAGATTCTCAAGATTCCAATGGGCTTACTCAGGAATTCATGAAGTCTAAGGAATTTGTAGAACTTCTGGGCTCGGAATTTGAGTATGATTCTGCCAAGGTCAATAACGGCTATCCGATACTCATCAACAGCATGGCCCTGTTCAAAAAAACTCCTGGTGCGAATGACGAGCCTAAGATTGCCAAGAATATCCCGTTGTACAATGTTGCTGCAAGCCATGGTTCGATTGCCATTTCGGGTCTGGCCGGCAACGAGAAGGTGACCGTTGTAAAAGTCAATGGAAAGGCCGCTTGGATCGGCCGTGCCACGGGAGCCGAGCTTACTGTACACGTGAATTCACCCGGCATCTATTTCGTCAAAGTGAAGTCAATGGTGGCCAAGGTCTTGGTCCACTAAATAATGCAAAGCTCCTCGGAGATTGTCTTCGGTAAGTGGCTTTATTCCGCGCTTTCCATCTCGTTAATTAGCTGGATATTGTACAGCTTTTGCACCTGTAAAATATCAAGGATGACGGCGATGCGCTCGTAAGTTGTTCCCTTGTCGATCTTGATGGCGACAGGGGATTTCTTATTCTGCACCGCAGCGGCTTTTTCGCGGAGTTCGTCGGGAGTGCCACGTTGGCCGTTAAAGGCGAGTTCTGTCTCGGAAAGCTCAATGTACAGGCCCTCGGGCGTGTCGCGCTTGGTTTCGGTCTGTGTTTCAGGCAGAATCAGCTTGAGCACCGATTCGTCTTGCTTGAATACCGATGTCACCAGAAAGAACACCAGCAGCAAGAAGACGCAGTCGATGAGCGGCGTCATGTCGGGGCGGATTCGGCGGGTGCGCTTGGCCATTTATACATCCTCGTTTGCGGAATCGGCGCTATGAGAACGGATGTGGTCCTTTTCCTTGAGAATGCGGCCCAGCTGCAAAAGCACATCGTTTTCAACGTTGTCCTGTTCCGATTCCATGCTTGCGTTCAGATAGTTGAAGGCGATGACGTGCGGAATAGCGACCACAAGGCCAATCACCGTCGTAATAAGGGCGAGCTTGATGCCCGTGGCGAATGCGCCCGCGTCAGAAAGACCCGAAACGGCGATGACGCTGAAGGCGTTGAAGATGCCGAACACGGTACCCAAGAGGCCGAGCAGCGGAGAAATGCTTGCGATGTTTTCAATCGTGGTCATGCCCTTCTGCAGCGGCGAGAACGCGAGTGCGATTTCGGTGCGGATGCTTTCCATGATGATGTGGTGGTCGGTGTTGTGGCTCACCACGCGGTGCAGAATTTTAGACGGAAGGCGCTTGCGGATGCTCCTGTTGAAGAGAATCAGCGAGATGATTTTCCATACGATGATGGAATAACCGACGAAATTCATCGCCACGAGTACGTAGGCGATAACGCCGCCCTGCTGGATAAAGTCTAAGATGTAGTTCATGTTTATGTCATTCCGGCCTCCGAGCCGGAATCTCCTTTGTTAGTGAAGGTTATACTTGATTGGAATCTCCATTTTCCAGGTGTCCTTGCCAAGTACAGCTGGAATTGGATCAAATTTGGGCACGGCCTGCACGGCGGCAAGCGCACTTTCGTTCAGTGAAGAATAGGGGCACGGTTTCGAAACGGTTGCTCCGCTGATGCTTCCATCCTTTGCGACGGTGAATTGCACGCGCACGGTACCTTCTTGCTTTAAGCGGCGGGCCGTAGCGGGGTAGTCCTTCTGCTTTTCAAACGCCTTGGAAAGCCCGATAAGGTAGGCCTTTGTCACCTTCATCAGCGAATCCTTCGAGGGTTTCGGCGGTGGAGGTGGCGGCGGGGGCGGTGCCACTGGCTCAGGCGGTGCTTCGACAACGGGTTCGGCATCCGTAACCACAATCGGTTCCGGCTCTGGCTCCGGTTCAGGTTCCGGCACCGTATCTTGCACGATGTTCGGGATGATTTTTGCGCGAACCACCTTCTTCACGATTTTCTTGACTTCGGGCGGGGGCGGAGGTGGTTGCAAGAGCAAACGCTCTACATGAATCACCTCGGCATCTTCGCGGGTGGTAACCACCTGCGTCCGCTTCAGGAATCCCCAAGCGTAAAAGCCTGCGTGCAGCAAAATGGCGATAACAATGCCAAAGCAAAATACACGCCGCATCGTGAACGCGGAATAGGGATTGCGGGAGTTTGATTCAAATTCAAAATTCATTAGGTCTTATTAGAAGTAGTACTTCGCTTTCGCCCAGATTTCGCGGTTTTTGTCGTAGCCTGCGAGTTGCCCGCGCTTGCCACCAAAGTGGTCATAACCGAGCGAGAGCATGACTTGGTCGGTAACTGAGTAATCGCCCGAAACGCGCGCGTAATAGGCAAGGTTGTCGATGTCGAATACGCCGTAGAGCGAAAGTTTGAGCGTGTTGTTTAGCAGTTCCTTTGAAATGCGGAAGGTCATTTCGGAGGAATTCTTTTCGGCGGCCAAGGTGTGCGAATAGTCGGCGATGTACTTGTGCAAATACTGCACCATGAAAGTCCAGTTGTCGCCAGCATACCAGTCGATTCCGCCGAGCGCGTTGAACGTGTTCTTGCGGGCATAATCAAGTCTGTTGGCATAACCGAGTGCTTCGCCAAAGTATTCGGCAACTTCTGCTCGCAATACGAATTCTCCGACTGGCATCGAGAGGTCGCCACCGATCATCGTCATGGTTTCGTGAATGCCGTGGATGACAATGGAATCCTTGACAGGGTCGTAACCCGCGACGGTGACGGGCGACTGATTATGCGTATGGAGCGCCGAGATAGAGAAATCCAGATTCGAGAGGAAAAACGAAACTCGCGTTCCGAAGTCGCCGTTCTTGAATTTGGCATCGGGACCTTCCGGAAAATCGATGCTCGCTTTTTCGGGCAATTCAGGACGCCAAGGATTTTCTTCTTGCATGGGCATCTGGAAATATCGCGGCACGGGCACGTAAACGACTTCGGCATTCACGCGCTCGCCGGGGTACTTGATGCGGAATCCGTCAACAGCCATGCGCATGTCGTCGTAATCGCTCGACATAAACTCGGTGTAGTCTACAGGCGAAATCAGGTCGGTGACGCGAAGCCCGTCGGCAACGCCCCATACCACAATCTGGCGGCCCGCGCGAATTTCAAGAAAGTCGTTCTGGTAGTTGAGATACGCCTCTTGCAACTGCACTCCGGTGCGGTCTTCGAGAATGCTGTTGTGCACGCCATTCAGGCTAGTGAACAAGTAGGCGTTCTCGTAATCTACGCGAAGTTCCGCACGCAGGCGCGTCCGCGACGTGGTAAAATCGTGCGGATGTTGCGTTTGCACGGCGTGATATGTGTCCACGAACCCGTTGAATTGAAACGGACTTTCTTGGGCAAATGCCGCGACAGCGGCCGCCCCAACCACTAACCACCAACCATTAGCCACTATTACAGTCCTCTTTCCAATCTCGGCACGGTGAATGTCTTTGCGTCAAGCGGAATGTTGAACTTGATGTCGCCGAATTCAAGGAGCGTCTTGTGGTTGGTCTGCACGTTTTCCATGCTCATCTTGGCGATAGACCAGAAGCCGTCAATCTGAACCACGTTTTCGACCTTCAGCGAGCGGTGCAGTTTGCCGAGCTTGTCGTAGTATTCCACCTTGGCGGCAATCAGGCAGTCCTTGCGAATCCAGGAAATTTTCTTCGAGAAGATTTCGTCGCCTTTTTTCGGCACGGATTCAACCACCCAGCAATCGATTCCGTCCACTTTTTCTTCGCGAAGGAGCTTATGGGTGTCTTCGTCGATGTTGCGCTGGCCCACATCGTCGTAAGTGAAGTCGGAACCCATGAAGTAATCCGTCTTGGAGCTCTTTCCGCTAATGCGGCGCGTCTTTTTCATGGCGGGCAGGTAAAGCCACTTGTCGTCATCCTTGTTGATGTCGTCGTAATCGACCGTCAGGAATCCCGTGCCCTTCACGTCGTTGGGGTAGCGGAAGAACATGATCTGCTTGGTATCTTTGCCCACATCCATTGCGAACGAGGTAATCTTGCGTTCGCGCTTGCTGCCGCTCTTGTTTACGAGTGTCATCGAAAGTTCGGAACTACGCGTGTCGCCATCGGGGCGGTCGTGTACCTTCTGTATAATGTCGCGGCCGGTTAAAGTTTCTGCGCACACCATGGCGCTTAATGCGACAACGATTGTCGCGGCTGTTTTTGCAATTTTCATTGTCATGATTTTCTCCTATTTTCCAAAAATCTTGAATTTCTTGATCAAAAGCGGTGTTACGAACAGGTCGGCGAGCAATGCCGAGACAAGGCCGATAAATACCACGAAACCGAAGTTGAACATTTGCGTTGCCTTCGAGGTGGTAAAGCCTGCGAAGGTTGCCACCATGATGATGGTGGTCATCACGAGTGCGGGGCCTGCCGTGCGGAACACGCAGAGAATCGATTCGCGGTAATCCTTGTTGCGGTCAAATTCCACATGCCCGTGGTTGATAAAGTGAATCGTGTCGTCCACCGAGAGACCGATAATCATCGGGATGAGCGTCGCGGTCATCATATCAAGCGGAATGTTGGTAAGACCGAGGTAACCGCCCACGAAAATACCCGGCGCAATGTTCGGAATCATGCCGATAAGGCCCGTGCGCACACTGCCGAAGACAATCATCAAGAGGATCGCCACAATCACCACAGAAATCAGGAAAGACGTCATTTGGCCCACTTCCAAGTACTGCTGCATGGCAGTAAACTGCGGCAAGTTACCCACAGCCGTCACCTTTGCGTTCGGGTAAAGTTCGCGAGCGAAATTTTGCAAGTCTTCGATTTCCTTTTGGAGTTCATTGGAGTTGTAGCTTGAAATTTCCACCATCAAGCGGAGCTTTCTGTAATCGTAATCCATCCAGTAAGTCGCTTCGCTACCGCCCGCATTTTCGTAGAGCAACAGCATCTGCGCCACCTGTTCCTCGTTTTCGGGGATGGCGTACATTTCTTGGCGATTCTCGTTCAGCGTGCGGTCCAAATCCTTGACAATATCAAGAATGGAGGTAGAACGCTTGGTGAGCGGATACTTGCCGGCGTGATCCTGCAACTGTTCCAACTTCTTCAGGTTCTCGACTTCTTTCGCCTTGTCGTTTTCGCCAAAGTCAATCACCAAGTCGTACGAATAGAAACTACCGATTTCCGATTCGGCCACATAGAGCATCTTGTTCACATATTCGACCTTGCGGCCCATGGTGCGTTCCACGTCAAAGGCGGGTTCCATCTTGGTCACGCCGTAAATCGAAATTGCGGTGATGACGGCGAATACGATGGCAATCGGCTTGCCGTGACCGAGTACGAACTTGCCGATAGAATCAAGAATGAGTCCCATGCGCGTGTCGCCGCGTTCAAGCACCTTGGCGTTCGGCTTCTTGTCTTTACCGAAGCTCAAGAGAATCGGCGAAACCGTCAGTGCTACAAGCAGAATGAATGCAATCGCAATCGACGAGAGAATGCCCACAGAGCGAATGGGCTTAAGCATCACGGACAGGAACGAGAGCAACGCCACGATGGTGGTAAGGCCAGAGAACAGCACCGACCAGCCCGTTTCACGCATGGCGTAAAGCACCGATTCCTTGCGTTTGCCCGTAAGCATCATGTTCTTGCGGAAGAACGAGTTGATGTGAATGTTGTATGCAATCGAAACGGCGAAGGCCAAAATCACGGGCACCATGATGTTGGTTACGTCCATATAAAGGCCAAGGTAACCCACTAGACCGAAAGTCATGATGACGCCTGCGAATGTCGTAATCAACGGAGAGACGATTCCGCGCAGCGAACGCGTCACCAAGAACATCACGATGATGGCGCAGAGAATCGTCATGATGAAAATGCGGCCCATTTCCTGACCGATGTAGGTCATTTTCTCGAAGCTCAAGTAAGGCATGCCTGTTGCACGCGGGTTCAGCGGTGCATACTTTTCCTTCGCGATGATTGCGGCCGTTTCGCGACCCGTTTTCATGTCAGGGGCTTCTGCTTTTTTGCCCTTCGCTTCGCCCTCGGCCTTCCATACAGAATCTTCGGGGAAGGGACGCAGCTTGATGTTGATGAAGGCTTGCTTGCGGTCTGTCGAAATCAGCTTCTTTGCAAGTTCCGGCTTGTCGGCTAGGCGCTTCTCGATTTCAGCGATGCCAGCCTCATCCGTCGGAATTTCTTCGGGAACAATCTGCGTGATTTCCATGCCCTCTTCGGTGCCGAGCATGTATTCCAAATCGACAATCGAAGTCGCCTTGCCGTTGGAATACGAGAGGCTATCGCGCAGTTCGTTCGAAAGCTCGCGCAAAAGCTTCAGGTTGTCCGGCGTCAAGATGGAATGGTCGCTCTCGACCAGCACGCCCACGAAATAGTCGTTACCGAAAGTTTCCTTGAACTTGTCCGTTTCGACAAGCATCGGGTCGCCTTCGATAAAGTAGCTGTCCCACGAGGCCTCGACGTAGATTTTTTTCATGCCCACGACCGAAACCGCGAGCAAAACGATAAACGCCACCAGCAAAATGGCGCGGTGACCGAGCAAAAATTCGCCAAAACGGCCGAATCGCTCGTTGATTCTTTCAATGTTGATCTTTGGTAGGCTCATTGTATCCTCTTTTTTTGCACGGCAAAAATAGGGATATGGGTCTAAAAATTCTACTCCAAATGGTTTTGCTTAAAACCGAATGGGTTACAAATCTTTCCGGATTGTCGTAAGTCCATTTGGAGCGGTTTTTTGTGCGGGTTTCGGCTACTTTTGGCGCATGAAAAACGCTGAATTTGTTGACCGTTTGAGTCTCGCCGAAATGGGCGAAAATCGTTGCGGGACGGTCGCTCAGATCGAGGGCGATTCCCGCTTTATTTCAAGAATTGTTTCCATCGGGCTTACGCCGGGTTCTGCTTTTACGCTTCTCAAGAATGATGGGCGCTCGCCGGTGCTCGTTTTTTGCCGCGATACGGTTATTGCCGTCAATCATAAGGAAAGTTCACAGATTTTTGTCAAGGTGGAATTGTAAAAATGAGCGAAATCAAGACTATTGCTTTGCTCGGACAGCCTAATTCTGGTAAATCGACGCTTTTTAACAACCTTACGGGGCTTCACCAGCGCGTGGGCAACTGGCCTGGCAAAACGGTGGAACAGGCCGAAGGTTCTTTTGTTTTTGATGGTGTTACGTACAAAGTGGTGGACCTTCCGGGTAGTTACGGGCTTTCGGCGAACTCCGAAGAAGAAGTCGTCACTCGCGACTACATTCAGAGCGGCAAGGCGGACCTCGTGTGCATTCTGGTGGATGCTTCGCAGCTGGAACGCAGCCTTTACATGCTGGCGGATTTTGTGGGCATTCGTATGCCGGTGATGCTGGTGCTCAACATGATGGATGTGGCCGAAGCGGCGGGTAAGAAGATTGACGTGAGTGCGATTGAAAAGCGCCTCGGTGTTCCGGTGCTTGGCTTCAGTGCGGCCGAAACGGAGCGTTATCCTGAATTTTTCAAGAAGATGGTTTCGGCTATCAAGACGCCTGTTTGCCTTGATAGTGGTAGCTTGCGCGAGGAATTCGTCGGTGAAAAATCAAATGGGGAAGATGTCGTAAGCCGCATCGAGGTGGCCTTGGGCGACTTTGAATACGGCGTATGCGAAAAAATCTGGATTGCAGAAAAGCTCCTCGAAAAAGACAAGCTCATTTGCGGTGTAGTGAATGAAATGCTTCCGTTCGCCCGCAAAAATGCGATTGATGCAATCCTCGATAGCGAAGAAGGGCGTGACGGCGGTATTCTCACCGGCGAGGCCAAGTACCGCTGGGTTTCAAAGATTGTGCGTGAATCGGCGACGCCCAAGTCCATCGAGAAGGTCTTTAGCAAATGGGACCGCATCGCGACGCACCATATCAAGGGCAAGTTCTTTGCGTTTGGTATCATGGTTGTGTCGCTGGTTGCGTGCATGATTCTCGCTTTCCCGGGCATGGGAATCGGTTTTGGAATGCAGCCTGTATTGCAGTCGCTCGTAGAACGCGCTGGCAATGCGCTTGGCGTCTGGCCTGTAGTAATTTCGTTCATCAATCTGGTGCTTGTTGGTGGAACTTGCATCACGATTTGTATGACGAGTTTCATTTTCGCCATCATTTTCGTGTTCCGCATTCTCGAAGAAATCGGCTACATGGCGCGTTTCTCGTATGCGTTCGACAACTGGCTTTCGCGCCTGGGCTTACAGGGCAAGGCGATTATGCCGCTGTTCTCCGGAATTGGCTGCACGGCGGGGGCGGTTTGCGGCACGCGCGTGCTTGATACCCGCGGTCAACGCCTGCTTGCGCTCGTTCTGTTGTGGGCGATTCCGTGCGGGAGCAAGGTGGCCGTGGTGCTGTTCCTGGCGTCGACTTTCTTCGGGTCAGCGGCGCCGCTGTTCGGCATCGGCTATGTGGCACTGATTTTCGCCAGTTTCTACCTGTCTTCGCGCCTGTTCGGCAAAAAGCTTGTCCCGCAGAATGAACGCGTAGGCATGATTATGGAGCTCCCGCCGTATCACAAGCCGCATTGGAAGATGATTGCCGCGATGGTCGGGCGCAGCACTTGGGGAATTTTCAAGAAGGCCTTGAAGATGATCCTGATGGTGGCGGCTCTTTTCTGGGCGCTCTCTTACGCAGGAGACGGGAATGTGGAAAATACGCTCCTGTACAAGATTGGTAATGCGATTGAGCCGGTAACGATGTTCTTCGGAATGCGCTGGGAGCTGTTCGTCTCTTATCTTGGCGGCATGTTCAGTAAGGAAGCTTCGCTTGGTATCATGAGCACGCTCTTCAACCACACTGGAGAGGCGTTCTCGCTGGTGACCCGCGTGGCTGCAAGCGAAAACTTGGGCGAGGCGCTTGCAAGTACCATCACCAAGCCCGAAGCGCTCGCGTTCCTGTTTGCGTCGATGTTTAATGTTCCCTGCGTGCTGGCAATGGGCACGACCTACCGCGAGGCAGGCTCGTTCAAGTGGCTAGCAACCATCATGGGTTACTATCTCGCCCTTTCGCTCGGGCTCGCCTTTATCGGCTACCACATCGGATTGCTGATTTTCTAACGGAAAAATTATAGCGCGCTGTCGAGCACCATCATGAGCGTGAAGCCCACGGCAAAAAGGATGGTGCCTGCATCAAAATGCTCTCCTTCGCTGACTTCGGGGAGCATTTCTTCGATTACGACATAAATCATGGCTCCTGCCGCAAGCGAAAGCAGGTAGGGCATGAATGGCGAAAGTGCTTCGGCGGCAAGCAGCGTGATTAACGCACCTACGGGTTCTACGGCACCGGAAAGCGCGCCAAGTGCAAATGCCTTTTTGCGGGAAGCCCCTTCGGCACGGAGCGGGAGCGAAACCACGGCTCCTTCGGGGAAGTTCTGGGTGGCGATGCCTATCGCAAGTGCAAACGCTCCCGAAAGCGTGATGGCCACGTTCCCCGAAAGCCAGCCTGCGAAAACGATGCCGACGGCCATTCCCTCGGGCAAGTTGTGCAAAGTTACCGCCAGCGTAAGCATGGTCGTGCGCTTGAGTTTTGCCTTGGGGCCTTCGGGCGTGGCGCTGCCCAAATGCAAGTGAGGCGTTATTTTATCCAAAACAAACAGGAACAGAATGCCGGCCCAGAATCCGACCGTCGCCGGGACGAAGGCCAGTTTGCCCATCGACTCGCTCGCGCTGATTGCCCGCCGCAAACGACAAAAGGCCACGTTTGAGATTTTGCCCCATCTGCTTTTTCATAAAGAATACGCAGGCGGCACCGAGAACCGTCCCTAAAAACGGGATGGCAAGACCTTGGGCAATTTGTATAACCGGCTCGTTCATGCCATAAAGATAGTATTAACCTTTTCCGTACGGTTTTGTCAGGTACACGAGGGCGGTGGTGAGTGTGTAGTCGGCAAGGAGTGCGGCACCGAGGCCCACGATGGAGAGCAAACCCACATTGTGGAGGGCCCCCATGGGGCTGAAGATGAATACGAAGAACATCGCGCAAAGGATGAAAGTGGTCATGCCCATGGTCTTTCCGATTTCGCGGTAAGAGAGCAGTAACGCGTGCCTGTAGCTGCCCGTGCGCTCGAATCCGTATTTGATGTGGTTGTTCATGTGGATGGTGTCGTCGACGGCGATGCCCAAAATCATTGGCATCACGATCATCGTGATCATGTCGAGTGGCATGCCCGAATAGCCCATGACACCGCCAATCAGGAGAACTGGCGCAACGTTTGGAATCATCCCGATAAGGCCCGCCTTGATGCTCCCGAATGCAAGAATCATCATGATTGCGATAATCACGAACGACCCGCCGAACGAGCGCAAAAGCCCGCCGACCAGCTTGCCATTCATCTCGGCGTAGTTCACGACTTCGCCCACGACAGAAGTCTTGGCGTCCGGGAAAATGCGGGCGGCATAAGCGTTTGCTGAATCCAAGTCCTCGACGATTTTGTTGGCGTCGTAGCCCGAAAGTTCTATGTGGATGAACGTGGTCTTGTATTCTTCGTCCATGCGTTCAAAGAGCGCGTCGGGGTCCGAAATTTCGTACAGGAACAGCAGTTGCGTGAGCATGTCCTGCGCGTCGGGAATCTTATAATACTCGATGCTGTCGGCGTTCAGCGTGCGGTTCATCTCTTTCACGAGGCGCGTCACCGATTGCACGCGCGGCTTGTCGCCTGAAATTTTCGTGAGCAGGAGCGTGCCGAGTTTCTGTTCAAGTTGCTCGATGCGTTTCATGTTGGCGGGATCCTTGAGTGCGTCTGCATTATCGAATTCCACCATCACGTTAAAGTCGTAAAGGCTCCCGAGTTTTCCGCTGAGCATGTCCTTGAGCCGCACCACGAAGGGAATCTTTTCACCCATAGTTTCGGTGTAGTCCATGTTCACGTCGATACGCATCATTCCCGGAATCTGCAGCAACATTACCGCCGCCGAAATCACTGCGACAATAACGCTGTGCCTGCACACCTTGCGCCCGAAGAATTCAAAGAGGATGTCCGCCTTGGTGGCCCCTGCCGACTTTACCTGCGTCGGGTTCGGTTTTGCATTCTTGCCGAAACTCATGAGAATCGGAATCAGGATGATGACGTACAGATAAACCATCGTGACGATGCCCGCCGAAATTCCGCCAATCCAGCGGATAGGGCGAATGCCTGCGAACAGAAACGAAATCAGCGATGCTACCGTAGTGATGACGGTAAAAAGGATGGGCCAGCCTGTTTCTTCGACGGCGCAAATCACGGATTCGCGGCGGTTGCCCGTACGCCTAAAATGCATGCGGAATGAATTGATGTAGTGGATGGAGTAGCCCACCGAAAGCGCCATGCCTAAAAGCACCGGGAGTGCGACCATGCTCTCGTCGCCGACAACGCCGAGCCACGCATTGATGCCGAGTACCGAGGCGATACCGCCGACCGTTGCAATTGCAGGCACCACCACGCCGCGCAGCGACCTTACAAACAAGATAAGGCATACGAGCATCACTAGGAATCCGAAACCGATACGCATTGCACATTCTCGCGAGATGACTTCGTTTTCTTCCATCTCGGTGTAGCTCATGCCTGTCGGGAGCATCTCGAACTTGTCGCTCTTGAATTCGTCGGAATAAATGACCTCGCGGGCGAAAGGCGCGATGCTGTCCTTGCCGAAATCGACGCCGCCTTCGTAGGATTTCAGCGAGAGGATAATCCAGGTTTCTTTCGCGTCGTCCGAGACGATGTTGTTCACGAGCGATTCGCGCGAAAGAATTAGTTTCTTTTTCGCTTCCAGTTCCTGCGGGTCATCTGGAACGCCGCCTTCGAACGGGTCGACGACCTCGAAACCTTCTTCGTTCGCGACCGGAATCGACAAATTGTGCGTCAGCGAAACCACGCGGTCAGCGTAAGGCACCTCGTTTTCGAGCCTGCGCGAAAGCTTGTCAATCGCCTGCAAAACCTCCGGCGCAAACACGTCATCGGCACGCACCATCACCATATAGCCATCGTCGCTGCCGAATTTTTCGTTAAAGTGCGCCTGGTCAATCTTCACCTTGTCCCAGTCGTCAAACCATTCCTCTTCGCTGCTCGTCATCTGCAGTTGCGGAAGCCCGAGACACGCCAAAAATGTCACAATTGCCGTTACCAGCAGAATCAACCAGCGAAACTTCACCTGAAAACGCCCCAATCGGGCAAAAACCTTGTTGACACGAGAAACCTGCATTGAAAAACTCCTCTAAAAGCCCCAACGGAATGTGATTCCGTCGGGGCTGCTTCAATCCAAAACACTATAAGAAAGAAAAGTTCTTTTTAGGCGGTGGCGAGTGCCTTGCCGAGATCCTGGCAGGCGGCCTTGCCGGCGTCATCGGGGGCGTTCTCGATGGCGAGCGGGTCTGCCACAAGTACGAGCCCGGCGGCTTCTGCGTCAGCCTTCCACGGATTCATCCATTCGCCGCCACCCCAGCCGTAAGAGCCAAATAGGGCGACTTTCTTGCCGTTGAGTGCGGGCTTGACGGCTTCGTAGAAGGGCTGGAATTCGGAATCTTCGAGTTCCTCGGCGCCCATGGCGGGGCAACCCAGCGCATAGCGGGCGTATTCGCTCAGCTGGCCCTGCGAAAAGTCCGAGACGCTGAACACGTCGGCTTTGGCACCGGCGGCCTTTGCGCCTTCGGCGACGTATTTCGCCATCAGTTCGGTGTTGCCGGTTCCGCTCCAGTATATGACTGCGATTTTTTCCATTGTGATTCTCCTAGGTGAATTAAAGAGGTAAATGTCGTTTGATTACGCTGCGTTTCGGACGGTCAGCATCGGCAGCGAATATCCTTTTTCAAATAGTTTGTTGAAAATATCGAAGCACTTGCGAAAGCAGGCGAACCGTTTTTCGCATTCGGTTACATCGCCGTAAACTTTCCAGTAGCCCGTATATTTGCTATTCCTGCCGCCGTTGATAATGAACCCTTTCACGTCTTCGAGGGGGTAGCCCAAGAAAAGTCCGACTTCGTGCGGAAAACAGTGGCATTTGCGGATGCGCGCCGTCATGTATGCGAGTGCACAGTCGGTGCTAAAGTCTGTGTAGCCGTAGGTGGCGAGAAAATGGCGGATTTCCGGCTCGGCAATAAGCTTTTTCAGGGCGTCTTCGCGATAGACGTAGATAAAACTGCGACCGCAGCGTTCTGCGATAACGCGCACGCACACGCCGCGAGGGTTGAGTTCCTTGTTCCAGTGGGCGAGTTGTTTACATAGCGTTTCGCTGGGTGAAGATTCAAGGCAGAATAAACTTCCGACTTTGAGTCCGGCGAGTGTTGGCGCGCATTGGCGAACGAGACGGTGGTCTAAAAGGCGATTCATTTTTATTGCAAATTACAAATAAATTGTAAAGTTAGATTTCTCTAACAAATATATAAAAAAGCCTTGATGTTTGTCAAGGCTAATTTTGTATTAATTTTTGTTCATTTGCAATTCGAGCATCTTGCTGAATAGGCCGCCTTTCGCCTTGAGTTCGGCAGGGGAGCCTGTTTCGGCGATGTGACCGTCTTGCAGCACCACGACCTTGTCGGCGTTTGCGATGGTACGCATGCGGTGCGCGATGATGATGACTGTCTTGCCCTTCACCAACTGCGAAATGCCGCGCTGGATCTTGGATTCGTTTTCTACGTCGAGGCTTGCGGTCGCTTCGTCGAGCAAGATGATGGGCGCGTCCTTCAACAAGGCGCGTGCAATCGAGATTCGCTGGCGTTCACCGCCCGAGAGTGTGTCGCCGTTTTCGCCGATGACGGTATCGTAACCCTGCGGCATTTTCTGCACGAAATCGTCGCAGCCGGCAAGTTTTGCGACTTTCAGGATTTCTTCGTCGGTTGCTCCGCGCTTACCGATGCGGATATTGTCCTTGATGCTCGTGTTGAACAGCACCACGTCTTGGAAGACGATGGAGAAGTTCTTGAGGAGCGTTTCGGGGTCAATCTTGCTGATATCTTGGCCGCCGAGCGTTACCGTTCCGCCTTGAATGTCCCAGAATCGTGCGGCAATTTTGGCGGCGGTTGTCTTTCCGCTACCGCTCGGCCCCACAAGTGCGGTGATTTCGCCCTGCTTTGCGGTGAACGAAATTTTTTTCAGGACTTGCTTGTTCTCGTTGTAATTGAAGTCAACATCCTTGAATTCGATATCGTAATTCTGGGGAACGAATTCCGTTACGCCTTCCTGAGGTTTCATCTGATCCATTTCGCGGAAACGGCGCAGGCGCACGTTCACGAAGAACAGTTCGGCGAGGTTATTGAATACGAGGAAAACCGGATTGTAGACAGTCGCCGCGCATACGATGAATACCAGGTAGGTAAACACGTCGATTTCGCCCTTGGTCCAAAGCCTTGCGCCTGTAATCAGCACCGTGGCAAGACCCATCTTGAGAATGCCCTGCGCCGAATTCAGGAACATGCCAACCTTGATATCGGAATCCATCTGCGTTTTTTCGTATTTGATGCAGTCCTTGTCGAAATGGTCGAGGTAGGCGGCTTCGCCCGAGTAGGAACGGATTTCCTGCACGTTTTCGAGGCCTTCCTGGATGTCTTCCATAATCATGCGGCGGGCGTTATATGAATTTTCGAACCAGTGATCCTGAATTTTCTTGGAAAGCGCAATGAGCAATGCTGCTGCGGGCACCACCCAGAAAAGCGCGATAGACATTTTCCAGTTGTAGCAGAACAGCATGATTCCGATTATGGTGACGCTTCCGATGGCGGCGAAAAGTTCCGGCACCGCATGCGAGAAAATCATTTCGAGTGCGTTGCAGTCGTCCATGATGGTCGACGTCAAATCCGAAAGGTTCTTCTTGCCAAAGAAGGAGAGCGGCAACTTACGAAGCTTTTCGGCAATCGAAACGCGGCGACGCATGCTTTCGTCGTACACGCTACTGTAAGTCGCGCTGTACGAGAACCTGTAAATGACAAGCATCACCACAAACAGAATTACCGCAATGCCCACATAGAACCATGTCCCGTGCGGAGTCTTGCCGGCAAATTCACCTATGCCCATCTGCTCCATCAAAAAGTAAAAGAGCATCATCATCGGGAACATGAGCGAAATAAAGTGCAGGAATGTCCAGACAACGCCACGGACAAACGTGCGCGAGCCTTCTTCCGAAAGAGCAAAAGTATTCTGAACCCACTTATACATTTTCGCCTCCTTCATTATCCTTGGAATTGTCGAGGGTCCATGTGACAGACTGCTGGTATTCGGCCCACATCTTGGCATAAATGCCGTTCTTTTCAAGCAATTCGCTGTGCGTTCCGCGTTCAGCGATTTCGCCTTCTTCAACAACGATAATCTGGTCGGCGTTCACCACGCTTGTAAGCCTGTGGGCAATCATCAGCACGGTCTTGCCGGCGGCCAGTTTGTGCAAGGCTTCTTGAATCAGGCGTTCGTTTTCGGGGTCAGCAAAGGCGGTTGCCTCGTCGAGCACCACGATGGGGGCGTTCTTCAAAATGGCGCGCGCAAGTACCACTCGCTGCTGCTCGCCACCCGAAAGATAAGTTCCCTTGCTTCCGATAACGGTATTAATGCCAGCAGGCAACTTGTCAATGATTTCGCGGCACTGCGCAAGATCAAGCGCCTTGTTTACCTGCTCGAGAGTTGCATCGGGCATGCCGTAGCGAACGTTGTCCAAAATGCTCATCTTGAAAAGGCGCGTGTTCTGGAACACGAACGAAACGTTCTTCATCAGTTCCTTCGGGTCAATCTGCTTTACGGGAACACCGCCAATAGTAATTTCGCCGCTATCGACGTCGAAAAAGCGCGGTAGGAGTTTTGCAATCGTACTCTTGCCGCCGCCCGAAGGCCCGACAAGTGCTACCGTGTGGCCCGCCGGTACTGTGAGCGAAATGTCGCTCAATACCTGCTTGTCGGTATCGGGGTAGGTAAAGTTCACGTTCCGGAATTCCACATCGAACTTTTGCATCGGCACCGGATTTTCGCAAACCTCCAAATCCTTGGTGCGGGCGATATCGTTGATGCGGTCAACCGCGATTCCCGCCTGGTTCGTGGCATTGCTCAGGTACATGCTGCGCATCACGCATTGCGAGAACAGCGGTGTTACCAACACGTAAATCATCATGTTCACGATGGTGAGTTTAACATCGCCGTCGTTACCGATAATGAGCGCTGCCGTCGGCACCAGGAACAGCACGAATCCGTTCACGAGAATCGTGTAGATGCAGTAAGGGACTTTCCAGTTGTTGGAATAGGCTGTGACCATCTTGTGGTAAGTCACGATGCTGTTGTAGAAACTCTTGAACGAAAAAATCGTCTGCTGGAAAACCTTGACTACGGGAATTCCGCGCACGTATTCCACCGCTTCGGAGTTCATCTCTTCGAGGGCCTGCATGTAGCGTTCCATGAACTTGGTTCCCCTGCGGCCAAGGGTACCCAAAATGAACAAGGCGTATGCGATAGGCACCAAAGAGGCAAGGCCGAGTCGCCAATCGAAAACGAACATCATCACAAGCGCCACGATGGGAATCAGGATGGTGCCCGAAATATCGGGCATCTCGTGCGCGACGAAGGTGTGCGTAATTGCAGCATTGTCGTCAATAATCTTGCGGAGCTTGCCGGTTGGGTTCTTGTCGAAAAATCCAAGCGGAGCTGACATCAACTTTTTCATGGCGAATCGACGCAGGTCGCCTTCGAGCCTGAATGCAACCATGTGCGAGCAGGCGAGGGCCGCAAAGTAGAGCAATACGCTTGTGACCGAGGCGAGAACCGCTCCGATGGAGTAGTCGAAAATCTTGATGTTCGTCATGTCGCCGCCAGAGATCACCTCGCGGACAATGAGCCACATCAGTAAAAACGGCACGAGCCCCGCGATGGCGCTCAATGCCGAGAGAATCAATGCTAGCGGGAACAGCGGCTTTCGCGATCCCATGTATGCGTAGAGTTTAGAGAATGTCTTTTTCATAATTATGCGACGTTTGTCATCCTGTACTTTTTCCTGTATTCCTTGGGGGTCATGCCCATTACGTCCTGGAAGGCGTGGGCGAACTTGCTCCCGTTGTTGTAGCCGACCGTGCCTGCAATCTCGAGGATTCCGCGGTCGCATTCCCGCAACTGCTTTGCGGCGAGTTTCATACGCTCGCGGCGAGCGTAAGTGAATACCGGCAAACCGAACACGTTCTTGAAGCAGAGTTTCATTGCGGTAGGCGGCATGTCAAACTTGTTGGAAAGTTCCTCGATGGTGAAATGACTGTCCATGTTTTCGCAGATAAACGAACGGATACAGTAGATTTTTTCAATTTGCATCGAAGATAAATTGCATTCGCGGCAAATGGATTCTCGCTGCGTGTCTAGGTTTTTCAGGGTGAGCAAAAGTTCCAAAATGGCGAGCCTGCCATATTCCGCCTGCAAATTCTTTGACTTGTTGTCAATCTTTTCGAAGGCGTTGGCGACTTCTTCCTTGGTGTGGACGATGAACGGTCGGCCCGGTCGGCACATTTTCTGTGCGAGCATCTTGATGTCAATCAGAAAACCTGCAAAATGTTCGCGGATGTACTTTATCGATTCTTCAAAGAACAAAATGCGGTCGCCGCAGTAATCGGCGGAACGCGTTAGCGCTCCCGAAGTCCACGCGTCGTAAACCAGCATTTCTCCTGCCTTCAGCTGATTGCAGGGGAGTGCTCCGCCGGCCCAGCTGATTTGCCCCTTTCGACAAAATTCAAGAACTAGGAGCGGATCCCTTTCAAGCGTTGTATGGTAGCACCCGACTTTGTGCAACCATTCAATTCCGTTAATATTCAACATATTTCCCTCAAAAATCTCTTTAAACTGGCTTTGTTAGTCTAGTCTTAAAAAGTAAGCCAAATCTAATTAGTGAACAAAACTTCGTCAAGGCTAATTTTGTGACGGCAATAGAAAAATTTTATTGCAAGAATGTCTGAATGGAGTGAAAAACGACTGAACGGAGTTAAAACAAAGCGAAAAAGACGATTTCCCCCTTAAAAATCCAATCGGATTTTTCCACCTCCGTTTGGAGTAGAACCGCTCCAGGGACATTTCTAAAATGCTCCGCAAAATTAACAACCGCGGTTTTTCCGCACCATTTCAGGAGCTAATATGAAAAAAAGATTCTTGGCGGCGCTCATCGTGTCGCTTGGTATGCTGGTTGCTTGCGACGATTCCTCTTCGGCAAGCTCTGACAACGACAAGGAACTATCTTCCTCTTCGACCGAAAAGTCCGGCGATAGCAAGGATAAGTCCAGTTCTTCGACTGAAAAGTCTAGCGATAGCAAGGACGCCTCTAGCAGTTCTAAGAAAGAAGAAAAGGGCGAATACAAGCGTGAATTCGCAACATCGATCGCTTCGGGTGAAACAATGTTTATCGGCACCATGTCTCTGGACCACACCGGTGATTTGGGCAAGGACTATATCGAAGTCGGCACCCGCGCAGGCGTCGTTTATTACGATGGATCTCTCTTCATTGCGGACCTTGACATTGGTTCCGTTGCCCGTTACAGCCTCGATGACAATAACAAGATCGGTAAAAAGTCTGCTGAACTTACGCTCCCGGGCGTTTGGGCAAACCACATTTACTTCGTGAACGAAGAAAAGGCCTATTTGGGTGGCATGCTTGATTCGCTCCTTATCATTAATCCGAAGACCATGAAAACCACCGGTGCAATTGATCTTTCCAAGTACAAGGGTGATGACGCTCTCGTGGTGAGCCCGGGTACTGGCGTGATTGTAGATGGTCGCCTCTATGTGGGCCTCTTGCAGAATGTGAGCGACTATGCAACTGGCAACAAGGCTCAGGTTGCTATCATTGACGTTGAGAAGGATTCCGTGATTGCCGTGGCTGAAGATGACCGCGTTGCAGCCGTGGGTTCGCTGGACGACTCTCAGAATCAGGCGTTCATTGTTGCTGATGGCTACATTTACTGCTACAGTAACGCCTCCTGGGGCTACGCTCCGGGCCAGGTTGACGGTTTCCTGCGCATCAAGGTGGGTGAAACTAAGTTCGATAAGGACTATGCTTGGCTCGTGACCAAGGAAGTCGCTATCGATGGTGTTACCAAGAAGGATAACTTCAAGTACCTGAGCCCCACTACTTATGCTAATGGTACTAAGGTTTATGCATTCTTGAACGTGATGGTGGACCTGCAGCAGGTTTGGACCGATATGGATAGCTACCACAATAACACTTGCAAGCCGGTGGAAATCGATCTTGCCAAGAAGACTATGAAGGCTCTGCCGATCGGCTATTCTTCTAGCTGGGCTAGCTACGGTAAGTACATTGATGAAGACGGTACCGTGATTTTTGCTGTGTCTACTGAAGAAGACGGCAATGCCTACTTCCGTTATGACCCGAAGACGGAAAAGGCCGAAAAGATTGCTACGGTGGAACCGATTCCGATGTGGCTTGTTCCGCTCAAGTAAGCAAAAGAATCTCCATAAACCCTCAATATCCTCATAAACACAAACTTCCGTTCTTGCTCAGGCAAGGACGGATTTTTATTTGCTTCGCAAATTCAAAATCTTGCGCCTCGGTCATGTGCAAGTAAACTTGCCCGCGACACTCGGCTTGGCGAATTTTGCTTTATGAAAAGGAAAACCATTCGGGGTTTTGGTAACCTATTTGGAGTAGAATTTTGGGCTGAAAATTGCTCAATTGCGCTGCGATGAAAAAGATGTTTATTTACAAAGCAGCTACGCTTGCCCTTATATTTGCTACGGTTGGTGCGGTTTCGGTCCGCGCTCAAGATGATGAAATTACCTCGATAGACGATTTTCTAGAAGAAACTGCTCCAGAAAATTCGGAGTCTGCAAATGTGTCGAATTCAGACGCCCCTGCACAAGCAAGTGCGTCGGGGGTTACGCAGCTAGATGAACTTTCGGTGGAATCTGAAATAGAAGCGGAACAGGCTAAACAGGCAAAAAAGGCCGAATCGGTTGCGACGATTGATGCTGCCGAAATGCAGAATACCAGCAAGACTGTTTCGAAGGCGGTCAACTCTGCCTCGGGTGTGAAGGTCCGTAAGTCGGGCGGCATGGGTAGCGAAGGCAAGGTCAACATTCGCGGCATGGAAGGCAAGAATATCAAGGTGCTCGTGAACGGTGTCCCGGTTGAAACGCAGGGCAACTTGGGCCTTGACGATATTCCTATTGATCAGATTGCCGATATCGAAGTCTATAAGGGCTATGTTCCGGCACGTTTTGCAACAGATGGCGCTGGCGGTGCTATCAATATCATTACCAAGAAACGCCTTGCCAATTCGATTGACGCTTCTTACAGCCTTTCGAGTTTTAATACGCACAAGGCTTCTGTAACGGCGAGCCACTTGGTGGATAGTATTGTGGGTGGCGCAGGCTTGGAAGTGGGTGTGTCGGGGTATTTTAACCATTCCGACAACGATTACAAATTTACTTCGCCTTATATGAAAAGTTCTACGGGCAAAGACACGAGCATTGTTCGCGATCACGACCATTACACCTCTTACAATGTACAGGCTTTTGCAAACTTGATGAACGCTTGGTTCGACCAGATTTCGCTTGGCGCAAGTTACGGCGCTTTCGACAAGGAAATTCAGGGCGATGCGAACCGCATTGTGGAAGCGACTGCCGAAGGCTATAGTTTTGGCGCTACATTCGGATTGGATAAGAAGAATATTTTCGTGAACGGCTTGAATTTCGGCAACCATTTTTCATTCGGTTATAACGAAAATAAGATTATCGATACGAGCCGTGTGCATTGCCGCAACTGGTATGCTTGCGATACGGCAAAGAAAAATGTGGGCGAACTTTCGTCAATGGGACTCCCGAAACTGAGGACTGTTCAGGCTTATGACTTCAACAATTTGTTGAATTTGGATTATCAGTTCATTAAAAATCAGTTTGTTTACTGGAATACTCTTTTCAGGTATCATAAGGAAGATCCTGAAGATGATGTGGGCTCTGAAATGGTGGGCTTCAATACGGCGGGTTTCCCGGGAAAGACAATTTCTGTGACGACAGGCCTTTCGCTTGAAGATAATTTCTTTGATTCTAGGTTGCAGAATTTACTTGGTTTCAAATTTCACTACTTGAAGGCTGAAATTTCGAATACGTCTACAAGTATGATTCAGCAGGCTTCTGTAGAATCGAACGATTATACGGATTTCAGTTACGATGAAAGCTTGATGTTTAGGATTGTAAAGCCGCTTTCGGTCAAGGGCTCCTACCAGCATGCGGTGCGCTTGCCCACGCCCGATGAACTCTTTGGCGATGGGGTGCGCGTGAGTGCCGCGACAAATCTCAAGCCCGAAGAAGCGGACAATTTTAACGTGGGACTGTCTCTTGATTTGCAGGAAATCCCGTTGTTTGCACGATTCCGATTTGACGGAGACGTGTTTTATTCCTATTACAAGAACCGCATCCATTATATGGGTACTTCACAAATGTCGGTGCCGTACTTTAACATGGACCCGATTCGCGGCTGGGGCTACGAAGGCGACGTAAAACTCGATGTGAATGAATGGGTGTTGCTCGGAACGAACTGGACTTTCCAGGATTTGCGCAATATAGATTATAACGCCAAGCAGGGAATTCTTGAAGATGCCATCATCCCGAACATTCCTCGGTTCTTTATGAATTATATGGCCGAATTCCACATGGGTGATATACTCAACAAGAACGATTTTGTCAAGTTCTGGTGGGCTGCAAATTACACCGATGAATACTATTACGGCTGGAAAGTCAGTTCCCGCCAAAGCAGAAAAATCGATGCATCGTTCACGCAGGATTTAGGTATTGAATATTCCGTGTGGGAAAACAAACTCGCTTGGAGCTTTGAAGTCGATAACTTTATGGACGAAACCGTTTACGATAAGTATGGAGAATCTAAACCGGGACGCACTTTCGCGACTAAGATTAGATACAGTTTTAGGTAGTTCATTCTAACTAAGTTGTATCACTACTAACTAAGTTGCAAGTTGTCAACTAAATTTCAAATTTGCAACATTGTTAGTCGCTTGGAAAGCTTATGGGACTAAGGCTCTAAGTCTGTTTGTTAGTTTGTATGTGAGTTGCTTTTTGTGTGAAAAAGAGATAGATTTATAGTGACGAACAATCAACAAAAGGAGTAAACTATGTCCGTATGGAAAAATGAAAAGTTTTGGTTGGTGATGGCTGGTGCTGTTGGCTCCGCTATTGCAAAGAAGATTCTCAAGGCTCCCAAAACTCGCGAATATGCCGTCAAGGGACTTGCTCAGGGCATGAAGTTCACTGCCGACGCTAAGGCCACCTTCCAAGACATGAAGGACGAAGCTGCCGACATCTGCAACGACGCAAAAAAAGAAGCAGAAGCGAAGTAATCCATGAAATTCAAGATTGTTTACGATCAGCCGGGGCGAATCCGCTTTCGGGCGGGGGCCTACGCATTTGAGACAATGCATGAACCGCGCATCCACATGGCATGCGTGAGTGAACCTTATGTCCAGAAAGCGGTAGTCCATTCGGAAAACGGCGGTATTCTGCTGGAATACGAAGATGGCTATCGTGAACAGGTGATTGATTTCGTTCGAAATCTTAACATTGCAAATCTTCCGGAAATTGAACCCGATACCGAATATCAGCTGCAGGCTCTTGATACGGATTTCAAGAATAAGCTCGCGTTCATGATTGCGAGGCGTTACTTGGCCAAGTTGTTTATTCCGGCTCCTATCCGCACGGTGCACCTGATTTACAGGGGCCTCAAGTTTGTGGCTAAGGGCTTGAATTGCCTTGGTGAAGGAAAGCTTTCTGTCGAGGTGTTAGATGGAGCCGCTATCGGAGCGAGCATCCTGCAGCGCAATTACGAATCGGCAGGAACCATTATGTTCTTGCTGAACGTAAGTAGCCTTTTGGAAGGTTACACCAAGGCGCGTACCCGCACCGCCCTTACCGCAAGCCTTGCCGTGAAGGTAGACCGCGTGTGGGTTGTCAAGGACGGTGTCGATGTTCAGGTGCGCATGCAGGATGTTCAGGTGGGCGACCTCGTGCGCGTGCGTTCCGGCAGCATGATTCCGGTGGACGGAACCGTTGCCGAAGGCGATGCCTTTGTGAACGAAGCGACCATGACGGGCGAATCGCAGGCGGTGCACAAGACGGTCGGAAAGTCCGTTTTTGCAGGCACCGTCGTGGACGAAGGCTCCATCGTAGTATCTGTGCGGGCCGTGAGCGGCAATACCAAGATTCAGAAAATCATTGAACTTATCGATCGCTCTGAAGACTTGAAGGCCTCTATCCAGAGCCGCGCTGAACGCCTTGCCGATGGTATTGTACCGTTCAGTTTCCTCGGTTTCGGGCTCACGCTCCTGTTTACGCGCAACATTACCAAGGCCGTCTCGATTCTGATGGTGGATTATTCTTGCGCCATCAAGCTTTCGACCCCGATTTCGGTGATTTCTGCGCTGCGCGAAGCCGCTGACCGCAACATGACCGTGAAGGGCGGCAAGTACCTGGAAGAATTTGCGCTTGCCGATACCATTGTTTTCGACAAGACAGGAACTCTCACCAAGGCGGAACCGAAACTTGAACGTGTTATTCCGTTCGGTAATCGCAGCGAAGAAGAAATCCTCCGCATTGCGGCCTGCATCGAGGAGCATTTCCCGCATAGCATGGCGCGCGCCATTGTGCGCGGTGCCGCCGAACGGGGAATCGACCACGAAGAAGAACACGCCGATGTCAAATACATCGTGGCGCATGGAATCGCGACGACTCTCGACGGTGAACGCGCCGTTATCGGCAGCAAACATTTCGTCGTCGAAGACGAAAAAATTGCAGTGGGCGAAGCGGAACAGAAAAAGATCGACGAACTCGCCGGAGCAGCCTCCGTGATTTACCTTGCCATTGGCGGGAACCTTGCGGGAGTGCTTTGCATTAGCGATCCTCCGCGAGACGAAGCGGCAGAAGCGATCCGCATGCTGCGTGAACGCGGAATCAGGCATGTGGCGATGATTACCGGCGATAGCCAGAAAGCCGCTGAACGTACAGCTCAACTTTTGGGCATTGATACCTTCTTTGCGCAGGTGTTGCCCGAAGACAAACACCGCTATGTGGAAAAGATGAAGGCCGAAGGCCGCCGCGTGATTATGGTGGGCGACGGAATCAACGATGCTCCCGCATTGGCTGCCGCGAACGTGTCGGTCGCCATGAGCGATGCCAGCGACATTGCCCGCGAAACCGCCGACGTGACCCTCCGCAGCGAAGATCTGCGCGATCTCGCCGAACTCCGTACGTTGAGTACTCAACTTATGGAACGTATCCAGGCGAATTACCGCTTTATCGTGGCCTTCAACACGTCGTTACTGGCGGCAGGCTTCTTCGGCTTCTTGGCCCCCTCGACCTCGGCCTTGTTGCACAATCTCTCGACCATGGCAATCTGTGCCAAGAGTATGACGCCGTTGAAGCAGAAATAGCCTCGAAATCTATAAAATCTCGTCAAAAAGGTGGTGTTAATACCACCTTTTTCGTTTTTTTTACGGATGCGTTATATACGACGCTATTTGTCGCAGTCGCTGACTATTTTTAGTGAATAACGGATTTCACTAAAAAACTCCAAAAGGGAGCTCCAATGACAAGGATTCTTTCACGCACACCGCGGTGGGATATTCTCCAAAATTTCTACCGCGACTTCGATAACGGCCGCAAACGCGGCTGTGTCGAGAAGTGGAAAAAAGAAATGCCCCAAAGCAGGTTTGAACAGGAACTTTTCGAAACCAGAATCCACACCGAATTTTTGAATGACCGCTACAAAAAGCTGAACAAGAATTTCCGTTGGACCTACGCGAACATGAAAAAGCTCATCGCGCTCGACCAGCGTTTCAGGGAACTGCACCGGAGCATCGCTCGCACCTTCGAGGCGACCAAAAGGGATATCGCCGCACTTACTGCGCAAAATCACAAGTGGTACAGGGAATACGAACTCGAATCGGAAATCTGCCCTGCGAACGACTGGGATATTCCCGGCGAACACGAGTACATCAGCGATCTGCTATTCTGGTACGCAAACTGGGGTTCCATTAACATCTGCTCAAGCACGAACGAACACAACCCCGAACGCCACAAGGTCTACCTCGTTCCCGCCTGGAAACAAATGCTGCTCGTCGACAAGTTCGTCAAAGACGGCGTCTCCTGGGAACTCGACTCGCTCCTCTACGACAGCGAATCAAGCCTCTACACCTTCCACGACATTGTCCGCATGAAACCGGAACAATTCGAAGTGAGATATACATTGAGTTTTTAAACAAAAGTGAGGTACTATGAGAAGACGATACATTTATCAGCTGGCGACAACGATACTGCCGAATGGGCTGGGCTATGATACCGTTGATCACGATCTGGGAATTTTCACGTCGCTACGCACCGCCAAAAAAGTTCTGCGGGATTACGTCAAGGGCGGAGATTTCTATTGCCCGGTCTATAGCTTTTCCATCATGTACCTGCCCGTCGACAACGATTTGGACTATGAATCCGATAGGCAAATCAACGTCTATTCGCCCGATGGCAAATTGCAGCTTTCGGAATTCAACATGATGTCCTGCAACGGAGCGTGGAGCAAGAGCCTGAATATAGACCTTCGCGCCGTCATCGACATCGGCCCCGGCAAAAAACCGTATTTTACGCTGTACAACCATTGGAAACGAGGACTCGCGACCAAGTGCGCGCGCATCTCCTTTCTGGAACCCAAATACGAACTGGGTTCCTCGTACAACAAATCCGTCTGGTTCCTGGACGACAACGAGAAAAAGATGCTCATGAAGTTCCTGAAAACAAAATGCAGGAGCATATTTAGCGACAAGTGTACAAACAACTGGATGAGCGTCATCGGAGCTTTCAACAACGAAGTCCAAGGCGATGACGACAGCCGCATTCTGCCCTACGATTTACCCATTCCGAATTACAATAAATTGGAACCATAAAGAGTAAATTCCTTTGGGCGTTCCCCGGCCAAATCGATGTGTCATCCTGAGCGGAGTGCTACGGAGTCGAAGGATCTAGCCGGGTCGGGCCATACTCGCACGCCGCTAACGGCGTGCTCACCGAGCCTTGCTAACGCAAGTCTCGTCCCTTCGGGTAACTGTCCCTAACGCAATTCTGCTAAGGCTACAGATTGTTAAGTGGCTGGAAGCCTAATGCAGAATGCATAAAGTTTTTCCTGGTTCAAGTAATGTTAAATTTGGGACTGTTGGTTGGCTTCTGGCTGCTAGGAATAGAATCTCTTTTTCTGACATTTCCATAATCTGTTTATCAGTTCCCTCAAAGAAAAAAACGTGAAAAAAAACATTTTAGCTATTGACTTTCTGCATCTAATTATGTATATTACTGTTAGTATCAGGAAGGTTACCTGTAGTAAACCATCGGCAAAAATCTTTATCTACTGAAAAAAAAAGAGAATCAAGATGACACAGTTGAATTCAACTCTAAAAACAGCGCAAATCCTCATCTGCAACGCTTTGCTCTATGAACTTGAAAAAGAACGAGAAGTTTCTCGTTACCGATTCAGTTATACTACGCTTGCGTTCATTGCAAATCGCCAAAGGCTTTCTTCTGAATTTCTGAAGGAACTGGACGACGTTCTTGTAGAACTCGGATGGAGTTTCATCAATATGGGAGACTCCTTCGCTATCGTAAAAACAGAAAAAATCAATCAGTGGACCAAGCTTGCTTATAAGCGAGTTGAGGATCTTGTAGATTGCTCTGACGAAGAAATTTCTGAAAAGTTCAAAGAACTCGTTGACAATGAGCCGGATTTCTCGGCTGACTCGGCCAACTAGCCAAACCTGTTAAGCGAACATCCTTTAAGCATACGTTTTAAGCGTATGGTTAGAAAGTGTTGCTATCACCGAAATTTCGAAATATTTTTCGACATGGTTTCATTTTTATCAACCTGAAAGCGAGGTATCCTTATGAACACCTACAAAAAAATCCCGTCAACCCCCAAAAAGACCGGTTCTCTTACGAAGAAAAGGCGCTTTAACATGAACCTATCAGAAGCAAAGGTTCAATTGAATTCTTTTCTAGAACGAAATGATCCTGAAAAGATGCTTGCAAAAAATCCTTTGGATGCCTATGTGGGGATAAGGGGAAACTCTTATTACGTCACTTTAGGCGAATCTACAGAAAAAAATTCCGCAGGGGAGGCTAAAGTTTCTATTGATCTGTGGTATGAATATTGGAATCGTAAGGAGTTTGTTTACGCTATTTCCTTAGCCTACGATGAAGAACCTGATTTTTTCAGTGATTTTCCTGAATATAGTGGATGGTTGAAGAACGAAACACATGAGAAAATATGGAAGTTGAATATAATTCCACCGGTAAATGAATTTGTATTCCAAAAGGATAAAGCCGGGATTATTTACTGTTCCGTATATATTGATGGAAAAGATGAGTATTCATCACTTGCGATGTTCTTCAACGATGAAAAAATAAAGAGAATTATCCAAAGACATTCAATAGAATTTGAGACGAATGATGTCAGCTGGATAACTGAGCGAATGCAACAAACGCTTGCTCGTATAGGTCAAGGAGAATATCGCGAGCAAATGAAGAATTTATGGAATGGGTCATGCGCAGTGACTGGATGCGATATTCAAGAGGCTTTAATAGCAAGTCATGCTAAACCTTGGAAAAACTGTTCAGATGAAGAACGCATTGACCCGCATAACGGCTTACTGCTATCCGCTAATTTAGATGCTCTTTTTGACAAGGGTTTAATTACCTTTGATGAAGAATGGAAGATTTTATTTGCATCTCCTGAAATAGAAGAAAAATGTAAAAAATTAGGTATTGATTCTTTAATGAGGCTCAATCCCCCAAAGTCATTGTCTGAAAGGGATAAAAATAAAATAGAGTTTTTCCTTCAAATACACCGAACCATGGTGTTTAACCAATAACCACATTTTTCTACTAAAAGTTCACCACGCAAACCATAAGCTAAAAGAGAGGTTACTTTATGAATACCTTCACAAACCAAACCACAATCACCTATCTGGAAGACTTCATTCAACGGAACTCAGAAATCTTCCTTGAAATAAGAAAACTTAAAAAAGGATGAAAATAGGGTATATTTCTTTTAAAAGGTCTAACAAATCACAAAGGAAGGAAAATATGAAAGGATCGAATTTGGTTCCGTTCGTTAGAGAAGGATTGGATATCCTTTTCGTTGGTCTCAACCCTGCTAATGGTTCCAACAAAAACAAGCATTATTTTTCCGTGAATCAAGCCTTTTGGAATCAATTATTCGGTGCTGGTTTAATTACGGAAGAAGTCGACAAGTTATGTGCCGATGTTGAAATCTTTGGTAAGAATGAAAAGAACTATAAGGAATGGTCCTATGGGATCACAGACCTTGTTCGCGATGTTGTAGATAGCAATAGCAAAAATATTAAACCCAGTGACGATGATTGCAAGTATCTAAAAGAAAAAATAAAGAAGAACGCTCCTAAAGTCGTAGTTTTTCTACATAGTAAAGTAAAAAAATCTTTCCTAGCATACATGGGCGTGAAATTTGACAAAAATAAATATGGGAAAATTGGCAGAATAATTGAAAATTGCTCAACGATGTTTTATGTAGTTCCATTTCCAATTGATAGCCATCATGATAAAGAAACAAAAATTGGATACTATAAAGCAATTAAAGGTTATCTAGACAGGTTTCCCCAAAAAGATTAGAAAGCCTACTTCGTCTATCAACGCTATGGCATCATCAATGCGGAAGAAATCGAAGCCGTGGAGAAAAGGTAGACTGGGGAATTTTATATGACAACACGTTTCCAAAAGGCTCGATTTCATATAGATAGTGGCCCACGCTCATTATTTGAGCGAATTCACTATAAAATGGATTCAGTTTGTTCTCTAAATTTGTCGGCAAAACATTTTGTAGAACGATGTAAGGAACGGGTAGTCCCTGCTGAGATAATTCAGAAAATGCAGAATTTTAATACCCATGAATGGAAATTGGTTGTAAGTGAAGTTCGTATCGATACGGGAAAATTTGTGAATTCAACATGGGAATATGCTCTTGAAAATGAAAAATATTGGTTGACAATAGGTTTCGGAAATGTTGCAGAAACCATTGTAAAAAAGGAAAGCGATGGTAAAAATAAAGTTGTTGTGTCAGGACCAGTTTATAATCATGTTGATGCAGTCAACAAAAAATTAATGGAAAATGAGGGAACTGTATAACTGAAAAAAAGGAGATAAAGGCAATGTCTATTGAGTTTATAAATTATGAAGGACTGCAAATAAAATACGTGAAAGCAGAAGAATTAATTATTATTCCGTTAAAAATTACGCGTTCAAAAATTGGAGAATCAGGGGAAGCTGATCTTCTAGTTTTTTGGATGAATAAAGGAAATATGAATGAAGTTCCTCCATATCACGTTAAGTGGAAGCATAAATCAAAATATATTGAAGTCGCATACAATAAAAACCTAAATTCCAGAATGGAAGCATTTGTGAAAGAGACCAAATTAAGGACGGGAATTGAATATGGCGTAGAACAATATTATATGAGAGATGATGGTCATGTGTCATATATTTTATGGAAACCCTATGAAAATAATAGAGTTTACGATTCAAGAAAAAATATCAGAACCCTTGCATTTAAAGAAAACTATCAAGAAAAAAGAAAAAAAAGAACTACAGAGCAGGTTGCCCGTGACCAATCGGCTTTCCGTAGTAACCTTTTAGATTTGGATGGAAAATGCGCTATAACAAAAATCACTATTCCCGAAGTTCTTCAAGCGGCGCATATTGTTGCTGTAAAAAAGGGAGGGCGTGAAGTAACAAATAATGGCATCTTGTTAAGATCAGATTTGCATCTTTTGTTTGATAGCGACGCTAAAATTCTTAAAATTGATCCAAACGGATATGTTCACATAGACAAGAATCATGTTGGGAACAATCAAGAATATATGCAATATGATGGAGTGAAAATTGACGATTCAATTTTGGAAAGGGTAAAAGGGTCTTTGAAAAAAGTGAATACCTAATGGAGGTGTAAAATGTATGAATAGTCCTCAAACAAAAAGGAATTGATTCCTTTAACAAAAATGATTTTAGTTCAATCGATTTGATAGAAAAGGATATTGAAGATATTCTGGCCAACCGTATTGGAATCCTTGACGAAGATGTTAATGATTCTGACGAAGTATATAGCTTCCTTCTTATTGTTGGGCGTCAAGTTCGTAATGACGGCAATTCGTTATGTTGCGAATTATTCGACGATAAAAGATGTTGTAGATGATTGTATGGACAATTAAGTACCGCACTTGTGTAAACAATTTTGCCTATGAAACTGCGGAAATAAACATTGAAGTAAAACATCTTCAATAGCAATTTATATTTTTTATGACTATATCTGTCGCGTAAAGAATGTATTTTGAAGAGACCCATAGCCATCAACAATCTACTCCATGCATAATCATTCAGAAAATCTCACCAAGTATAAATCTGAAGCTTGCCTCAATTTCTGGCAACCACTTGTCAAAAAGATTTATGCCTGCAATACAGATGGAGTCTTCCCGAATAAGGATGGGGCTTACGCGGCGTTTATTTGCTTGCAAAAGGCATGGCCGAATGTCGGCTTTGAGATTTCTTATAAGCAAGAATCCAGGGGCTATCGCAAATGCGATAAGACGCAGGCCATCTGCATTTCTAAATCTTTTGAGGTGCAGGATTCTATCAGCCTTATCGTGAATTGCGAGGCTGAATTTTTAAGCATTCATTTTGAGTATGCGGATATAGAGGCGTTCAACGTCCCTTTTCGGCGCAGTCAATGTGACCTCGGCGCCACTCTCGATAATCTCGCAAATTTCATCGAGGAATTTCCGAGTTACTGCGAACAGTCTTCAAGAATCATAACCGAGATCGAAAAAGAGCAGAAGCTGGATGAAATCGCGCGGGATACAATCCGCGCGACGGTTTCGCACATTATGGAATCTACGAAGTATTCCTGGAATTTGAACGAAGACGAAAACACCTTTTCGCTAGAAGTCTCAATTAACAACGAATACTCCGTCGAAATGGATTTTAATACCCAAAATTACCTAAACCGAATTCCGGCATTGCAAGGCATTCTGAAACAAACGGAAAATTTCGTGAAAGAAATCCCGTTTCCCATCACGATTCAGTTACAAGAGAAAACTTGAGGTCAAAAAAATTGACCTCAAGTTTTCAAGGTCGAAATTTTCGTCCTTGAACTTAAAGGTAGATTTGTAGTTCGGTTTATAGTTTGGTTATAGGCGGATTCCCTTCAGCTATTTGCCAGGGAACTTGTCAAAACATTTTCCTTCACGACAATATTTGTCGCAACGAATGTTTATTTTTGAATAGTGAAAAAATGGAGAATCTATGCGTTTAGATGAAATTGAACAAAGCTGTAAAGATGAAGAGATCTTTTCAAAGCGAAAGACCGAATCAATGCATTGCATGTACGAGCGCCAGCAAAAGCAAAACGAAGAATTTGTCTGGTCTTCAGAAAATGTCGCTAAAATCATCCGCTTGAACGATAAACTTTGGGCTTTGATGCACGATGCGGATCGTGTCGGGAAATCAATTCACAATGATATTCAAAAGTTGATTGACGACGGGAAAAAGTACTACGACAAATTAATTCAGGTAGAAGTTGGCATATTCTATCCAACTTATGAAAGACTGGCTGCCGATGCAGATTGTCAAACTCTGTATGACTCCGTCGCACCACTAACCTATGCAAATGGTTATGACCTAGAGGATGTATGCGATATGGATTTTAGTATACCGGTGAATTGGAATATAGGGGTTTTTAATCGTCCCGAATTTAAAAACAGTTACATCTGTTTTTTGATGCATTGGCATTTTAATCGCGGACTCTATTCCTTGCAAGACGCAGTCACCATGGATCCAGAAAGATTTTATATTAGCACAAAGATTCATAACGATCTGGATTTTTATGTACCTAAAAAGAACGAATCTAGATTTTGCAATGCATCCTGAAACAAACGGAAAACTTCTTAAAAGAAATCCCGTTCCCGATAACGATTCAGCTACAAGAGAAAATTTGAGGTCGGTTTATAGTTTGCGAACGATATCTTCGGAGAGATGTGTTATTCGAGCAACCTTTTCCACCGAATCACCTTCGGCAAGCATATCACGAGCAATTTCACGAGTTTTGTCAAGGACGCCTTCGGCGACCTTCGCGTTGACTAAGTCCGCGTAGTCCTTCAAAAAGGCCTCTCCCATAAGATTATGGTCCCATTTTTCGTGATACATTTTCTGGTATACCTCAAATTCTTCTTTAGAGAAGTTAGATACTTTCGAACTCTCTGTCAAGTGACCCAGCTTATCAATCACGATTCTGTTACAAGAGAAAACTTGAGGTACAAATTTCACCTTTAATTGTTATTCCTCTTGACAATCGTCATTGTTGAATTTATATTTGTAGTGAACAAGTGTGTAGTCCCGTCTTTTTCGCGTGTAGACGGGAAGGAGTTAAAATGAAGAAAGAAGTAACGGCGATTGCCAAACCCGAATTTTCCCTGATAGACGAAAATATGCTCAAGTCGCGGATATATACTATTCGTGGGCTCAAGGTTATGCTCGATGCCGACTTGGCGGAAATTTATGGGTATAGTACCAAAAGATTCAATGAACAAGTAAAGTGTAATATTGAGCGATTTGACGAGGATTTTCGGTTTCAATTGACACGAGAAGAGTACCAGTCAATTCTAAGGTCGAAAAAAACGACCTTAGAACAGGAAAACTTGAAGTCGGAAATTCCGACTTCAAGTTGGGGAGGCGTAAGAAAGCTCCCTTACGCCTTCACTGAACAAGGTATTTATATGCTTATGACTGTTCTTAGGGGTGATTTGGCCATTTTACAAAGCAAGGCTATCATCCGCCTTTTCAAGCAGATGAAGGACTACATCATTGCCGAAAATCGGAATTTATTGGGTTATGACGGCATTGCCCAAATTGCCGTGCAAACGGAACGGAATACCAAGGATATTGCAGTCATTCAGTCCGACCTTCAGAAGGTCATGGAAAACTTCGTCGATCCTTCGACTTTCAAGCATTTCTTGATTTT
>CADCBQ010000003.1 GCA_902799745.1 Fibrobacter succinogenes | reverse complement strand
GTACAATGGCCAGTGGTTCACTCCGCTCCGCCAGGCTATGGACGCCTTCTTCGCTGAAGTGAACAAGGTTGTTACCGGTGACGTGACCCTCAAGCTCTATAAGGGTAACATCATTCCGGCTGGCATCAAGAGCCCCTACAGCCTCTACGACATGGGCCTCGGTGGATTCACCGACGTTGACATGTACGACCAGAAGGACGCAACGGGCTTCATCCGCTGCTACGGCCTCCCGCTCAAGACGCGCGCTCTGTTGCTCGGCAACAAGACCAACGTCGACTTCGGTAAGCCGGTTGTGCTCCCGAAGAAGTAATCGGTAAAGACATTCGTCAAAAAATCCCTCGGTTCAAAACCGGGGGATTTTTTTTCTTAGAATTCGAAAATGTATCCAGCGCCCCAGAGGAGCTTTTTGGAGTCGTGTTCTTTAAATTTTTGGGCGGGTACGCTAATTTGTGTGTATAGTCCGTAAATGTGTACCCAAAGCTCTATGGAAATGTCTGCAATTTCCTTGAAATTGTAGGGGAGTACGGCCATCATCTTGTTGGCCTTGTTGATTGCTTTATGCGTGTCGTTTGGAGCCTCGGCGTATTCGTATCCGCCGCCAATGCCAGCATCAAGGTTGATGGGCGAATTCATGAAGAATGTCCAAAGCAGGCTTCCGCGGACTCCGCACCAAAAGTCGCTAGGTCCATTGTGGAATCCCATTCCCTGTACGCGAAGTATGGCGTTTTTGTAGCCGATTCCGCCGATAGCGACCACGGGAGTCTGATTGCGGATTCCCGCTCCTATGTTGAAACGAAAGTCGCTTAATTTAAGCTCGCTGTTTGCGTGGCTTAAAACCGCTAGAAAAAGAACCAAAAAGAGCGTACAAAAAAAGCGGGAACGAAACATAGTCCAAATATAGACAAAACATACAAATATACTCGCAAAAACCTGTTTTTATTCCTATATTGTTTTGCATAAAACTCGGTTCGCCGTAGCACGGACCACAAAAAAGGAATCAATATGAAGATGAAATCACTTATCAAGGCTTGCGCATTTGCTTGCGCTTTTGCCGCTCCTGCAATGGCTGAAGGTGGCATGTTCGAAGGGGCTCTCCCGGAAAACTGGACTGCCGACGTGGTCGCTGCAGTGCGTTACAACTGGTACAACTTCAGCAACTGGCAGAAGGATGGTACCTCGAACTACACTTGGCTCGTGACTTACGATGCTGACGTGCAGGGTAAGTGGAAGGTTGCCAACTGGCGTAACCTCATCGACATCGACCTCGGCCAGACATGGACTAAGGGCGTGGGCAAGCGTAAGTCCAATGACCGCCTCTTCTGGGAATCCATGCTCGACTTCAATATGACCGAAGTCCTGAAACCCTACATCGGTAACCGCTTCGAAACTCAGTTCATGGCTGGCTACGAATACAGCGAAGACGAAGATGGGAACGAAGTCAAGAAGGCAATTTCCAGCTTCATGGATCCGGCCTACGAAACTCAGCTTGCCGGTCTTGCTTACGTTCCGAACGACAACTTCTCTCAGCGCATTGGCTTTGCTAACCGTATGACCATTTCTAATGGTTACGGCTACGCCGACGACAAGGATACCGAAAAGTTTGAAAAGTTCCGTGACGAACCCGGTCTCGAATCTATCACCGAAGCCAAGTATGCCTTCTCTGACATCGTGAGCTTCAAGACCCGTCTGTGGGCCTTCTGCAACTTCGAAGGTGTCGAAAAGATCGACGGCCTTTGGGAAAACTTGCTCTCTGTGATGATTGCACCGCTCGTTGAACTCCAGGTTGGCTTCGACATGGCCTACGACTGGGATCTCGACGAAGACACGCAGTACAAGAGCATGGTGCTCTTCGGCCTGACCTGGCGCTGGTTCTAATCGCAGCGAAGCTGCTAGGTGTTGAGCTCGCTCGCAGGCTCGCTTAGGGTTGTGAGCTCGCCTTGCATAGCAAGGTTCTGAGTAAAAGAAATGATCCCCGACAGTGTCGGGGATTTTTTATTAGAAAAACCCAAAGGTGCAAAGCGCCGTGCTCATACCTCAAAGGCACTTTTGTGCCGTGCTCACTTCTCTAGATCCGCTTTCATCGCTCGAATGGCATTTCCGCGGTGGCTGATGCCTTTCTTTTCTGCAAGTTCCATCTGCGCAAAAGTGCGGTCGAATCCGTCGGGAACGAATAGCGGGTCGTAGCCGAATCCCATGTCGCCTACGGGGGCGAAGTTGATTTGTCCGCGGCATTCGCCTTCGTAAATTTTCGGTTCGGTCACGGTCCACTTGCCGTCCACTTCGGCGACTTTCTGGTAAGAGAGTGCGCAGAAGTAGCGGGCGGTGCGGTCCTTGACGCCTTCGAGCTTTTGCATGAGCTTGTCGTTGTTAGCCTGATCGTTGCCATGGTAGCCGCAGTAGCGGGCGCTGTAAATGCCGGGCTCGCCGTTCAAAGCGAATACTTCCAAGCCAGAATCGTCGGCAAGCACGCTCGCTTCAATGTGCTTTTCGCAAAGCCACTTGGCGACAGCGCTCGATTTAATGATTGCGTTTGCTTCGAATGAATCGCCGTCTTCAACGATATCGTCAGTGAAACCGATGTCCTTGAGTGTCTTGAATTCCTTGTTCTCGGTTCCAAGGATGTGCGCAAAATCCCTAATCTTTCCAGGATTTCCCGTCGCGATAACAAATAAATGCTTCATCTTAAAAGATCTCTCGTCTAATTAGTAATGTTCCGGTTTCATCACGATAAGGATAGCGTCGACAACGACACCTACGCCACAGAGACCGCCTGTGCAAAGCCAAAGGATTCCAGTCCAGATTTTACCTTCGTAAAAGCGGTGCAGTCCCAGGTATCCGAGCAAAATGCAAAGGGCGAGGGCAATCCACTTGTTATGTTCACCTTGTGCGGGCATAAGACCTCTTTTTGTTTTTGTGCGACCCAAATATAGAAAAAGCGGACTCTTGAATTTTCTAAATTTAAGGGTGGATAATTGCCATGTTCCACGTATTCAAACATGAACTTCGACTGATTTTTAGGGATCCGCGCTTCTGGATTCCGTTCATTATCCCGCCGGTGATTCTTGCGGCGAGCCAGGGCATAGCCGTATCGCGTTACGGTGGCCAGATTATGGAGGGCATGCAGGGCTACATGATGCTCTTGCTCGGTTGCCTCATGGCGCCCATGGGTTCGCCTTTGGCAGGGGATTCCTTCGCGGGCGAGCGCGAGCGCAATTCGCTTGAACTTTTACAGCTAGCCCCCATTGCGCCGGCAAAGCTCTTCTGGGGTAAGCTTTTGGCAATCCTTCCGTTCCCGGTGGTGTTTGCGATTCTGGCACAGCTCGGTTATTGGGCCTCGCACTCCGAAATTTCGACGCAAGTGGCGGTGGCCTCTGTCCTTGGAGCCCTTTCGGCGGTGCTGCTCACGACTTCTTTTGCGTTGATTGTATCGCTACGCGTACGTACGGTACGTGCTGCAACGCATATTACTTTATTCTTGATAGTGCCGCTACTCCTTATGGTGCAACTCGGTCACGAGGCCTTCTTGAGCGGGCTTTTCGTGCCTGCAGTAACGCTTGTCTTGTCGGTCTTGCTTACGGTTGCGGTGGTTTATTTGAGCATGCGCAAATTCGTGAGCATATAAGCGGATTATTTTTTCAAGTAAAGGCTTCGCCCGTCGTTCAGCATCAATATGACGGGCAATTTTTTTGCCGTAAACACGTCGTCATTCAAGATGCCGCTTTCTATCAGTTGACCGTTCAGGCTGAACGCCTTGTACGGGGAGTTGGGCTTGGCGCCTGCAATCTGGTAGCGGTTCAGGCCGAGCTTTTTGAAGCTGGCGTTCGCTTGTAAAAATTTCGGGAAGATTGCGGTTGTGTTCGTGTCGGGTGCGAACCTGTAATCCGGGCAAAAATTCAGCGTATCGAGAAGAGGGGTGTGAATTCCGGCAACAGCAAGGAATGCGAGCGGCATGTCAACCTTGTCGATATCCTTGCCGTCGTTTCTCCGTCTTGATTCGGGCGGGTTGAATTCGCAGCCGGTGTAGCCGAATTCCCTAGCGTAAAATTTCTTGCACAATTCAAAGACGTGGTTCACCAGGGAATCCGCTTGTTCGGCCGTTCCCTTGAAGACTCCCGCCTTCTGCAAGCGTGGGAATTCGTCCTTGAATACGGCATCGTGCTTTATGGCGAAGAGCGAATCGACGAAATCGTCCTGGTTGTCGGAATAGGCGACGCGGGCCACCTTGACCACCTTCTCGGATACGATTACGATCATGGTGGAGTCCAAGGCCGACCTGTACATCCATACCGTGTCGGTGCCGGAGGCGTTCTTTACGGCGGGCTCGCGTTTATCCATCTTGGAGAGGTCCAGGTAGTCGCCTTCTAACAGGTAGAGAGCCGCTGCGGGGTATCCGAAAGAAAATCCTGCGCTTCCCGATTCCCTGACGGGTGGCTCGTAGCTGCATTCCGCCGCCTGTAAGCTTGTGGCTAAGGCGCCTGCGCAAAATGCTCCCGCAAATAGAAATTTGGCGAATTTCATACTCTTTTCTCCTTTTAGTCCATCTTCAGAAAATAGTAAAAAAAGAGAGTCGTTTTCGAACTGGTCAAAAACGAGTGATTTGAGTCAACGAAAAATGGAAAGAGGTGCTCCGTTAGGAACACCTCTTTTAAATTGGATTGTCGCGAACTTATTTCAGTTCTTTCAACGCGGCTTCATTTTTCGCAATGATATCCTGCTGAGTCGCGAGCTTGGTGCGTTCGGCGTTCACCACAGCTTCGGGGGCGCCGCTGACGAACTTCTGGTTCGAAAGCTTCTTCTCGATGCTGGCGGCGAATGCCTTGGCCTTCTCGATTTCCTTTTCCAAACGGGCGATTTCTGCAGCCGGGTCGAGGATGCCTTCGAGCGGAATGTAGAGTTCGCCGCCGGGCACCACGGCGCTCGCGCTGAACTTCGGCTTGGCTGCCTTCACGGCGACGCTCAGGTCAGAAAGACCCGAGAGTTCGGTGATGATAGCCATGCAGTCCTTCACACTGGCTTCGGTTGCGGCATCGTCGACGCTCACCACGGCGCTGAGCTTGGTGGCGGGGCTCACGTTGTAGCGGCCACGCACGCCACGCACGCTTTCCACCACGGCGAATGCCTGGTCGAATGCGGCTTCGATCTTCGCGTCGATGAGCGATTCGTCGGCCTTGGGCCATGCGCGGCTGATCACCATTTCGCTGCCCTGGAACAAAATGCTGTTGAGCTCTTCGGTAATGAACGGCATCACCGGGTGGAGCAAGTCGAGCACGTTCTTCAGCACGTAGCTGAGAATAGCCATGGCGTTCTTCTTTTCGGCGGTGATAGCTGGAGCAGACGTCGTCCCACACGAAGCGGTACAGGAACCCGGCGAGTTCGGCGAAGTGGTATTCTTCGAGCATGCGGGTGGCGTCCTTGATGGTCGTCTGCAGGCGGCTCAAAATCCACTTGTCTTCCAGGGCGAACAGGCTCTTGTCCATCGGGAGCTCGGCGGCAAGCGCACCGGCCTGTTCGAGCTGCGGGTAAAGGAAGCGGCAGGCGTTCCACAGCTTATTGCTGAAGTTACGGCCGATTTCGAACTTTTCGCTGGTATTGATTTCGCGGCCATCCGGCTGCTTTTCCTTCTTCACCGGCAGGCGCACGTCCTGGTTGTCGGTGCAAAGGCTTGCCATCACAAAGCGCAGAGCGTCGGTGCCGTACTTCTCTTCGATATCCATCGGGTCCACGCCGTTGCCCTTGGACTTGCTCATAGTCTGGCCATTGCCGTCCAGAATCTTTGGGTGGATATAGACCGTGTGGAACGGAACCGTGCCCATGTTCAGCGTAATGATGTCGCGGCTAGTCACGAGCACGCTGGTGGGGTAGTAGCGCTTGAGCGTGTCGGTGTTTTCCGGCCAGCCCATGGTAGAATGCGGCCACAAACCACTGGAGAACCACGTGTCGAGCACGTCTTCTTCCTGCTTGAGCACGCGACCCGGAATAGCGTCTTCCTTCAGGTCTTCTTCCTGACTGCACACGAGGTAGCCACCGTTTTCGGCCTTATAGAAGTAGATGTCGTCGCGGCCAGCAAATGCGGCCTTCAATTCGTCTTCGCTAGCGTCGGTGTGCCAGATAGGAATGCGGTGGCCCCACCAGAGCTGACGGCTGATGCACCAGTCACGCTTTTCGGCGAGCCAGTCCAGATACTTGTTGGCGTAGCGTTCGGGGATAATCTTGATCTCACCGGATTTTACGGCATTCATCGCGTTCTCGGCGAGCACGTCCATCTTCACGAACCACTGGTCGCTGAGGTACGGCTCAATCACAGTCTTGGAACGGTCGGAGTGACCCACGTCCATTTCGTGGTCTTCCACCTTGATCAAAAGACCGAGTTCTTCGAGACCTGCCACCACGGCGTCGCGTGCGGCCTGGCCCTTGAGGCCCTGGAACTTGCCGGCGTTTTCGTTCAGGCTACCGTCATCGTTCATGATGTTGATCATCGGGAGCTTGTGGCGCAGACCCGTTGCATAGTCGTTCGGGTCATGAGCCGGAGTCACCTTCACGGAACCCGTACCGAAGTCCTTGTCCACCAAGATAGCGTCGGCAATCACCGGAATTTCGCGGTCAACGAACGGCACCTTCAGCATCTTGCCAATGAACTGAGCATAGCGTTCGTCGTTCGGGTGCACGGCGAGGGCGGTATCGCCCATGATCGTTTCCGGACGGGTCGTAGAAACGGGGATGAAACCCGAACCGTCGGCCAGAGGATACTTGAATGTCCAGAAGTGGCCCTTCACGTGTTCGTAGTAGATTTCATCGTCGGCAACGGCGGTCTGGAGCTTGGTATCCCAGTTCACCAGGCGCTTGCCGCGGTAAATTAGGCCCTTCTTGAACAGGTTGAAGAAAGCGTGACGCACGGCCTTTGCGCAGACCGGGTCCAGCGTGAAGCGCTGACGGCTCCAGTCGCAGCTGACGCCCAGGCTCTTGAGCTGCTTGGTGATACGGGCTTCGTATTCGTCCTTCCACTTCCAGATGCGTTCCACCAAGGCGTCGCGGCCGATGTCGTGGCGGGTCTTGTGTTCGTCCTGGAAAAGGCGCTTTTCGACGACTGCCTGCGTGGCGATACCGGCATGGTCCGTACCCGGAATCCACAGCGTGTCGCGGCCCGTCTTGCGGCGGTAGCGTACCAAAATGTCCTGGAGCGTATCGTTGAGTGCGTGTCCCAGATGGAGCGCGCCGGGTTCGCCCTTTCCGCTGGGTGCAAAACTGTTATTCTCTGCCCAGGTCTTATGCCATCGGGCTTCCACATCTTTAGAATTGTAACGAGTTTCCATAGTGCGCCCAAAGATAGAAAAAGGCAGGCTCTACGGCAAAGTGACCTATTGCTTTGGCATGGCCATGTTATGCAAAAGGCGCCCCAAAAGGACGCCTACATGTGCATTTTTCCTTAAAATATAGAGTTGCGCATTATAAGTCTTTTACGCAACGTACATTTTCGGCCTGGTTTTTTCCGATGCTCCAACTACTGCCATCAAAGTAGTGGTAGTAAACATCGAATTCGAAGTTGGCGCCAATAATGCCGCCTCCTGTATTTAAATCGTCCCACTCGCGTTGCCAAACATTGGGTTTTGAATTGTGAATCCCCCCATATACGAAACTAAGTCCAGTAGTGTTTAGATGATCGTACATTTCTCCATTAGTATCATAGCCGATAATTTTTGCATAAATGGTTTCTTGGGGGAAACTACCACCGATTACGGCGTCAAATTCTTCACTTGCTGGTAGGCGCCAACCATCGGGACAGATGCCTTGAATCTTTGTTTCAATGTCTCGAGCAATGGGTTCGCCGTTCCTGGCCTGATCCGCGGTGTATAAACGTCCATAAAGATCGCAGTACATGGAATCATTTTCAAAGCAGACAGAACCTTCGGAGGCATAGTTCAAGTTTTCGGCCATCCAGACAAGAGTGTCGATGACGATTGTCTTGTAGAATTGCATGTCGCGTGGGTCTTGGAAAAGACCGTATTCTTTATCGGGATTGAGCCAAACCCAGGAGTATTTGTAGATGCTGTCTGTCGCTATACTGTGCAGTTGCTGATCCCTGCAGACATATGTTTCGGAGTCGTATTTACGACCTCTGCAAAGGGGATAGACCGTACTATTCTGGCAGAAATGTGTACGGTTGTTATAGGTGGCGGAACCGCAGCTCGAAATGTCGCTAAGGCAGCGAACTGAAAGCTTTGTATCTGGTTCTGCATTCAGGAAACAGGTGCTGTCGGCAGATTGGGCACAACGGAACTTAGATGTGGGGTAAGGGTTGATTTTCAACATCATCCCTGTGGAATACCTATGATAATCGTGGTTGGTTGTCCAGAAGTTCTCATCGGTGCCACCGTCGCCACTGTCGACGGGAATTGCGTTGAACCCAAATTCATCGGTGCCGTTCCAATCCCCAAATTCGCCGTTAGGCCATCCCGAAGTACTTTTAAGAACCTTGGCTGCTACGGCTGCTCCGCCCACAAAGTCCACAAGTTCCTGAAATTCTTCCATACTGGGCAAGTGGAAGTTTTCGGGGCAAACCTTTTGGGCGTCATCGAAGACGTAGATAAGACTGTCGGCGAAGTGTAGGTTTTCTGCCATCCAGTTTTGATTGCCGATTTTAACAAGTTTGTAGGTTTTCCCGTCGCGGGAATCCGTAAAGAAGTCCTTCGGTTCCTGAAGTTCGGAAGTTCCCGAGGAGGAAATGTTGGTTGACGAATCTGAAGGGGCCGTTTCGGCGCTGGAAGATGTCGGGCTTGCCTCGGAACTAAGATTTGTCGAGACCTCGCTGCTAGAAGTAATGTCGTCATTGCTGCTAGAAGCAACGTCGCCATTGCCGCTAGAAACGCTGATGTCATTACCTGTGCTACTCGAAGATGGAACTTCGATATCTTCTGCGCTACTTCCGTTGTCTCCGCAAGCAGCAATCATGGCGGCAATGCTCAATGTTGCTAAAAGTGAAAATTTCTTCATATGTTTAATGTAACCGATTCACTGAAAATGTCAAAATTCTACTGGTCCAGGCAATCCTTGATTTGTTTGCGGATGAATTCCTTGTGCTTGTCGATTCGTTCCTGGTAAGTCGGATTCACGGTGGTGTCGCCGTCGCAGATTTGCTTTTTGGGAAGAACCTCTACCGATGCATAGGATGTGCTAATCCGGATGTCCGATAGACACATGGATTCGTTTTCCGAAAGATTGTCTCCGGCAGCAATCTTGGTGCTGTCCACTAGATCATTCCTGTCTTTTACGAAGACTTTTTCCATGTCTCCATAAGTGGCGAAATCGTCCTTTTGGCAAAGCGGAGACGGAGGCGGAGCGCTGTTGCTAGAACTCGGCTCTTCGCTAGAACTGGATAGGAATTTTTCGGGATATTTTTCTTTGTATTCCTTTGTAGTGTAGAGAAGTCGGTCCTCTCCTTCGATTAAACCGCTTGTATCAGGATCGTCGTCGTGTTGTAGAGTATAGAGGGTGTTGTAAGAATAGACTTTTTCGTCGGAACACTTGTATATGGGCGATGCTGAACTTACGTGAGTACAAGACATTGAGGGCACGCCGTATAGGCAGACTTCCATGTCCATGCTGGGGTCTTCATTTTCGTCTTCAAGTTCTCGTAGCTGCTCTAAAGTTAGGGTCTGATTTTCGGCGAGTTGTTTTTTGATTGCGTTGACTGATTTCTGATGGTCCTCAGCATCAAGGCATCTGCCGCCGTCGTTGTCTAAAGTGTGAACGCAGGTGATGGTCGTGTCGCTTGCAAGTTTGAGTTTTTTGTTAGCGCTTTGACTTGAGCTGGATTCAACCGATTCGCTGGAACTGGAAATAGCCGCATCTTCAGAAGAAGCGGGAACTGTACAGTCACCGTCGCAGGCGTCAGCGCTGGAAACGGCACCGGAGTCAAGATCGACAATAGCTTGAACGCCGTAAAGGGCGACCATGCCGCCGTCGTCAATCGTTGAGTTGGAGTCGGGGATTAGGGTAACGGGGGCCTCGTTGGTGGTTCCGCCTGCTGCAGAAACGCTTTCGCTATCGCCACCGCAGCTTGCCCAGAAGAATGCGGTTGATGATAATAAGACTTTTTTCCAGTGTTTGCGAATATTCATAAGTTCTCCTCAATTTTCTATAACATAAAAATACCCTTTTGCGAGGGTATTTTCTACAAAAAAATGTTTTTGCTATGGATTATTTGTATAAAATTGTGTAAACTAGCGTTTTAAAACGGGGTAATAGGCGCCTTTGGCTGCCTTTTCCGGAACATTGCGACCCTTGAGGTCGATTTTGCCTGCTCGAGCCTTGCCGATATTGCCGCTGTTTAGAATGCGAGCCCCAGCAATGGCTGTGGTTCCGTTTTCGTCAAGGAGGCCTTCAATCGGCTTTGCGCTGCCGTCGAGGCTTGCCTTGTAGGGGATAGTTGCGTCTTTCAGAATCTTGTCGCTGGTAATGGAAACTTCGGGCGATTCGCTATCGCCGATTTGGATGCCCGCTACAGTAAAGGTTGCTTCTTTGCCAGGCAAAAGACCCTTGAGAGACTTTTCGCTGCGCACTCCCTTCACGGTTACGTAGGCGTTGTGGTACAGCGGGGCGATGCCGATGTTTTTCACGCGAACGGCTGCCGAAACTTTGTTGACTGCGTAGCCTGTGATTTCGAACTTGTAGCCCGCATAGGAACTGGCCTCGTACACGCGGTCTTTGGTGGCATATTTGCCTTCGGGCGCGTCATTGCCAATGACGTAGGTCATGTGGTACTTGGCGGCGGCGTCTTCCCAGGTGACTCCGTAAAGGCCTGCCGGATTCAGGAATTCGCGCTGGTCCTTTTCGGTGTAGTAGCTGATTTCACCGCCGGCGGGCGATGTCTTCCAGCGGTCCGTGCCGATGGCCTGCCAGTTCTTTTCGTTGTCGCCATCGCCCTGTGAAATGTCGTGTTCCTTGTGCATGAAGGAGTCGTCGAAAAGTCCGAATTTGAGCCCGAGCAAGGTTTTGTTGCCTGCGATGGGGGTGTATTCATCGTCTGCGGCGTCAATCGAAATGCTCCAAGGCGTTTCGACAAACAACGTGTCAAGATGCCTTAGGAAATGGCTTTGATAGTCTTTGGAAGGAAAGTTCGTGCCGAGTTGGAGCTTGGTGCCGTAGATATGGTATTCGGCCCAGTGTCCGAAACCGGCCTGTACGAATGCAATGCGCGGGTCTTTGTCGTATTTTGCAGCAAAGTCGGCGTAGAACTGCTTGTAGAACCACTGGAGTGCGGTGCTGCTCCAGTCGGCGTAGTAGGTGGGGCCGTCGCCACCCGGGTTTTCGGAGAATGTCTCCAGGTAATTGCTGTTTGCTAAGAAGTAGTTGGGGACTGCGGTGGCGCCTTTCACGCCCTCGGTGCAGTTGGGGGCATTTTCGATGGTCTCGTTCGGGTATTCGATACGGAATCTTACGATGGCTTGGTGTCCACGGCTCTTGATGTCATCGAGCAACTTTTCGAAACTGCTCCAGTCGTAGTTGAGTTTGTCACCGGTCAAGCCTGTCACCACAGCGCAGGGGAGGCAATACGAAAATTCGAGCGAGATGGCGCTCTGCAAGTTCTTCTGGCTTTTTGCTTGGTCGGGCCAGAAAACGATTCCCTTCATGGGTTCGAGCGATTCAATGCTTTTGTTTAATGCAACGGAACGGTCCGCCGCGAATGAACTTGCCGCAAGGAGGCCTGTTGCCAAAAACGCAACCGCACCACCGGCGATTATCCGATTCTTTTCCATACACACTCCGTTTTAAAAACTTCACCTTTACAAATCTATCGCTTAGAGCGTTTGGAGTCAAGTAAAATTATGGATTTTTTGCCTTGGACTCGGTGCCCGCGAATGTCGATTTGCTTGCCTTCTACGCTGTTGGTGCGAATATTGCCGTTGCGAACCTTTTTGATGGCCGCGTTATTGTCTTGTAGTGCTATAGCAATGCTGTCAAGAATCGGGTTGCCGATGTCTTCTATATAGTCGTGCGAAACTTCCCACACCATAATGCCTGCGTAGCCGTTTTCCTTGACCCAGCGGCTCTTGATTGCAGAAGAGTGCGGGTCTTCGAAGGTGACATATCCGGTGGTCGATACACCGTAGGGTTCTACAGCAACGCTGTCGTAGAAGTATTCCCAATCGGGGTTCGTGACGATATCCTTGTAGGCGACTTGCTTTGCGGAACCTTTGGTGAAATCGGTGCCCGGGCCTGTGGCACCCTTGAATTCGAACCCGAACGAGGGAATTCCGAAGACCATCTTTTCAGTCGGGACGCCGCGCTCTTTCCAATAATCACGCGTTTCTTCCCACGACCAGGTGGTGTAACCTTCGTGCGGGTATAGTGGCGAATCAAACATGGCTTTTTCATCCCAATCGCCGGTCATGTCGTAGGTCATGAATCCGAACCAGTCCAAATTTTTCACGAGCACTTCGGGCGTAAACCATTTGCCGTAATAGGGTGAGCAGGGGAGCGCTGCTGAAAGGCTCTTGTCTTTTGGGAGAGCTTCGCGAAGTTCTGAGAGCAGCTTGCTGTAAGCAATTGTGTCGGCTTCGGGCGGTTTGTATTCCCATTCCCAGTCCATGTCGAGACCGTCGAGGTTGTGGTCGGCAACGAATTGTACGAGGTTTTCGACGAATTTGCCGCGAAGAGCGTCATCCGATGCAACCGGAATAAAATTTTCGCTTTGTCCGCCACCGCCGAGCGATACAATCACCTTGGTGCCTACGGCATGCGCAAGCGTTACCATAGAATCGAGTGCGCTCGGATCGTCTGCAGCATCGCCTTTAAGAGAGCCATCTGTATTCGGCGTAATAAAACTCCACAGAATATGCGTCAATTTGTTGTATGGGACTTTATCTACCGTGTAGGCGGGCTTGTGCCATTTTCCCCAGTCGGGGTAGTAGCCTATGAACAGGGGGGCTGCCCATGCCGTAGAAATTCCGGCGATGCCCAAAAGGGCGACGGTAAACATTTTGCTGATTTTGACTCTCTTCATGTTCTGAAAATAACTTTTTTTGGGGCTGTTTTTCCCAAACTCCTTAATAAATGCAAAAAAAAGCATTTTTGTTGTTGTGTATTACATCACTTAAACATACTTTTGCCTTTGAATTACGTTGAGGGGTGTATATCTTTATGGTATGCAGACCAAGAAATTACTTTTTTTGAATGTATGGCTTTCGATGGTCTTGGCGAGTGTGGTGGCTTGCTCGGACAGTAGCAGTTCTGGAACAGATCCAGAGTTTCCTGATCCCGGTACAGAAGTTCCGGGTGATTCGTTGATGATTGGTGACGATGGTCAGCCGATTCCCGCAAGTTCGGGTGCCGTTTCCGACCCGTCAAATCCTCAGGTGGGTTTGTCTTCGTCCTCTAAGGCGAATTCCCACGAAGGTCCGCTCCCAGGTGAAGACCCGGGCATGGTCGCCGTGGATACGACGGTGCCTTTTGTCGGCAACTTCCCGGTGATTTTCTCCGAAGTTTCGCCCTCGAATGCGAATTTTAAAGATAACGATGGCAATGACCCCGGCTGGCTTGAACTTTACAATACAAGTGATGCTCCGGTAAGCTTGAAGGGGGTTGCCCTGAGTAACGATGCCAAGTACCCGCGCCGTTGGGTCTTTGGCGATGCGACTGTGCCTGCCAAGAGTCACATGATCGTGTTCCTTTCGGGGAAAAACTATGCGGACTATATTCCGCCTTCTGATTCCGTGAACATGATTACCACAGATTGTAGCTCCGAAGTTTCTAGTGGTGCGGGCATGTGGGGCGGCTTTGATTTTGGCGACTTCGGTGGCGGAATGGGCGACTTTGGCGGTGGCATCGGTGGCGGTATCGGCGGTGGTGCCGGTGCTGGCGCAACTACGGGCAACACCGGAAATGCCGAAAATTTGCCTGGACAGTCTTCGCTTTGCTTTAATGAAGGCGGCGTGAACCAGATTGGCGCTGTCATGAAGGTGGCGCAGGGCGGCACGTATACGCGTGTGGTTGTCAATTCCGGCTCCGCAAAGCTTGGCAATGCAGATCAGCTCGTGATTCGTGGCTTTATCACCAAGACTCACAAGATTCGTGTGAACTTTAAAGAAGGCAACGATCTTAGCGCTTGGACAGGCAAGAATCTTCGCGGAACAGGTGATTCGTCGTCGGTGTATTACGTGCGCCTCGGCGACAATGCTGCCGATATCAAGCGCAGCAATGTGACTGCAACGACTTTTGCGACCGAAACGCAGGGCTCTGAATCGACAACTATCAAGGTTTCCTCTTATATTGCTCGCAAGCGCGGCCATGAACCGCATACAACTTTCAAGGCCGAAGATCAGGGCGGTGTCCTTTACTTGGTGAGTGAAACAGGAATTCTGGATTCGGTGCGTTATTCTGCAGTGCCTACGGGGGCTTCTTGGTCTCGCGATGCCGCAGGCAAATGGGGCTTTGCAACGCCTTCTCCTTATGGCAATACCGTGGGTGAAGTGTTTGCGGAACAGGCTCAGACGAATGAAGTGAATATTCCTCCTTCTGGCTTCTATTCATCTCCGGTATCGGTCACCTTCCCGGCTGGCACTCGCTGCGAACAGGGTGGTACTGCGCCGACGGAAAATTCTCCTGTAGTCGATCAGACTCTGAATATCAGCGCTACGACAGTGCTCCGTTGCCGTGTGTTTGCGGCAGGTTCCTACCCGAGCGAAGAAGTGATTCGTACTTACGTATTCGAAACGCAACCGTCTATTGCAACCTTGTTTGTAACGACTGATCCGCTTTCGATGTTCAGCCCTGATACAGGCCTTTACATGACGGGTAATGGTGCTGCCATGATGGATCCGAAGAAGGGCGCGAACTTCTGGAGTAATCGCGAGCTCCCTGTGTATGTAGAACTCTTTGAACCGGGTTCTCCGAAGACTCCTGCGTTTGGCGTTATGGGCGACTACAAGATTTCGGGCCAGTATAGCCGTGCTAAAGAAAAGAAATCTTTCTCGATTACCTTGCGCGAAGAATATGGCGATAAGCGTCTTAAGTACCCGCTGTTCCCGGATTATCCCGAACTCAAGAAGTTCAAGGCTTTCTCGCTCCGTAATTTTGGTAACAACTGCGGTAACGACTATGTGCGCGACCGCATAGGAACTCAGATGACGGAAGGTCTGGGCGTTGATTACCAGCATGGGCGTTATGTGGTTGTGTTCTATAACGGCAAGTATTACGGTTTACATGATTTGCGCGAACGCAACAACGAATATTTCTACGAAACTAGGTACGGTCTTGACCCGAATGACATTGACTTGATTGATGCGACAAACGAAGCGTCTACGGGTTCGGCAACCGATTACTTGGCTATGCTTGATTGGCTCCAGAGCAACGAACTTACAAGTGATGCCAATTACCAGAAAATTGCCGACCAGATTGATGTCGACAACTACATGAATTACATGCAGGCTGAAATGTTTTTGAACAATGGCGACTGGCCGCACAACAATATGAAAAAGTGGCGTGTCGCAAGCCAGAAGAGCAAATGGAAATGGTTCATGTATGATGTTGACTTTGGCTTTGGCGTGTCTTACAATACGCAGAATAGCAACGTGTTCAGCTATGTCACAAACCGTAACGGAACAAATGGCATGGGTATGATGCCGGGCATGGGTGGCGGCCAGCAGTCTGGTGGCTCTATCTCGGAACACACGATTCTCATGATTCGCCTGCTCGAAAACGACAACTTCAAGAAGGCGTTTATCAACCGTTTCTGCGTACTTTTGTCGATGAACTTCTCTGCTGACCGACTTGTAAAGCAAATCGATGATTTGCAGTCGCAGGTGCAGGGCGAAATGAATCGCGACATTGAATTCTGGGGATTTGATGCAAGCTCCTATAGCAGCAATCTCGAAAAAATCAAGTCCTTTGCACAGACCCGCCAGCAGACCATCATGAGCGAAATGCAACAGTACTTTAGCTTGGGTGAGCCTGCCGCAGTAACGCTCTCGACACAGGGTTCGGGCAAGATTTTGGTGCATAACCTAGCTCTAGACCAAAGCTCGATGGCGGTGAACTTCTACCGCGATGTTCCGGTGACTGTAACCGCAGAGGCAAATGCCGGTGCTGTGTTCAGCGGTTGGAGCGACGGTGTTCAAGATGCGACCCGAACCTTTAACCCTGGCGAAGTGACAAGCATCACTGCAACATTTAAGTAAGAAAATAAGCTCGGCCAAGGCCGAGCTTTCTTGTATATTGTAACTAGGAATTTGCCGTTATATTTCTATATTTACATACGATGAAATTACCTGTCGTATGTATAGTTGGACGCCCGAACGTGGGCAAGTCCTCCCTTTTTAACCGAATCTTGGGGCGTCGTGCCGCAGTCGTTTCTGACCGCGACGGCGTGACCCGCGATAGGCATTACCAGACGGCCAATTACAAGGGCCATGAATTTACGGTGGTCGATACCGGCGGATTCTTGCCGGATGATTCCATCGACGTGCTCGCTGATAGCGTGCGCACGCAGATCTTTAATGCCGTCGAAGAGGCCGACTTGGTGCTCTTTATGGTAGATGTCCGCGTGGGCATTACCAAGCTCGACGAACAGTTTGCCCGTATGATCCGCAAGCTCGACAAGAAGGTGATTCTTGTGGCGAACAAGAGCGAAAACGGTGCCGACCGTCAAGAAAGCTACGAGTTCCTGAAACTCGGCTTTGGCCTCCCGCGTACTATCAGTGCGCTTACGGGCTATGCTTGCCTTTCTTTGATGGACGAAGTCGTTGCCGTGCTTCCGACGCCTGTGCGTGGCGAACGCCGCGAAGAACGTCCGATTCGCTTTGCCATTCTCGGCCGCCCGAATGCCGGTAAGAGCACGCTGTTGAACCGCTTGCTGGGCGAAGACCGTGCCGTGGTGTCCGATATTCCGGGTACAACGCGCGACTCCATTGACTGCGACTTTGCGGTCGATGGCCAGAAGTTCGTGGTGACCGATACGGCAGGCCTTCGCAAGAAGGCCAAGGTCGAAGACGAAGTTGAAATTTTCAGCAACATGCGTACGCTCGAAAGTATCCGCCGTTCCGACGTGTCGGTGCTCATGGTCGACTGCACGCGTGGTCTCGAAGTTCAGGACTTCCGCATTATTACCGAAATCCGCAAGGCGGGCAAGGGCTTGGTGCTCGTGCTCAACAAGTGGGACATTTTCCCGGACAAGACTGAAAAGTCCTTCGACCATATGGTCAAGGAAATGCTCGAACGCGAACCGATGCTTGAATACGTGCCGATTATTTCGGCGAGCGCCAAGGAAGGCCAGCGCGTTAACCGCATTGTCCAGGCCATTCAGACGGTGTATGCTAACTGCCGCCGCGTGCTTGGCCGCGACCGCGTTGCAACCGCCTTTGCAAGCTTCTTGGAAAAGAATCCGGTGCCGAGCCAGAACGCTCGCGTGGTGCAGCTCACTCGCGCCTGCCAGATTATGGTGGAACCGCCGGTAATCGCTATCGAAACCCGCACGCCGGAACTGGTGGCCGATTCTTACAAGCGTTACTTGCTCAAACAGTTTTATGAAGAATTCCAGCTGCAGGGAGCTCCCCTCCGCTTGAACTTCGACCAGAAATTAACCCTTAGAAAGGATGAAGATCTTGAACAGTTTACTGAGTCTTCCAATAGCGTACTTGCTGGGGTCAATCCCGAGCGCGATCTGGATCGCAAAAATCGCAAAGGGAAAGTCGTTCGACATTAGAGATTACGGCTCCAAGAATGCGGGCCTTACCAACACGTTCCGCGTGCTCGGCTGGAAACCTGCACTCCCGGTGGTGTTCATGGACCTTATCAAGGGAATCCTTGGCCCGTGGATTGCCATGAAAATGTGTGAAGCCCAGGTGGCGGCCGGCGGTGCCGACTATTCTCACTGGGTCCCGCTTGTTGCAGGTCTCTTGGTGATTCTGGGGCACAGCTTTACTTGCTTTGCTGGATTCCGCGGCGGTAAGGGCGTGCTTGCGGCCTTGGGTGTGTTTCTGGCTCTTTGTCCGGTTACAGCGCTTTCTGCTTTTGGTGTTTGGATTGTCCTTACGTTTTCGACCAAGTATGTATCGGTGGGTAGCATCGGCGCCTGCGTGGCGCTCGGTGTGTTTGCGATAATGGGCTACCTCAAGTTGCCGTTCCCGCCCGACGACATTAACTTGGGATTGATGATTACTTGCCTTATTGTGGCTGTTTTCGTGATTGTGAAGCACAAATCCAACATTAAGCGCCTTATGAACGGCACTGAAAACGGTTTTGGCAGCAAACGCAAGACTCCTAAGGCTTAATTATTGTAGATTATAGGAAAAAGTGATAGGCGAGGATTTATTATGAAGGTTACAGTTTTAGGTACAGGTGGCTGGGGACTTTCCCTTGGTCAGGTGGTGTACGAAAACAAGAATCAGGTGATGTTCTGGACCAATTCTCAGGCCGAAGTGGATCTGCTTTCAACAGAACACCAGTACAAGGACAAACTACCGGGTGTGATTTTCCCGGCAGACTTTAAGTATACGACCGATATGAACGCCGCCCTCGAAGGCTGCGATATGGTCTTGATTGTGGTGCCTAGCCAGTTTATGGGTGGTGTCGCAAAGAATCTTGGCAAGTGGACTCCGGCCAAGGGTAAGGAACCGGTGGTTGTTTGCGCTACGAAGGGTATCCTCGAAGGCACGAACCAGCTCATGAGCGAAGTGCTGCTTGAAAACGTTCCTTGGCTCACCGAAGATAAGATGGTCGCCTTTAGCGGTCCGTCTCATGCCGAAGAAGTTAGCCGCCACATTCTTACTGCGATTGTCTCTGCTTGCGTGAACGAAGAATCTGCAAAGCTCGTGCAGAAGGCAATGAGCTGCTCTTACCTGCGCGTTTACACCTCTACCGATATCGTGGGCGTGGAACTCTGCGGTTCCGTGAAGAACGTGATTGCAATCGCTTCTGGCGTGCTTTACGGCCTCGAAGCGGGTGGCAAGTACAAGATTGGCGACAACACTCGTGCCGCAATCCTCACTCGCGGTCAGGCTGAAATGTGCCGCCTCGGTAAGGCTCTCGGCGCAAAGCCCGAAACCTTCGCTGGCCTTGCCGGCATGGGCGACTTGATTGTGACTTGCCTTTCTCAGCATAGCCGTAACCGCTATGTGGGCGAACACATCGGTAAAGGCGAAACCATCGAACAGGTCCTCGGCGGCATGAAGATGGTGGCCGAAGGCGTGCCGACTTGCAAGAGCACCAAGGCTCTCGCAGACAAACTCGGCGTCGAAATGCCGATCGTGAATGCCGTTCATGCCCTTCTCTTTGAAGGCAAGAATGTGGACGATGTTATCAAGGAAATGTGGGGCCGCGAACTCAAGACGGAAGTCTGGGAGTAACTGCCACTAAAATTGAATTGCAATTCCCAAGTGGGTTGCAAATCCGTTTTTGAATATTCCGCTGGATGAACTTCCGGCGGATTTTTTTTGACTGCTGGCGGGTTCGGAATCTGATTTGCTGTGCTCGTGAAGCTCTGTCTTGAAAGGAATAATTTGTGCGGCGTTCCATTCTAGAGAAAGTGAATTGGGAATACTTTCGAATTTCTTTTCGAGAGAAAATCCGAGCCCTGTAATGGCTCCGAAACTTTCAAAAGTCCAGAACCAGCTTTCATCATACCCTTTATAGGCGATGAATGTCGTCTGTTCGGTGGTCTTGTCGATGCCGAGTTCGTCGTAAGTGTAATAGCCGTGAATTTCAACTTTAGGCGTGACCGACAAATGTGTTGTCACATTGAATGTCGGGCTAAAATGCCCTCCGAAGGTTCCCGCAGCAATATCGAGATCGGCATCAATTAGGTAATTCTGCTGCAAAAAAGAGAACGATAAAGTCTGCGTAAGAGAGGTCGGTAACAAACGGTTGGGGGCAAGCGTTTCAAAGAAACGTTTGTGGTTCTTCGAAATATGAAAATCGGTCTTTAAACCTCGTGCTTCAAGCCCGAATAGAGACGTTTCCCAGCGAATGTCTCCATAGTGCAAATTGGCTTCTATGGGAAGGTACAGGAACCGTTTGGTGCTGTTGTCGCGGTAGGTGTTTCCGAAAAGATTCACATCGACAGATGCGCCTGTGTAGGATAATTCAAGTAGACTTTGCTTAAATTGGTGCGCGTATCTAGAATTCCAAATCCAAATCTGCGTTGAATCCTTGGCGAAGTATTCTCGGGTGCGGTTTTTAGGGGTTGTGCTGATTTGTTCTAGATGCGCATTAAAATCGTTGCCTTTGTAATTTGCACCAATAGTCATTCCCTTGCGAATGTATTCGGTTTTCCATAAGGCATTGATGTGGTTTACGTCGTCCTCTTCGTTTTCAGAATTCCAAATGATATTTGCAAGTTCGTAAGAGCCTCTTTCAAGAAGTGCAGTCGCATATAGGCCCGAATGATCGGTGTGTGCGGTGATGCTTGCCGTAAGTGAGGGCGTGCTGCTTGCGGCAATGCTATAGCCGATATTTTTAAAGTCTGCCGCTAATCCTGCAGAACCGATAGTCTCGTTACTTTTAAACGAAAGTTCCCAGTCGTCTTTCCACAATCCGCTGATTTGGTAATGGGTCAGGCTAGCTGTAGCTTTATATTTGTCTATCTGAGTACTGTCAGCAATACGGCAGTAGGTTCCGCTTAATTTTTTTGTTTCGCTGTCTAACAAAAAAAGCCCGCCGCATTGGGCGAGGCCTTGGGTAGAAATCTCGCCGTACACCATGGACTTTGCTCCTAGGCAAAGCAGTCCTAAAATGTAAAGCGAGTTCCTGTTCACTGATTTGCGTAATTATTCGTAGAGGTAAGGGTCGTTGTAGTAGTAATCGTCATCGTCGTAGTAGTAATCCCAATCGTCTTCTTCTTCTTCGTCTTCCATAAGGGCCGGCAAGAATTCGTCCCAGAAGAAGTCAACGGTCATGTCGGGGAATACGCCACCAAAGGTTACATCCGGGAGGATGATTATGTTGCGGAGGTCTTCATAGGAGTAAGAAGAAAGTTCTCCATCTGCATCGAGCTTGCCGTTAACCAGTTCCTGAAGGGAGACGGTCTTGTTGCCCTTGGCATCGGTGAAGTACAAAATGTTCGGCACTTCGTTTTCGCGGTATGCGACTGCATATTGGGTTACGCCGTTTTCAGTCTTGCACATGCCTTCGGGAATCGTGGCAGGAGCAATCGTCCAGTTGGTTGTGGCAACAATCGGATCGTCACTGTCGTAGAATTGATACAGATCGCCTTCAGCATAGTTGATGATGGTGAAGTTGACCGTGCAACCGGTAACGGCGTATTCGACTCTTGCAGAAACACGTTCCGGTTCGTAAATGTCCATGAAAATGGTTCCGGTCGTTTCGTCATCGTCCCAGCCAGAAATTTCAATAGAACCTGCAGAGGTGTTGAAGTTGGCATAGGATTCTGCAACGACATGCTGCATGTATCTTTGAGCGTAAGCTTCATCTTCGACCGCAGTCGACCAGTAGAAGCCACCATCGGGGCTATCCCACTTGGACATGTCGTTCATTACATAGTAGGGGAGGAACTTCAGGACACCGTCGGTGTTCTGGTACCACTTGGTGGGGTTAATCTTGATGGTCTTGCCGTCTGCGAAGGGAATTTCGAAACCGGTGTTGAGCTTGCTTCTGATATAGGAGAGAGAGTCGATAATCTTCTGTGCATCGGCGGTGCTCAAGTCTGCCGTTTCGTCGTTACCCACGATGTAGAGGTCGTTCTCTTGTGTTGCAAGTCCGTTCTTGGCTTCTTCCAAACCGTACTGCAAACCGAATTGAACGTAGAAGAGTGCGCTGTCGATCATGTTCGGAATATTCTTGTATTCCGATTTCCAAGCCTCGTGAACGCTGGTGAACTTGCTGTTTTGATCGAGCATCTTTGTGAGATGCTTGATGCCGGCATTTTCAGAGTAGTTCCATTTGCGGTCGAGCGTTTCCAAGGAATCGATCCAGGCGTAGCTGCCGTTGTCATCGAAGTTCAGGTTGACGCTCACATACGAGGTCAAAGTGGCCTTTGCTACATAAAGAGCAGCAAGGACGGGGGCGAATTCGCCGCGGTCCAGTTCAACGGTACGGTCGTTAACGGTGTAGCTGCAGGTGAATGCGTCGTCGTTTGCGATGTTGGTCATGTAGCTAATGGCAGAGTCAATCGACGGAATGGCGCTGGCAAGAGCGGACTGTGCATCGCTTACGAGAATCCCGCGGAGCTTTTCCGAAGATTCTATGTTCAGGTCGAGCGAAATCTTGGAGGGGTTTTCGAAATCGTTCGAAAGAAGGCTCGACTTGGACTGTCCATTGCGAGTGTAGAGAGTGTCAAGAAAATCGTTGATTTGCTTGTTGTTCACAATGTCGGAAATAATGGTTGCTACATAACCGAGCTGGGCTTCGCAGCTGCCGGGATACTTGTCCAAAATTCCCTTGATGGTTGCCTTGGTCGATGCGCTCAATGCCTGAACATTTTCCAAGCTGCCTTCGCCAAATGCTTTATACACATCGGTAATGTTATTCTTGGCCTGTTGCATGGCGGCCTTGTCGGCTTCGTCCGTAATTTCTGCGCAGCCGGCGGCAACTTCGACTTTGGTTTCTACAGGATTTGCTGTCGGTTCGGTAGAGGTGGAGGCCGGGTTATTGTCTTCGGCGCTGCTGCCGCTATCACCACACGCGGCCAAGAGAGACATTGCGCCAAAGGCGCCAATCAAGAGTTTCTTGGATAAATTCATGGGATTATCTCCTTCATTAAAGCTTATGTAAAAAAATATAAAATAAAATCAAAAATAGGTGAAAAAAAACAAGTTTTTTTGATTTTCTGTTTTTTTTATCTGTCTTTTTTGATTCCAATCACAACTACTGCGCCCTGCAATGCTTGGAACAGTAGTGGAATATAGCCCAAAAGCCCTGCCGAAAGTACGATCGGTGCAGGAATTCCCAAAATTCCCGTAAAAAGGGCAACTTGAACGCCTTCGCGCACGCCAATGCCGTTTAGAGAAATCGGGAGCATCGAAACAATCGTGGTGATGCTTGTAAATACGACAAGAATGCAGATGTCGATAGATTGCCCGACCGCCCTAAAGTAGGCGTAGGCCATGAACAAGGTCAAAAGTTGTAGCCACAGGGAATCCAAAGATGACAAAAGAACCTGTTTTTTGTACTGCCTGTAAATGGATAGGCTCTTTTGCATTTTGGGAATAAAGGTTAGCTTGTTTAAAACAACCGCCGGTACCGGTACTTTGTCCGAAAAAAGGCAAAGAATCACGATTGCCATGCAAACTAAAAGGGCTATTGTCATGACAAGTGTGTAGGTAAAAGGGATTTCAGCCTTGTTCAAGGCGAAGGGGAGTGCAATGAAAAAGCACAGGAACATGGCCAGGAGCCCCTGGATGCGTGCAAGGAACACCGCCGAAATCGATTGGCTGGTCTGGTTGAATTTTTTGCCGAAAGCGAGGGATTTTACGGCGTCACCTCCGAAACCGGTGGGCAATAGGTTGTTAAAGAAGTACCCCATGGCGGTGTAGGCATAATAGGTCTTGAACGGAATTTCGGGGCCTTGTACCGATAGCCCTTTCCAGCGGTTTGCCTGGATGACCATAATCAAGGTTGCGGCAACTAGAGTCGTCAAAATCCAGGGAGTCATCCCGAGGTTCCAGTTTTCGGCAACGCTTGCAAGCGGAACCTTGTAAAAGATATAGGCGAATCCGCCCACGCTTACAAGAAGCTGGAATATCCGCTTGATAAAGAGCTTTGAAACAGTCTTATCGGTTGCCATTGGTTACAATAATAGTATTTTTGACAAATAAAAAATTATATTTGAGCAAAAGAGGAATTTATGTACCGGAATAAAGCGCGTTACGATGTGGCCATGTTGGTGCCGAAAGATGTTAAGAGTGTCCTTGAAATTGGCGCCGGTGCCGGATTGAACTATGTGATTTACCCGCAGGATTCTTACAAAGTCGCCATCGAACCCGAAAATCGTACCGATACACATACCATCGACAAGGTTCCGGGTGGCTTCAACGAATACCACCATGGGTTTTATGAAGAGTACACCGAAGACAAAAAGTTCGATCTCGTGGTCATGTGCGATGTCCTGGAACATGTGAACGATCCGGTAGACCTCATTAACTTCTGCAAAAAGCATCTGAATCCCGAAGGTCACATTCTGGTGTCACTCCCGAATTTCTGTTGCATCGAAAATTTGCTCAAGATTATTATTACCCGTGACTTCCGCTACTTTAAGCCGGACGAAGGCGAACATGCCCTGGGTGTTCTGGATATCAACCACAAGACTTTCTGGACTAAAAAGAGCTTTGTGCGCTTTGCCAAGGAAAATGGCCTCGAAGTCGAAAAGATTGTTGGCATCCGTAAGCAGCTCAAGTTTATGCCGGGCCTTTTGAGCCATTCAAGCTTTATCCCGTTCCAGTACGGGTTCTTGACTAAACTAAAGAAATAAACTTTCGGCGACTTCTCGGGTTTTCCTGGAACTTTCTTCCCAAGAAAATTTCGAAACCCAAGCATCCATTTCTGCATCGTACTTTCCCTTGTCGTCAAGGGACTTTTCGAGTGCCTGCGCGATGCATGCTGGGTCTGTCGGGTCAAAGTATTTGGCAACGGTACCGCCGACTTCGGGGAGCGACGACGTGTTGGAACAGGCGACTGGTGTGCCGCAGGCGAAGGATTCAAGAACGGGGAGCCCAAAACCCTCGTACAGCGACGGAAGTACGAATAAATCTGCCAAATTATAGAAGTTCACCAGGTCTTCTTGGCTGACCATGCCGGCATGAATTGTCAAGTCTTCGATGCCGAGTTCTCGTTCTTGCGTGGCCTTGGTACGGCCGTCGAATGCCTTGCCGACAAAAATGAGCCTGCAATTTTCCTTGCCCTTCATTTGGGCGAAACCTTTGAGGAGCCCGTTCAGATTCTTGTGGGGGAGCAGATTCCCAACATAGAGCAAGATTTTCTTGTCGCGGGGAATGCCGTATTTTTCGTACAGGTAGTCGTATTCTTCGCGCGGCTTGCGGGTGAATTCCTTGCCGACACCGGAGGGTATCACGGTAATCTTGGATTCATCGGTCTTGTAGAAGCGCAGTAGGTCTTGCTTGGTGCTTTCGGAAACCACGATAATCTTGTCGGCGCGCTTACTTACGAACCAGAAGATAAACTTGAAATACCAATGCACAATTTTCATCGGCAAGAATTCGGGGTAAATCAAGTGCGTGAGATCGTGAATAGTCACGATCATCTTGCCGCGGTAAAACAGCGGGACATTGCAGTGTGGAATGTGCAAGACATCGGGCTTTTCGCGGTAGAGTGCTCGGTACGGGAATTTTAGCTGTTCCTTGTAACCGTAAATGCCACTGATGAATGGAATGTGCTTGGGTACGTTCTTGTAAGGCTCAAGGTCCTTGGGGTCGCCAAGGGCAATTGTGTAACCGACATCTTTTAGCCAGTGTTGAATACAGGTGCCAATACCGGAACGGGCGACCATGCGGGCGTCGATAGCGATTTTTAAATTCTTTTTTTCGGTATGGCTCATACAAAAAGTGCCGTTTTTTGCGAAAAATACATTTTTTTGCAAAAAAGTGCGACCTAGATTACAGCTAAAATAAAAAATTTGCAAAAGGAAACGCCTTTTGTTATATTATTCTTACTTGCATGCAAAGGAGAATGAAATGAGCAAATCTATGGTGAAATGGCTCTCGGTTTCTTTGGTGGCCATGGGCTCTTTCTTTTGGGGATGTTCCGAATCGGATCCGGCTCCGGATAAAATCATCTCTAACGATGATTCGGTGTTTCTGAAAAATGATGCCAAGAACATGTGGGCGCGAATCGATGAACTCGGAATTGCGGGTTATTTCGATTCTCTTTCTCAAAATGGTGGGGCCGTAGTCGATGTGTCGGCTAAGATTAATGGTCGTTGTCCGTCGCCTGCTTTGGCTATGGACGAAAACACCCGTTACCTCGACGAACTGGAATCGCTGTTTGACGAAGGCGAACAGGTCGAAGGTGTTTGCGGCTATGGTCTTAAGTTGCAAGATGGTCAGGTGGCCCCCTTGGGCGTAAACCTGATCGATTCGATGAAGGCCGGTACCGTTGAATTCTGGTTCCGCCCGAACGCTGATTTTTATGAGGCTCCGCGAACCCTTATCGGAAACGATGGTGCTCGTGTCCATTTCTTCTACAAGAATGGTGAACTTTACTTCCAGAAAAACCACCACAACCAGCATTACTATGTCAAGGGTTCTGCCAAGCTTAAAGATGATGACTGGAACCTGATTGCAGGCCAGTGGGGTGACGGCTACATGAGTGTGTGGCTTAACGGCAAGATAGTTGCCCATATGGAACATGACAAGGGCTATGCTCCGGCCACGCGTGGGATTCCGTTCGAAAACTTGGTCGTGATTGGTTACAAGTCCGATTGCTGCATGGAAGGCCCCGGTCAGTATAGCGCAATGACTACTTCGGGTTCTTTCGACCAGTTCCGCATTTCGAACATTCCGCGTTACAAGATGACGGATGTTGCCGATACGACTTTCCCTGACACCACAAAGATTGACAAAGTAGGGGATACGGTTATTGTCGATACGATGCCCCTGCCTTTGGATGTGTCGTTGTGGTCTCTGCTGGCCGCTCAGGGGACTCGCTACTTTGAGAAGGCAACGGTTCCGGTTGCTTCTGCTGCGGTTCAAAAGTGTGCAGCCCCTGCTCTTGTAATGGATGATTCCACCCTTTACCTGGATGAGTTGGAAACGGTTTACCGTGAAGGCGAATTGGTTAATGGCGTTTGCGGCAAGGCTCTTTCTTTGAAGGTCGGTGAAGTCGCTCCGACGGGCATCAATCTGATTGATGCGATGCCTGCAGGAACTGTTGAATTCTGGTTCCGCCCGAATGATGATTTCTTTGATGCTCCTGCTCGTACGCTCCTCGGTAACGATGGTGCCCGTGTTCACTTCTTCTACAAGGATGGTGTACTTTACTTCCAGAAGAACCATCACAATGAGCATTACTTTGTGAAGGCAACCGTGGAACTGCAGAAGGACTGGAATTTGATTGCCGGCCAGTGGGGAGATGGTTCTATGAGCCTCTGGCTGAATGGGCAACAGGTCGCCGTCATGGAACACAACGAAGGTTACGAAGCCGCCAATCGAGACATTCCGTACGAGAATTTGTTTGTGATTGGCTACAAGTCGGCTTGCTGCATGGAAGGCCCCGGTCAGGATGCGCCGATGATGACATCGGGTGCATACGACCAGCTGAGAATTTCGAAAGTTGCCCGTTATGTCGAGAAGGACCGTCCCTCGGAACTTGTTCCGCAGGATTCAGTCACATTCGATACAGCATTCGTTGGAATTGTAGATACCCTGTTGGATGCTGACACCGTGTTGTATCCGCTTGTTGTGTATGATTCTGCTGGAAGACCGATTAGCTTTGGCCCTCCCTTTGAAGACTAAAAATCAGAACCAGTTTAAACAAGTCCCGCATCGTTGCGGGCTTTTTTTATAGTATCTATTTACTAAATTGCAACTATGGCTTTTGTTCATCTCCAAGTTCATTCTGAATTTTCTGTTTTACAGTCTTCTGCTCGTCTAGACGGCATATTGGCTGCCGCTGCCGAAGAAAATGCTCCGGCAGTCGCACTTACCGACCATGGTGCCATGTTCGGTATTCTAGAAATTCAGACTCGCGGAAAGGACTTGAACAAGGCCCGTAAAGAAAAGGGACTTCCGCCGGTAAAGACGATTTACGGCTGCCACATTTACGTGGATACGTCAAGCGCGAACCAGAAAGATCCTACGACATTTGAACGGTTGACTCTTTTGGTCGAAAACGAAGCGGGCTATTATAACCTGCTCCGCATTGTCAGTTACCGCTACGAAGATGGCGACCGTTGGGCAGAAATACCGTCTGTTCCGCTGTCGGTCATCGAAGAACATAAAGAAGGCATTATCGCCATTGCAGGTGATTTCTTCAGCAAGTACGGTCAGAGTGTGGCGGCAGGGCGCAATAGTGTTGCCCGCGAATACATGGAAGCCCTAGATAAGATTTTTGACCATGACCACCTTTATATTTCTGTGTGCGATAACGGGGTGCCCCAGCAAAAGTTGCTGAACGATTTTAACGTACAGCTGGCCGGTGAACTGGGCCGCGAAATCGTGGCGGTGGCCGATGTCCATTACATTAAGCCCGAAGACGCCCAGGCGCACAAGATTCTGCGCTGCATTTCGTTAAAGGTGACGCTGAATGGTTTTGAAGATAAACGGTTCCCGACCGAAAAATTCTATTTCCGTACCGAACAGGAAATGGTGGAACTGTTTGGCCATATTCCGGGCGCTATCGAAAATACGGTCAAGATTGCAGAACGCTGTAATTACACGGTCAAGACCGGTATCGGTGATGAATTCTGGCCCAGATTCAAGATTCCCGACGAATTCCTGAGTTCCGATGAGTATCAGAACATCAAGGCAATCATGAAGGCGGAATACGACGCGGAATATCCGGTCGTGCGCGAACGCGAACTCAAGGGCGTCATCAAGGACAAGAAGAAAAAGGTGACAGCCACCTATTGTGCGGACAAGGGTATTGCTGAAGATGCCTTGACCGACGAAGACAAGGCTGAAATTGAACGCTTGTCTCAGCCGGAATTCTTTGACGAAGACGACCAAAAAGCTTGGGATAAGAGCGTTCGCCGTTGGTGCAAACCGGGTGGCGACGCCGACATTTACATCACGCATCTTTGTAATCAGCGCCTCCAGTGGCGTTTCCCGAAAGAAGACTTCAAGTTCCCTACCCACGAAACCGATGTGGGTAAGCGCATGTACAAGGAACTGAACTGTATCCGCAATATGAATGTGGCGGGATACTTGCTTATTGTGTGGGACTTTATCAACTGGTCTCGTGAACATGGAATTCCCGTGGGTCCGGGCCGTGGATCTGCAGCAGGTTCTTTGGTCACCTACATTATCGGTATTACCGACATTGACCCGCTCACATTCGACCTCCTTTTTGAACGATTCCTGAACCCCGAACGTGTGTCGATGCCGGATATCGATACCGACTTTGCGGACCGTGACCGCGGTCGCGTGATTCAGTACGTGACTGACAAGTACGGCAAGGAATGCGTGGGCCAGATTATTACCTACGGCATGCTGAAATCGAAGGCGGTGATTACCGACGTAGCGCGTGTCTTGGGACTTCCGCCTGCCGAAGCGAAAACGATTACAAAGCTATTTCCGCAACGTACGCTGAACTTTAGCCTAAAGCAGGCTTGGACGGGTAAAGACAAGAAGGGCAATAACCTGGAAGACGGTTACAGCCCGGAACCTTTGCAGGCGATGATCAACAGCCGCGCCAGCTACCAGAACTTGTGGGATGTCGCGAAAAAGCTTGAAGATTTGCCGCGCCAGACGGGTGTGCATGCTTGCGGTGTGGTGATTACGCCGACTCCGATTTATAACCTTGCTCCTTTGTACCGTGCCGCCCCCGAAGATACGCCGGTGGTGATGTACGACAAGCACTACGCCGAAGACATCGGACTTTTGAAGATGGACTTCCTTGGCCTTATCAACTTGTCGATCATTCAAGACACGGTGAACATGGTCAAGAAGAATCGTTCGATTGAGCTTGACATGGGCCATATTCCTTTGGATGACAAGGAAACGTTCGACTTGCTTGGCAAGGGGATGACCACGACGGTGTTCCAGTTCGAATCTCCGGGTATGCAGAAGTACCTGCGCGAACTGAAGCCTACGCGAATCTTTGACTTGATCGCTATGAACGCCCTGTATCGTCCGGGACCGATCGATCAGATTCCGCACTTTATTGCCCGTAAGAACGGCCAAGAAGAAATTGACTGCTACCATCCTGACTTGGAACAGGTGCTAGGTGAAACCTACGGCGTGATTGTGTACCAGGAACAGGTGATGAAACTTGCCCAGATTCTGGGCGGTTACACGCTGGGTGGTGCTGACAACATCCGCCGTATCATGGCCAAAAAGATGCCCGAAAAAATGGCGAAACTCGAACCGGAGTTTTTCCAGAAGTGTTTGGACAAGGGCTATGACAAGGCCATGATTCAAAAGGTGTGGAATGCAGTGCTTCCGTTCTGCGGATACGCATTCAACAAGAGTCACGCTGCAGCTTATGCTTATGTGGCCTACCAGACCGCATACTTGAAGGCGCATTACGGTCCTGAATACATGGCCGCTTCGATGACATCGAAGATGGGTAAGACCGAAGATATCGTGACGATCATTTTGGAATGCAAACGCCTCGATATCGAAGTGGTGTCGCCGAATATCAACGCCTCGATGGGTGAATTTGTCGCAAATAAGGAAGGCCAGATTCTGTTTGGCCTTGCCGGTATTCGTAACGTGGGTATTGCCGTTGTAGAAGACATTGTGGCTGAACGCGATCGCCGTGGCAAGTTCAAGGATATCTTCGACTTCTGCAAGCGTGTGACCGAATATCAGGGCGAACAGAAAGAAAAACGCCCGCCCATGAACAAGCGCCTGATTGAAAGCTTGATTATGGCTGGTGCCTTGGATGAATTGCCGGGAAGCCGCGCCGTGTTGATGGCAACCGTTGACCGTGCCATGGAAGTGGCGTCCAGGTTCCAAGAAGATAAGGACCGCGGACAGATGTCGCTCTTTGATATGGGCGGTGGTGCGCCTTCGATGGACAGCTCCGCCGAGGTTCTCGAAGAAGCCGAAGAATGGACGGCGATGGAAATGCTCAACAAGGAACGCGATGTCCTTGGCTTGTTCCTCTCGGGACATCCGCTTGACGAGTTCCGTCCGGAATTGCAGGGCTTTACCTCTTGCTCGCTAGACGAAGAAGAATTGTCGCGTCATGTAGGCGGAACCGTAATTGTGGGCGGCGTGGTGACTAAGCTCCGCTCGATTGAAACCAAACGTGGCGATACGATTGGTGCGGGATCTATTCAAGATTTCCACGGTGACTTGGAAATGTTCTTCAAGAAGGATCTATGGGAAAAGTTCCGTGATACTGTGGCGCTCGACGACCGCGTGCTGGTGAAGGGTAACCTAGAACAGCAACGCATGGGCGATGGCGTTCAGATTGTCGTTGAAGAAGTCATCCAGCTGGATCGCGTACGCTCGGACATGGTGAGCTATATCCACATGGTTCTTTATTCGTCGATGGTCGATGATGATTTTACCGACAAGTTGATGACGGCCATGGAAAAGTACGAACCCTTTGAAGGGGAACGTGGCTGTGAATTAGTTTGCCATGTTGAAACGGAATCGGGAAATATTCATGTGCTTACCTTGAAGAATAAAAAGGTGGTCTATACTCCCGAGTTGTTGCAGTTCCTGCGAAAAGAATTAGGCGTGCTGAAGATTTGGGTCTCGAACCGTGCCAAACGGTAAAAGATGATGGCGGGTGAACCGTACATTTTGATTTGTGCCGGCGAAGATTCCGGGGACTGTATTGGCGAACCCTTGGTCAAGGCTCTCGTTTCTCAAAAATTTGCTGTGAAAGGCTCGGGTGGCCTCCGCATGCAAGCGGCAGGAATGCAACCCTTGGTTGATTTTGAAACCTTGCCGGTTTCTGGTTTTGGCGATGTGTTGCCCAAGTATTTTAGGCTGCGACAGAGCTTTAATGCGTTAAAGATTGCGCTAGAATCGCCGGAATGTCTTGGACTGATTGCTGTCGATTATCCTGGCTTTAATATGAAACTGGTGGCACGAGCAGGGGAGCTCCGCAAACCTGCGTTGTATGTGGCGCCTCCGCAAGTGTGGGCGTGGAAACGTAAACGCGCAAAAGTTCTTGCTCGAAATTCGTATGTCAAACTGGCGGTGTTCTTCGATTTTGAAGAACGGGTTTATGCCAAGGCGGGGTGCAATGTCGTGCGCGTGCAGCATCCGTTTGCTGAAATCAAAAATATAGGTGGCTGCAACGAGGATCGTCGCGATGCTACAAGCCAGGTTCTCCTTCTTCCCGGGAGCCGTAAGTCGCAGGCGCTCCGTAACCTGCCGATTTACCTGAAAGCGGTGCAAAATGCTAAAAATGTGGTTGTGGTGGCGGCGCGTCAGGATTTGGTTCCCGTATTTGAAAAATTTGGTGTCCAAGTGGTGCTTGCTCCGCAAAGTGCGAAAGAGCGTATGGCTTTGTATCAACGTGCTGAATATGCTTTGTCTGCCCCTGGAACATCGACCCTGGAACTGGCCTTGGCGGGTTGCCCGATGGTTGTTTGCACCAAGCCTGATGCTTTGACCTATTGCCTAGGCAGCTTATTTATCAAGACAAAATTTTTCGCATTGCCGAACATTATTCTGAATCGTCTTGTGTTCTCAGAACACATCGTCCCCCCGTGGTCCGGGGAAAAATTATGCTCGTTTGCCAAGGGTGAAAAAGAAAATGTTGCGAAAGAGCTTTTTGAAAAGCTCGCTGTCGGTCAAATGCTTGAGTCGTTAGCGCTTGAATTTCTTTGCCAATTCGTCTAATGTGAATCGCAGTAAAGTCGGGTGCCCATAGGGAGACTTAAGCGGTTCCTCGGTCAGCATCAGCTGATTGACAAGGGCTGCCATTTCTTCGGGCTTTAGCTTGTCGCCTGCTTGGTACGCGTTTGTGCTTGCCCATGCTTTGGCGATGGTATCTTGCACCTTGACCATGTCCCCTTCGCCCTTGCCTTCGTCTCCGATGCTGTCCAAAAAGTCCTTGACAGCCTTGATGGCGCGTGAAAGCGGGAGAGCGCTTGGGATGGCGCGAATCTGGTAGGTCTCGCCGCCGAAGTGTTCGATATAAAAGCCCAAATGCTTGAATTGGTCTTCAACCGATTTTAGAGCCTCAACTTCAAGTTTGGAAAGTTCCAAAAGTTCCGGGAACAAAAGTTCCTGGCTATCGAGGGCGGAACCGTTCTTTAGAGTTTCAAGCGCTTGTTCGTATAGGACTCGAGAATGGGCTGCATGTTGGTCAATTACCAGGAGTCCATTGGAATCGTCGCCGGCAATGTAGGTGTTTGCAATCTGGAAAAATGTCGGCGGAGTCCACTGCACGTTGGGTTCTGCGACTTCGTTGACCTTGCCTTCGAGCGAAATCACCTTGCCTGCTTCGGGCGTGCTGAACATGTCTTGGATCAGATCGCTCTGCGGAGCGCTCTTGCGCGGCTTCTCGAAGGTAAAGCTGTTTGCAGGAAAATTCGACATTTCGGGAATGCCGCCGACGGTTTCGCTCGTTGCAAAAGCGGGCTTAGCAGGGTTGGTCGTTGGTTTTGCAAGCGGCTCTTCGAACCCGTAAGGAACCTTGGGAGAATTGTCTTTTATGTCGCTTGTACTGCCGAGACCTGCGATTTCTTCACTCAAGTCAATGAGCGGAGAGCTTGCCTCCATGTCCTTGGTGAATGTGTCGCGAATGGCGTGGGCGACCACCAGGAATACCAGATTTTGGTTGGCGAAACGGACTTCTCGCTTGGCGGGGTGCACGTTTACGTCAAATTCCATATCGGGCATGTCCAGGAACAGGACCGAAACGGGTTTGCACTGGGCGCCGTAAGGCTCATACGCCTGTTGCACCGCCTTGCTGATCATCTTGCTTTCGATCGGACGGTTGCGGATGAACAAAAATTGGTGGTTGCGCTTGCCGTTTGTTTCTGTGGTGGGGGATACAAAGCCCCAAACGTGGACTCCCGCTTCGGTGTAGTCAACCGGCAAAAGGACCTTGGCGATTTTAGAGCCAATCGCTTCGGCAATTCGGTTGCGGAGTTCGCCCGGAACACCGGTGAAAACCGTCTTGTCGCCAACCTTGTAATCGAATCGGATTTCGGGGTGCGCAATGGCTGTTTTTAGAACAACATCGAAAATTCGCGTACTTTCGGCCGTTTCGCTGCTTAAAAAGTTACGGCGGACGGGCGTGTTGTAGAACAAGTTTTCGACTAAAAAGGTCGTGCCTCGGCTAGCCTGAACGTCCTGTTTTTGAACAACATTTCCGCCTTCTAGGATAATTCGGCCGGAATCGCCGTCGTCGGTGGCGCTCGTAATCGTTAATTTGGATACGGCGGCAATCGATGCGACGGCTTCGCCTCTAAAACCATTTGTCTGTAAATGGAATAAGTCGTCTGCATTAAAGAGCTTCGACGTGGTATGACGCAGGTAGCACAAGTCCAAATCGGCGGCATTCATGCCTTTCCCGTTGTCGGTGACTTGGATTTTTTTCTTGCCACCTTCTTCGATGGAAACCTGTATACGGGAGGCTCCTGCGTCAATGGCGTTTTCAATCAGCTCTTTTACGGCTGAGGCGGGGCGCTCGATCACCTCGCCAGCAGCAATTTTATTGATGATTTCATCCGATAAAACGTGTATTTCAGCCGATTTCATGCCCCAAATATAGCCTTTTGGGGGTGAAAATCATATTTTTTTTGCTAAATTAATAGTACGAAAAGGCTGAGTGGCGTTTTTCAAAAAATACCATTCATTAGAGTGAGGTAAAAGTGCTTTCTAACCTATTCCTTCAGTTGACTCATATTGAGTTGCTCATCTCATATCCTGTCAAGGATATCTTGACTCTCATTAAGCGTGATCCGCGCTTTACGGTTAAGGTCCTTAATGATATATACTTTGAGGATTCGTTTGTAGACGAAGGCATTCACCGTTTAATCATGAACAATGTGGTGAATTGGCTCTATGAAAGAGGCGAAAACCCGGACGCTTTCGTGCAGAGCATCATTAAGCGCTGTGCTGCGTTCGAAGCGGTTCCCGCACGTAGCGTGCTTCGCTCTTACCTCCCGTACGTTTCTCAGTTCTATGCGACCGAAGACGTCCGTCAACTCTGCCTCGATATTATTCCGAAACGCTATCCCTTGCTCACGAATTCGAAGTTCCTTCGCCGTGATTTGGTCGATGGCTTCCGCAAGGAATACTTCACCTACCGTTTCGATTCTCCGGGCATGCTGATTACGAACCCCATGCGCTGGTTCAACGGCCTGGTGCAGTTGGGTCCCATTTTCTTGAACACGCCTCAGTATGAACTGATTGAATACAAGGCATCTCAGACCTCCTTTGTTGAAGCTCTTGAAAACCGTGCAACAGCCGAAGTTCGTGATGATGGTTGCGTGTACGTGAATGGCCGCCAGGTCGGTAAGTATATGACCTTTGGTGATTGCCTTGCTGAATATGGCCTTGAATGGGAATTTGAAGCCGAAAAGAAGATGGCTTGCATTCGCGCTACCGAAGACGTCATTGACGAAAAGGTGGGCGCTGTCCTGATTCATAAGGGTTGCTATTACGGCGCACCGGCTAGCGTGGTCTACTTTGATTATAAGGCCAACGTGGTCGCTCCGGAACCGTTCAACAAGCTCATGAGCGCTGTTGTTAAGCAGGAATTTGATTCTTGGGAACCTATCCAGAAGGCCCAGGAACAGCTCCTTGAAGCCATGAACGACTCCGTGACAATCATCTACTACAAGAGCGATGATTCTATTTCGGTGAACAACAAGCACTTGATGCGCAACGTGCCTGCTCGTATTCTCCGCAACTTGCTGCGTGAATACAGCGCCACTGGCCGTGAAGAATTTGAAAACCGTGAATTCAAGCGCGATCCGTCCATTTGCATGGACCCGCTGCGTCCGAATTTCGAAAGCCGTTTGAACCGCGTGATTGCTCATATCAACGGTTCTGACGATCCGGAACATCCGTCCGAAGGCGTTAAGAAGTTCTTCGAAATTGAACGTCACCGCCGCGGTGGTTTCCGTTTTGTTCCGAAGTGCAAGATCATTTTCCGCGAAGAGTAAACGCTAGTTTACCTAGTTCGAAAATGTAATCGAAACGGTTTTAGAAAATAAGAAATTTGGTAGTTCCTACGGGCAAATAAATGGGTATATTTGGTATCGTGAACGGTAGAAGGGTAAATCCTGAAACGACACTATCATTGCTCCCCTCCTGATAGGTTCAAGGTTCCACATACCGATTCATATTTTCTCCTTCTTAGGAAAGGCTCCTCGTTAGAGGGGCCTTTCTTTGTTTTGTGACTCGATGTCACAAAACAAAGAACTCCAAAGGGGTTCAACTTATTTTTGAGAGATAACTTCGACGGTTAATTTGTTGAAGGCGAGTTTGCCGCCGTCGCGGATTTCGAGTGCCGCGCGGAAGGTCGTATCGTTCTTTTTGAACGGTTCAAGAACCGGCGTGAACTTGTTCTTGAGCAAACCTTCGACTTCTTCGTCGGTGAATTTACGCTGATAGAATACTTGCGGAATGCCAAAGCCACATTGCGGGTTCATGCACACGTAAGCGGCGTGTGTAGCCTCGTTTGCTCCTTGGCCCGATGTTCCGCTGCGGAAACGCAATTGATCGCCGCAAACGGGGCAGGGGAGATTCCTGCGCATGAATTCAAAAACGGTGCGACCCTTGTCGGCGCCTTCGCCCCATTTGAGGCGTGCTGCGAAATCGGAGCCTTTCTTGCTCTTGAAATCTTGAATCAGCGGCGTTTCGCCGTTAGTAAAGAGCTCGCCGATTTCGGCGGCGGTAAGCGTGTGGCCTGCGACGGTCTTGAATAGCGTAAATTTGCAATCAACACCGTCGGTTACGCCGGTGCAGAATAAGGCGTTCTTGTTTTCTTCGAGAGTGGCGCCGCAGAGGGGGCATTTGTATTCTGTTTTCTGCCCGTGGAATTTGCCGTCGCTTTCGAATTCAAACTGAATGTTGAAATCTTTGTCGACGGAGAGCTTTGCTGAAAAATCGGTGCCTTTCTTGCTCTTGAATCCAGAAACCGGTCCGACGGTTTCGCCGGCAAGTAGCTTCTTGATTTCGGCATGGGCGAGCATCTTGCCTGCCACGGTGTGCCCGAATCGGAATCCGCATTCGGCTTTGGGGCACACGTAGCCCCAAGGGGCTACTTCGAGCGCGCTCCCGCACTTGGGACATGGAATCGCCTCGGTTACGGTTTCGCGCTCGAACTGGCAGCCGTATCGCGCATGTAAGTCTGCGAACAGCTGCTTCACGTATTCAACGATTCCGTCGCGGAATTCTGCGGGGGCAAGCGTTCCTTTTTCGACCTGCGAAAGCTTGTATTCCCATTCGCCAGTCATTTCGGGCGATTTGACTTTTTCATCCATCAAGGCGATTACTTCGCGCCCGCGGGCGGTGCTTACCAGATAATTCTTTTGCGCTTCAATGAATCCGCGTTTCTTGAGTGTTTCGATAATGCCAGCCTGCGTTGCAGGCGTACCCAAGCCGCGGTCTTTCATGGCTTCGGCAAGCTCTTCGTTTTCGATTTGCTTACCGGCGGTTTTCATTGCTGCGAGGAGCGTGGCCTCGGTATAGTATTTAGGCTTGCTCTTCTTTTTCTTTTGCAATTCGACGCTATCGAAGGGTGCTCTGTCGCCGGCATTCCATTCAGGGAATGCTTCGACCAAATTCGTGATGTCGTCGCTGTCGCCTTTGCCCTCGGCGTCCTTGGATTCGGCGTCGCCTTTTTTGCCCTTCGCTTTTTTCTTGTCGTCTTTCGTCTCTTTGACGAGTGCGCGGAAACCGAGATCTTCGTTGCGCTTGAGCTTTAAACGGAATAATTCTCTCGTCTCTCGTCTCTCGTCTTTCGCCTCAAGAATCACTTCCATTTCGTCCCACACGTACGGCTTAAGCCACGCCTGCACAAAGCGTTCCTTGGCAAGGTCGTAAATCTTTTGCTCCATTTCTGGGAGGTCATTAGGCTTTTCGCCGGTGGGGATAATGGCAAAGTGGTCCGTCACCTTGCTCGAATTGATAAAGACGAAATTTTCGTCGAAATTTCGGAAAAACTTTTGCTGCTCGGGTGTCGCCAATTTTTGCGCGAGGGCGAATGCCTCTTGCTTCATGGTATCGGGCAGGTACTGCGAATCGGTACGCGGGTATGTCAGCAGTTTCTTTTCGTACAGGTTCTGGGCGCAATCTAGAACTTGCTGGGCGCTGTATTTAAAACGCTTGTTACCCTCTTTCTGCAATTCGGTCAGGTCGAACGGCTTTTGCGGAAATTGCTTTTTCTGCTGGTTGTCAATTTTGGCGATAGTCGCTTCGGCAGGAGGGACGCAGCGCGCTACAACCGAATTCGCCTCCGCCTCTTTTTCAAAGACGGCTACTTTTAGGTTCGCTTCACCCTTGGCGTCTTCTTCTCGTTTGACAAATTGAGCTTGGAATCCTTTCCATGTGCCTACGACGCTGTAGTAAAACAGTTCCTTGAATTGCTCTACGATTGTGTCGCGTTCTACAATCAAGTTGAGCGTGGGAGTTTGCACGCGACCCACTGAAATCATCTTGCCGCGCCCTGCCGTAAGCGTGTAGGCTCGTGTCGCGTTCAGGCCTACCATCCAGTCGGCTCGTTGTCTTAAACGGGCTGCATAGCTCAAATTCACGCGCTGGGTGGCATCTTCCAAGTTTTTCCAGGCTTTGTCCAAGTCCTTGGCTACATAGCTGTTCACCCATAGGCGCTTGATTGTCTTTTGCTTAAAAGAAGGGGTGTAATCGAGAACCAGGTCAAAAATCAGGTTACCTTCACGGCCAGCATCCGCGCCGTTCACGAGTACGTCGGCCTGCTCCATCATTTGGCGCACCACATTCAGTTGCTTCTTGGTGCTCTCGATTTCCATGAGCTTGAATTTTTCAGGGAGTAGGGGCAAATTCGAAAGTCGCCAACCGCCCTCGAATCCGGGGTAGGCGTCAAGCGGTGCAAGCGTAATCAAGTGACCCACGCACCAAGTAATGCAGTGATTCTTGCCGATCAGGCATCCGTCGCCTTGGGTAAATTTTTCCCCTTCCAACCGCTCCAGCATGGGACGGTAGTGTTGGTTTGCGACAGAGGGCTTTTCGGCGACCAGTAGAATCACGATTCAATATCCAGAAGGGATTTTTCCCAAGATTCCTTGGCGTTACGAAGTTTTTTGAGCGATTCGTCGTCGGCTCCGCTGGTGTCCCTGAGTTCCATCAGCTGGCGGTACCCTTGGGCGAGTTGCTCGGCTTTAGGGTAATCCTGAACTAGAGCGTCCAGTTCGCTTAGAATGGCGTTATCCGAGTAGAGTCTAGCGATGCCTTCGAGCGAATGTAAAAGGTAGTCCTCGGGACGGTTTTCCTGTTTGGCGATTTTTGCCTGCTCAAATTCCAAGGGGCGGATTTTGTCGACCCATTCGGATTCGGCTGTGAAAAGTTCATTGTCTTCGACCAGGGCGTCTTTACGCCTGCTCAGTTCCTGTTGCTTTTTGAGGAATGGCCGGTAAGATTCCGTATCGAGAATGATGCTGTTTTTTTCTGCGAATTCTTTCAAATTCTGCAAATTTGTCTCGGTCGGGTTGTTCAAAAGGCATTCTTTGAGCACGGCAAGCTGATCTTTGGGCGGAAGTCTCTTGAACGATTCACTTTGCATGCTCACATCTTTGATTTTTAACCAAAAGATGCGCAAAAGTACGAGTGCGATAATAATTGTAAAAAGTGTCGAAAATGTCATTCTGAGCCACTATTTAGAAATTTAAGCGGGACTGTGGAAAAATTGCGCAAGAATGTTCCGCCGGGAAGCAAAAAATAAGTGTTTTTGCCCACGGAGATTCTGCAAACGGCTTGTTTAAAGGAATTTTCACAATAAAAAAGTTAATAAATTGAAAAAAAAGGTGTATATTTAGGGGGGTATACTCTAAACCTATATTATTAGGTAAGGTGATTGGATTATTATGAAATTGAATGCTGTTAAGCGTATTGCACTTGGTGCGACTATTTTTGGACTTGTTGGGGCTGTTACCTCGCAGGCTGTGGTTGAGAATAACCAGAGAGAACTGGATATCATTATCCGTGACTTTCCTGTGACTCACCCGGACTTTGAAAACTTCCAGGAAGAAGCGCATAACAGTATTTATAACGGTGGTAAAAAGAGTGGTAAAAATGTGATCGGTACATTCCCGGATACTTGGCACGCTTCGTATACCAGTAATGCGGAATGGACCACTCGCCGTAGTAATGACGCTCTTTTTGGCTGTGGCAACACGCAGACTCCTGAACTTGGTCTTGCGGTTGGCGTAAATGGTTATCCGCATGATATTATGACTGCCAGCGGAGCCTCGTCTACCGTTCCTCAATATATTCAGCTTGTTTTGGACCAGACTGGTTTTGCTTGGTATGGCGAATTCAAGGAATGCCAATACGATCCTAAATGGAACCCGCTTGGCCTTAAGGTGATGCGTGGTCTGGTGACGGACTTGTGTTCCGATGCGTCGGGCTCGTGGCCCGCAAATAAGTCTGATAATGACAAGGAATGCCAGGCTACAAAGGTTTGTAAGAAACATTCTTGGTCCCAGATCGTTTATACGACTCCGGGCATGGTGGAACAGAAACTGTATTTCCCGCCTGATCTCAACGACTGCGATCCGAACGATCCGACCAAGTGCGCTTTGGATATGTACGAGCCTGTGATCACGAGGGCTAGGTATGCTTGCGACAACCAGTATTTTGAACAGTGGTATGCCGATGTCGATGGTATCAACAAGCGTACGAATACGACTTTGATCCTGGATCAGGATGCTAGCGATGGTAGATATTTCGAAATCGACAAGAACTGGAACAATGGTGGTTATTTCCCGCTTGATAGTATTACCGAAGATGGTCAGTTCCAGTGGGTTTCTCAAAAGCCATTGTTCCCGAACCAATATGGTCCTCAGAGCCTTTCCATTTTCTGCCCGCCTTATTCGTACCAGTGGGCTGAAACCCAGACGGACTTCATGGGTGATACTACCGCGAATCTGTGCAACGCATGGATTGGTGCGGGTGGTCCTAGGAACCCGGATGCCGCTATTAATGCCGCTCTCAGTGCGGTCGGCAAGCCCAATAACATTGGTCTCCGCCATTTGCGCAACTATGGTTTCACCATGATGGGTGTTGCCAAGTTCAAGTACAAGAAGGGCCAGAAAGAAGTCTTTAAATTCACCGGTGACGATGACATGTGGATTTTCGTGGACGGTGTGTTGGTGGTTGACTTGGGTGGTACTCACCTTGCCGCTGCCGGTACTGCCGATATGGATTACCTGTCTACCAATATGCATGGTTGCCGTCCGGGAGATCCTTTGCTTGATTCTTGCGCTGCCAAGCTTGATGTCGATGGAACTTGGCTCAACGACTCCTGGCATTATCTGCACTTCTTCTATGCAGACCGCCAGTCCGATGGTTCTAACCTGCGTATCCGCAGCTCCCTTTCTGAACTTGCCCCGTCTCGCTATGGTCAGCCCGCTATTGGTAGCGTGTCTGCAAAACTTGACTCGAGTGGCAACCAGACGGTGACCATGTTCTTGAATACGACGTTGGATGCCACGACTCTTCAGAACATTAAATTATACGGAAGTACCGTGCCCACGATTATCGTGATGCGTACGGAAACTGACCCGGCAACGGGCGTTAAGACTGTCAAGACTTATGGCTACTATGTTACAAGCGTCAATGAAGGCGAAAACATGGGCTCTGCAGGTGTCCAGTACACCTTTGAAGGCGTCTTGATGGATGAAAACGGCAAGATAGCTGAAAACCCGATTGTTATCAGTGGTGATAAGATTGCGTTCAACTCGCCCAAGGATCAGGAATTCTTGAATAGTGACGAATATAAGGTCCAAAAGGCCGACTATGCTTCTCAGGGCATTGACGAGGCGACTTGGAATGCCTTGATGGCTTGGAATGAGAAGATGACGTTTAGCATTACCTCTGCTTCGGGTAAGTCTGTGGTGGGTTACCCGGATAAGCCGGAAGATTGGCCTGAAGCTGAATTTAGAGCTCCGACCATTATTTCTCCGTTCGTGTTGGACTCCGCGATTGTTCGTCCGGACTTTACCGCTCAGGCAAGCATTCTTACCAATATTGCGGAAAGCCACGATGGCGAATTGCCGCTAGACTATACCGCAGACCTTTTGTTCACTTCTGTGCCGACTGGCGTGGGTAAGGATAACAACCCGCTTGCACTCACAAATGATGAAAAGAAAATCTTCTCTCAGACAAGTCCTGACGGTTCTATGAATGGCGTGACGAAAGCATATGTGGGTGGTCAGCAATCTGCAATGTCGATGTGTTATTCGAATGGAACCGAAAGCTGCTTCAGCGTGTCTTACCCGGTCATGGGCCCGTTCCGCATCAATGTCCGTGTGTTTGACCACCTGGGTCATTTCGTGAGCCAGTACCAGAAGAGCATGAACGAAGATGAATTCCATGCTGCTTTGGGTGCTGCTCAGGGTTCTTGCGGTGACGGCTCTATGTACTACGGTGAAACGGGTGCCGGCTTTATCACGGTGAAGATGTATCCGGTTTCCCAGAATGGTAGAGCTGTTGCAACTGGTCCCTACATTTACCAGGTGACCTTCATTCAGGAATCTTATCGTCCTTGCATCAAGTCGGGTAACGGTACCTACGCTCAAACGGTTTACTACTCTCGTACGTTTGAAACTTATAGACGTGGTTACAAGCGCGCCAAGAACAAGTAATTCGAAAACCGCTTAAAGAATTTTCCCGCTGGCGAAGCCGGCGGGATTTTTTTTGCGGATTTCGAAAAGGGGCTTTTATTAAGGCTCGATTGGATTAATCGGTAATGTTCCCGATAAGGGCGAAGGGTTCGGCGGCAGCGATGCTGACGGTGAATCTTTCGCCCGGCTGTAGCGGCTTTTCGCTAGTGATGGCGACGGGGCGGTAGGCGGCGTTCCGGGCGATGTAGGTGCCCTTGCGGTAGCCTGGCTTTTCGATGACCACGGTTTCGATTTGGCCTACCCAGCGGGCGTTATTCTCGGTTGCGATGCGCTGGAAGGCTTCGGCAAGGGTGGCAGAACGAATGTGCTTGACTTCGTCGGGAACGGCGCCAGCCATCTTGTAGGCGGGCGTATTCGGGCGTGCCACGAAGCGGGTGATGTTGCAGACCGTCGGGCGCGTCTTTTCGAGAATGTCGAGCGTGTCTTGAAAATCCTGCTCGGTTTCGCCGGGGAATCCGACTATCAAGTCGGTGCTGAGCGTGAATAGCGGAAACTTGTTGAACGCCTCGGCAAGCATCACGTAGTCGTCTGCGGAATGCTTGCGGTTCATGGCCTTGAGAATGTTTTCGCTACCGCTTTGCACGGGCAGGTGAATGAATTTGTAGACGCGATCGTCTTCAAAACATTTTAAGAGATCGTCTAGATACTGCATCATGTGGCGTGGGTTTCCCATGCCAAGGCGCATCTTGTAATTGCCCGGGACTTCTGCCAAAATCTGTTGCACGAGTTCGGCGAGGTTGGTGCCGGTATCGAATCCGTAGCAGCCGCAGTCTTGCCCAGTCAGCTGAATTTCAACGCATCCGTCGCTTACGAGGCTTTTTACTTGTTGCACGATGTCTGCGGCAGGGTAGCTGTGCAAACGGCCTTTCACGAGCCTTGTAGAGCAATAGGCGCAGGCGTCGAGGCACCCTTCTTCGATATTGACGATGCCTACCAGCGGCGATTCTCGCAGGGGCAGGGTCAGCATTCCCCGTCCGAGCTCCCTCAAACTCGTATATACAACCTTGTCCGTTATCTTTGCGACTTCTTCGCGGAAATCTTTCGGCGCACAGCCCGTGATAAAGAGTTTTGCTTCGGGGGCCGTGCTTAAGGCTTCTCGCAGCAGCTTGAGTGCGCCTGCGTTTCCTTTCACGGTGCAAACATTCAGCACGAATGCATCGGGTTTTTGCGATTCGGGCATCCCGAAGGTTACGCGGTATTCGCTTGCAAATGATCTTGCAATCTTTTCGCCATCGCCAAAGTTGGCTGCGCAACCTTGGCTAATCACGGCGAGTAGCGGCTTTTCGTTGGAACAGTCCACGCGACTACCGCTCAAATTTTTCCAGAGTAATTCCCTGGTAGTAATGACTCAAGATTTCTTGATAGCTTTGCCCGGCCTGCGCACGAGCCCGCACTCCCATTTGGCACATGCCCACGCCGTGCCCAAATCCAGTGCCTGTAAGCACCCATTCCTTGCCTTCTTTTTTAACGGTAAAGAAAGAGGAGGGGAGTATGGTTCCAGCCTTCTTGAATAGCCAGCGGGTGCGATCAGTTTGAACGTCGAAATAACCCTTGTCCGTTTCGACGCGGAGTGTCAAGATACGTCCGCTCTTGAGGTTGTCCTTGATCTTGATCGATTTGACTTTCTTGAAATCTTTTCCGTTTGCGTTGCTGAAAACGGCTTTCGCTTCGGTGGCGTTTGCCTTGAACAACTTGGCGATTTCTTTGTCGGCAAAGCGGCGTTCCCACTTAGTATAGCTAGATTCGTCGCACCAGGGCTTGCCATTCGGGCGCTTGTCCGGGACAGACTTTAAGTACGGAAGATCGGCGCGGTTCCAGGTGGCAAGCGTTTCGGTGACGCCGCCACAAGTGGAATGGTAGTAAGCAATAATGAATTCGCCGCCGTAAGTCATCACAACGCCTGCGGTAGCCTTGACGGCAGCATCGGTCAACGGAGTTGCCGATTCCAGTCCCTTGTAGACTTGGTCCTTGGTGTCGGCGAAAACATCGAAGCCCATGGATTCGCGGCTGTTAAAATGTTTGTAAGCGTAGGTGCGGGCAGCAACGGCTTGAGCCTTTAATGCTTCGATTCGGCTGGAGTCGAGTTTGCCGATTTCGTAGGGGATTACCCCGCGCAAGTAGTCTTCGACATCGACCGAATTAATGGCGTCGAGCTTGCCGTTTGTGGTTCGGAACATGACGCTGCCGGGGTAGCATGCCTTGCCGAGACTCTTTTTATCGGGAGCGACTGCGAGGCATCCGCCGTCTTCGCTGTTGAATTCATGCGCGATGTCTTCGGTGGAATTGCCATCGGCTTCAAAGCGGACCATGTTGCCGCGAGGAGTGACGCGTACCGTTTCGCCTTGGTAATTGATGTAGAGTTCCTTGACTCCCGTGAAAATGCCTACACGAAGCGGTCGATTCAATTCTTCGGGAATCTGCATGTCTTCAAATTTGACAGTTTCGTTTGTTGCTGAAGAGGTACTTGTTACGGCCTTTGCGGCGGGTTTTGCTGGAGTAGCAGGCTTTGCCGGGACAGCAGGCGCTTCGGGCATGGGCGGCAGGTAACTATTTGCGATATCCTTGGCAGACTTGTTCTTTACGGGTAGCGGTTTATTCTGCTTTGCCTGCTGAACAGGTTCTTTTGCTTTCGGGTTTTCTGTCTTGACGCTGGCTTTTTTTGAAGATGCGGAATCCGCTGTGTTTTCTGTTCCGGTAGTTGTTTCTTCTATAGGAGCGAAATTGACAGGTCCTTCAGGAATGTCTTCGGCGGTAGCAGGCACTTCCGCACTTTGCACGTCGTCGGGCAAGTCAAAGTCATCGTCTGCAAAAGCAAACGAAATCCCGAAAGTAAGAGCAAAGAACAGTGGAAGTTTAAAGGACATTGCTTGTGTAATTATACAAATAATTCTTTGACAAAAAAGGAGATGCCCGCTCGGTGGCGGGCATGTCATTGCTCAAAGGCTTTTTGAACCTGCCTTAGTGCTTCTTCAGTTTCGCCTGAGTATCCTTTGCCATTTTACGCAGCTTGGACTGGTTCATGGTGCGGTCGGCAGTTGAAATCTTGTCCACGAACAAATCGCCGTTCAGGTGGTCCGTTTCGTGCTGAATGCAGCGGCCAAAGAGTCCGTCGCAGTCATGCAGTTCTTGCGGTTCGCCATTGATGTCAAAGAAACGCACGCACACCTTGTCGGGGCGCATCACGTTGCAGAAAACATCCGGCACAGAAAGGCAACCTTCATCGTACGGCACCACCTTTGCATCGGGTTCGGCTTCCCACTCGGGGTTGAACATAATGTAGGGGCGCGGTTCTTCTTCACCGGGAATAGCGGTGTCGATGACGACCAAGCGAATATTCTTGCCAATTTGCGGGGCGGCAAGGCCGCAACCTGGAGCCTCGTACATGGTTTCGAGCATGTCCTTGGCGAGCTGGCGCAGTTCAGGCGTAATCTCGGTGATGGGTTCGCATTTTTTGCGAAGCACCGGATCGCCGTAAGTTCTAATTTCGAGAAGAGCCATGGATTACTTCTTTTCTTCGGTCTTGGCGGCCGGAGCGGTTTCGGCGTTCAGAACGCGGAGAATAGCGGACTTTTCAAAATCGATGATGGTGGTAGAACCCGTACGCACAGAAATCGTGGTGCCGGTTTCGTCGATGTTGGTCACCGTGCCGATAATGCCGGCGGTGGTGATCACCTTGTCTCCCTTCTTGAGAGCCTTGCGCATTTCTTCCATCTTCTTCATTTCCTTGTTCTTCGGACGGATGAAGAAAAGCCACATCACCACGAAGAGGAGAATGAGCGGCAAGAAGCTGCCAATGGCGCTCGGCTGCTGTTCAGCTTCAGCTGCTTCCTGGGCGAAGGCGGCAATGGAGGAAAGGGTCACGAGAAGTGCAGAAAGTTTCATAATTAACCTTGAAAAGGGTTGATGGTTTGTTACAGGGTTAAAGATAGAAAAATTTAGACGAGCTTCTTGTCCAGCAGCGGGTATATGCGGTTAAGTTCCATCAAGTCGAGGATGGTGTCAAAGTCCCCGAAAAAGGACGGAATCTCGGTGATTTCGGGGAGTGCGCTTGTGTTGACAATGTCGGTAGATGCGTTCAGGAGCTTGCGTTCCAGGAGCGGGAGCATGGTGCGCGTGGTCAACGTGGCGCCAAACATGGCGCGCTTGCCGACTTTCAGGAGCGATTCTGTCGATACGGTAAAGGTGCCGTTCTTGAGCGGTTCCTTGCTTTGCTGCACGGTTTTGATGACGGCGTTCAGCACCATCTGTTCGGTCATCGAAAGAATCTGCGGTGGCATCTTCCTGTTGCGGGCACGGTAACGAATTGATTCGTAAAGCAGGTGAACTACGTTGGCATTCTTCACCTGAATCTGTGGGCTCTGTACCTTGAGTATTTCCAGGTCTTCCAGTATCTTCAGCAGGTCTTTGATGTTGTCCCTGGAAAGGTTGAAAAGGTTCTCGACTCCGTCCATGACTTCGGAAAGCGAGATGTAGGATTCCGTGTTGGTCTTGTTGCGGGCTGAAAGCGAATCCAAAATGTAGAGCAGGCTCGGCAACGCCTTGATTTTGTCGCTCTTGCGTTTGTTGTCACCTGCAATCTGCAAACGCCCTGTCAAGAACGTGATGATGGACTTGAACCAAGCGGGTTCTTGTTCCAGCGTTTCATCTAAGTTGTCGGGCGTGATTTCGATCAGCTCGGAATCTTCGGTTGCCGTAACTGTTTCGGTGCAGGGTTCCTTTTTCAGGAGCGAAAGTTCGCCAATCAGAACGCCCGGACCGTAAGTGTTTACCACGCTGTTGCGGGAGTTGGTCCCTTGCAGTTCGCCGTCGCGAATCACGTAAAGCTTTTCGCTCGGGGCGCCTTCGCGGAAGAGTACTTGCCCTTCTTCAAGAATCATAGTACCCCCCGAATGTTGGTTTCGTAACGCAAGGCCTTCAAGAAGTAATAGACCTTGGCCTTGTTGACCGTAAAGTTATCGCAGTCCGGATTGTTCTGGTCGGCCTTGATAAACCATTCCATTTTTAACAAGTTAATCCACTGTGAAACATCGGCGTCGCTAAACTTTTCGTGAATGAAAGAAATCCATTCTGGACCAGTCTTGGGCTCGATAGCCTCGTTTGCAGATAGAAATACCAGAATCTTTTTCTGTACGATGCTTAATTTGTACGGAGTATAGCCCGTGTCGCTCTCTTGGGCGCGCAGGTAATCCGTAAAGATGTGCAGGAGTTCCGGATCTACAATCTTGCAGAATATGCGACCGTTCTTTTGGGAAAGCTTGATCAGGTGCCTGCGCAAGAGCGACTTCAAATCTTCTTGCACAATGGCTGTCGAAATCTTGGTCAGGAAACTGAATTCGCGAATGAGTTCGGCCAGGTTGAATTCGGTGTCCTTGGGCTTGTGGCTCAGATATTCGGCAAGGCTCTTGAGCGTGTTCTGTACGCGGGTTTCGACCGCGGCGCGCTTGAGCTGATGCGTCTTTGCCGAAAGGCTGCGGATTAGCGCCAACAGCCACAGCGGAAGCCTCTTGAGTTCCGATTCCATGCACTCTTCGGTTACGAGCGTAATCTTGGAATCCTTGCTTGCCGAAAGTTCGTACTTGAACGGTTCTCGTTCAAGTAGGGCTGCCACCCCGACCAGGTCTCCCGGTCGCATGGTAAAGACGACGGAATGCGGGGGAGTGACTTCGCGAGCAACGAGTTCTCCTTCTTCGAGAATCACGATGCTCCGGTATTCGCTCCCCGGAGAATAAACAACAAAACCCGCCTTCACGCTTTGGTGCGTGGGCGGGATTAATTGTTGACGCGAGGTTTGTTTCCCCATATTCATAGGAACGCCAAAGCCTCGAAGTAAGCTTGATTAAGCCTGACGTTCGTCGATACGTGCAGCCTTACCGCGGAGGTCGCGCATGTAGTAGATGCGAGACTGGCGAACCTTACCGGCGCGGTCGAGCACGATGGAATCGATGCGGGGGGAGTGGAGCGGGAAAATACGTTCCACGGCCACGCTGCCGCTCATCTTGCGGACGGTGAGAGTTGCGGAAATACCGGAGTTCTTCTTCTGGATCACAACACCCTTGAACGGCTGGATACGTTCCTTGGTGCCTTCGATCACCTTCACGTTCACGGTGACGGTGTCGCCAGCGCGGAGTTCAGGAAGGTCGGTCTTCAAGTTTTCGTTGTGGATTGCTTCAATGTTCAGGGACATTTGTGTACCTCGTTTTTATTTGATGCCAAATTTAGTATCTTCTTCAAGATTTTTAAAGATGTCTGGGCGTCTTTCTTGCGTTCTTTTTAACGATTCTTGGCGCCTCCAGGCTTTAATGTTCGCGTGATGGCCCGAAAGGAGCACTTCGGGGACCTTTTTTCCTTCAAAAACTTCGGGTCGGGTATAGACCGGCCATCCCAGTACCCCCTGCGCAAAGGAATCGGTTTCGCCGGATTCCTTGTTGCCGAGAGCCCCGTCCAGGAGTCTCACTACGGCATCCGTCACGAGCATGGCGGGCAGTTCGCCCCCGCTCACGACAAAATCGCCGATAGAAATTTCCAGGTCGACCTCGGACTGGCGGATGCGGTCGTCGATTCCCTTGTAGTGCCCGCAGACAAGCACCAGGTGGCTTTCCTTGGAAAGTTCCTTGGCCAGTTTGTGGGTAAAGGGAACGCCGTCTGCCGTCAGGTAGATGACTTTGCCGCCATCTTCCTTGACTCCCGTGCTGCGAATGGCTTTTGCGAGCGGTTCAGGCCTAAGGACCATACCCGGTTCGCCGCCATAGGGCACGTCGTCCACCTGGCCATAGTCGTTAATGGCAAAGTCGCGCAGGTAGACGGTATTGAATTCCATCAGTCCCTTGCTCTGTGCACGACCCATGATCGATTGCTTCATGGGTGCAAACATCTCGGGGAAAATGGTGATGCAGTCGATCTTCACCTTTCCTCCGGGCACAGACTCTTGAGGTAGTCTGCGCTAAAAATGATGCTCTTGCCATCTTCGTCCACGTCCAAGACGCAGTCGTCTATCCAGGGGGCGAGGATTGTCTTTGCGGAAAATTCGCGTTGGAAGGGTGCGTCGAACTTGACGTGAAACGCGTTCACGGTAGGGAGCTCTTCGACTTCGAGTACTTCGCCTACATCGCGACCGTCTTCCAGTTTTACGCGGAACCCAATCAGATCGTCCAGGTAATATTCGCCTTCGGGGGCGGGGAGCCTCTCCGATTCGGGAATCATTACGTCTGCATTCACGAAGTGAGTCAGGGATTCCGGCGTGTCGTACCCCTTGAACTTTAATAACCACAGATTGTTTGCAAGCCTGGAATCTTCCAGAGTCAATTGGACCTGTTCACCATTGGTCTTCTTTAGCATCACGTCCTTGAGCTTCTCATGACGCGTAAGGTCGTGAGTGAGCGGCATCGCCTTGATGTATCCCTTGACGCCATGCGTGCGCATGAGCTGGCATACGGTGATGTATTCTTCGGACTCAGACATGAAAGACTTAGTGGGGTTTTGAATCAGCGGAAGGTGGTTACCTTGGTTCAAGCGGCTTTTGCTAGACAAAAAAGCCCCGTGCTTTTAGGCACGAGGTTTCTTTTCAAGCGAAAATTATGCTTCGGCAGCAGGAGCTTCAGCGGCCGGTGCTTCGGCAGCGGCAGCAGCTTCAGCAGCAGCGGCTTCCTTGGCAGCCTTTTCAGCTTCGATCTTGGCGAGAGCCTTAGGACCGAGCTTGGCCTTCTTGGCCTTTTCAGCACGCGGAGTAGCGGTCTTGCCTTCGATAGAACGGCCAGCGCGGATTTCGTGGAACAAGTCCATGATGCCGACCTTCTTGAGGAGGCTGCGAACGGTGTCAGACGGCTGTGCACCGGTCTGGAGCCACTTGAGGACCTTTTCCTGTTCGAACTTGATTTCCGGAGTCTTGGAATTCGGGTTGTAGAAACCCACCTGTTCGATAAAGCTATCGTCGCGAGCCTTGCGGGAATCAATCACCACGGCGCGGTAGATGGGGTTGTGACGCTTGCCGAAACGAGCGAGACGGATAACGGTTGCCATTTTAACCTCTTATTTGTTTATTTTCCCGTTTTTCAGGGAAAATGGGGTTTGTTTTATTGTTTTGGGCCAAAGATAGCAAAAAAAATCTTGTGTGTAAAGGACGGAATGTAAAATTTTTTCCGTTCTTTACGAATAAATTAATTAGATTTTGAGGACGTAAATTCGCAAAAATGCAGTTTTTCGGTAAATTTCGCCAATTTTAGGCCGTAAAAGCAAACGCCCCCAGGGGGTACCCGGGGGCGCTTGAAAGTCCTAATCTAGGGCTGAACTACTCTTTATCCTTGTCTTCACTGTGGCAGGGGCAATGATAGCAGTCACCCGTTTCGGCGTAGTCCTTACCGCTCCAGCAGTAAGTGCAGAGCTGTTCGGCGGGGAGACCGATAGCGTGAATCAGGTCGTCGATGCGCTGGAACGCAAGAGTCGTCAGGTTCAGCTTCTGGCGGATGTATTCCACCATGCCCTTGTAGGCTTCGCCATCCGGATCGGTGTACTTGTCCAAATCGGGATTTTCGCCTTCCTGGTCGCGGATGTAGCGACGGGTAATCAGGTCGTATTCGTTCTTGGAACGGGAGAAATTGATGAACTTGCAGGGGAAAACCAGCGGCGGGCAAGCGATACGCATGTGGGTTTCTTTACAGCCCAGGGAGTAGAGCTTCTGAGCCTGCTTACCGAGCTGCGTGCCGCGCACGATGGAGTCGTCGCAGAACACCAGGCGGCGGTCCTTGATGAGTCCCGGAATCGGGATCAGCTTCATGGAAGCCACGCGTTCGCGCTGCTTCTGGTCCTGCGGCATAAAGGAACGGGCCCAAGTCGGTGTGTACTTCACGAACGGGCGGGCGAACTTGATGCCTGCTTCGTGAGCGTAGCCGAGGGCGTGAGACGTACCGGAGTCAGGAATACCGCAGGCGGCGTCTGCTTCGGTGGGGGTGCGCTTTGCAAGTGCGGAACCGCAGCGGTAGCGGGTCATTTCCACATTGCGGCCTTCGTAAGTGGATGCCGGGTAGCCGTAGTAAACCCAGAGGAAGGAGCAGATGGCCATCTTCTTGCCCGGAGCGACGAGCGTCTTGTCGCCATCCGGTGTGAGTTCGGCGATTTCGCCCGGACCCATGTCGCGGACGTATTCAAATCCGAGGTTGTGGAGGGCGCAGCTTTCTTGCAGGGCGATCATGGCGCCTTCCTTCTTGCCGAGCACGATTGCCGTACGGCCCCACTTGTCGCGGCTGGCGTAGAACTTGCCGTTTTCGTCCATCAGAAGAACGGAGCAGCTACCCTTGATTTTTTCTTGGACGTACTTGAGACCGTCGACAATGGAGTCTTGTGTGGCGATCAGGGCGGACACCACTTCGGTCGGTCCGACCATTCCGCTGGTCGTGGAGTACTGGAGCTGCATGCAGTTGTTCTTGAACAGCTCGTTCTTGATTTCTTCGATATTCGTAATCAAGCCGACGGTCACGATAGCGAACGTGCCGAGCTTGGAGGTCATGACGAGCGGCTGCGGGTCCGTATCCGAGATAACACCGATACCGACATTGCCTGCGAACGAAGGCAGGTCGTGTTCGAACTTGCTGCGGAACGGGGTGTTCTGGATATTGTGGATTGAACGATGGAAGTGTCCGTTAGCCTTGAGAACAGCCAAACCGCCACGGTGGGTTCCCAGGTGTGAATGGTAGTCGGTTCCGAAGAAGAGATCGCTTACGCAATCTTCTTTAGAAACAACTCCGCAAAAGCCGCCCATAAATACTCCTTGAGTGATTGGGGAAAATTTGGCTTAAAAAGTAGAAATTTTGCGAGATATGTTGGAATAAAATTCCTTATTATTGCTTTCCAAGAAAATTACAATCAAGATATAAATGGGGTTTAGGGCGCTTAAAGCGCAATTCGAAGTGAACGCATGTGCATTCTCTTGTCGGAAGGCGGCCTTATCTAGATTTTTTTTGTAGGAAAATTCTATTTGCAATGCCTTCTTGTTAAAATAATGTTATTTTAAAGGTATCTTGATTTTGCTTTGGACCTGTTTATGAATTCGCTTTTGTCCATTGATGATGTGTCGCTTGCTCTTTCGCTCGATTACGAGTGCGTGTTTTTTGTCGATATAGAAAGCGATAACTACGCCATGTTTGCGTTCAGCGGGAACCATAAAAACCTTGAATTGAACGAAACGAGTAATTTCTGGGCCGATACCCGCGTAAACTTGGAAACGGTTGTCTATGAAGAAGACAAGGCCTGGTTTGCTGAAAATATTGCTACTAAAGAAAAGCTTGTCACTTCTGTACAGAACGGAAATACCTTTAGAGGAAAGTATCGCATTGTTGCGAATGGAACCCCGGTTTGGTATTCCATGAAGGTTGTTCGTGGGCAGGGTAAACAGCGCGATTATTTGATTATCGGTGTTACAAACATCGACAAACAGGAACGAGAAAGTCTGGCTCTTAAGCAGAAAGCTTCTAAAAGTGAACTGTACGGCCAGATCGTGATGGCGCTTGCTGAACGCTACGACGCCCTTTACATGGTGGATCTGGAAACAAACCATTATGTGCAATACAAGAGCGAACGTGTGTTCTGCGAACTGAGTATTGCCCTTGAAGGCGACGACTTCTTTAACCAGCTAAAGAAGGATGCCTTAAATGTGGTTTACAAGGAAGATGTTCCGTTGATTACGAAAGCGCTGGATCGACGGACTCTTTTAAAGGAATTGGACGACCATGGTGTATTTTCGCTGACGTATCGCCTGAATACGCCTAATGGGCCTTTATATGTAAACATGGTGGCAGTGTATGCCGATAAAATGCATGTTGTAATCAGCGTGACCAATGTAGATGCCCAAGTGCGCCGTGAGCAGCAAATCAAGGAAGAGGTGAGCGCCGCTTATGAGAAGGCGCGCCGCGATGACTTGACGGGCATTAGAAATAAGACCGCTTATGGTGAATTCGAATCCAAACTGAACCAGCAAATCCAGTCGGGCGACAATGTGAAATTTGCAATCGCCATTTGCGATGTGAACGGCTTGAAGACGGTGAACGATACGCTTGGACACATTGCCGGCGATGAATATATTCGGTCAGCAAGTAGGCTTGTGTGTCAAACTTTTGCCCATAGTCCGGTGTTCCGTATAGGTGGCGATGAATTTGTTGCAATTCTGCGTGGATCCGATTTTGAAAATAGGGAAAAACTGGAAAAGGAATTTACCGACGCGGTGAAGAAAAATGTTGACAAGCATGGAGTCGTTGTCGCGTGTGGGATTTCAGTGTTCGATAAAGACCAGGATAAGAATGTCTCGGCAGTTTTTGAACGAGCCGATTCCCTGATGTACAAAAACAAAACTCGCATGAAAAGCGAACACGACGAAATTATCGGTACGATCATACAATCAATTGGAGCTAAAGTGACCGAATAGAGCATGTTGGGCGTTCGCCGGTGGATTGCATCGTCATTGCGTTTCTCGCAATGGCGTTCTTTTTTTTATTTTTGTGCAGATAATTTTTACGTTTTTTAGATGGACAAAAAAGATGTTTAAAGTAGGGTTTGATAACGACGCGTACCTGAGGACGCAGTCCGAAAAGATTGCCGAACGCATTGCGAAGTTTGGCGGAAAACTTTATCTGGAATTTGGCGGAAAGCTTTTTGATGACCATCACGCATCCCGCGTGTTGCCTGGCTTTGCGCCCGACAGTAAAATCCGCATGCTCGAAAAACTCAAGGACAAGGCCGAAGTGATTATCGCCATTAATGCAGGCGATATCGAAAAGAACAAAGTCCGCGGTGACTTGGGCATTACCTACGATCAAGATGTACTCCGCCTGATCGATGCTTTCCGTGGCTATGGCCTGTACGTGAGTTCTGTGGTGCTGACCCGCTGGCAAGAACAGCCGAGTGCCGTTGCCTACCAGAAAAAGCTCGAAGGGCTGGGCCTCAAGGTTTATCGCCATTATCCGATTGCGGGATATCCGAGCAACATTCCTCTGGTGGTGAGCGACGACGGTTACGGCAAGAATGAATTTGTTGAAACTTCTCGCGAACTCGTGGTGGTGACTGCTCCGGGTCCAGGTAGTGGAAAGATGGCTGTTTGCCTTTCGCAGATTTACCACGAAAACAAGCGTGGCGTGAAGGCCGGCTATGCCAAGTTCGAAACGTTCCCGATTTGGAACATTCCGCTCAAGCACCCGGTGAACCTCGCGTACGAAGCAGCAACCGCCGACTTGAACGACGTGAACATGATCGACCCGTTCCACCTGGAAGCTTACGGCCAGACGACCATCAATTACAACCGCGACGTGGAAATTTTCCCGGTGCTGAACGCCCTGTTTACCCGCATTCTGGGCGAATCTCCGTACAAGAGCCCCACGGACATGGGCGTGAACATGGCCGGTAACTGCATTATCGATGACGATGCCGTTTGTGCCGCCGCCAAGCAAGAAATCATTCGCCGCTATTACAATACGCTTTGCGACGTGCGCAAGGGTAACGCCGACAAGGATCAAATATACAAGCAGGAATTGATTATGGAGCAGGCGCAGATTAGCACTGCCGACCGCCCTGTGATTGCTGCCGCAAACCAAAAAGCTGAACTGACCGGCGGCCCCGCCATTGCAATCGAATTGAATGACGGCGCCATTATTTCGGCAAAGACATCTTCGCTCTTGGGCGCCTGCTCCGCCATGCTTTTGGATGCGCTCAAGCACTTGGCCGGAATCCCCGACGAAGTTCGCCTGCTTTCGCCCATGGTAATCGAACCGATTCAGAACTTGAAAACCAAGCAGCTCGGCCACAAGAACCCGCGCCTGCACATGGACGAAGCTCTGGTCGCCCTCTCCGTTTGCGCCCTGACCGATTACAACGCAAAGATTGCGCTTGAAAAGTTGCCTGAACTTCGCCATTGCGAAGTGCATGCCAGCGTGATTCTCTCGCAAGTTGACGTGGGCGTGTTCCGTAGACTGGGCGTGAATTTGACAACGGAACCGAGTTATCAGTCCGGCAACCTTTACCACGGGTAAAAACGCAGACTAATTTGTGCTATTGCAAAAAAAAGTCGCGACTCTGTCGCGACTTTTTAGCTTGTATGCAATTACTTCGTTTGCTTTGAAGAATTACTTCTTCTTAGAAGCCTTCTTGCCACCCTTCGGGGGGTGAACCGCAATCTTCTTCACGCTCTTGTCTTCTGCCTTGGCGAGTTCAGCTTCTTCGGCTTCGAAAATTGCCTGAGCCTGGCGGAGAGCGTCGGTCGGGTCGATTTCGATTGCTTCGGAGGCTTCGTCTACGAGTTCGGCGAAGTCATCGTACCAGTCAGCGAAGATTTCCACTTCGAGGTGGTCAACGCCCGGAACGGTGAGGCGTGCGCCACAGGCTTCGCCTACGCGGTCGAGGTACTTGGCCATCTGCGGCTTGAGGAGCGTCAGGTCGAGACCGTCGAGGTCTTCGGGTTCGAAGTAGACGGCGTCGACATCGCTATCGTCGTCCTTGGACTTCTTGCTCTTCTTGCTTTCGCACTTGCCGCACTTGCACTGACCGTCGCAGCATTCTTCGTTGCCGTACAGGGCCATGTATTCTTCATCGTCCATGCCGCTGTCGTAGTAGAATTCGTCTTCTTCGAGGTACAGGGTTTCAACAAAGATACCCTTTGCGCCGAGCGTCTTGGCTGCGGCAATGAATTCCTTGAGGTCACCGCCGAAGTAGCGGGTGGTTTCCATGTCTTCGTTCAAGGTCTGAACGGGAATGGGGGAGAGCTTCTGCTTCTTGAGGTAGTCGCAGATTTCGTCACTGATGGATTTCTGAGTCTTTGCCATGTGAATCTCCTGGTAAAATTAAACGTGGTACTTCTTGAGGCTCGGGGCCTTTTCTTCAATCAACTTCATGATGCGGGCGACAGCGTCTGCACCGTTTGCGGTATCCTTCACGCTCACGAGCGGCTGGAACAGCGGACTGTTGAACAGTGTGCCCAGCGGAATCGGGTTCTTGCGGCAGAACGTAATGTCGACAAAGTCGCGTGCAGCCTTCTGGAGGTTGTGTGCAGTGTCCTTGTCACCGGCCAGGAATGCCTTGTACAGGTCCACGAAAGTCTTCGTTGCTTCAGGAATGTTGCCCGAAGCACTGATGAGGCCCGTGCCGCCCATTTCGAGCAAGTCTGCGAAGAGTCCGTCTTCACCGCTCATGACGGCGAAGTCCTTACCCTTCGTTTCCTTGATTACGCGCATCGTGTCTTCGTGGAACTTCTCGCCAAAGCCGAATTCGACGGCCTGCTTCAGACCGATGATGTTCTTGTCTTCGGCAAGTTCAATCAAGGTGTCGGGGTGCACGTAGCTGGAGGTACGGCCCGGAACGTTGTAAATCACGATCTTGGCACCCGTCTCGCTGCTGAGCGTACGGTAGTGCTTCAGGAGGCCTTCCTGCGGCGGGTTGTTGTAATAGCCAGTTACGCAGAGGACTGCTACCGGGGCAATCTTCTGAACGTTTTCAATCATTTCGATAGATTCGCGAGTGCAGTTGGAACCGGCACCGGCAATCACGGGCACGCGGCCGTCCACATAGTCGAGCGTAAACTTGATGATATCCAGGTGCTGCTGCGGAGAAACCGTCGCACTCTGACCCGTGGTCACGGCAGGGAGCACGCCACTTGCGCCGTTAGCGATCACGTCGTCGATCATCTGACCCATCTTCTTGTAGTCGATGGAGTTGCGAAGGTTCTTGGGATCGTCGTTCTTGAGCGGAGTGAACAACGCGGGGAAAACACCAGTAAGTTGAGAAGCGTTAGTAATCTGCATAGTGCTGTAAATATATAAAAGTAGGCAGTAGGCAGTAGGTAGTAAGCAGTAAAACGGGCTAGGAAAGCCGCATAAGGTGAATAAAAGTTTGCATTCCTTTGCGCTTTGGTATATATTCAAGGAAAAAGGATATATGTATGAAGTATTGTTTAAGATGTGCAAGAGAAATTGGAGAAGGACATAATTTTTGTCCTTATTGTGGAACACCTCAAAAAGAAATAAAAAAGCCTTCTCTTGAACAAACAGGCAATAATGTTAAATCGAAGGTGCCGATAATTCTAGGCGTAGTGTTTACGTTTGTTATTCTTTTTCTTGTGGTCATTTTTGCTGAAAAGCCTAATGTCCATCAAGCAAATTCCTCTTGGGAAAATAAGACGAATTTGTTCCAAGAAAAAAGTTTTTCAGCACCAGTTATTTCTGTCTCAGCAAGACAAATCTTAAATGACTTTAATAATAATGAAATTCGTGCAGGAAATCAATACAACGGTAAGCGTGTTAGAATATCTGGTTGTGCTGCAAGCATTGATAATGCAATGGGAATATTGTCTGTCTTTATTAATAGCTGTGGTGGTGAATTTGATTTGGATTATGTTCACGCTCTATTTCCTAATAGTGCAAAGGATAGGTTGTCTCGGCTAAATAGGGGCCAAAAGGTTGTTGTTGAATGTGACATTGATGATGGTGGGGATGTTTTAGGTGTCTCTGCAGAGAACTGTATTTTAAAATAGGAGAAAATATGGAAAATAACCAATTGGAATATGTTGGCTTCTGGGCAAGAGTTGTAGCAACAATCATTGATGCTATTTTGCTTTTGATTGTCACGTTGCCGTTGTTATTTGCTTTTTATGGTTCAGCCTATTTAACAAGTGAAAATAGTGTAGAAGGGCCGATGGATGTGCTTTTGACTTATGTATTCCCTGTGGTAGCTACGGTTTTATTTTGGTATTGGAAACAGGCTACTCCAGGGAAAATGGCTGTGTCTGCAAAGATTGTTGACGCTAGGACTGGCAAGGAACCGTCTGTGGGTCAATATATCGGCCGATACTTTGCTTATGTTCTATCCGCGATTCCTTTCGGATTAGGTTTCTTGTGGGTTGCCTTTGATTCAAGAAAACAAGCTTGGCATGATAAGCTTGCTGGCACAGTTGTTGTTAGACCGAAGAAACGAACTGAAGAAGTAAAGTTTGAAAATTAGATTTTGAAATAGAATTAGATGAGGTTTCTATGCGCTATTGGATAATCGGTATTTTGGGGATTGTTGCGATGCTTGCGGCGTGTTCGCAGACTGCATCTGCATCTTCTGATGATGAAGATAATGCTGCTGAAAGTAGTTCTAGTGAAAATGGAAAAAGTTCTAGTAGTAAAGATTCTAAAAAGATTTCTTCTAGTAGTACAGAAGAATCTGAAGAGTGTGTTGGTGAAACAGGTGTTCCTTGGGATGGAACGACTGCGAAAAGCTTTGCGTGTGGTGCAGGTACTAAGTTAAGTCCATATATTATTCAAACAGCGGAACAACTTGCTTATCTTTCGTTTGTTGTAAATGCTAGTGATAAGGATTACAAGGGTAAATATTTTAAGCTTGGTGCAGATATTAAACTGAATAAAGGTGATGTCATTGATGAAAAGGGTGCTCTAGTAGGCGACTCAACGAAACTTCACAAGTGGACGCCGATAGGTAATTCTAGTGTCGGTTTTGATGGATATTTTGATGGTGATGAACATATCATTAGTGGCATGTTCGTTAATACGACTAGTTCGCATAATGGGTTGTTTGGAAACAACCAGGGAAATGTGTCAAATTTTGTATTGAAAAATTCATGGATAAATGGAGGGAAATTTACAGCGGGGATTGCTGGAATAAATGGGGGCGATATTGCAAATGTTCAAAATTATGGGATTGTTGTGGGAACAGGAGATTGTGTTGGTGGAATAGCTGGGCAATCTAATGGTCCCTATCCTAAAAAAGCATCTATATCGTCAAGTGTAAATAATGGAACAATAAATGGAAAAGAATTTACTGGGGGAATTGCAGGACAAGCTTATCAATCAACCATGGAAAATGTGGAAAATTATGGTCCTGTGGAGGGCTCTTCAAATGTTGGCGGAATTGCAGGAAGAGCTGCATATACTTATGTAAGCAGCTATTTTATGGATTGTAAAAATGCTAAAAATTATGCTGAAATTAATGGAGTGAATAATGTCGGTGGTATTTTTGGAGGTGCGGGTTATGTAAGCCCTACAATATCTAACGGCAATATAATTGCAACTTTGACGGGGGCTAAAAATGAAGGAAAAATTATTGGAAAAAAATATGTTGGTGGTATAATTGGGGTTGCGAATAGGACTTCTGTAAGTGAAGTAGGAAATAACGCTTTAGTTGAAGGAGTATCTTATGTTTCGGGCATTGTCGGAAATTTGTTGGGCTCAAATTCAAACCATCTTTATAATACGGGTGATGTTTCGGGTGCAACTTATGTGGGAGGAATTATTGGTTATAATCAAGAAGGCGTCACTAGCTCCGCCTATTCCTCAGGAAAAGTAGATGGTGATTCCCTCGTTGGCTTGATGATTGGCTATAACTATAACACCACTATGGCTGACTACTATTATCTGAAGCAAGGTGAACAAGAGCCTTTTGGCTTAAATAACGGCGGTGGAGTCGCTACACCCAAATCTGCTGATGAAATGAAATCAGAAGATTTTGCAGAACTTCTCGGTGATGAATTCGTTTATGATTCTGGTTTGAATGACGGATATCCTGTGCTCAAATGGGAGAAGGAGTAATATGCTTATTCTTTGGGGGTTTGTTTTTATTATGTTGATTTTCGTCCTATGGATGAAAATCTTTCAGAATCAAATTGTTGGACATATCGGAGAAAAGCATACTGCGGGTATTATAAAAGCTATATCTAGAGGTTGTGTCTTTAGGGATGTATATGTGAATGGTAATCACGGCGTCCAGCAAATTGATATTATCGCGGTTACTGAAAAAGGAATTCTAGTTGTTGAGAAGAAGACTTATATCGGTTTAATTGTTGGATCGGAATACGATAAACAATGGAGAATCTTTGCCGCACAGGGGCGGCGGAAATATTCTATGAAGAATCCGCATCACCAGAATTTTGGTCACATTCAAGCATTGCTTGAAAATTTCCCGGCGATGAAGAATTTGTGCGTTGATGTCGTTATATTTGGCAATAACGCTAAACTTGGAGACAGAATTCCTGCGAATACGATTCGAGATGCAGATTTCCAAAGGTTCTATAATGGGTTGCCTAATTTGTTGTCTCAGCAACAAATCTCGAATTTTGCAAATCAAATTCAAACTCTTGAATCTAAAAGAGCTGAATACAAAAAGTTGCATAGGCAGAAAATTAGGGGTAAGAGAAGTTGAATTCTGCACTATGTGCGATAAGTCGGCATGAGATGTTTTTGGTAAGCGAGCGGTTCCGGAAATTCCCGGATGGCGAGCGGGCAAAAACATCGTGACGGCTTGATTAATAGCAACCTAAAGTTGCTTTTTGTAAAAAATGAAGATTTTTGCAAACGGTTGATTGCAAAATGAAGGGCGACAAGTTGTCGTCAAGATTGAGCCTTTTAGCAAAAGTAGCCCTAAATGCCGCTAATATAATTTTACGTGAAAAGCAGGTGCAAAATCAGACTGCTTCTTCAAAAGTGGCGTATAGAATAAAGGAGCCTTCCGAAAAAAATGGGTTCCGAAAAAAAATAACGCTAAAGAAAGGAAAATTATGACTGAAAAGAAAAATAATGCACGCCGTGCACATGATCCCTTTTTCCGGTGGCTTTTTGCCGATGTCAAGCGCCTTAGACTGTTGCTTGGGTTTGCAGGCAAGGTGGATCGCGAAGTGGGCGAATTCCTGTCTTCCGTGAATCTCGGCACATTAGAACGTATTCCTGATTCGTATTCCGAGGTCGACGAAACCGGTGATGCGGATCTAGCCTTCCGCGTCAACGTGTTGACGGGCGCACCTGTGCTGGTTGGCATCATGGTAGAGCACAAGTCGGGACGTGACCCCGACACTATCAACCAGATTGCCCGCTATGTGCGTTCCGTAATGAAGATTCATCAGGAAAACCGTGTGTTTGACGGACTCCCGACGATGGCCATCATCTTTTACAACGGTCGCGAAAATTGGAATCCGCTGAAAAACCTTGAAGACGGGTACCCGGAATTTTTCCACGGTCGCGTGCTTCCGTTTGCATGCTCGTTTGTGAACATGGCCGACATCCCCGACAGTGATTGTCTCGCTTGTGAAGACGTTGCGACGGGCATGGGAATTACCGCAATGAAGTATGCTTTTGACAAGGACAATCTTCGTTCGAAGTTGTTGCAGTTTAAGGAATCGTTCCAGAAATTGCCTACGGATGTAGGATTGACCCTTTTGAGCAAAATTAATGTATATTTGAGAGAGTACGTCGACGAGGACTATCTGAAGGAGTTGGAAATGGCTTTCAAGAGTGTAGGACAGAAATACGGCTTTGTGAGCGCCGGTGACGTGTTCCGCAAGCGCCTTGCGGATGCGCGTGCTGAAACTCAAGAAGCTAAAGACAAACTTGCGCAAAATAAAGCTGACACCGAGGCCGTTCTTCGTGAAGAAGGGCTTTCCGACGAAATGATTGCGAAAATTCAATCAAAGCTCGAAGCACTTCAGCAAAGTCGTCTTGCAAAATAGTTTAGTTGTTTTTTTCTAGAACGAAAGCCAGCTTGTAAGGCTGGCTTTTTAGTTGCTATATTTTGCAAAAAATCAGTGGGATTTTTATAACCGGAGGTCTTCTGTGAAGATTTTTGCAAACGCTTTGGCCCTGTCCATTCTCCTAGCCCTGCTCGCAGCATGTGGCGATGAATCTAGTAGCTCCGCTCCCGATCCAATCGGTGAAATCTCGTCGAGTAGCAATGACGACAACGGTTCTTCGGGTAAAGATAAAGACGCATCTTCGTCTTCACAGAAAGATTCTAAAAAATCTAGTTCCTCGGCTGCAGAAAAGAATTCTTCTAGTTCTGTAAGCGGTAAGAATAGCAGTTCGTCGGTGGTTGAGTCGAGTAGTAGTATAGAAATTGATCCTATCTGCGTCGATGGTGATACGTCTATTAAAGATGGTTATGGACAGCGTCGATATCGTACATGTAGAAATGGACGCTGGGAAACGGATTCGTCTGCTCGTCTTGATTCTTTGGACTCTCTTGCTGCTATCGAAAAAAATAAAGAACACCCGAATATGGATAGCTTGTTTGCGGGTTACAATGGAAAATATTTTGAATTCGAAGACCCGCGTGATGGTCGCAAGTATAAGTATTTAAAATTTGAAGGCCGTTCAGAAGATTTTGATGCGTTTACGACTTTTTATGTAATGGCCGAAAATTTGAATTATGGCAAGATGATTCCTAGCGGCATGACAAAATTTGACGATAGTGTAACCGAAAAACTATGCTACGTAGACGACGAATGGTTCTGCGATAACCATTTTGGTGGACTTTACACTTGGGCCGAGGCTATGAATCTGCCCAAGGTCTGCGATTCTGTTGCTGTGGATAGTAATGACGCGTGCAAGGCCATAACGGAAAAACGTGGAAGCTACCCAGGTGAAGAGTATTTGAATATCATTTGGCAGGGTATTTGCCCCGATGGCTGGCATATTATGAACCAGAGGGAGTGGAAATATGCCAATGGCGATATTCGTTCGAAAATTCTGTGGGAAGAGAACGCTGGGCGTAATTCTGATGGCTTGGCTATTATTCCGGCGGGTTTTTACTATCCTAATGACGTGTTTAAAGGTGTTAAAGAGTATGGCTCCGTATGGGTTTCGGCTGAAATAAATGATACAGATGCATATATTATTTCTTTTACATCTGGTTCAAATAAGACGAGACTGAATGGATCAGCCTCTCAAAAAAGGTCTTTTTCTTCTGTCCGCTGTGTAATGGACGACGACAATCCTTTGGCCAAAAACTAGTCAATTAACCAAAAATTTTAACAATAAAATTAGGGCGTGAGGGGCATGCCCTAAGGCGGAAGAAGATAAGTCGTCGAGCGAACATTCGTCGGCCGAAGGCCGAGGCCATGTGAGCGAGGCGAGCTTAGCTCTGGAGCCGTGGGCAGCGGTAGGCAGATTAAAGCCCGGGGGTTTTAGGGGGCGGAGCCCCTTAGGAGAGGGGGTGTTGGAAGCCCCTGTTGGGGCTGCAAACAGGGGGAGGCCTCCCCCTTTTGTTGTTGGGATTTTACTAAATTTCTCGCGAAAAAACACAAAAGGATCCCTTATGGAAAACATTACCCAGATTTGGAAAAAGATTCAGTCCCCCGAATTCAACCCGGCTACCGATATGAACCTGGTTGAAACTGTCAAGCAGGTCGCCCTGACCTCCCAGGAACCCGCCAAGGTGAGCTTTGGTACGTCTGGCTGGCGCGGCGAAATCGGTTCTGAATTTACGCTCCGCAACTTGCAGGTGGTGGGTGCTGCCATTGTGCGCCTCTATAAGGAAGCTACTCCTGAATTGTTCGAAGCTCTTGGCGTGAAGGACTTTGCAGAACTCCAGAAGCGCGGCGTGGTCGTGGGTCACGACAACCGTTTGCTCGGTCACGAATTCTGCGAAGCTGTGGCTGACCAGTTTGCCAAGGCCGGCGTGAAGGTCTACTACGGTGGCGAAATGCCGACTCCGGAATTTAGCGCCGCTATCGAAATGCTCGGTGCAGCCTGCTCGATCAACATGACTCCGAGTCACAACCCGAGCCACTACAACGGTATCAAGTTCAACCCGGCTGACGGCGGTCCTGCCGGTCCGGAAATCACGAACGTGATCACCAAGCTCAGCAACGAAATGATGGCCACTTGGAAGTTTGAACCGGTGGGCAAGGTTGACTGGGAAATTATCGACTCCCTCAAGATTTACAAGGAATTCCTCGAAAAGCAGGGCACGATCAAGTTCGACCTGATCAAGGACTTTATCAAGAAGGGTCGTCTGACTCTCGTTTGCGACCACGTGCACGGTTCTACTCGCCGCCGTCCGGCTGCTCTCCTCGACAATCCGGAATGCCTGATTACGCTCCGTAACGAAGACGATTCCCTGTTCGGCGGTATCGCTCCGGAACCGTCCAGCAAGAACCTCGAAAAGGTTCGCAAGGTCCTCGACGAAAGCAAGTCCTGGTTCCGCCTGGGTGCAATCTTTGACCCGGATGGCGACCGTATCCGTTTCTACGACGGTACCCGCGAAATCGATATGAACCAGTTCGGTGCTATCGCTTTCCACTACATGGCTACCTGGCGCAAGGAACAGGGCTGCGTGGCTAAGTCCGTCGCTACCTCCAACTTTGTGAACATCATTGCTGAAAAGCTCGGCGTGCCCGTGATGGAAACTCCGGTGGGCTTCAAGAACTTCCGCCCGTGGCTCTCTCGTAATGCCAAGCAGAAGGCTCTCGTCGCTTTCGAAGAATCCGACGGTATCTCTGGCTTGAACAACACGCTCGAAAAGGATGCCCAGTTCGGTCTCCTTATCGCTCTCGAAATTATGGCCAAGACGGGCAAGAACCTGGGTGAATACTTGGATGCCTTGTACGAAGAATACGGCCGCTTCTACCCGACTCGCTCCGGTTTCGAAGTGGACAAGTCCCTCGTGGGCGAACCGCTGAAGGCTAAGGTGAACGCTATCGCCGATATCGCCAAGCCGGGTGCTAAGGTCATGGTTGGCAACAACGAAAAGACCGTGAAGCAGCTCCTGACGCTCGACGGCGTGAAGGTGATCTTCGACGATGACTCCTGGATGCTCGTGCGTCCGTCCGGTACGGAACCGAAGGTTCGTATTTATACGGAATGTCGCAACCCGGATGAAAAGGACCCGATGTTCGAGGCTGCCAAGGCGCTGTTCTTCAAGAATTAATAAGCTTTTCAAAGGGAGGTTCCTATGAAAAAACTTATAGTGTTTATTTGTTTGGTTTTTGTGGCGGTTTGCTCGGCGCAGTCGCTGAAGCCTGAATTCCAGGCTTTCTCCGGCGCGCTGCTCAAGCTGAAAAAGGCCGATAAGGGCTATCACAAGTTCCGCTTGACGGTGGATGTCGCTCCGTGGGCTTTCCAGGCTGACGGTGAAGTGCAGGCTCCGGGTGGTGACGGCGATGCTTTGATCACGGGCCTTTTTGACGGTGACGTCTATGCCGTGCTTGCCTATGTGCCTTCGGCATCTCCTGGTTCCGACGGTAAGGAGTATCAGGTGGGCTTGTTCGACATGATGCTCTTCTTTGAAGATGAACCGACCCGAATCCGTAACCTGCGCTTTAAGCTTTTGCCGCCGGCAAATGACGAATGGGCCATGGGCATTCTGAAGGATGCTCTGGAATCTGGTTCCTTGCTCGGTAACGTGTGGGGCGGTAAGTACGACAAGGCCATTACCAAGGCTTCTGCCGACCCGCTCGACAAGGCGAAACTCCGCGCCCTGCAGAAGAAGGGCGAAAAGAAGCCTGAAGAAGAAGCTACCATTACGACTCGCAAGCGCCGTGTAGAGGCGAGCGACGATGAAGAAGTAGCTCCGAAGAAGAAAAAGAAAAAAAAAGTCGAAGCCGAAGAAGAAGCAACGCTGAACAAGCGCAAGCGCCGAGTCGATGAAGACGAACAGCCTGCTCCGACCAAGAAGAAAAAGAAGAAAAAGGTTTCTGGCGATCCTTGCGATGATCCTGGTCTCTCCATCAAGGAAAAGCGTCGCTGCCAGCTCAAGAACAAGTAATTTTTTAACTAAAACCAATTAGAGGTAATCTATGTCCGGTCACTCCAAATGGGCCACCACCAAACGCAAGAAAGCCAAGACTGACGTTGCTCGCGCCAAGGCTTGGAACAAGCTGATTAAGGAAATCTCCATTGCTGCTAAGCTCGGCGGCGGAAACCCCGACGCAAACCCGCGTCTGCGTGCCGCTATTCTTAAGTCCAAGAGCCAGAGCTTGCCGACTAAGAACATCGAAAGCGCCATTGCCAAGGGTACGGGTGCCAACTCCGGTACCGAAATGACGGAACCGTTGTACGAAGGACGCGGCCCGGGTGGCATTGCCATCATGGTGCAGTGCCTGACCGACAACAAGGTTCGTACCGTTGCCGAAATCCGCAACATCTTTAACAAGAACAACGGCGCCATGGGCGAATCCGGTTCCGTTTCTTGGGCTTTCACCTACAAGGGTGTGATCATCGTTGATGCTGAAAAGTATCCGGAAGACAAGGTCATGGACCTAGTTCTCGAAGCCGGTGCCGAAGACATGTCCACCGAAGACGGCGTGCATGAAATCTCCACCAGCCCCGAAGCATTCGACGCTGTTTCCAAGGCTTTGGAAGCTGCCGGTATCGAAATGATGAGCGCAGAAATCACCTACGTCGCTAACGACCCGGTGAAGCTCGGTCACGAAGATGCCCAGAAGCTCCTCAAGCTCATCGACAAGTTCGAAGACCACGACGACGTCCAGGACGTTTACCACAACGCCGAAATCGACGAAGCTGATCTGGACGCTGAATAATAATCCGTTTTTTTGATTATTATTAAGTTTGAAATGTCTCCCGTATGAACGCGGGGGACATTTTTTTACTAAATTTGGCGCCTATGAATCCGAATGGCGCCATTATTGTTCAGAGTAATATGGAAATCATGGTGGAAGTTGACGCTCCCACCTACGAAGCAGCCCGCGACGCGATCGCCCCGTTCACTGAACTGGTCAAGAGTCCCGAGCACTTGCACACTTACAAAATCAGCCCTTTAAGTTTGTGGAATGCCGCATCGACGGGACTTCGTGCGCCGGAGGTGCTGGAACGCCTCGAAAGCCAGAGCCGCTTTCCGATCCCGGAAACGGTGGTGACCGAAATTGAAGATTACATGGCGCGTTACGGCCTCCTTCGCCTCAAGAAGGACGGCGACCGCCTGATTGTGGAATCCGATGACAAGTACATGTTCACCGAAATCTGCAACCTTAAGGAAGTGCAGCCGTACGTGCTCCACTTTATCGACGACTTGCATGCCGAAGTGGATCCGGAACGCCGCGGCCACTTGAAGATGGCTCTTACCAACGCCGGATTCCCGGTGGAAGACTTGGCCGGTTACACCGTGGGCGACCCGCTGCCCATTCACCTGCGCGAAACGACGGTGGGCGGAAAGCCCTTTGCTCTCCGCGACTACCAGAAGGAAGCTGCCCAGGTGTTCTACGCGAGCGGTTCCGAGAAGGGCGGTTCGGGCGTGATCGTGCTGCCTTGCGGTTCGGGTAAGACGGTGATCGGTCTTGCCACGATGGCCTTGGTGCAAACGAAGACTTTGATTTTGACGCCGAACATTTCGGCTAGCCGTCAGTGGATTCGCGAAATTTGCGACAAGACGGATCTGACGATCGACCAGGTGAAGGAATACTCTGGCGAAGTCAAGGAAATTGGCCCCGTGACGGTGGCGACCTATCAGATTTTGACGCAGCGCAAGCGTGCGAAGAAGTCCGAAAACGAAAAGACCGATTCGGACTTGGACGATTTGACCGAAGAAGAAGTCAAGAAGGAACTCGCGAACTTCCCGCTGTTCAGCCAGGAGAAGTGGGGCCTGATGATTTACGACGAAGTGCACTTGCTGCCGGCTCCGGTGTTCCGCCTGAGTACCGAAATGCAGGCCACTCGCCGCCTGGGCCTTACCGCGACGCTCGTGCGCGAAGACCACAAGGAAACCGAAGTGTTCAGCTTGATTGGCCCCAAGAAGTACGACATTCCGTGGCGTATTCTGGAAGCCCAGGGCTGGATTGCAACCGCCGACTGTAACGAAATCCGCATTCCGATGGAACCGGAACTCAAGATGAAGTATGCGCTTGCGCCTGTCCGCGAAAAGATTACGCTCGCTTCTACGAACCCCGAAAAGACGGACATCGTGGAACGCCTGCTCAAGTACTTCGATAAGCCCGATGACCGCGTGCTGATCATTGGTCAGTACATTGACCAGCTCGAAGCGCTTTCCGAAGATTTGCAGATTCCGCTGATTACGGGTAAGACGCCGAACAAGGACCGCGAAAAACTTTATGCCGCCTTCCGTAACGGAACGCAGAAGAACTTGATGGTCTCTAAGGTGGGTAACTTCGCGATTGACTTGCCGGATGCTAACGTGCTGATTCAGATTTCGGGTACCTTCGGTAGCCGACAGGAAGAAGCCCAGCGTCTCGGTCGTGTGCTCCGCCCCAAGAGCGACGGTGGCGCGGCCCACTTCTACAGCATTGTGACGCAGGATTCCAAGGAACAGGAATTTGCCATGAACCGCCAGCTGTTCTTGACGGAACAGGGGTACGCGTACAAGATTATCAAAAGAGGAGACTGGGATATTCTTGCTCGAACTCCCGAAGAACTGGCTGCTAGAAAATAAATAAAAGAAAAATCCCGCTCAATCGAGCGGGATTTTTTCGAGCCACCCAGCAGATTTGAACTGCCGACCTGCTGATTACGAATCAGCTGCTCTACCAGCTGAGCTAGAGTGGCATGGTAGGCCAAAATTAGCAAAAGGGGCTTCTTTTGTCAAGGTGTGCTGACAACACATTAAAATTTTTCTATGATTGGAGCACGAAATTTAACATGGACGTTTAATATGGCAAACGAATCGAATACCAATAATTCTGAAATCAAGGAATTTTTTGTCGCACATGGCTCCAAGGTTGTTGCTGCCCTCGTGGTGGTGATGGTCATCGTGGTGGGCGTGGTGCAGTTCCGTGACTATCGCAAGGCTGCTGCTGCCGAACAGGCTGAACTCCTCGGTCCGGGCATGACGCTCCTTTATGCAGATCAGAAGGACTCTGCCTTCGTGGAATTCGAATCCAAGATTAATTCCGGTAAGCTCTCCGGTGTGGCTTTGGCTAAGGCCGCTCTCTATGCAGGTAACATCAAGTACCAGGCTGGCGACTTTGACGCTGCTGCCGTGTTCTTCCAGAAGAGCATCGATAATGCTGGTTCCGTTGCCTTGGTCCGCTCGGCTGCTATGCACGGTCTTGCCTCGGTCAAGATTGAAAAGGCTGACTACTCTGCCGCTGCCGGTCTCCTCGAAAAGTACATCGCTGAATTTGCCAAGCGCACCGGCGATAAGGAAGACCGTTACCAGAAGGACGAACCGGTAGACGAAGTCCCGATGGTTGCTGATGCCATGTGGAAGCTCACTCTCGTTTACGATCAGCTCGGCGCCGCTGACAAGGCTAAGAAGACTGCAGAACGCCTCCTCGAAGTCTACGGCGACAACCAGGCATACGCTGACAAGGCCAAGAAGTTCTTGGCTCAGTAATCGCCCTTTAGATGTTTAAGAAAGGCGGCTCGAATGAGTCGCCTCTTTTATTTTTAGCCCATCGCGATTTTCCATGCGATGATGTAGAGCGCGTAGTAGATTAGCAATCCGATTCCATCGACTGTGGAAAGCGGCGTCCCCCAGCGGAGCGCCTTTTTGCTTGGAATGAATCCGCAGAAAAGCCCCGCGATGAATCCGTAGGCGTGGCCGAGGATATCGGCGTTCTCGCCGAGTCCAAGGAACACGGCGAGCGACGTCGCGCCGCAGAGCGGCGCGAACCTGCGGAGCAGGCCGTGCGTTTCCTTGGGCATGAGTCGAAACTCGATGACCGAAAGGCAGCCGATGGCGGCAAACACGAAGGTGGAAAATCCGAGCGAACGGAAACTCGTTTGCACCGTCAAGGAAACGCACAGGTTCGCGATTGCAGACGCAATCGCGATAAACGGCGCGAGCCGCAAAAGCGGGATGCGGAAGGTAATCATGTTCATCACGATGTATCCGCAAATCAGGTTCGATGCCAGGTGGCGAACATCGCCATGTAAGGTCTGTGCGGTAAGGGCTCGCCACCATTCGCCCTTAAGCACTTTGCTTGCGTCTGAAATTCCCGGAGAATGTAAATTTACTTTGTTTGTAAAATCAATAAGCGTGATAATGGTCGGAGCGAGCAACACCCAAAGTGGCTGCAGGCTAAAGCTCAAGGGAATCGGCGGGTTTTCCTCTTTAGGCGGATTTTCCTTGCGGTAAAGTGCAAGTTGCAGGCGGGCGAATTCTTCGTGCTCGGGCAGAACGAAGATCAAAAAAGGTCCTTCGATGCTGCGCAAAAGTCGATGTGAAATTCCCTGCGACAAAAGCACCAGGCTGTCGTCGCGAATCTGGCGGAATGTACCTTCGGAAACGCAAACGATTTCCGGGTATTCCGGTTCCTGGTTTTCGGGTGATTCGTCGCCGGCGCTAGTGGCGGGCTCAGGCTTTTCGGTAATGGATTGAACCTTCAAGCCTTCTTGAGGAATGTCCGAAGGGGAACGCATGTAGCGCGGCCGTAAAGGCGACATAAAGCGTGGCATGTGAACCTCCTCGAAATGTTATAGAAACAAGATATAAAATTTCGAAGCTAGGGGAGTACTGCCGCCGAGGTCATCGCGAATTTGCCTGTGGCGGTTTCGCATTCGGCGCGTAGGTAGGCGAAGTCGTCTGCGTTGACGGTGAGGTCTGTCTTTGCGGGGGGCAAGACGAGGCTTTCCATGCACACGGTTTCGTGAGGGGCTAGCTTGCCATTGTTGCTACGACGTCGCCCGAAAATGCGAATGTAGCGGAAGGCTCCGCCAAAGTCTTGCGTGTTGCGGGCGTGGAAGGTGATTTTTTTGCCTTCGCGTTCCCACCAGAGGGCCGGTCCGTCGGTGATGTAGCAGTTGTCGCCCGCGAAAGCTTCGTTGAGCGATTTAAAGGAGAGATTCTTTTTAGATCCTTCGATTCCGACCTGACGGTCTTCACTCAGGATGACACTTGGGGTCAATTTCACGACTGTGCGGACTTTCCCGAACATGTGTGCGCGGCTATGTTTCAGCGATACTAGCGGAATGCTGACGGCAGTCGTGTCGTTTAAATCGCCGTGGGCGTCGTTTCCGCCAATCGGAAGCAGGTAATTGCCTTTGCCGAGTTCTTCGATCCACCATTCACGACCGAGTTTGAAACCTTCGTCGCGAATGCCATTCCAGAATTGGATTCCGCGAATCTTGTGGTTCGCGTCCAGATTTAAATCCTTGTGACTCCAGTAGCCGCGGCGGAAAATGAACTTCTCGAGGTAACCCATGGGCTGCATCGGGTGTGCGGCAAAACAATGCGCCTTTGTCATTTCCAGGAGCTTGGGTATTTTGAAGGTCGGCTTGTTGTCGAGCCAGTTGCGTCCGCAGTCGCCGAGTCCGGGCAAGTAGCCTTCGGGGCCGAGGGCGGTCATGTGCACGTTTTCGCCTTTGGAATTGCCTGCCGAAACTTCTTCGCCTGCAATCATGAGCGGCATGTCTGCGGCTTGATTCAACTCGCGAATTTCTTCGCGGAGGGCATCAAAGCGGGTGAGTGGAGTGTCGGCTTCTTTGGTGTAGTCTTCGGTGGTGTAGGCGAAGTCGTAGGCGTGATCGGTGCAACTGACAAAGTCCAGCCCGATAGCTTTTGCCGCCTGTTGCAATACTTTAGGGGATGCGCCATGTTCGACATGGTCTGCCGAATAGTGCGTGTGGCAATGCATTTCTCCTGCGACAAATCCCGGCGCTTTGGGAGGTTCTTCTGCGAGGACCTGAATTTTGAGGGGTGCAGGTTTCAATCCTGGATAGTTCCAGCGGCTGAATACTTTTGCCTTGCCGAAAGTTTTGTCGCTGCTGGGTTCAAGGCGCTGCGCGAAAATTTTGCAGTGAATTTCGTATTTGCCGGCAGGGAGCGTTCCCAAGTGGAGGGGGTGAAATTCAAACTGCTCGGTGGCGCGAATTTGCAAGTCGAGGGTGCTTTCGGATGTTGTCTTGATATCGGAATCGATTCTGTGAATTACAATATCGATCTTTTCGATAAAAACCGGGAACCGGTGTGCGTCTCGAACGACAATCCAAAGCATGGGCCTGGCGTTGGGAACAAATTGAAATGGCGCATCTACCAAGATTTCGGGCCACGGCTTGTATAGGAGCGACCACGGTAGCTTGAATTTAAAATGTGTTTCGGCGTAACGCAACTTTTCGCCCGGAATAATGCTCATTATTCCTCCGCGGATTTGTCATCGTCGTCATCTTCTTCAACGGGCTCAGGTTCGTTCCAGAGCCCAAAGCCTATGCGCACCTGCATGGTGAGGCCACCGATGTTCCACTTGGCCTTCTTTTCGGGACCGTCGGGAACAATTTCCGAGAAGGTTTTGTTCGATTCCACCTTGATGCTGCTGAAACCGATATCGCCGTAAATGTTGAAGTTCTTCCAGTTGGCGATCAGGTAACCGACGCTTACGCCAAAGCCTGCACCAAGAAGAGGAGTCTTTGCGTCGAGCTGTCCCCAGGTCGTATATATTTCGGTGCCGGGCAACACCCAGTACCAACGCAAGGCCACGCTGAACAGGCTTTCGCCCGAAAGAGTCATGAAATTGCGAGGAACACCGAACCTGTATTCCAGGAACAGCGGCATGCCCTGAATGGTGTAACTGTAGTTATGAGTGCGGTTCTTGCGGTCGGTAAGCACGACCGATTCGTTGTCGTAAATGAAACTTACGCCTGCACTAACAAAGTTGTCCTTGAAAACTTGGTATTGGAGCCCTGCCGAAATCGGAAAGCAGAAATTCACCTTTTGAAAGTCTTGCTTGGCGACACTTAAGGATTCGCTTTCGGTGAGGGCGTCTTGCCTAAAACTGTAGTAAAGCGTGTCAATGGCGTTTTGGAAGTATTCGCGTTCCGGAAAATCCAGAAAAGAAACGGCAGGCTGCAAAAAGATTGAAAGCTTGGAACGGTCGCGGGTCGAAGTCTCTTCGGCGGCCATCGCAGATGCGGCAAGAATCGCCACAAGAACTATGTACAACAAACCTTTCGTCTTTCGTCTCTCATCTTTCACTAGTTCTGCATTTCTCGGTCTTCCTTAAAGAAGCGCTTCTTCTGGGAATCCTTTTTCATGCGCTTGGCAAAAGCAAGTTCGGCCTTGTCGATCTTCTTTTCGGTCTTTTCGATTTGCTTTTGGATTTTCTTGTCGTCGGGCGAGGCTTCGTTGCGAGCGATGTTCAAGTAGAGCTTTGCCGTTTCGAACTGGTCAAGTTCGTTGTAGGCCTGGGCAATCATGAACAGGGCTTCGGTACGGCGCTTGCTGTTGGGATAGGTTTCCAGGAATTCCTTGAAGTAAATCACGGCGGCCTGGTACTTGTCCATGCGCAGGTAAAGTCTTGCGGTCTGGAATTCCTTTTCGGCCAGGCGTTCAACGAGCAGGTTGTAGTAGTAGTTCACCGAGTCGCGCAGCGGAGATTCCGGGTAGTTCGAAAGGTATCGCTCGAAATCCTTCATGGCGATCGTCGTGTTAGCCTCGTCGCGGCTCACGCGGAATTCCATATTGAACGAAGATACGGCCTTGCGGAATTCAGCGGTTTCGATAAACGGCGAACCCGGGAAGTTCAAGATAAAGCTACCGTATTCGCCACGGGCTTCGATCCAGTCTTCCATGTTGAAGTAGCTTTCGGCCATCAAGAACTGAGCCTGTTCCATATAGCCCGTGCCGGCGCAAGTCGAAAGAATTTCTTCGAGCCTGTCAGTTGCGCGACCGTACTTTTCTTTCTTGAAAAGTTCCTCTGCACCTTCAAAGCGGATACGGCACCATTCGGTGTGTTTCATCTTGGATTTACCGCTAGACGAACAACCTACCAAAAATGCGGTTTCAGCTAAAATACAAAGGAATAAGGGAATCTTTTTGAACAGGTTCATTTTTTTTCTTTGGTTAATTCTAATTTTACCCTCGTAAAGTAGAAAATTTTGTAAGTCTAGAAAAATGATTTTAGTCCGCTACGTGTTGAAAGAGCTCATAGGCCCCTTTTTGGCGGCTCTTTTTGGAATCACGTTCCTGTTCGTGGTAGACTTTTTGGTTAAAATCCTCGACAATGTGCTTTCTAAAGGGCTTCCGGCAGAGACGGTTCTTGAAATCTTTGCACTAAACCTGGCCTGGATGCTTTCTCTATCGATCCCGATGGCCGTGCTTGTGGCAAGCCTAATGGCGTTCGGTAGACTTTCGGGCGACCAGGAAATTACGGCCTGCAAGGCGGCGGGTATTTCTCCGCTTTCGCTGATGCGTCCGGTGCTTTTGGTTTCGATGCTGATTTCGCTGCTCATGGTGGTGTTCAACAACTGGGTGCTGCCTGAAGCAAACCACCGTTCGGTGGAACTCATGAATGCGGTCTCGCGCAAAAAACCGCACGTGTTCATTGATGCCGGTAGACTGATTACGCAGTTCCCGGATGTGCAACTGTGGGTGAACCGTATCGACCCGGTGACGGGTACTTTGTACGGAATTCAGATTTTTGAGATGGAAAAACGCGGAGCCCCGCGTATTGTGTACGCCGATAGCGCTACCATGGAATACGAAGACAACGGGGCAACCCTCATGCTTCGCCTGCGCAGCGGCGAAACGCACATGACCGATGCGGACAATCCCGAAAACTACTTCCGCATTCGCTATTTCTCGCAAGACCTCGCCATGAAGAACGTGGATGATCGCTTGGAACGCCGCAGCCGCAGTTACCGTAGCGACCGCGAAATGCCTATCGAAATGATGACCGAAGTGGTGGAAGATGCTGAAAAACGCTACGGCGAATATAGGGAACAGGCGCTTGAAAAACGTCTGAACACGCTTGTCGAAATGCAGGCGCAAGTTTTGGGCGACTCGATTGTTCCCGAATCACTCGAAAGCGGAACGAAACTTGATTCTATCCAGCGCAGGCGGTCCTTGCAGCGACTCCGCGTGCAAGAAACGGCGGCTCTCCGCACGACCGAAAGATTGTACGGGCGCATGGAATCGGAACTGAAGCGCAAGGCGCAGTATACGGTGGAAATCCACAAGAAATACAGCACCGGTTTTGCCTGCTTTATCTTTATCTTGATTGGAGCTCCCCTTGGCATTATGGCGCGTAAGGGCGGCATTGGCACGGGTATTCTCTACAGTCTTGCGTTCTTCGTGATTTACTGGATTTGCCTGATTGGTGGCGAAAACATGGCCGATAGACTTTTGATTGACCCGATTCTTGCCATGTGGGCGTCGAACATCATTATCGGTACATTCGGTATCTTCATTACGATTGCCATGGTGCGCGACCGCTTCTCGGGTGATTCCAAGTTCTTCAGGGCAATCCGCGCTATAGGTGGATTCTTCAAGAAAATATTCGGATTCTTTACCAGGAGGCTCGGATGAAGTTCTCCCGGTACATGATGTGGAACTTCTTGAAGATGTTCCTCTTGGTGCTCTTAGGCGCAATCCTCATGTTTGCGGTGATCGACTTCGTGGGTAACATTAAGACCTGGCTTGCCCGCGACACCAAGGATGCAATCGATTACTATGTAAGCTACTTGCCTTACATGATTTACTTGATTTCGCCGGTGGCCCTGTTCATTGCTGTCCTTGCTTCGATCGGTAACATGACGCGCCACCTCGAGATGAGTGCCATGCAAAGTTCCGGTCAGGCTCCGTTCAAGACCTTGATTCCGATTTTTGTGTTCGGCGTTCTGGTGTCTATCGGTTCATACGAAATGAGCGAACTTTGGCTTCCTGATGCAAACCATAAGCGCCTGGAAACTATGGAAACGAATGCGCAGAAAAAGAAGAACCCGCGCATCAAGGAAAAGCGTGACTTTACCTTTATCGACAGCGAAAGGGCGAGCTGGTTCTTTAGGCATTATTCCGGCAAGGGTCGCTTTGGCCGCGATGTCGTTTTGCTCCTTCGCGAAGACGGTCGCCTTGTAGAACGCTACGATGCTAAACTGGTCCGCTGGATTGAAGAACCTGCCAAGGATTCTTTGGATTCAATCGCACGACTCAGCAGTATTGACCCGCCGCCGGGTTGCTGGCAGTTTGAGCGCGGACACCGCCGTGAATTTCATAAAGATGGCACAGTGAACGTGTTCCAGATTCAGCGTGAAAAGGTGTGTGACAAGATTACGACGCACCCGGGCGACTTGATTAACGAACGCCAAACTGCTGATGAAATGGATTCCAAGATGGTTATGGCTCGAATCAATGTGCTACGCCGTTCGGGCGAAGATACCCGTGCCATGGAAACGGCTCTGCAGTTTAAGCGTTCTGCGCATTGGATGAATTTGATCGTACTACTCATCGGTGCAGCGCTATGCCACCGTTATAGTCGCTCTGGGGGCCTTTCTCAGAAATTCGGGGTTGGCCTCTTGATTGTTTTTAGCTATTATATTCTTGAAAGAATTGGCTTAAAGATGGGAGAAAATGGTGCGCTTTCGCCTTTTTGGGCAGCATGGATTAGCCACTTTATATATGGCGGCATCTCGGTGGTAATGTTGTACCGTTCCTTCCGTTTGTAGTGGGAATATTATGTCTGTTGCAGAAATTTTATTCGTGGTCGCGGGCCTTTTGCTTGGCCTTGCATTCCAGGGGGGAATGTTCCTGTTTCTTATCCCCTTTGCCGTCGTTGCGTTTGTGCTTGCCTGCATGAACCGTCCGCGCCTTGCTGGGCCGAATTCTCAGCAACCGGCAACAGCTCCGATTCCGACGATTTTCAAGAAGCATCCGACGGCTCAGTCCCCGATTATTACCCCGACTTTGCAGCATGAGTTTGCAAACGCTCCCAGGGGAATGGCTAATGAACCTGAAGCCGCTCTCAAGGTGAATCAGGTATGGGCTCGTGCGAACGCCGATATCAACCGTTCCATGACCGACATGCTGCTTGCGCTTAAGATTGTCGTTCCGCATGTCAATTCTGTCATCGTATTTACGCAGATGGAAAATCAGAGGGAATGGGGTATCCGCAATTTTGCAAACGATAAAGAAATTTCTGTGAATCTCCGCACTCGCATTACCGAAACGTCTGGACTCCTGGGCCAGCTTTTCCGTCCTAATGTGAAACGCCTTTTGGAAGGGGATCTTCCGGGTGCAAAGAGCGTCATGTACTATGTCGATAATCCGGCAATCAAGTCCGTGGTCGCGGTTCCTTTGTTTGACCATGCGTCTGGACAGCGCGTGGGTGCAATTGTGATGGATTCGGTACGCCCGAATGCGTTTAACGATACGACGGCAGATGCCCTCAAGTTTGTTGCAAGTGCCGTTTCGATGCTCGACTACAAGGGCTTCTATTCGGCTCAAAAGCACATTGCCCTGCAGCAGTACAGCGGACTTTACAGCTACCTGCGCAAGTTCTTCCAGACCATGACGGTCAAGGACATTTACAAGCAGATTATCAATTATGTGAAAGCGAACATGGCATACGACCGCCTTACGATTCTTGCGATGGATCAGGGCGACGATACGAACGGCCATGTGGTTTTCTGCGACGGTGTCGATTCCGAGCAATTTGCGAACAAGCAGTTTACGCTTTCGGACAAGGGCGTGTTCGTACTCGCTCTCTTGCGTAACCGCCCCATGGAACGTTCCTTCTTGCCGGGCTTCAAGGATTACTTGCCGCGCTTGAACGATTCCGAACGCAAGAACTTGAACTTGCGTCAGATCTTGGTGATGCCCATTGCTGCAGAACATGATTCCGAAACGGCTGAAATTGCGATATGCCTTGAAAGCAGCAGCTCCATGCCGTATAACGATCATGAAAAGGAACTGCTCAAGGCGTTTGCCGGTGTCGCTGGCTTTGCCTACAATCGTGCCCGTAAGTTTGAACAGGGCTGCGACCAGGCTATGCGCGATGGCCACACGGGTCTCATTAACAAGAAGACAATGTTCGAAAAGCTCCGCGCCGAAAAGATTCGTGCCGACCGTAGCAAGTACAGTATCGGCCTTTTGATGATGGATATCGACCACTTCAAGCATGTGAACGATACCTACGGCCATCCGATTGGCGATGTGGTCATTAAGGGTATTGCCGATACAATCAGCAAGGAAATCCGCGGTGAAATTGACGTGGTCGCGCGTTTCGGTGGAGAAGAATTCGTGGTTGCGCTTATCGATACCGATGCCGAAGGCATGGTCGAAACCGCAGAACGAATCCGTAAGTCGGTGCAGAAGCTGGTATTCGACGTCCATCAGGCAGAACCTCTGCGTGTGACGGTCAGTATCGGTGCGTTCCTCCTGACGCAGGGCTTTAACGGCGACTTGCAGAAGGCGATTAACAACGCTGACCAGGCTCTGTACCGTGCCAAGGAAGGTGGTCGTAACCAGGTCGTGCAGTTCCAGGCTGCCGAAACTGAACCCGCAGTAGTTTAATTCCGAATTTGAAAACAAGAAGCGAGGATAGTTGATGTTCACTTTATTGGATTGGTTCGTACTTGTCGCTTACTTGTTGCTTTCGATTGCGATAGGCTTGTTTGTTTCTCGCGGAAACAAGAACCTTAAGGAATACATGTTGGGCGGCGGTTCCATTCCGTGGGTTGCCGTGGGCATTAGCCTTATTGCAACGTCCGTGAGTGCAACGACCTTCTTGGGTGCACCTGCCGATGTGTACGGCGACAACATGACGTTCCTCATGTTCCAGATTGGCGCCCTCATCAGTATCGTGGTCGTGGGGTTTGTCTTTATTCCCCGTTTCCGCAATTCGGGTATCAACAGCGCCTACGAACTTTTTGAAGTGCGTTTTTCGCGCCCGGTGCGTAGGCTTGCCGCCATATTCTATTGCTTGCATTTGTTGCTCCGTACGGGAATCCTCTTGTTTGCGCCATCGCTTGTGCTTGCGCAGATTTTGCATATCGACCTGAAACTCGCGATTATCGTTTCGGCGGCCGTTGCAATTTTTTACACCTGGTTTGGCGGAATCAAGGCGGTCATCTGGACCGATGTGATGCAGTTCTGCGTGTTCTTTGGTGGCGGCGTTCTGGTGTTGATCCTTATTTCGAATGCTGTGGGCGGCTTCGGTGAAATGGCAGCCCTTGCAAGCGAAGCGGGCAAGACCAAGTGGTGGGACGCCTCGATGGATATCTCGAATGCGCGCACGCTGGTTTCGGCAGGCTTTGCATACGCTATCCTTGAAATTGCAATCCGCGGTTGCGACCAGCAGTTCGTGCAGCGCTACTTGAGCTGTAAAGATGTAAAGGCTGCGAACCGTTCGAGCGTTCTTTCGATGGTGCTTGGCTGTGCGGTTTCTATCCTGTTCTACTGGGTGGGTGCAGCCCTTTATGTGTATTATGAGAAGGCTCATGCGGCTCCGCTTCCGGAAGGTCTGGGACAAAACGATGTGTTCCCTTACTTTATTGTAAATGGACTCCCGGTGGGCGTGACGGGCTTGATTGTCGCTGCTATTTGTGCGGCTGCCATGAGTAGCCTTTCGGGTGCAATCAATTCGCTCGGCAATACCTCGGAACGGGACTTCTTGGGCTGGGGCGAAAACGAGGGAATTGGTGGCCTCAAGCGTGCCAAGATTTGGACGGTTGTCTGGGGCGTTCTGGGCATATTCTTTGCCTTGTTTGCGGCAACCCAGCAGGGGAGCTTGCTCAAGAATGCGCTCTTCTTTACGGGACTCTTTACGGGACCGCTGCTCGGTATGTTCCTGCTAGCCTTCTTTGCCGACAAGGTGTTCGGAACGGGCGCAAATAAGCTCCGCAGCTGGGTTGTGGTTGTTGCGGTGGTTTGCGGTATGGCAAGTCTTATTCTTGTTCAGGGAATTCCTGCTTTTGGTGTGCCGGCTGTGTTGGATGGAATCTTTAGCTGGCCGTGGATGCCGTTCATTAGCATGACGACGACGATTGTGGTCGCCTTGCTCGTAAATGCGGTTGCCAACTTGCTGAAGGGACGAAAATAATTTTCAAAATAACTAGGGGTAAGTTATGAACAAAGTTACATTGGGTTTGGTCTTATTGGTTGTTCTGCTCGGCTTTTTGCTTTTGACAACCAACAATGAAAACGCTATGCAGAATGCGATGCCGAAATCCTTGAAGGTGCCGACAATCGCAGGCGATGCGCAGCTTTCTACGGTAAAGGTGTCTGCATCGGAATCGCGTAAGTACGAGGCGAATGAATTCGTGACGGTCGCTATGCTTGAATTGCGTGGCCGCGACAAGGAACTGCTCTACAAGCAGCTTGAAGCCCGTCGCCAGTCGATTTTTGAACAAATGAACAAACTGGATGTCCAGAATTCCGATATTGAACAGAACAGTGTCGATATGCGTAAGGAATGGTCTTACGACAAGGGCACGCGCAGCCTTACGGGCTATGTGGTGAGCCAGTCGTTTGCGATCCGCTGTTCCTCGCGTTCGGTGGCGGCCGCAGCGGTCGCAGTTCTTTCGGCTGAACTCGATGTCGAAATCAACCGTACTTCGGCACGCCTTAAGGGAGAAGATTCCCTGCGCAAGGAAATCATTCTTTCGGTGGGCAAGAAGGCCTTGGATAAGGCGGAAAGCTATGCCGAAAGTGTTGGTGGCAAGCTCGGCAAGGTTGTCTCGGTCAGCGAAAACGGTGGCAACGATGGCCTTGTGTACGGGCGTTCTGTTTTGGGCGCGGCCAAGTTCAATGATTATAGCGAAGAAGCTCTGCTTTCGTCGATTGCGGATTCGGTGAGCCTTTCGGCATCCGTCCATTTAGTCGTAGAATTGCTCCAATAATGTGGGCTAATCACAAGGTCTTTGTTTGTCAAGACGTAGTTTATAAAAAACTTTTATTTTTCTGTTGATAAATGACTGCAATGGTTATAAAATGCTAACTGCTTATAAATAAAGGCCTTAGCGAAATTTATGTTTAGTTTGTCAAAAATCTAGTTTTTGCTCCTTTTTCTAGATTGTTGATAAGTTGAGTTTTGTATATTAAAATTTACCCAAAAAGCGATATTTTTTTGAAAAATACCTTCCAATGACACTTTCATTTGTTATATTGTTTTCCATATCTTGTGCTTTGGAGTTAAATACGAACACAAGATATAGTAAATACCGGAATTGAAAGAAAAAAGTATGCTCGACACGGATTTTGCTCGCTGGGGGCTGGGAAGCAGGATCGTTGGGCAGGACAAGGATTGGTAGATGATTGTTTCTGTAAGGAAGCGCGACGGCCGTGAGATGCCGTTCAACATTGAAAAAATTGCCGACGCTATTGTCAAGGCTTTCCGCGCCTCGGGTGAACTCGATGAACAGATTAAGGCCGCCCAAAGTCAGTTGAATTTGTTAGGTAGCGATGACGTGCTCACGAGCACGGCCCTCAAGGTGTCTGCCGATGTTGTGGGTCGCCTTGAAGCCGAAGGCAAGACCGTTCCCGAAATTGAAGAAATCCAGGATGCTGTAGAAAAGGCCCTTGCCGAAGCCGGTTATGCTGATACCGTCAAGAGCTACATCTTGTACCGTGCCGAACGTACCCGCGTGCGCGAAGTCAATACGCGCCTCATGCACACGCTCCGCGACATTACCTTCAGCTCTGCCAAGGAATCCGACCTCAAGCGTGAAAACGCAAACATCGATGGCGATACCGCCATGGGTACCATGCTCAAGTATGGTTCCGAATCTGCAAAGCATTTCTACACGATGATGATGCTCAAGCCTGAGCACAGCCGCGCCCACATGGAAGGCGATATCCATATCCACGATTTGGATTTCTATTCCCTTACCATGACCTGCTGCCAGATCGACCTCAAGAAGCTCTTCAAGAATGGCTTCAATACCGGTCACGGTCATCTGCGTGAACCCAAGGATATCCGTAGCTACGCCGCATTGGCCGCTATCGCAATCCAGTCTAACCAGAACGACCAACACGGCGGTCAGTCCATTCCGAACTTCGACTACGCCATGGCCGACGGCGTTCGTATTACCTACCGCAAGAGCTACCTCTCCAATATGGTCAAGGCTCTCATTCTTCTCACGGGCAAGACCGAAGAAGAAATCCAGCCGGTGGTCAAGAAACTGCACACCGAAATGGCTGAAATGGACATGGTCGCAACGCTTGTTCCGAACGAAAAGTTCCAGGAAGCCGAAGCACGTGAACTGGCCAAGACTTACGGCGAAGAAGTGACCAAGAAAGCCCAGAAGTTTGCCGAAAAGATGGCTTATGAAGAAACCGACAAGGCTACCTTCCAGGCTATGGAAGCTTTCGTTCACAACCTGAACTCCATGCACAGCCGCGCTGGTGCCCAGACTCCGTTCTCCAGCATCAACTATGGTATGTGCACTGAACCCGAAGCCCGTATGGTCATGAAGAACTTGCTCCTCACGACTGAAGACGGCCTCGGCGGTGGTGAAACGGCAATCTTCCCGATTCAGATTTTCCGCGTCAAGAGCGGTATCAACCTGAACGAAGGTGAACCGAACTACGACTTGTTCAAGCTTGCTTGCCGCGTGAGCGCAAAGCGCCTGTTCCCGAACTTCAGCTTCCAGGACGCTCCGTACAACCTGCAGTATTACAAGCCGGGTCATCCCGAAACCGAAATTTCGTACATGGGTTGCCGTACCCGCGTGATCGGTAACAACTACGACCCGACTCGTGAAATCTCGTATGGTCGTGGCAACTTGAGCTTTACGTCTATCAACCTGCCGCGCATCGCTATCAAGATGAAGTCTGTGGACTTGTTCTTCAAGGAACTCGACCGCATGATGCAACTCGTAAGCGACCAGCTCATGGAACGCTTTGCCGTTCAGAGCCGCCGCAAGGTGAAGAACTTCCCGTTCCTCATGGGACAGGGTGTCTGGATCGATTCCGACAAGCTTGGCTGGGAAGACACTGTGGGCGAGGTCATCAAGCACGGAACGCTTTCCATTGGCTTTATCGGCCTTGCCGAAACCTTGGTGATGCTGACGGGCAAGCACCACGGCGAATCCGAAGAATCCCAGAAGCTCGGCCTCAAGATTATCGGCCACATGCGCGAATTCTGCGACAACGAATCCAAGCGCCTTGGCCTCAACTTCAGCCTCTTGGCAACCCCTGCCGAAGGCTTGTCTGGCCGCTTTGTCCGCATGGACAAGAAAAAGTTCGGCATTATCCCGGGCGTTACCGACCGTGATTACTACACGAACTCTTTCCACGTTCCGGTGTACTACAAGATTTCGGCTTTCAAGAAGCTTTCTCTGGAAGCCCCGTACCACGCTCTCACCAACGCTGGCCACATCAGCTATATCGAACTCGATGGCGATCCGACTCAGAATTTGGACGCTTTCGAAAAGATCGTGCACCACATGGCCAAGGTCGGTATCGGTTATGGCTCCATCAACCACCCGGTGGACCGTGACCCGGTTTGCGGATTCGTGGGTGTAATCGGTGACTGCTGCCCGCGTTGCGGCCGTAGCGAAGGCCATGCGATCTCGGAAGAGAAGCTGAAGGAACTGCGTAAACTTTATCCGGGTATGCCTGCCTTTAAGGGTATCCGCTAAGAATTTCTAGTAAGGAGAATCAAATGTCTGAAAAAGAACTGAACAAGTATGGTGAAGGAATCGGATTCGAACGTATCCGCCGCATTACGGGTTACCTCGTCGGTACAGTCGATCGCTTCAACAACGCAAAGCGTGCCGAAGTGAACGATCGCGTGAAGCACGGCGTATAATATGGACGAATACCCTCGCTTGCGGATTGCCGGAATCGAACCCGAATCGTTCGTGGACGGTCCCGGGATCCGCATGACAATCTTTACTCAAGGTTGTCATCATAATTGTCCAGGGTGTCAGAACCCGCAGACCCACGACTTTAACGGGGGTCATTTTATTGATATTGACGAAATCCTTGAAATGATCGAGGAAAACCCGCTGCTCGACGGTATTACGTTTAGCGGTGGAGACCCGATGGATCAGGCTGCCGCCTTGATCCCTTTAGCGCGTGAAATCAAGGAACGTGGTATGAACCTGGTCATTTTTACCGGTTATACCTATGAACGCCTCATGGAACTATCGCCGAAGCAACCGGAATTGTTCGAATTGTTGACTTTTGCCGATATTTTGATCGACGGCCCCTTCATTATGGCGAAAAAATCGCTTGAAATCAAGTTCAGGGGCTCTACAAACCAGCGCATTATCGATGTGCAGCAGAGCCTTGTCGAAGGTCATGTGGTGCTGCACCAAATTCAGCTGGACGAAATGAAGGCTCGCCCGGATTTGGCTTTTGCCTAACATTGTATATTTTGCTTGACATTGTATAACTTGTTTGTTATATTTTGTTTGCATTAATTTTATAGAGGAGGACAAATGCAGTTCAAATATGCATTTTCTTTTGCTGCCGCTGCAGCGTTCCTTTCGGCATGTGATAGCACCGTTACCAACATCAACGACGATGCAAAGGCTGAAGGCACTATTACCGTTAAAGTTGTTGATAACCATTCTGGTGCGGCCCTTTCTGGAGTCACGGTCTATTCCGTAACCGACGACAAGGCTATTATCGCTGATTCCCTGGGCCTTTCCGTGTGGAAAGATCAGACTCTGGGCGACCACAGCTACCAGGTTTCCAAGGATGGCTATGCCACGGTTCAGGTGCTCGTGAACCTTGCTGAACAGGGCCAGGGCGATGTTCCTCGTGTCGGTGATGTCGTAGCGACTGTCCCGATGTACAAGGCTGGCGTGCAGGCCAAGGGTATTGTCTTGTACAACGACGATAAGGGCAAGACGAACGGCGCTTCGGGCGTGACTGTTTATGCAAACCTGCCTAAGGAATTTGTTCCGTGCGAACTTTCCGTGAAGACCGACGAAAACGGTGAATACTCTTTCGAAAAGCTTCCTGAAGGTGTCGAAGTGCAGATCTCCGTGGGCCAGGAAACGATCAATTCCAAGACCTATGTGGGTGATGATGTTGAACTGGTTGGCGGACCTTCGTTCCGTGCCGGAGACCTTGTCAACGTGTCTACGATTAACCTCGTGAAGACCTCTGGCCAGATTGTGAAGGTTTCCGACAATACGGCTGAAATCAAGATGGTGTCTGACATCACCTTCACTTTCGCTGCAGAGCTGGAAGCCGATTCTGTGAGCACCTCCCATTGGAGCGTTTCTAAGGATGGCAGCAATGTCTTGATCTCTACTTCCTTGAGCAAGGACAAGCGTACGGTTTCGATTTCCCCGTATACGGGCAAGTGGACCGATGGCGCTTCTTATGCGGTGCGCGGAACAGTTTACTCTGTCGACGGCGCTTCTACTTCGGTGAACTCGACCTTCGTGGTGGGCGGCGGTAGTTCTAGCGCTAGCAAGCCCGAAAATGTCGAAGGCCTCATGGTTGCTCAGGATCCGAGTGCTTCGTACTATGCACGTCTTTCTTGGGATGAATCCGATGAAGCCTCTCGCTACAACATCTATCTCAAGACGAACATCGACAACGACTTCGCCTACCTGTCTTACACGAGCTCGACCTATTACCGAGTCGATACAGATAACTACGGCTCCAAGGTTACGACGCTCTACTTTATAGTCCTCCCGGTCAACTCCGATGGCGTCGAAGCCGACATCGCAGGTGCCAAGGTGGTCAAGTACAACATCGAGTCTGGCGATGAACCAGAAGAAGACGATGTCTACGACGAAGACGATCTGTAATACAGAACTTTAGATACAAGAAGACCACCGGTAAATCCGGTGGTTTTTTTGTATTCAAGAACTTGTAGAAAAAAGAGAAAGAAATTAATTGTCGTCAACTTCAAAAGAAGAAGAACTTTCTTCTTCGTCTTCTACGCTGGAGCTGGATTCTTCTTCGGCTTCGGAGGAGGAGCTTTCGATCGGTTCTTCACTGGAGCTAGATTCTTCTTCTGCTTCAGAGGATGAACTTTCCTCTTCTTCTTCGCTAGAGCTGGATTCTTCTTCAGCTTCGGAGGAGGAGCTTTCGATCGGTTCTTCGCTAGAGCTGGATTCTTCTTCGGCTTCGGAGGAGGAACTTTCTTCTTCTTCGCTAGAGCTGGATTCTTCTTCGGCTTCGGAGGAGGAACTTTCGATCAGTTCTTCACTGGAGCTGGATTCCTCTTCGATTTCAGAAGAGGAGCTTTCTTCTTCAATGCTGGAACTGGATTCTTCTTCAATCGAAGAAGAGCAGCTTGCGGGAGTTTCGATAGCGTCTTTTTCGTTGAAGATCACTTTCGAGCTGGAGGTGTTGCCGCTTTCGGAACGGCTGCTGCTGGATGAAGCTGTAAGTTCTTTTTCCCAGCCGAGATCGACCCATTCGTTGTCTTCGCAGCGGTAGTAGCTACCGGTTGCGAGAACCTGTAGAACGACGCCTTTGATGGAGGAGTTGCACTTTTCGAGTTCGGCGATTGTCTTTACGACTCCGTCGGGCATGACGGTTGTCGAAGCGGACGACCCGGAATCGTCACCGCAACCGCCCAGAATGGCAATGGATATCATGGATGCGCTGAGATACGCTTTTTTCATCCTGCTCTCCTTTTTAAATTCCCAAAATTAATTTGTAACAAACAATATACAAATTTTGTTCAATTTTTTAAAGATACCCTTGTGAATTAGAGTAAAAATGTCTCATTATACGTTTTTCTCCTTGTATTATACAGGGCGTATAATTTGGAGAAATTTATGCTTAATTTTTGTTCAAAAATGCCTAAAATTTAATAAAAATGTTGATTTTGTATAATAAAAATGTTGACTGGAACCTGAAAAAAAGATATATTCCTTAGTATGAAATCGGTACTTGAATATAAAGACTATCACCTCTTTATGCAGGACTACTACGACGAACGCAAGCGTCTCGGTGCGTTTTCGTGGCGCGAGTTCTGCAAGAGTGCCGGTTTTACCTCGCCGAATTTCTTGAAGCTTGTGTGTATGGGCCAAAGTAAGCTCAGCAAGGTCAAAATAGACGATGTGGCAAAGGCCATGGGGCTCGTTGGCTACGAGGCGGATTATTTCCGCGAAATGGTCCTATTCTGCAATGCGGATAAAGACGAAATCAAGAAGGCGGCGCTCCTTGAAATGCAGAGGATTGCGCTGGAACATAAGGTGCGCGTGGTCGATGGCGATGCATTCCAGTATTACGAATCCTGGAAGTATCCGGTTCTGAGGGAACTGATTCCGATGATGCCGGGGGCGACTCCTCGCGACATTGCCGACGAATGCAAGGAACATGTGTCTGCCGAAGAAGTGCGCGATGTATTGAATTTCTTGGTGAAGGCCGGGTTCCTGAAAAAGGACGGCGAAAAGGTTTATTCGCAGACGGAACAGACCGTGATCGGCTCCCAGGAGGCATTGTCCATTGCCATTCGTGCCATGCATAAGGAGATGGCGAACATGGCTGCCCGCGCTGTAGACCGTTATTCCGTAAACGAGCGCCATTTTACGGGTGTCACGCTCAGCGTGAATCAAGAGGCTCGTGAAAGGATTGCAAAAGAGCTCGATGCCTGTTGCAGAAAAGTGCTTGCGATTGCGAACGAATACAACGACCAAGATCAGGTTTGTAGAATCAATTTCCAGTTTTTCCCGGTAACGGACAAAATTAAAGAGGTGCACCATGCTTAAGAAGTTTGCACTAGCCGTCAGTTCTATATTTTCCTTTTTCATGGTGGCCTGCTCCAGCGACAATGTGGCCGGTGGGACGATTGACCCGAATTCCATTGCCGAGGCTAGCAGCTCGTCCGAAATCAGTTCTTCGGCGGTTGCCCCGGATGTGGGAGAATCGAGTTCGTCCAGTAACAGTGCGGATATCGTTACCGAATCCAGCTCGTCTGCAAAGATAATCGTGGAAGAATCTAGCTCGTCGATCGTGGATTCAAAGGAAGTCAGCAGCAGTTCGATTGAAGATAAGGGTCTTGTGCCGGATCCGATACCGGTGTCATCTTCGTCGGAATCGTCTGATACCATAAATCCGAACAGTCCTTTAGTCTATTGCTTGGGCGAAGTATACGAGTTGGATTCCTCTGATCAAAAAAAGGATTTTGGATTCACGCCTTCCGCCCAAAAATATGTGGAGAATGATTGGGTCAAGGTAACTTTGATTGATGTTGCACTCGAAGTTCCGTGTGCGGCTTCTAGTCGGGAATTGTTCTTGAAAATGCTGGGGAACGGGAGCCAGATTCAGGTGAAACTTGAAAGCGATACACTGTATGTTGCTGATTCGCGGAGCGATGAAAAGCGCAATAAGAAATCTACATACGGTTGTGTTTGTGCGGCCAGAATTGAATTTTCACTGGATAAGAGGTATTCGGGCTTTGACTATACGGTATTTAATCGAAGGGATGCTTTTCCGGTGGAAGATTTGACTCCTGTTTCGGAACCCCCAAAACAGAATAAACAAGAAGGAGGATTCATATGAAAAACGCGAAAATTTTGACAGGTATTGTAGCCGCGCCGATTACTGCCGCGCTCTCGTTCGCGCTGCTCGCCTGTGGCGACGACTCGTCTTCGAGCACGGCACCTGAGCCTATTACTGAAGGCAACAGTTCCGCTGTGGAGAATCCATCTTCTAGCTCTAGCGAGCTTTCTCCCGATACGACTTGTTGCAAGGTGACTAGTTCTTCGTCTAGCGAGGAACAGGGGTCTTCATCTAGCGAAGAACCGAGTTCATCTTCTGTGTTGTCGTCATCGAGCTTTGATATTCACATGTCGAGCATGACTTGTTGTCAAGATCTTGTTCAGAGAACAGATGATGTTTTCGGAACGTGCCTCGATAAAAATGTGGACCCCATGGTTGATGCTGCCTTGCCGCCTGTGGCCTACATGATTCCAGAAGAGGGGACCGATTCGGTGGCGATCGTTATTGAAAATGTATCTATAGCATGTGAGGCTATTAGTGGAACGACTGGCATGATTAGGCGACCCCCTATAAAACAAGTTTCTGTAGGAACGAACTATTCTAATCTTAATGTGGTTCCAAAAATGGATGAATCTCGCGTGCAAACAGATTGCCTCTGCAGTTCACGACTTATTTTCAAAATCGAGGCAAAATCTAATTTCGTAAGTGCTACGACCTTGAATGTAGTCTTTGACGATAATACTATTAACGAGATTCCTATCGTTAAGGACGATTCTACGGTTGTAGGGGATACAATCCCTGCCGCGCAGGATAGCGTTCCCGAATCGAATCAGACGGAATTGGAATTGAATGGTTATGCACGAGGCAAGTGCATGGACAATGACCTTGCTGCAAAGCCTGTTGCAAAAAGCGCGGCCTCCGAGCTCCCCGAAGCAACGCAGATTACTTACATGAATGGCCAAACCATCTTGACGTTGGAAAACGTGATGGACTATTGCGGAATAGAGGCGAAGGTTTCTCAAAAGATGGTTGGCGACACGTTGATGCTCGATTACTACGATCAGAGTGCGGTGACCAAGTGCATTTGCAACTTTGACAAAATCGAGTTCCTGCTTGAACCGGAAAATACGGCAGCCAGATACGTCAAGTTCAAAGATGAGGTGTACTGGGTCAATGTGATTATGTACGAAGTTGACCCTAATTGGGAAGGCTAATTATCTGCCCAGCGTTTCGCGGTAGTTGTGGACAGCATCCTTGTAGCTGCTGACAGCCTTCGAAATGCGGGCGGCGATGTCTGCTTGAGCCTTGTTGGTGATCATGTAGGCTTCTTCTTCAGGGTTACTGATAAAGCCGATTTCAAAGAGGACTGCGGGCATTAACGCGCCTACGAGCACCATGAAGCCCGCACCGCCGACGCCGCCACCTTGACGCTTGATTTTGCCGTCGTCAAAGGCCTTGAGCATCTGTTCGGTGAACATGTAACTGTTCTGCTTGTACTTTTCAAGACGGGCTTCGAGCTTGAACCATTCAAGCGGAGAAAGTTCTTCTTTGGCGTTCTTTTCTCCGTAGAGCGTGGCCACCTTGTTTTCGCGGCGAGCAATGGCTTTGTCTTCTTCGCTTTCGGGGGCGCGGAGCACGTATACGTGGTAGCCCTTGATTTGCTTCTTGCGTTCGGGGCTTGCGTCAATGGCGTTACAGTGCAGGCTGATGAATAGGTCGCCGTCCCATTGGTTTGCGAGGTTGGCGCGTTCGCCGAGTTCAATGAACACGTCCTTGTCGCGGGTCATTTTGACCTTGAAACCTTCTTTTTCGAGTTCTTTTTTCAGAAGCTTGCCGACGGCGAGCACAATGTCTTTTTCGTTGGAATTCTTGCCCTGGGCGCCGGTATCCTTGCCGCCGTGGCCGGGGTCGATCACGATGGTCTTGACTTCGCGGGTGCCGGCGGTTTCGTTCTTCGGTGTAGCGACGGATGCTGTTGCCTTTGCGGGGGCGGGCGCGGCGACTTTTACGGAAGACGAAGAGGCTTTCGCGAGGGCGCTGCTGCTTGCAGGAGCGACCGCGGCGGCTTGCGCGTTGCCTGCGTTGTACAAGTTTGCGACATCGGCGGAATCGAGTAGAATGTGTCCGTCTGCAATTTCGGGTGCTTGCTTGAGCTCAACCGATTTGCCGTGAGAATTCACATAGGGGAGTCCGATGGCGAATTTGAGTGTGTCGGTTTCGCCAGCGAGAATGAATGTCTTTTGAACGGGGAACCAGTGGAAGCTGGCCTTGTGCTGCTTGGCGACTTGTTCGGCGTCAACCTTGTTGCTTGCCCAGGCAGAAGCTGCGAGAGCGACGCAAAAGAGAATGTGCCAAACAAGGTTTCTCATTATTTGTGCGCCTTTGCCGCACGGGCCATTTCAAGTTTTGCGTCGCGGTTGATGATATCCTGGCGCTTGTCGCGCTGATCCTTACCGCGGCAGATTCCCATTTCGAGCTTGGCGCGGCGATTCTTGAAGTAGAGCTTCAGGGGAATGAGCGTGCAGCCCTTTTGCTCCTTGGCCTTGCGCATCTTGGCAATTTCGTGCACATGGGCGAGTAGCTTGCGGCGCCTTGCCGGAAAATGGTTGAAGCGGTTCGCGAAAAGGTATTCGTCGATATGAGCACCCACGAGCCAGATTTCATTCTTGGACTCGTCGATGTCAATCCACGCTTCGCCCAAAGTGCACTTGCCATCGCGGATTGATTTCACTTCCGAACCGATCAGCATGATACCTACTTCGAAGGTTTCGTCTACGAAGTAGAGGTGGTTTGCCTTGCGGTTTACGATGACCGGCGTACTCTGTTCTTTTTTCGCCATTCGTTAAGCCTTCTTCTTGCTCCAGCCAGATTTTGTTCCGGTGCTTTTGGATGCTGTCGTCTTTTTGGCTGCAGTTTTGGTGCCGCTTTTCTTTGCAGAGCTCTTGCTGTCGCTTGTCTTGGCGGCGACAAAGCTCTTGCTTTCCCAGCCGACTTTCTTCTTTTGCACGTGGGGCACCGCTTCGTCCAGAGCCAAGGTGAGTTCCTTGCAACCGTCGCCAGTCACGGCAGAGGTCACAATGACGCTTTCCTTGTGTGCCTTGAACTGCTTGATCGCTTCGTCGATACCGAGGTCGCTCTTGTTCAATGCGATCACGTAAGGCTTCTTCGCGAGCTTCGGATGGAATGCCTTGAGTTCGTCCTTAAGAACGCTGAATTGTTCGTAGGCGTTTTCAGCAAAACCGTCGATTACGAACAATAGCGTGTGCGTGCGTTCGATATGCTTCAGGAACTGGTGGCCGAGGCCCTTGCCTTCGCTGGCGCCTTCGAGCAAACCCGGAATATCTGCGACCACAAAACTGTGGCCATTCAGCTGCACAATGCCGAGCACTGGTTCGAGAGTGGTAAACGGGTAGTCGCCGACTTTCGGGCGACCGCTTGAAATCTTGTTCACGAGACTCGACTTGCCTGCGTTCGGGAATCCGACGAGGCCCACGTCTGCCATGAGCTTCAGTTCCAAGAAGAGTTCGCGCTTTTCGCCTTTTTCACCGGGCGTGCATTTGCGCGGAGCCTGGTTGGCAGGCGTTGCAAAATGCTGGTTGCCCATGCCGCCCTTGCCGCCGCGAGCAGCGATCCACTTTTGGCCGGGTTCGGTAAGGTCTGCCAAGATGCGACCTTCGGCGTCCTTCACGATGGTGCCGCGAGGAACGTCCACGATGAGGTCTTCGGCGCTACGACCGGTGCAGCGCTTGGCGCCACCGGGCTGTCCGCTTTGAGCCTTGTACAGACGAGCGTTACCCATGTCGAGTAGGGTAGAGAACTGTTCGTTCACCTGCAGGATCACGTGACCGCCGCGACCGCCGTCACCGCCATCGGGGCCTCCGAGGGGTACGAACTTTTCGCGGTGGAAACTGCAAATGCCATCGCCGCCCTTACCGGAGCGAACTTCAATTGATTTTTCGTCTAGGAACATTAAAGGCTAATTCCTTCGTCGAGGCCGAGCGCGATATTCATGTTCTGAATGGCTGCACCACTTGCGCCCTTGCCGAGGTTGTCGATAATAGTCGTCACCTGCATCACGGTTTCGTTGCCGAACACCTGGATGCGGGCGTTGTTTGTATCGTTGCAGACAGTAGCGTCAAGGCGGCCGTTGAACAGCACGGGGGCTGCTTCGTAGGGCATGACCTTCACAAAGCGAGATCCTTCGTAATGCTTTGCCAAGATTTCGGTGAGGCCTTCGGGGCCGACCTTCTTGGTGAGTTCATTTGCAAAGATGGCGACGGTGACCGCCATGCCCTTGTAATAAGGGCCAAGCACCGGGTTGAAGAACGGCGTGTTTTCAAGTTCGCAGTACTTCTTCATTTCGGGGAGGTGCTTGTGAGCGAGCGCAAGCGCGTACGGGGCGGGCGCCATGATAGCCTTCGATTCGCCGGCCTTGTGTTCCATAGCTGTGGCTTCTTCGTATTCGGCAATCAGCTTCTTGCCGCCGCCGGAATAACCGGTAATGCTGTAGGCGGCGAGGTTTGCGCTCTTCGGCAAAATGCCTGCAGCAACCAGCGGGTGTACGCCGAGAATAAAGCCCGAAGCATGGCAACCGGGGTTGGCGATGCGCTTGCTCTTGGCAATGGCTTCGCGCTGGGCGGCCGAAAGTTCCGGCATCCCGTAGGTCCAGTCGGGGTTTACGCGGTGTGCGGTTGATGCATCAATTACGCGGGTGTTCGGATTTTCGCAGAGGGCTGCACTTTCGACAGCCGCAGCATCGGGCAGGCACAGGAACGTTACGTCGGACTCGTTGATGAGTCGCTTGCGTTCGTTAATGTCTTTGCGAAGTTCGGGAGAAATGCGCAACACTTCGATGTCGTTACGCTTTGCGAGTCTCTCATAAATCTGCAGGCCAGTGGTACCTGCTTCACCATCTACGAAAACTTTGAACATTTATTTTTTCCTTCGGAAAAAAGGTTTTGAGGTCGCACACGATGTGTGCTTTGGGGTATGGGGTCGGCTTTACTCAAAGGGAGCCGTAGGCGACCGTGCTCAAACCTCAAGGGGCGTAAGCCCCGTCCTCGTTGCTACTTATTAGCGCCGCAGCACTTCTTGTACTTCTTGCCGGAACCGCACGGGCACGGATCGTTACGGCCAACGACCGGACCTTCGTGACGGACAGTTTCCTGCTTCACGGCACGACCATCGTAGAAGAACCATGCGCCGCCCACCTTGTGGAATTCGCCGAGTTCATGGTGGTTACGGGTGATGTTACCCTGCTTGAAACGGGCAACGAATTCGACCCAGCCGATGTTCTTTTCTTCTTCGGTCTTGGTCTGCTTGATTTCGATGCCGAGCCATTCGGATTCCTTGCTCCAGGCGGTCACGCTCGGTTCGTCAAAGTCGCTACGCTGGGTGGCTTCGAGAGATTCCTTGAGCCAGCCGATTTCCTGCTTCACGTAGGCAGTGTAGCGGGAACGCATCAAAGCTTCAGGGCTTGCAGCGAGGGTCTTCTGCTTGATAATCGGTTCGCAACATTCGCAGTATTCCTTACCGGAACCGCAGGGGCATAAATCTTTTGCCATAACTTAATCCTTGTGTCTTCGTTGAAGCGGCTTGGCCGCCGTTAAAATTTGATGAAAAAATTAGAAAAAAAGCGAGCGGTTGAATACCGCTCGCGATTAAATTTGTGCGATTTGCGAAGAGGATTACAGGCACTTCTTGAGGAGCCAGATTTCTTCTTTGCCTTCGCGGCCGGCGATGCTGTTTGTGGGCTTGATGCGTTCGACAACATCGAACACGCCGCCGAGACGAGCCATAAGTTCGCCTTCGCTGGTAGCATGCGGCGGACCCTGCAGAGTCTTGCCGTTCATGAGCGGGTACAAGAACAGAATCAACAGGCCGTCGTCCTTCATCATCTTGTAGCAGACTTCGAAGAATTCGTCGCGGCGACCCGGGTGGATAGCCGTAAAGCAGCAGTAATCGTAAACGATATCAAAAAGCTGGCCGCCACGCTTGTCGTCCTTGGGAGAAAGCGAGAACAGGTCAAGATCCAAAGAACGCAGGTTCTTGTGCTTGCGGCTCAGGTGGTCAAGTTCATCGACGGCAGAGGGGGCAAAGTCGACTGCCAGCACGTCGTGACCGCGCAAAGCCCATGCTTCGGCGTCGTAGCCAAAGCCTGCGCCGGGAACCAGTACGGAGCCCGTAGCGGGACAAGAGGGGTGCTTGAAAAATTCCGTCAGAGCGGGCGTCACCTTCTTGAGATTCCAGTAGTCCTTGCCTTCGGCATAAAGATTATCCCAGAAATCCGGGAGGTTCTGCGTTAACATTATTTACCTTCCTTTTTGTACGCAAGCTGCCCGCAGGCGGCGAGAATGTCGCGGCCGCGCGGGTTGCGGATCGTGATTTGAATTTCGGCTGCCCTAACCATAGCCAAAAAGTCTTCTACCTGTTCCGGCGTGGGGGCGTGCAGTGTGGGGTCGTCGCCGTCGTTTAGGACGATGGCGTTTACCTTCACGCGGCGGGGGGCGCAAATGCGAATAAGCTCCTTGGCCGCCTTCGGGGTGCAGGTGATGTCCTGAATCAGGACAAATTCAAACGTTACATAATTGTCGGTTCTACGAATGTATTCGTCAACCGCTTCCAAAAGTTTTTCGATGGGCCAGGTCTTGTTTACCGGCATCACGGACGAACGGTATTCGTTATTGGTGCTGTTCAGGCTAACGGCAAGGCAACAGGGGGTATTGCGGTCAACCAGTTCCTTGATCTTGGGAACCACACCGCTCGTGCTTACGGTCATGCGCTTGGAACCCATGTTGAACAGACTCTGGTTATGCAGGGTACAGCAGACGCGGTGCACGTTTTCCAGGTTGTTCAGGGGTTCGCCCATGCCCATGAAGATGATGTTGGTGACCTGGGCCGTTTTGCCTTCTTCGTTCAAGAAACCGGCTTCTTTCAGGTACCAGTTCACGTTGATGATTTCTTCCAGGATTTCGCCGGCTTCCAGATTCCTGGTAAAGCCCATTTTGGCGGTGCGGCAGAAGGCGCAGTTCATGGCGCAACCCACCTGGGTCGAAACGCACACGGAAAAACGCCCGTTTGCGGGAATCATCACGGTTTCAATGTGGTGGCCGTCGTGGGTCTTGAAAAGCCACTTGACGGTGCCGTCGACCGACTCCATGCGCTGTTCTTCGGTCAGGGCACGAAGGCTGAACTGATTGGCCAGTTTTTCGCGGAGGGCGGGGGAGATGTTCCCCATTTCGTCGTAGCTTTTGACCTGCTGGCAGAATAGCCATTTTTGAATTTGGCTAGCACGGAACGGTTTTTCATCCTGGTCGCGGAGCCAAGCCTTGAGCTCGTCCTCGGTCAGTGTTTTTATGTTCTTTGGCCATTCCATCGGGGGCTAAAGATAGCAAAAAAATACATTTTTGTTAAGGGTAAAAATAGCGGTTATTGCCTCGGGTTGCCCTGTGTGGGCGGAGCCTTGCTCGAGCTGGAATCCTTGTGTTTTTTGGCGTTATTGATGTATTCGTTCATTTTTTCACGGGTCTCGGCTGCGATATTTGGCGGAATTTGGAAAAGAGGCCCGTTATTTTCGATGAGGGGGTAAAACCGGTCTATTTCAAAAAATAACTCGGAAAGCGATTTGTTGTAGGCGCTTGCTATGGCGCTTAAAGAGTTGACGGATGGGGTCTTTTTGCCCTGTTCAACTTGTGATATGAATTGCCGGGTAAGATTGGTTAAAATCGATAATCTATTTTGAGTAAGGCCGCATTTGCGGCGATATTCGATGAATACGAGCCGGATGGCCTCGGTGAGAATGTGATCTTTATATTCCACTAAACAACCTCTTAAAATGTGGATCGCCAATCACTCTCTGTGAGCCAATTTTAGAATAAGGAGGGGTTGTAGAGTGCAAACCGCGGTTTGCAGGCTTTGCAAAATAATTTAAACTGTGTTTTACGGATTGTGAAAATCGGGATAATTGGTATCAAAAAAAGTCTATTGCATGCATAAAAAAGAAAGACGTCTCACTTATTGTGAAACGTCTTCCTTTCTGCGGGTGCCAGGACTCGAACCTGGAGCCTTTTGGTTCGTAGCCAAACGCTCTATCCAGTTGGGCTACATCCGCTTGATTGATGGCCCAAAGATAGTTTAAAGTGCGGATGTTGTCAAGGGTTTTTGTTGAAAATTTTTTAAGAATTTTTGAATTGTTGGCAGATTACCCTGCTTTTGCGGGATTTTAAAGCGTGGCGTGTAATCGGATTGCCATACAATAACTATCTTTTTGGCCAAATTTTTTAACGGTATTGGACCATGGATAAAGTCAAACCCGTATTACTTTCGGTTCTGAATGTTTTGAAGGGTTGGTTTACTGACCGCAAGGTGGTCAAGTGGCTAATCATTTTCGCTGTGCCGGTGCTCGCGGCTTTTATTGCTGTAATCGCCGTCTACAATCATTTCTCTCCGGAACTGCCTTCGCTTTCGCAGCTCGAGCAGATCAATCCGAGACTTGTCACGAACATTTACGACATGAACGGAAAGATTGCCCACGAATATTTTGTGGAACGCCGCGAATGGACGAGCTTCGACTCGATTCCCGAAAATGCGATTCACGCCGTGATGGCCACCGAAGACCGCGCCTTCTATAGCCACTGGGGCATGAACGTGTGGGCGATTCCCTCGGCCGTTATGGAAAGCGCCATGTCGGGCAAAAAGCTCCGCGGTGCCTCTACCTTGACCCAGCAGCTGACCAAGCTCCTGTTCCTCACGCCGGAACGTACGATTTCGCGTAAGATCAAGGAAATGATGACGGCTATCCGCATCGAACAGACTTACACGAAAGAAGAAATCCTTGAATTCTACATGAACGAAGTCTACCTTGCCGGTGGTAACTACGGTTTCCAGGCGGCTGGTAAGTTCTACTTCGGCCGTCCGCTCGATAGCCTTACGATTCCGGAACTTGCCGTTTTGGCCGGTATGCTGCAGCGCCCTGAAGCTTACCGCCCCGACCGTCACCCCGAGGCCGCATTCGAACGCCGCAATACGGTGCTTTATGCCATGCGCGATGCCGGCTACATTAACGACGACGAATACCACGAATATATCAAGACTCCGATTACGCTTGCCGAAAAGGAAACTTCGAACGAATCTGGCTTGTATTTCTACGAAGAAATCCGCAAGTACATGGAAAAGAAGTACGGCGAAAACTCTCTGTATGCCGATGGTGTCTCGATCAACTCGACGATTGACCCGGATATTCAGGCCTTCGCCGATAGCGTTGCCCGCGTGCAGGTCGAAAAGGTCCGCCGCCGCGTCAAGTACCGCGCTACCCGCCGTCTGTACCTGACTAAAAAGTATAACATGCCCGAAGATAGCGTTGTCGCTCACTTCGATAGCGTCTACACGCTCTTTAAGAAGGAATACCTGGCCGACGACTTGAAGCGTCCTGCCGACAAGCGCCGTTTCCCGGACTCTATCCTTTACCACCATCCTGAAATTGCGGCAATCTTGATTGAGAATGAATCGGGTGCAATACGCGCCATGGTGGGCGGTTCCGACTTTAACCAGTCCCGCTGGAACCGTGCGGTGCAGTCTCTGCGTCAGCCGGGTTCCTCGTTCAAGCCGATTGTGTATTCGACGGCTATGGATAACGGCGCAAGCCCCTGCGACTCTGTGAACGACCAGCCGGTGAGCATTCCCGACCCGGACGACAAGGACAAGAACAAGGTCTGGCGCCCGGCGAACTTCGAACATGACTTCGAAGGCATGATGACGCTCCGCCGCGCCCTTTACAAGTCCAAGAACTTGCCGGCTATTTTGACAGGTATGAAATACGGCCTGAACAACGTGGTGAACTACGCCCGCAAGTTCGGTATCGTGCGTGCCCCGCTCATGGCCGTGCCTAGCTTGGCTCTGGGTTCCGTGGGTGCAACGCTTATGGAAATGACGTCGGCCTATACGGTGTTCCCGAACGGCGGTAACCGTATTGAACCGTACATGATTGAATCCATTGTGGACCGCAACGGCGAAGTCATTGAAAAGAATTCTAAGGTCGAACACGAAGTGTTGCGCCCGGCTTCGGCCTACTTGATGGTCGACATGCTGAAGGATGTGAACATTCGCGGTACGGCAGCCCGCGTGTGGGCGAGCGGCTTTACTCACCCGAGTGGTGGTAAGACCGGTACGACTAATGATTATACGGACTGCTGGTACATTGGCTTTACCAAGCAATACACCATGGGCGTGTGGGTCGGCTCCGACAGCCCGGGTACTTTAGGTGCTGGCCACACAGGTACCGAAGATGCCTTGCCGGTATGGATTGCGACCATGAAGCAATTGCACAAGGACTTGCCGCGTAAGCCGTTCCCGGTTCCGAGCGGTGTCGTAAGCAAGGGCATTTGCAACCATACGGGTAAGATTGCCGGTGAATTCTGCTCTGAAAAAACTTACTGCCTCTATACGGCAGGCTACGCTCCGACTGAAGTCTGCGACGGTAACCATTTCGAAGTCAAGACCAAGTCTGCCGACGACGCTACGCTCTTCAGCAACAAGGGCGCAAGTGCAGCTCCCAAGCCGAGCAGCAGCGGCCCCGCCAAGAAGAACACTCGCAAGATGTTCTAGAGGTCGCGTCCTATGGACGCTTGGGGCTATGAGGTCGGTCGCTGAGGCTCCCTTTGAGGGAGCCTTGCTTTATAAGGTTTTGTGAGTAAACTAAAAAGTGCCCCGGTTAGGGGCACGTGCTCATTACTCAAAGCCACGTAGTGGCGAGCTCACTTGCTATTTAAACATCTTATTGAGCGTGGCGCGCATGTGGTTCATGTTGGCTTCGTTCAAAGTTTCGTAACGGTAGAAGGTTCCGTCTTTCTGCACCACGTACACAACCGGAATGTAGCCTGTGCCGTAAGCGGGGCCGAACTTGTAGTCGCTATCCTGGAATACGGGAATCGCTACGTGGAACTGGTCGATAAACAGGCGAATGTCATTTTTCTTGATGCCGCCGCCGAGACCGATGGCGATACCGGTGAGGCCCTTGGGCTCATATTCCTTGACCAGATCCTGGATTTCGGAAATGTGGCGCTGGCAATGCGGGCACTTGGGGCTGAAGTAATAAATCAAAAGAGGTCTGTTTGCAAACTGGCTGAACAGGATTCCAGGATCGCTAATACCCGAAAGCGGCTTGGAAAAGTCCATCTTCATGGGCTGGTTAGTGGTGGTATCCTGCATCAACTTCACATCGGCCATCTGGGGTTCCGGAGCAAGCTGCGCAAATGGCGTAACTGCTGCAATGGCTGCAATACCCAAAATTTTAGAAACGAAATTCATAACCCTTAAAATACGAAAAATTAGGCCCAAAAGACAGGTTTATTCAAAAAAAATGCGATTTTTTGCGAAAAATCACACTTTTGAATATTTCTGACAGGATTGATTACAGGTTGTAAGTCGTGATAATCGAGTAGTGCGGCTCTGCCTTACGCACCCCGTTCAGCGGAATGCTGACGTCTACCTTGTTGACAAGTCGGCTGATTGACTTGGTCTGTGCAAAACGTACGCCAAAACCGACGAGGTAAACTAGATCCTTGCGGTTGATATCCCAAAGGTCCCAGGCCGTTTCGCCGATGCTTTCAAAGATGGCGAACACGGGCATGAGCGTTGCGATTTCAAAGTCGGTGAAGTAGCGCTGTTCCAAGTTCGCGAATACGCGGGCCTGTCCGGCGTAGAACCCGGTGGGGAATCCGGCGAATCCGTTTCCACCGCCTAAGGTCAGTTGTTTGCCGTAGCGGGCGTCTTCATAAAAGTCTACAAGGCCTGTGAGTGCTGTCGAAAATTTATCGTTCGGGTGGAAAATGTATTCGCCCGAAAGTTTGCCGTAATAGTCGTGCTGTTCGCCGTGATCCAGGTAGAAGTTCATTTCGGATTTGAGCGTGAGGTGGTGCATGGAATATCCGACCATCAAGTCTGCCCAAAAGTCAAGGCGAATGTCGTTGTCGGCGGCGCCCAGCTGTTCGTAGTTCTTGGAAATCTGCGCCTTGAGCGAGTAGCCCTTTTCGATGTCTTCGGTCCACTTGGCGTTGTGGAAGTTCTTGATCTTTTCGTAGCGGATGTTCGAGAACGTCAGGTACATGCCGAGGCGGGAATCTTTCTGTTCGGGGAGCCATTCGTTGACGGCCGTGGCGGAATCGATGGCGTAGGTGGTGTCGCCGTCGGTAAAGGAGTAGCGGTAAAGCTTGCCTTCGGTTGCGGTGGTGCGGCGGTAGTCGTAGGTGGCGCCCACGTAGAGTTTGCGGTAGGTTCCGCCGAAGGAACGGCTGAATCTGACGCTGAGCGAGTCGTCGATAAAGTCCTTGACAGCCATGAGTTTAACGACTTCGTTGCCGTTGTACAGCGGGAACGAATCAAGCAAAGCTTTCTTGTGATTGTAGATGGGGCTGTCGCCGTATCTCTGTTGGGCGTCGTAAACGGAGGCGCCTGGCGGGAGTTTTCCGCTACCATAAAAGAATGCGTCGCGCTTGTTCTTTAAGCCTTCGATGGTGTAGGCCCACTGGTTCTGGCTTCTGCTGAGGAAGGGAATGTACATCTTTCCGTAGGCGAGATAGCCGTCAGTATTGTAGCTATAGAGGAAGTCTAAATGGTTGTAGCGGAACAAAAAGTGCGGGTCACCGTATTCCACCTGCCACATGTCGCGGAACTCGTCGTGCCCGAAGTAGAAACCGAGCTTTTGTCCGAGGCCCAGGAAGTTGCTTTCTTGAACGCCGATGCCCCAGTTCAGGTTGTCATAGGTGTATTCTTTTCCGGCAAAACCGAATGTGGTCGGAATGGAAAGAGTCCAGTTATCGCTGGTCTTGACGGTGGCGATATTCTTGCCGTCTTCGTTTGAAATCTTGATGCTTGCGTCCGAAAGGTAGCGCTGCGTGCGCAGGAAGCGCTCGGCTTCTTGAATCTGGAGGTCGGTCACTACGTCGCCTTCGCTAAAAAGGAGCAACTTGCGGACCGTTGATTCGCGGGTTTCGATATGAATCCAGTTTAACAGGTCGTATGCCCACTTGTCGTACTGCGTGTGGTACTTGGAATCGTCAAAAGCGTCGCCGATATTGTACTGGATAGAATCGATCTTGAATGCACCGGGAGTATCTTGCGCAAAAGCTGCAAGAGGTACAAAAAAGAGAATAAACAAGATAACAGGCATTGCGTGGATAATATAGAAAAAAGTGCTATTGCCCTCTGTTTGTGCAGGTTGGAACCTGCTTGAAATGTAAAAAGAAATAAATTCCCAGAAAATTGGTATTCAATCGGCTGAAAAAAGCGTGTTAAGTAATAGGGAGTGTGCCTTAACTTAACACGAAAGGAAAAAACATGTCTGCTAATACCAATCAACCGACCAAGAAGTACATCGTCACGAATGAACAAGGCGAGGAATTCCTGCTGCCCAAATACGCGGCGACTTTCCGCATCCTGATGGACGACAAGGACACAATTCGCGATGTGCTCAACAGTTTGCTCCAGCTGGACTATGACCATGAAATTGTTGACCTCGAATACGAATTTGAGAAGCCCATCGACATCTTTATGCCCGAAAATGACCCCGCACGCCTCGACGTTTGGGTGCATACCAGAGACAATCGGTATCTCAACATCGAGATGCAAAACAAGGTTCATGCTTACTTTTTCGACCGTATGCAGCTCTACAATTCGTACCTTACGCTGCGCGGCAAGTACGAGTTCAACCGTTCGGACTATTTCATGGGCTTGCCGGAAGAGGAACGCAAGTACCGTTACTATGAACTTCCTGAAACGGTATCCATTTGGCTTTGCAACAATTCGGTACTCCGGTCGAAGGAAATCTATAAGGACGTGTGGTCAACATACAGTGAATACGAAGTCAAGTCGGGGAACGCCCTTCCCATCTTGCGGAAAAATAGGTATATTATTGTCGATCTGCCCAACTTTTTGCAGTTACGCAAAGGCGTGAAGACCCGCGAAGATTTCTGGCTCCGACTCATTTCGAGAGGACCTCTCCAGGTTCCCGAGACGGAAGACCCGATCTTTGCAAATGCACTTGACCGCTTGCGCGTAAGTCGCGTGAACCCTGAACTTTTGAAAGCACTGGAGGCAAACATGTTCGACCATCATGAATACGAGGTTCTCGAAGCCGAAGCCTACCTCAAGGGCCAAGCGAGGGGCATGGAAAAGGGCGTCCAACAGGAACGCGAAAAGAATGATGCTGACAATGCAGCTCGCGACACCAAACGGGCCGACTACTTGCGTTCGCAGAACGTGCCGGACAGCGTGATTGCGGCAATGCTAGCCTTGAAATAGCTTTTTATGCTAGGTTAAAAAATCTAAAGCCGATCCTTGGGGTCGGCTTTTTCAATTCCTGCGACATTTAACTAAATTTTGCAAAAACGTTTGAGGTTACCGGAGGTTTTGTGAAAATTTTAAAAAGCGCCGTCGCCCTGTCCATTCTCCTAGCCCTGCTTGCAGCATGTGGCGATGAATCTAGTAGCTCCGCTCTCGATCCAATCGGTGAAATCTCGTCGAGTCGCAATGACGACAACGGTTCTGCATCTTCGTCTTCACAGAAAGATTCTAAAAAATCCAGTTCATCGGTATCAGAAAAGAATTCTTCTAGTTCCGTAAGCGGTAAGAATAGTAGCTCGTCGGCGGTGGAGTCGAGTAGTAGTATAGAAATTGATCCTATCTGCGTCGAAGGTGACACATCTATTAAAGATGGCTATGGACTGCGTCGGTACCGTACTTGTAGAAATGGGCGCTGGGAAACGGATTCGTCTGCTCGACTTGATTCCCTTGATTCCCTCGCTGCGATAGAGAAAAATAAGGAACATCCGAACATGGACAGTCTGTTTGCGGGGTACAATGGGGAGTATTTAGAGTTTGAAGATCCTCGTGATGGCCGCAAGTACAAGTATATTAAGTTCGAAGGGCATTCGGAAGATTTTGATGCTTTTGAGACATTTTATGTAATGGCTGAAAACTTGAATTATGGAAAAATGGTGCCTAGTAGTACGACTAAGTTTGATGACAATGTTACTGAAAAATTATGCTATGTAGACGATGAATGGTTCTGCGATAACCATTTTGGGGGACTTTACACTTGGGCTGAAGCGATGAACCTGCCCAAGGTTTGCGATTCTGTTGCTGTGGATAGTAATGACGCGTGCAAGGCAATAACAAAAGAGCGGAGTTCTATTCCTGGTGAAGGATATTTGAATGCCATTTGGCAGGGTATTTGCCCCGATGGCTGGCATATTATGAACCAGAGGGAGTGGAAATACGCCAATGGTGATATTCGTTCAAAAATTCTGTGGGAAGAGAACGCTGGACGTAATTCTGATGGCTTGGCTATTATTCCGACAGCTCGATTGCAAACAGATGTTTATACTGCGCTTTGGATGCCTTCTGCTTTGGAAAGTAATGTCGCAAAAGCAGTGTATTTTTACTCTACTTCAAATAATGCTGATTTGTCAGGTAAAGAAATAACACGAAGAACATTTCGTTCTGTCCGTTGTGTAATGGACGAAGATAATCCTTTGGCCAAAAACTAGTTAGTTCCTTTTGTTCGAGAGGGAAAGCGGAGGCGAGTGCCTGACCGTAAAGCGGACAGTAAAGGCCGAAGGCCGTAATTTGTCCGCGTGCGGTGCAGGCAGAGACGAAGCGCTCTTCGCAATAAGGAATATCGTCTAGATTTAAAAACAGATTTTGCGTTAGCAAAATCGAATCAGTGTGGCCCATTTATCTGATTTCTCGGGTCTGAAAAGCCGATGCTGAACCAAGTTCAGCATGACTTGGGAGGGGCATGCAGCCAGGGCGTTACGGGCGCGGCGATTGAGCGCCCGTTAGAGGGGGTGGAGAGCAACGAAGTGCGAACCAGGGGGATACCTACCCCTTTGGTCGGGAAAAATTGCTATATTTGCCCGCGTACAAAATACCAAGGAGTAGCTAAATGCTCAAATCTACACTGCAACAGACCGATCCGGAAATCTACAACATCATTCAGGAAGAAGCCGAACGCCAGGAATATGGCATCGAACTTATCGCTTCTGAAAACTACACCTCCAAGGCAGTCATGGAAGCCATGGGTTCCGTGCTGACCAACAAGTACAGCGAAGGCTACGTTGGCAAGCGCTACTACGGTGGTAACGAAGTGATCGACAAGATGGAA
>CADCBQ010000002.1 GCA_902799745.1 Fibrobacter succinogenes | reverse complement strand
CATGTTGAAGCCCATGGACTGCTTTTCCAAAGTTTCCTTGTAGCTTGCGTACAGCTGAATCATGGTGTTCATGATGGTACGGTGGTCGCTACGGGTCTTGCCGTTCACCTGCTGTTTCAAGCGGCTCAAAGAACCGAACGGTTCGATACGGCCCTTACGCAGGTAGAACTGACCTTCAGTAATGTAACCGGTGTTATCCGGAACCGGGTGGGTCACGTCGTCGCCAGGCATGGTCGTAACGGCCAGAATGGTGATGGAGCCCGAACCTTCGAAGTCCACGGCCTTTTCGTAACGGCTGGCCAGCTGGGAGTAAAGGTCGCCGGGGTAACCGCGGTTCGACGGAATCTGTTCCATGGTAATGGCGATTTCCTTCATGGCGTCGGCAAAGTTTGTCATGTCGGTGAGGAGCACGAGCACGTTCTTGCCTTCGGTGGCGAACTTTTCAGCCACAGCAAGGGAAGCATCCGGCACAAGCAAGCATTCCACGATCGGGTCAGAGGCGGTGTGCATGAACATCACCGTACGGCTAAGGGCACCGTTCTTTTCGAGGAAGTCCTTCAGGTACAGGTAGTCATCGTGCTTCAGGCCCATGCCGCCGAGAACAATCACGTCCACTTCGGCCTGCAAGGCGATGCGGGCCAAGAGTTCGTTGTAAGGTTCACCGGCGATAGAGAAAATCGGGAGCTTCTGCGAAACCACGAGCGTGTTGAACACGTCGATCATCGGGATACCCGTACGCACCATCGTCTTCGGGATGATACGCTTGGCGGGGTTCACGGAAGGGCCGCCGATAGTAATGCGTTCGCCGTCCACTTCAGGTCCGTTGTCGCGGGGCTTACCGGCACCGTTAAACACGCGGCCGAGCAAGGCTTCGCTGTACGGAACCTTCATCGGTTCGCCAAGGAAGCGCACTTCGGAGTCGGTCGAAATACCGCGGGCACCCGCGAACACCTGCAAGTCCACCATGTCGCCGTCAATACGGATCACACGGGCAAGGGATGTTCCGAACGAGCTTGTCACCCGGAGCGTAATCACGGAACCGGCGATGCGTTCAATACGATGGTATGCCACATTATGCATTAGCGGAAACCTCCTTCACGGAAGCGAAAATACTTTGTTCAAGGTCCTTGAATTCCTGGGAATCGAACTTGACGCGGTTCCAGTCCTTCGTCGACTGAGTGAGCTTAAGGAAGAACGTACGGGCGACGTCCTTCTCGCTGAACTTCATCGGGGTCTTGAGGATGGTGTAAACCTTGTCGAATACGTACTTCTGGCGTTCGGCGGAGCAGGCGGCGTCGATTTCGTTATAGGCGTCCTGCTGCAGGTAAACGGCATCGAGGTATTCGGACTTCAGGTAAATCACGAAGTCGTCAATCGAGGTACCTTCTTCGCCCACTACCTTCATCATGTTGTTCACGTCCACGCCGCTTGCGAGGATGTGACGGGCTTCGGCAACCTTCTTGCTGTCAATGATGCCTTCGTACTTGGACCAGGAATCCAACGTCGGAACGTTCACGGGAAAGGCCGAGGAATGCGCCCACCACCTTCAAGGTAGCCTGGGTCACCGGTTCTTCGAAGTTACCACCTGCAGGCGACACGGATCCGCAAATCGTCACGGAACCGGTAGAGCCGTCCTTCAGGCGAACCACGCCACCGCGTTCATAGAAGGCGGCAATCACGGATTCGAGGTAAGCCGGGAAGGCTTCTTCGCCCGGAATTTCTTCCAAGCGGCCGCTCATTTCACGCAGAGCCTGAGCCCAACGAGAGGTAGAGTCAGCGAGCAAGAGCACGTTCAGACCCATCTGGCGGTAGTATTCGGCGAGAGTCACGCCCGTGTACACGGAACACTTCACCTGCACGTTCACCGCAAGCGGCCAAGATCACGATATCCACGTCGGCGTAGCGGCTCATGAGCTGCTGGAGCACGGTCTTACCGGCACCGAACGGGCCCGGCGTACAGAACGTACCGCCCTGCATCACGGGGAAGAACGTATCGATAATTCTCTGCTGCATGGTCAGCGGCTTACTCGGGCGCAGGCGTTCTTCATAGGCCTTGATCGGCATCTTCACCGGCCAGGTCTGCACCATCGTCACGTCCTGGGTTTCGCCGTGAGCGTTCTTGAGCTTTGCAACAACAGTTTCTACAGTGAATTCACCCGCGGCAGCGACCGATTCCACGGTCCACTTGCCGAGCAGGCGGAACGGCACCATGATGCGGTGCGTGAACACGCCTTCGGGCACGGTGCCGAGGGTATCGCCAGCGACCACCACATCGCCCGCCTTCGCGACCGGGGTAAACGCCCACTTCTTGTCGCGCGGGAGCGTACTTACCGCGCTGCAGGAAGAAGCCGCATTCTTCGGCAAGCTTCGGGAGCGGGTTCTGCAGACCGTCAAAGACCTGGGTCAAGAGGCCGGGGCCAAGTTCTACGGACAAAAGTTCGCCGGTGAAATCCACCTCGTCACCCGTCTTTAAACCCGTCGTGTCTTCGAACACCTGGAGTTCGGCGTAGTCACCGCGGATACGGATGACTTCGCTCTTGAGGGGGATAACTTCGGACTTGCCGTCCTTGTTTTTCTGAGTAAGCTTGGCATACGCCACTTCGTTCTGGGACACGGCGCTTTCGAACTTGACGCGAATCAGGTTACCGTTGACGCCGATGATTTTTCCGATACTAGCCATTGAAAATGGACCTCCGGTCATTCCTGTGCCGCCGCAGGGGCGTATGCAGGATCGTTTGCATTAATAACATTCAACACGGCAGCGTCGCCCGCTTGTTCGGAGAGGCGCGCCCAACGTTCACAAATCTTCAGTTTTATCGCATAAGCGTAAACATGCTTGACGGTACCCTCGCCCACTCCTGCGAGCGAGTCCACAAGCCAGAAACGGGCCTTGTCGATATCCTGCTCTTTTTCCATAGGATTCGACTTGGCAAACGCATCTTGAATCATCTTGGCAAAGGCGACATCGTAACCCGGGAAGGACTTTTCCGTAAAACGGATATCGGGCCCCCATGCGCTTGCACGGAGCCTACCCGAAACGTTCTTCATCTGGATTTCGTGTGCCTTGTAAGCGCGCACGAACTCGTCGTCACACTCTTCGCATTCACCGTCATCCAGAAGCGCGTCCAGAGCCGCAAGTTCCGACTCGGACAGCACGCCGATGCAGCGGTGGCGAAATTCTTCCATACTGAGCGGGGCCGGATCGCCGAACTCAATCATCGGAAGAGATGCCATCAAATAAGAAGGACTGCTCATCAAGTACCCGCGTTACTTCGCCTGTGCGGCAGCGTTTACCACTCTGGCAAGTTGCGGACGGAGCAGGGCCGAAAGAGCGTCGGCCATTGCAGCTTCTGTAAATTCGTGGGTGACCTTGCCGCCATCGAGCTTGATGCGGAAGCCGAACTTGACACCCTTGTCGCTTTCGACCTTCACGCCGGCGGAAAGCTGCTTGGCAAACTCGCCCATCACAAAGGAGCTGAGCTTACGGGCGTCGGCATCGGAGAAATCCACCTCGATGTCGGAAGAATAGTTCTTAGCAAGGGTCAAAAGCATGGACTTCACGGTGGATTCGTCGAGGGACTTTTCCACCTGGAGGTTAAGCAGGTCCATAATCATCTTTTCGAGATTCTTGCCTACCGAAAGCAGGAGGTCGCGGGCGGACTGTTCAAGAGTGCGTTCGCTGCGTTCCGTGAACGCTTCGGCGTCCTTGTCGGCCTTTTCCAGACGGGCGGACGCTTCGGCCTCGGCAGCCTTCACGATATCGGCCGCCTTTTCCTTGGCCTTGGCAATGATCGCCGCCGCCTCGTTTTCTGCTTTATCGACAGCATCTTTCTGGATGCGTTCCATAAGGTATTGCAAGTCTTCTGCCATATATATCTCCAATAACAATTCCAAAAGATCCCTATAGCAAAAAACACACCAAAAGGACCTTTTGGGAAAATTTCGATAGTAATATACAAGTAATTTTGACAAAAAGTCGAAAAAAACGGCAAATTTTTTGAAATAATGGATAAAAACCACGTTTTTGGCGATAAAAACGCAAAATTTGCGAAAACTAAAGTTTACAAGAAAAACTTTTGGATTTACAGGATTTGCTTTGGAGCCAAAACAGTTTACAGAATTTGTTTTCTACGCAAATTTAGCGGTGCTCGTTAGTTGATGGTTCAAGGCCACGGAAAAAAGCCAAATCGTCAAAATCGTCCTTGAGGGCCTGCACCGTTTCGCCAATCATATAGAGGCTGCCGGTCACTAAAACGGGAATATTTTCGTTATCCGCAGAGGCAATCTCGGCGACCTGATCCAAAAAATTGCGGCTGAGTTCACCTTCGCTAGCGACTTCCAAACCCAAGTTCGAAAGTTCCGAACGCAAATCGTCCAATTCACGGAAACGCGGGTAAGGAGTCTTGGTTATATGCCAGTGGCTTACAAACGGAGCCATCAACTTGAGCATTTCGCCCACATCTTTATCTTTGAGAGCACCAAAAACGCAGTGGAACTTGGTATCGGGGTAATACTCCGCCAAGGTTTCGACCAAGCGACGCACCGCATGGGAATTGTGAGCGCCGTCGAGGATATAGCGAACACAACCCTGTTTATCGCTCAGTTGCTGCATGCGCCCCGCCCAGGAGCGGGTTTCAAGAGTCTTGAGAGCCAAGGCTTCGTCATAAGGACAGTCACTGGCCTGAATGAAGCATTCGGCGGCGGCCAAAGAAAGGCTTGCGTTTTCAATGTAATGGCGGCCCAGATTCGGGAGTTTGATGTCGGTCCGAATCGCAGGAACGATGCATTCTGCATCGAGTTCGCTGGCATAAGCTCGGGCCTCTACCAATAATTCTTCGGAAAGGCCACCAACGACAAAAGTCTTATTGCGGCGACGGTCCGCATCAACAATAGCCATCTTTTCTTTAAGAATCGCGCTTTCGGTGGGTCCCAAAACTTCGGTGTGTTCAAGTCCGATACTCGTGAGCACCACGATATTGCCGCATGCAACTGCCGTACTGTCCAAGCGACCACCCATGCCCGCTTCCATCGAAACAACATCTACACCCTGCTCGGCGTAATACAAAAATGATACAAGGGTCAAGACCTCAAAGAAGGTCGGCTCCACCTGCACTTGTTCTGCAGCGGCCTTCACCTGGAGGAGCAAACGGTCCAAATCAGCGTCGCTAATAGGATTGTCGTTTACACGAATACGTTCGCGAAGGCTTACCAGATGCGGGCTCGTAAAAAGCCCCGTCTTAAAACCATGTGCCTGCAAGATGCCAGCGAGGTAATAGCTCGTAGAGCCCTTGCCGTTCGTACCGACGATATGGATTGTCTTGAAAGATCGTTCAGGATTTCCGAGAGCGTTGCAGAGTTTTCGAGTCGATTCAAGCCCCGGCACCATGCCGAACATGAGCCTAGAATTCAAATAATCCATACCAAGCGATTGCATGCGACAAATGTAGATAATAGACGAGAGACTAGAGACGAAAGACGAGAGAAATTATGTTATATTACAAGGTGGTTTTTATATGAAAAGTTTTGGATTATTACTGCTTTTGGCGGTTTTTATCGCTATTGCCTGGTCGCGCGTAGACCCGACAGCAGCCCCGCAGCATTACAACTACCGCGACGCAAGCAAGCAGCTGAGGCGCGTGTATTACGGCGAACTTCAAGAAACCCTTTACTGCGGTTGCCGATACGACGACAAGAAGAACGTCGACTTTTCGAGTTGCAACTTCAAGCCGCGAGAAAACCCGAAACGCAAGAGCTTTAAGCGCGCCGAGCGCATCGAATGGGAGCACATGGTAACCGCCCACAATATGGGGCAACACCTCCCCTGCTGGCGCGACGGAGGCCGCAAGAACTGCAGCGCGAACGACACGACCTTCAAGATTATGGAAGGCGACATGCACAACCTGTACCCCGCCATTGGCGAAGTCAACGGGGACCGTAACAACTTTATGTACAGCCAGTGGACAAACGACCCTGAGCCCATGTACGGCGGATGCAAGACCATCGTAGATTTTAAACAAAAGAAGGCTCAACCTCGCGAAGAGGCCCGTGGAATCATAGCCCGAGCCCATTTTTATATGGAAAAGACCTATGGCGTTAATTTGTCCAAGCAGGACCGCAAATTGTTCGAGGCTTGGGACAAATTATACCCGGTAACGCCCCAAGAATGTGAGCGTGACCGTCGCATTTTTAAGGTTCAAGGGGATCATAACCCCTTTGTATACGAAAAATGCAAGTAAATTGTGATTTTAGGGGTCTGATTTCAAAATTATTTTAATCCCGAATTAATTTTATTTATATATATTTACATTCGAGGTTAGTATGTACAGGACCCTATTCTATTTTATTGTCTTTTTTGCAGTTACTGTATTCGCCCAGGTGGAATTCCCCATGGCGTCGAATATCGTCAATGTGACCAAAGACCCGTACTATGCAAAGGGCGATGGTAAGACTGACGATACCGAGGCTATTCAGAGGGCATTGAACGATCACCCCGACGGTGACTATATTATCTATTTGCCGCATGGTATTTACAAAATTACAGACCAACTGACTTGGCCTGTTACCAAAAAACAGGAATCTTCGAGCCGCAGGACCATTTTGCAGGGCCAGAGCATGGGCGGAACCATTATCCAGCTCGCAGACAGCACTTACGGCTTCGACAACCCTGAATTTCCGAAAGCCCTTGTTTTCACCGGCGAAGGTCCCGGTCCTAAATACAGAAACGCCATTCGAGATGTAACGATTCGTACCGGTAAGGGGAACCCCGGCGCCATCGGCGTCCAGTTTAACGCCTCTAACCAAGGTACCATCCACAATGTGAAGATTTATTCCGGCGACACCTCGGGTGTTTACGGCATTGACCTGGGCTTTACCGAAGGTATTGGCCCCCTGTTGATCAAGAACACCGAAATTCGCGGTTTCAACATCGGCATTTACGCCAAGGGCGAAGCAGGTACGGCAACGCTTGAACACGTGACCATGGGTGGCCAAAAGAAATATGGTATTGAAAACGAGAACATGAACCTCGCCATTCGAGCCCTCCGATTCAAGGGACATGTCCCCGCTGTTTATAACCATGGCGATTTTGCCATGATGAGCCTGCTCGACGGCTTACTGGAATTCGACAACGAAAACAAGAAAGTCAAGGCTCCCGCAGCAATTTTGAATGAAAACCACATCTTCATTCGTTCCATGAAGGTTTCTCGTTACAAGTCCATGATCCAGTCCAAGAAGAAGGGCTACAACGAGGAGATGATCCAAGGCGAAATCATTGAATTTGCAACTCAGGAGACTCCGCAACTCTGTCACAGTCCCAAGCAGTCGATGCGTCTTGCAGTTGCAGAAACACCGACATTCCCGGAACAAAAAGCGGACAACTGGATTACAGTTGCCGGCGACTACGGTGGAAAATCGAATACCGGTTCCGATGATTCCAAGGCAATTCAAGAAGCCATCGACGACGGTGCAGAAACGATCTACTTCCCGCCGGGAGGCCGCTGGACAATCAACCGCGACATTTACATCCGCAACCGCGTGCGTCAGATTATCGGTATCGAAGGACGTATCGACGGTAAAGGCAAGTTCATTATCGAAGCCGGTGCGTTCAACGAACTTACCATTGAACGTTTCTCTGAATTCGGAAGCGGTATCATCATGAAGGCGAAGCGCAACCTACTCCTCAAGAACATGATGGTGCGTTCGCTCGAAACAGCCGAAGTCGGCGGCGGAGACATTTACCTCGAAGACGTGACGCTCGGAACTATCCAGCTGAACTACCAGAAGCTGTGGGGACGCCAGGTCGCCCTGATTGGCGACACAAAGGGCCCCAAGATCAGCAACAATGGCGGCCACATTTGGATTCTCGGTCTTACGGCCAAGAAGGGCAACACCATTATCCAGAACTTCAACAAGGCTCGTGCCGAACTGATTGGCGTTGAAATCGTCGCAAGCGACAAGGCGAAAGACCGTCCGATGTTCATCAACGACAATTCCGGACTTTCTATTTCGGGCCTCCGCGAAACACTTACCCGCGGAAACGCCTACCCCACCATTGTCGAAGAATCGAGAAAGGCATCTAAGATCAAGTCCTTGTACGGCAAAGACCTGAAGCACACACCGAACGGCGGTGTCATGATTCCGCTGTTCACCGGATATTCCCCGAAGCTTGGCGCAAACGAAAAGCCGAAGGCATCTATTCCTAAGGAAATGGTGATTGTCCAACCGAACATGCTCAAGATGCGCGGAACCGTCGAAGACGACGGTCGTGGTGACGGACTTTGCGAAGACCCGGTGCGCTGGAAGAAGGGACTTGGCCCCGGTAAAGTCGTATTCTCCGACAGCATGGCATACGAGACCGATGTTTCGTTTACCGCGAGCGGTCGCTACAACATTATCTTTACGGCCGACGACGGATACCAATCGGGTTCTGACACCGGTAAGGTTTACGTGTTCGACAAGCACTACACCACGCTCGACAACTCCGGCGACGGATTCCCGAGCGGCAAGGGTGCGGCCACCTGGATTTCGGAATTTGACAACTTCAGTCCGCACAACACCGACCCGGAACTGCATGTTGCCAACGTAACCACCGGAAACGCCGGAAAGATTTATCTGCGATTCGATTTGTCCTCGTTGCCAGGACCGCTGTTCGACGCAGCCCTCAAGTTGGAATTCAACAAGGATTCTATCAAGAAGCCCGTGCAGCTGAACATTTTCGGCCTTAAGGAAACCGGCAAGGACATGAACTTTGGCGACCAGAAACTGGGCGTCGATTGGGTCGATTACGAACTTACATGGGAAAACGCACCGGCAAACCTCCCCCAGCAGAAGGGTGGCCAGTTTAACATCCGCAAGAATTCGGGCGGTGGCGTTGATACCAAGTACGCAGACTTCTTGGGCATTATCACAATCAACCCGAAGGCTCCTCTCGGTGCATTCGTAAGAACCCCAACTCTCACGGAATTCTTCAAGCGCAAGCACCCCTCGCAGCTGTACACGCTGATTCTTACCGCCGTAGAACCTGGCGAAACAGTCTTGCCTTCAGCCTCTTTAGGTAGAGATTTTGCACCGTCGCTCTATGTAGGCTATTTCGACAACTCCCGTTCTGTCGGTGGCGAAGCGATGGATGGCGGTTACACGCTGACAAAAGTCAACATTGACATTTACAACCTCGAATGCGACTTTGACTTGACGGTGGGTTACCCGCAGTTCGTGCAGATTGAAATCGTAAACGAATTCGGAAAGCGCATGCTCACGGTTGCCGCACGCGACCTCGCCGGCGAAAAGAAGACACACTTCAAGTTCAAGGCAATGGCATTCCCCACCGGCAAATATATTTTGCGCGTCATCGGTGAAGCATTTACCGCCGAACAACAATTCTATATCCTGAACTAGGAGAAAACCCAATGCAGTTCAAGAATCTTTTAAGCCTTAGTGCAGCGTTGTTCATGTCCGTCGCCATTACAGCTTGCGGCGACGACTCCAGTTCTTCGGCCTCGGACGAAGATTCCAGCTCCTCGGTACCTTCGTTCAGATCGAGTAGCTCCCTGAGCACCCGTGCCGACATTGACTACAAGGACACCGTTAAACTTGGCGACACGCTCCGCCTTTATTTGGAACTGTTCAAGGGCGATTCGTCGAAGATGGATGAAAGCGAAATCTACCTTGACAGCATGGCCACCAAGATGCCGATGTATCTAGGCGAATTCCCCAAAGGCAGCCGCATCAAGGTTTTTGCAAGCACGACGAACATCGAAAGCGAGCAGATTCGAATCAAGAGCGAAATGGGTGATTATCTGCAAGCAACCATGGCGGCTCCCAAGAACGCCATGAGAACCGATTCCGTTTACAGGAATTCGTTGATTCCTAGCTACGGTGCAGACTCCACCGCCACCTTCAGAGATTCGAATACCTTTGTCACCTTTAGTAGCGATCACTACTATCTTGAAGTTGAAGGCGAATTCAACGATGAATCCAGCCTGAAGCTCAAGGTTCTTGTCGATTCCGCCTACTACAAGTACACCGGCGAAGAAGAAAAGATATCGATGAAAATGACCGACACCTTGCGCGGAATCATGTTGATCGACAACTCTCCCGAAGAAGTTTCCATCGCATTCTCTGCAAACGAAGGCTACAGCGTAAACCTGACTACAGAAGGTAAAAACATTATTCTGTACAAGCTCGTTGACGGTGACACGGAACTCGGTGCTTCAAAGACCAACCTGGATACCATGCTTGTGCCGAACGATTCCGTGAACTGGTCTATCAAGATCAAGCCAGAAAGTTTCTCGAGCGTTTGGACAGGTCCGTTCGCCACTTTTGAAGCGGTAACGAAAGCCCGTGCGTTGGAACAAGGAGAATACTTCTCCAATCCGGATTCGATCAAGTACCCAGGCGAAGCTTACGAAAGAACGCGCCCCAAAGACGACATCGGCATTTACAAGTACAACCTGCGTCAGGAACAGTTCGTGTGGATTGGCGACTACAAAAAGGGCGATTCCATAATAGTTCAGCATTGGATCAACAACTACAATGACGAAAACTTTGAAAACGTTTCTATTGAAATTTTGGACCAGGACAAGAACCGTGTATCGAAAGTAAGCGCCACTTACGGAGGCACCCTGAAGATTACCGACAAGATGCCCGAAGGCCCTTACTACCTGCATTACCTGCGCTTAAATTCGGATCCGCTTGACCAGGGTCTGAAGCATGACAGCCTGCGCTATGTGCTGCAGCTCTACACCATGGTTCAGCAGCCGGGACTCTTGAAAACCATGCAGTTCTACGATTCCGAAAAGAACACCGCCATCGATGAACAGATCCATGTTGTCGGCGACACGCTCCGCTTTAAGGATTTCACATTCCAAATGGAGCAGCAATCCAGCAGCAGCTGGAAAATTATCGGTTCCGACATCGACTGGTTCGTCCCCTGTGAATCGCTGAACTACCTGAACAACAGCAGTAACTACAAGTCTGAAACTTGCAATGGCGAACAGGAAATTTCGTCGGACTACTTAATTGTTCTCGAAAACGGAATTGACAAGACCGCTCAGCTGATTGCCCAGAGTGTGGCCGACCCTGCAAAGCGCGACACGCTCAATATTACGATTATCGAAGACGCGGATTAATCTTCCCAGATTTGGTTCGGAAGTTTACCGATATCGCGAAAGTCTAAAAGCCCTGCCGTCGGAGCGTTTACGCTCACCAGACGCGCCAGGGGTTTTCCTGCACGTTCGATGACGATTTCTTCGTCCTTGAGCGAAACTTGGTTCAACATCGAGCCAAAATTCTGGCGGACTTCCATGGCAGAAACAACTTTAGACATGCCCTAAAAATAGTATATTCTGCGCATGGAATCCGAAAACAAGTCCTACACCGTTACGCAATACATGAAAGCATTGAAGCAGAAGGTGGAATCCACTCCTGCCGTTTGGGTGCGTGGCGTGATTACGCAGATTAACGAGAAATCGAAAATCGTTTACCTGAGTATTGCGGACTTTGAAGAAGGGAACGTAAATCCACTCGCGACTGTGCCGCTGTACTGTTTTGCGGCAAAATTTGCGGCTATTCGCGCCAAAGTCGAAAACTATCCGCAGCCTTTTGAACTTAAGGAACAGCTCAAGGTTAGTTTTCTGATTAAAGCGGACCTGTATGTGCCTTACGGCAAGTTACAGGCACAGATTCTGGACATTGACCCCGTCTACACGCTCGGCGAACTTGCTCTTACCAAAAGTGCAATTCTAAAAAGGCTTGCACTCGAAGGCCTGCTTGAAAAGAACAAGGCATTAGAGCTTGCCGATGTACCGATTCGTGTTGGTCTGATTACAGGTGAAGGCACCGCCGCTTACAAGGATTTTACTACCAAGCTTGCCGAATCGCCGTTCAACTTCAAGGTAACTACTGCCTACGCCAAGATGCAAGGTGCCGACACCGAGCCAACGGTTCTCGCAGCCCTCGAAGAGCTTTCTAAAAATCCGGAACTGGATGTGGTCTGCATTATCCGCGGTGGCGGAAGCAAGACCGATTTGAATTTTTTCGATAGCGAAGCCTTGTGCCGCGCTGTCGCGAACTACCCGCTGCCCGTATTCACCGGAATCGGACACGAAATTGACCGTAGCCTTTTGGACGAAGTCGCTTACCAATCCTGCATTACTCCGACCGATACCGCGAAGCGCCTGATTGACCGCGTTGCAGACAGTTGGAATCGCATGCTTTCACTTGCACAGGACATTGCATTACAGACAAAAGAAACGCTCGTTACAGTCAACCGCGACCTGACCAACAAAGGCAACCGTCTGCAACAAAAGGTGAATGCCCTGATACAAAAAGAAGCAATGAAGCTTTCGCTGTACAAGGGCAACTTGCAGAAAGATTTGCAGTTTATCTTTAGAGGCGAGCGCGAACGCATCGCCCGTGACAGCGAAGGTCTGCACCAAGGTTCTCGCAAGATTCTGGATCTTGAGAAGTCGAAATTCAGCCTCATTGAACTCCGCGTAAAAAGTGCCGACCCCGAAACAACGCTTTCAAAAGGCTACACGCTTACGCTCGATGCAAACGGAAAGTTTGTACGTAACAAGAGCCAACTCAAGCCCGGCGACACGCTTACGACACGATTCAAAGATGGAAGCGTACAGTCAATCGTAAAGTGATGTGCAATGTGAGATGTGCAATGTATAATTACTCATTACACATTATTCAAATTCAGGAAGCGAATCAATCTTCAGGAAGCGCTTGGTTATCGCATCCAGCGCAAAATAACGCACGGCATCGCCCAGAGACAGCATCACGTACTTAGGCGTAAGCACCTTTAAATACTTATTTAACTGCACCTGCAAAGCCTCCCAAGTGTATTCGCCAGGAGCCTTGCATTCCACCAAAAGCCACGGGTGCTTTAAATCGCCGGACGCCTTGAAATCTTGCACAAGTAAATCCACGCGGTCATCGGTCGAAGATTCCACCGTCGAAAGCGCAAACTCCACCGCTATCAAGTTCTGCGGCACCTTAACCTCGTCCATCAGGAATTTGATGGTCGCCTGACGCACCCGTTCTTCGGGCGTATCGGGAACTTCCTTTTGGCGAATCGGATCGTAAAGCGTATCGTGGAGCATAGCCCAAAATTAACAATTAAAAATGAATAACTAAAAATGAATGAAGAAAAATTACTATTATTAAAAAAAGTTTATTGAAAACTCCATAGGAGCTAAAAATGCGCAGAAGATTATTGAGCGAAGGTGCCAAGGAACTCTCTTACGAAATCCGTGAAATCGTGAAGAAGGCAAACCAGCTCAAAGCACTCGGTCTCCCCATTCACTGGGAAAACATCGGTGACCCGATTGAAAAGAAGTGCCAGGTCCCCGACTGGATCAAGGATATTGTTGTTGACCTCGCCCGCACCAACCGCAGCTACGGCTATTGCCCGTCTAAGGGTATGCTCGAAACCCGCGAATTCTTGGTAAAAGAAAACAACAAGCTCGGCGGTACGCAGATTAACGTGGACGACATCGTGTTCTTTAACGGCCTCGGTGACGCAATCGCTACCATTTACAGCCTTTTGTCGATGAACACCCGCATTATCGGACCGGCTCCGGCTTACAGCACGCATAGCTCCGCCGAAGCAGCCCACGCCCATACAGCCCCGATTACCTACCGCTTGCAGCCGGAAAACCACTGGTATCCGGATCTGGATGAACTTGAAAACAAGGTGAAGTACAATCCGAGCATTGCGGGCATTCTGATTTTGAACCCGGACAATCCGACGGGCATGGTTTACCCGCTCGACATTCTCCAGAAGATTGTAGACATTGCAAAGCGCTACGGTCTGTTCATCATTTGCGACGAAATCTACAACAAGATTACGTACAATGGAGCTCACGCTTACGCTCTCGCCGAATACATCGGTGACGTTCCGGGTATCGCCCTCAAGGGTATTTCCAAGGAATATCCGTGGCCGGGTGCTCGTTGCGGCTGGGCCGAATACTACAACCGCGACAAGGACGAACAGTTCGACGCCTTCTGCCGCGCTATCGATAATGCCAAGATGGTGGAAGTCTGCTCGACCACGCTCCCGCAGATGACGATTCCGCGTGTTCTCGGTGATCCGCGCTTTATGGAACACCGCACTGCCTTGAACGAAAAGATTGGCCGCCGCAGCGCTATCATCAACGAAATCCTTTCCGACATTCCGGAACTGTATTTCAACCCGACCTACGGAGCATTCTACAACACCATCATCTTCCGCGAAGGAACGCTGAACAGCCACCAGACCTTGAAGATTGACAATCCGATTATCAAGAAGAAAGTGGAAGAATGGTGCAGCAAGACCAACAACCTCGACTACCGCTTCGTTTACTACCTGCTGGGCGCAAAGGGCATCTGCGTTGTACCGAGTACGAGTTTCTGCACGGACCTCAAGGGCTTCCGCGTAACGCTCCTTGAAGAAGACGAAGAAGAACTGCGCGAAGTGTTCACCACGATTCACGACGCAATTGTGGAGTACCTGCACAGCTAGTAAAGAAAGGGGTTTAGGAGGAAGCAAAAGAAGGAGAGCGTATGAAGAACCCGATCTCTTACATTGTTATTGCTTTAGTCCTCCTTGCAACGGGGTTTTTCTGCGGTTGCGACCAAAAGTCGCAACAAAATCCCACGACCGTTACTGTTCTCACGTACAGTGAATACATTGCTCCGGAAATGATAACCGATTTTCAGATGAAGACCGGTTACAAGTTGCAACTAGTTCAGTACGAAGCCCAGGAAGAAATATTCGGAAAATTGCAAACGGCAATGAAAAACCAGTATGACGTGATTATTGCGTCGGATGTGATTATCCAACAACTAATCCATCTGGGATTGATCGTACCGATAGACATGGACAAGGTTCCGAACAAAGTAAACATCGCCGACCAGTTCAAAAATCCCGTTTACGACCCCACCAGCACATACACGCTTCCGTACTTGTGGGGAACCACCGGAATTCTTTTCCGCGACACGACCGTTGATGTAAACAATGTCAGTTACAAAATGCTCTTTAACCCACAACAAGTTAAAGGCAAATTCAGTTTGCTCGACGAATCCCGTTCGATGCTTTCAATTGCGTTGCAGGCCAAGGGCTTGAATGCAAACAGCACCAAGAAAGAAGAGATCGACCAAGCCATTGAGTTGATTCGTGAAGCCAAGAGAGATCCGCATTTTGCCGGTTTCGTGAACACGGTAAACGCCAAGGATAAAATTCTTTCGGGACAACTCTGGGCCGCGATCGTATTCAACTGTGAAGCGATGGACGCTATTTCTGAAGACACGACCCTGCAATTTGCGATTCCGACAGAAGGCAGCTTTATGTGGGTGGACGCCATGACACTCAGCAGCCATTCGCAAAATCCCGAAGGTGCACACGCCTTCATGGACTACATCTTGGATGCGAAAAACGGAGCCGCACTCGCCAAGTCCACCAACACGGCATCCCCGAACAGCGCCTCGCTAAAAATCATCGACAACGAATTCAAGAAAAACAGAATCATCAACCCGACCCGCGAAGAAATTGACCGCATGGTATTCTTGCGTGATCCAGGGGATGCAGCCAAGCTCTTTGACGACGCTTGGGATATCGTCAAAGTTCATTAACGAAAGAAGCGATGAAGCTATTTAAGCTTCGTGGCTAATGGGTAGCGGAGCAAACGGCGGTTCCAGTTCAATGCTAATGGGACAGTGATCTGATCCCATGACGCTGGAGTGAATTTCCGCATTGATGATATTGGGAACAAGGCCCTCGTCTACAAAGGCATAGTCGATACGCCAGCCCACATTGCGGCTACGGGCGCCGAAACGATTCGACCACCAGGAATAACGGTCTCGTTCGTCGGGATGCAGCATTCGGAAAGAATCCACAAAGCCGTTTTCGACATACTTGTCCATCCACGCACGTTCAATCGGCAAGAAGCCGCTGATATTTTCATTTTCCTTGGGGCGGGCAATATCGATTTCCTTGTGACAAGTATTATAGTCACCCAAGGTAACTACATGCTTACCATCGGCGACCCAACGTTTACTGTTTTCGAGGAAAGCATCGTAAAAACGAAGCTTGTAGTCCAGGCGATCGTCGCCCTGGCCGCCATTCGGGAAATAAATACTGTTAAGGACCCAATCCGGGAACACAAGCTGAAGCACGCGGCCTTCTTCATCGAATTCCTCGATATCGAAGCCATAGTTCACGCGGTCAGGTTCAATTTGGGTATAAATGCCTACGCCACTGTAACCTTTCTTGCGACGGCAAGGGTTCCAGTAGGCAAAGTAGCCGTCCGGGTTTGCCACCTCTTCGGGAATCTGGTCTACCTCAGCGCGAACCTCTTGCAAGCACAAGATATCCGGCTTTGTTGCAGCAAACCAGTCCGTAAAACCCTTTTTAAGGGCGGAGCGAAGCCCATTCACGTTCCAGCTGTAAATATTCATGTTATACCCAATCTTAATCCGCGCCAAAAATACATTTTTTTAGCCACACAAAAGCATAAAGATAATTTTATCCCCCATTATCCCATTTTTTCAGCCTAAAAACGAATTGAAGAAACCAAAAGTTTACAATCTTTGAATAAAAAAATTAAACTTTCTAAAGAAAATAAATGCTATTCGCAATAATAAAATTATATTTAGAGCATGAAATCTTCAATCTTGCTATTATCTGGTCTCGCTATAACTGCCCTCCTTTCCGCCTGTGCCGGTTCAAACAATGCAGGCGAAAGTTTGGATGTTCCGACGAATATGCCCCCTATTTGCCGTGATATTGACTTTGTGGAACAGCCCGATATGCGCGAAATGTGCGGTGTTCGCACGGTGCATACCCTCGCCTATAAAAATATTCCGCAGCAGCGTTACCTGATTAAGCCGCAAGAAACCTCGATTGTAAAAAGCGGAAATAAGCTTGAACTGCGCTTCCAGAATTCTTTCCCGCTCTACCTGGAAGGCCCCATTACCGAAGAACTTGAATTTTCTCAGCAAAAGCGCCTCGAAAAGATTAAGAATTCTTACGATTACCACGAAATTTACAATAAGGGTGCCGAACGCATTCGCATTTTCAAGATGGGCATCCCGACCGACAAGGGCAACACCTACACATTCTGCTTCCGTATTCCCGAAAAGAAGGGTAACGCACGTACCAGAAGTGTCGCCATGGGTAACCATATCGAAGCTTTGAGCTGCGGTGACTTTGACCGACTGGTCGCAGAAAACGCAAAGACCAAGTAACTTTGAACATAGGGCATAAAAGCCCCTCTCAAGATTGAGTTATAATAAAGGTTCCTAAAAGGAACCTTTATTTTTTTCTACATTTGGCGTAGAAAATTCATGGCAGAAAGCAAATACATTCATAACGCCTTAAAACAAGTACATGTCAGTACTTCGTGCACGTCCGTAGTCGGGTTTTCGATTTCGGGCCTTGCGACCTATATTCAGCTCCCGGAACTGGATTTTTGCATCGATATGGGCGAATGCCCGCTTTCGGCGACATCGTTAAACCACGTTTTTCTGACACATGCGCATGGCGACCATGCCCGTTGCCTAATGCGTCACCACAGCCTGCGCAAAATGATGGGCGTGGAACGCGAAAGCATTTATTACATGCCCGAACGTATTTGCGACGGAGCCCGTGACTGGATCCGCGCCGAAGCCATGTTCGAAGGCGTGCCCGAGACCAAGTTCCGCTACCCCGAAATAGTCGGCGTAAGTGCAGGCGAATTACAATTCCTGGAATACCGCAAGGACTTGGCGTTCGAAGCGTTCGAAGTCAAGCACTCGATTCACGCCATGGGCGGCACCTTGTACCATTACAAGAAAAAGCTCAAGGATGAATACCTGGGAAAGACTCCCGACGAAATCATCAAGCTGCGTGAAAGCGGTACCGAAATTACGCGCGAAGTGTACGACCCGCTGATAAGCTTTATGGGCGACTGCATGGGCGAAAGCCTATTGGAAAACCAGCGCGTATTCCAATCGAAGGTGCTGATTACGGAATGCACGTTCCTTGCACCCGAAGACTACGAGATGAGCCACAAGAAGGGCCACACGCATATTAGCCAGATTGCCGATGCGTTAAACCGTATGGGAAACCAGGTAAAATGCGAAAAGATTATCCTTGCACATTTTTCGATGAAGTATTCCGAAAAATACATTCGCGAAATGATTGCAAAAGAGATTCCGGAAAAGTTTTTGGATAGGATTGTAGCGTTTATTTAGTAGACAGTAGGAAGTAGGCTGTAGGAAATATTATGAGCGATATCGAAAACATTGATGAAGTTGAAAAAGAAGTCGTTATTCCTGAATTTTATCGCGACTTGAAAGAAGATCCGGAATCAAAGGGCCTTTGGCATTATGTATTCCGCACGCATGGAGACCGCAAGCCAATTGCAACACCCGACGGACTCCCCCACAAGTTGGACTTTAACTGGAAAGACATGTTCCCGAACATGGGCGACCGCGTAGAAGTTGAAATCGGAAGCGGCAAGGGCGGATTCCTTTCGGAATATGCTCCCAAGCACCCCGATACAGTCATCATGGGCAGCGAATGGGACTACACTTGGGCCAAGTTTGCCCAACGCAAGATGGACAAGGCAGGAGCCCTCGCCAACGCCACCATGCTCCGCGGCGATGTATTCTTCTTCTTGCGCGACTGCGTGAAGGATAATACGGTGGACGCATTCCACATGTATTTTCCGGACCCGTGGCCGAAAGAACGCCACCACAAGAACCGCCTTTTGCGCCCGGATTTTCTGGTTGAAGTCGCCCGCGTGTTGAAGCCGGGCAAGCGCATTTTCTACTGGGGTACCGACCACCAGGAATACAACGAAGTCGCGCTCGAAGTTTTCGACAACTTTAAGGGTTGCAAAATTCTGGAACGAAACACCGCAGAACCTACCGAAGGAATCATGACCGGCTTCGAAAAGAAGTACCGCAAGGAAGGTCGCCCCATCTACCGAAGCGTTGTCGAATTCGAAAAATGACACTTAGTGTCAAGCTAAATTGCTAATTTATTTGTCGTATGTTAAAGCACCTGTCGATTAGTGGATTTACTTTGATTGCTCAAGCGGAAGTGCCGTTCCGCGATGGTTTTACTGCGATTACCGGCGAAACCGGTGCCGGAAAATCGGTGCTTTTAAAGGCGCTCCGCATTGTATGCGGCGATAAGGCGCAATCCACCATGGTGCGTACCGGCGAAGAAAAAGCCGTCGTCGAAGCAACATTTGATATTGCAAACGAGCCGCAAGTCAAGAAGGTTCTTGAAGAACTGGAGCTCGACAGCGACGATGAATTGATTATCCGCCGCGAAATTCAGGAGAACGGCAAGAGCCGCGCCCGCGTGAACGGAGCCGTGGTGGCACTCCCCGATTTGCAGCGCCTAGGCGAAGAACTAATCCAGATGCATGGGCAGAGCGAGCAGCTCTTGTTGCGCGACATTCGCACACATACGCAGATGCTCGACGATTTTGCCGGAAACGGCGAACTGCTCGCCGAATATTCTAGCGAATGGGCCGCCTGGAACAAGATACAAGACGAAATCAAGGCAACCGAAGAACGTGCGAAGAACTTGGCCGCCCAAAAGGACTTTTTGAAGTTCCAATTCGAAGAACTTTCAAAAGCAGCCCTGAAAGAAGGCGAAGAAGAAGCCCTCGAAGAAAAGGTGAACAGCGCAAGCAAGCAAGAAGCCGAGACCCGCTACTTGAACGACATTCAGGGAATGCTCGGTGGAGAAAACGGGCTCTTGGATCAAGTGCAGATTTTAACATCTAAATTGCGCTCCCTAGCCGCAAAGCTTCCGAATTACGAAGATTACCTGAAGTCACTCGAAGAAGTGACGGACCCGTATGAAAGCGTTTGCAAGGATCTGCTGAGACTCCGCCCTGCAACGGCCATGAGTGCAGCAGACATTGACCGTGCCAATGCCCGCATCGCGGCAATCCAAAAACTCAAGCGCAAGTACCGCACCGATGTGGCGGGCCTAATTGCCTTGACCGAACAACGCAAAGAAGAACTTTCAAGCCTCGAGAACTTAGACGCCGATTTGGAGGAACTCTCCAGGCAGTCCAAGAAGGCTCACGAAGCTTTGCAGGCAACCGCCCTCAAGCTGACAACATCTCGCCAGAACGCAGCGGAACGCTACGACAAGGCCGTTAGCGACATTCTGAATACACTCGGCATGCCGAAGGCGATTTTTGCAACATCGATTACCATGCAGGCTTTGTCACCGAACGGAGCCGATAAGATTGAATTTACGCTCGCCCCAAACCCCGGCGAAGGCTTCAAGAGCCTACAAAAAGCGGTTTCGGGCGGCGAACTCAGCCGCGTATTGCTTTCGATCAAGAGCGTGATGGCCGACCTCGACCGCGTGCCCCTCTTGATATTCGACGAAGTGGATTCCGGGATCAGCGGCGAAGTCGGCAACAGCATCGGCGAAGCATTAAAGAATTTAGGCCAGCACCACCAAGTGCTTACGATTACGCACTTGCACCAGGTAGCAAGCCGCGCCAAGAACCAACTCGCGGTCAGCAAAGAAGAAATCGACGGCCGCACCTATACGCACGTGGTCGAACTCGACCACGACGGACGCATCAAGGAACTTTCTCGCATGCTCGGCGGCGAATCTGATACGATTCGCGAACATGCAAGACAACTTTTAGAAGTTTGACAGAGGCTTTAAATGACACAAGAACAGACATCCGATATTAGACTTCGCACACGCATTTGGAGCGTTATGCGCGCGATGGTTTTTATAGCCGTCATTGTCTTTATCTGGATGGGCATGGCCAAGACCGCCACCGCCCTAGTAGCAATCGCCCTGATCATGGGCTGGGTTAATTTGTACCAACTGCGTTCGCAAGAAATTGAAAAGCCCTATTATAGACTTTGGCTGAACGTGATTGACGGATTTCTTTCGTTCGTCGTGATGACCAGCATTTTCGTGCGCGACTTGCTCCAAAACGATCAAACCGAAAAATTACTCGCTGTTGGTTGCGTATTCTTGCTTGCCCGTCTTGTTGCCCATACGCTCTTTAGCCTCGGCGTTCTTCGCGAAGGTAAGTCTCTCCCCCGCAAGCGTCGTTGGAGCAAATTGTCAAATATTGCAATCACGGTAACTATGGGCGTGTACTTGCTGAATCTCGAAGATTACCAGCAAATTTGCATGGTAACTTCCATTCTTTTGATTATCGCCTCGACCGTTGCATATGCCTATTGGTATTACCGCGATCCAGCTCACCGTAAGCCGCTTTCGATTGCAAGCCAGCTGACTATGAGCCGCATTGTGCTGACCCCGTTCTTCTTGTGGGTTTTCTTCTACGATAACGATCTGGATTACAGCAACAACAGCCTCGTTTTCAAGAGTCTTTCGTTGGTGATGGTGCTTGGCTTTATGCTGACCGACTTTTTGGATGGCTACCTCGCCCGCAAACTCGGTGAAGTGAGCACACTCGGCAAGTACCTGGATCCGTTCAGCGACAAGATTTCGAACATGACAATCTTCATGTGCTTTATCGCTACAGGTTATGCTCCGGTGTGGATGGTCGCCCTCATCTACTTCCGCGAATCAAGCGTTGAAACACTCCGTACGCTTGCCGCAAGCGAAGGTTTGATTATGCCGGCTCGCCGTAGCGGCAAATGGAAGACTGCACTCCAGGGTATCGGAATTGTTGCCATTTTGCTTGGCGCCCTCGATCCGATGGAAGCAATTATCCCCAATTATCAAGCATTCTGGGCAATTTTCCCGCAAGCTGTGATGGGCGTCATAACCGCAATTACCATTATTAGCGGTATTGATTATTTCGTCGCTAGCAAGCATATTCTGAAAAAATTCGTGTAAAAAACCCTTGACAGGGCTATAAAAATTTACTATATATGGTGCAACCTCGACGCGGGGTGGAGCAGTTGGTAGCTCGTCGGGCTCATAACCCGAAGGTCGCAGCGTTCAAGTCCTGCCCCCGCTACTAAAAAGAATCCGGTTCTTCAAGAACGGATTCTTTTTTTATGCAAGCGTCAAAATTTCGACAGCCTTTCTTGCTAAATTTGGGTCGTGGCGTTCTATTCTAACGAAATCATTCAGCAACTCAAAGCCCACGCAGATATTGCGTTGGTCATTGAGAACTTTGTACCGCTGAAACGTTCCGGAAATGGTCGCTACTTGGGCGTCTGTCCCTTCCATGATGACAGAAGTCCCTCCATGAATGTAAACCCGAGCTTGGGCATTTACAAATGCTTTGCCTGTGGTGCGGGCGGCGATGTTTTCAAGTTCGTGCAAGAACACGAAAAAATGGATTTTAAGGGTGCCGTGGAATGGGTTGCAAACTTTACCGGTTTTGCACTCCCCCAGTTAGGCGCCCCCGAAGATAGCGAAAAGACCGAAGAACGCGCCATGGTCCGTAGGCTGAATGAACTTGCCTGCGAATGGTTTGAACAGCAACTCGCCCTTTCACCCAAAGCGCTCCAGTATCTTGCCAGCCGCCACATTACCGATGCCACCCGCAAGCAGTTCCATATCGGCTATGCCCCAGAAGGCCGCGAAGGCTTTATCGGTTACGCCGTCAAGAACGGATTTTCGCCGCTGGACTGCGTCAAGGCGGGACTTGCTGTCGAAAAAGAAAACGGCGGAATATCGGATAAGTTCCGCGATCGCTTAATGATTGCCATCCAGAACCTTTCGGGCGTGATTGTCGCCTTCGGTGGCCGCGACTTAAGCGATAATAAGGATTTTAAGCGTGCGAAGTACATGAACAGCCCGGAATCGGCGCTGTACCATAAGAGCGATATCCTGTTCGGTTTGCATCAGAGCAAACAAAGCATTGCGAAAGAAAACGCGGTGATTATCGTTGAAGGCTACTTCGACATGATCAGCCTGTATCAAGGCGGTGTCACAAACGTGGTGGCAGCCTCTGGAACGGCATTGACCGAAACGCACGCGAGCATTCTTGCCCGATACGCCAACACCGCCTACTTGGTATTCGACGGTGACGCAGCCGGCCAGAAAGCAACCCTCAGAAGTTTGGAAATAGTCTTGCCCAAGGGAATTGCGCCTCGCGTATTTGCGCTTTCGCGCCCCGATGGCACCAAGATCGACCCCGACAACTTTGTGAACGAACGCGGCGCAGACGCATTCCGTGCCGCTTTGCGCGAATCCGAAGACTGGCTTTCTTATTTGGCCCGCCAGCACGACATGCAAAGCCCCGAAGAACGCGCCCGCTTTGTAACTTACACCAAGTCGCTTGTAAAAAGCATTACCGACCGAGAACTTCAAAACCAGTATGTGAAGCTGATTGCGGAGCGATTCAACACGAGCCGTTCCTTGGCCCAGGTGAAAAGTTTGAAGCCGCAAAAAGGCACCGAAGAACGCCGACCGATGGCAGCAAATGCAGCCGCCCTAGGCGCACCTGAAGTGATTCCGCAACTGGAGCAGGCCGCCACGCTCGACTGGGCAAGCATTCCGCCGATGGAAATCCGTTTTGCGAACTTGGTTCTTCGAAACCCGACGCTAATGGACCGCGCGCTCGAATACTTTGACATGGACTGGGCAGCAAGCGGAGTCCGCATGTTTGAATCTCCGGTGGTCGAAGAATTCGTGAATTCAGCCATCGCGCTTTACGCCGAAACTGGCGCCGTTTCGCCGCAGCTGATGTACGAAAACGTATCGCCCACGCTCAGGCTCTTTTTGGAAGGCTTGCCCGAAGAAAAGTGGAAAACGCCGCAAGAAATCATCGAATTTTACCAGACGCTAACCGTATTTTCGACCAAGCTCTGCGACAGGCAAAAGCACATGATTCCGCTGACCAGCAACGAAGCGGTTGAAACGCGCATGCAGATGTCCAAGTTTACGCAGGGCATGCAAAAGTTGAACGCCTTGTTCAACGCCGAAAAGATTACGATTGATGCCTTCGCCGATCAAGTGGTACGCAGCAAGGCCCAGCTGATACTGTTCCAGTCGGTGATTCAAGGCGCCCCGATGCCTGCGGCCCCAACCGTGATTACACCGGCCTCCATTCAGGCTGCGCCTGCACCGGTTCAAGCGGCGCCTGCACCGCAGAATCCGCAGCCGAGTGCCCCTGCATTTGCAGAAAATGTGCCGCAGCCCCCTGCAGAATTTGCGCCTGAAAATTATTCCGAAGAACAAATGCCTAATGACGAACCGCCCGAGGGCTTTGAGCCCCCGCCACCCGAAGACGACGAAGAATATTCTTACGGCGGTGACGACAACATGGGTAACGACTTTGATGACTTCGGGTAATCCGTTCATCTGATTATAAAAAAAATTGATAAGACACAGGTCGCAAGTTTTTCTAAATTTGAGCCGTAAAAAAATGTTCTAGCGCAATAGCGCCGGAGGAATTATGCTGTCCATCAAGAACCTGAAAGCTAGTATCGAAGACGGAACCCAGATTTTGAAGGGTATCAACCTGGAAGTCAAACCGGGCGAAGTCCATGCCATCATGGGCCCCAACGGTTCCGGCAAGAGTACACTTTCGAAGGTGATTGCAGGCCACCCCGCCTACACCGTGAATGACGGCTCCGTGACGCTCGACGGCAAGGACCTGCTTTCGATGGAAATTTGCGACCGCGCCAATTCGGGCCTGTTCATCAGCACGCAGTATCCGACTGAAATTCCGGGCGTGAACAACGTGGAATTCTTGCAGATGGCGCTCAACTCCAAACGCGCCTACCTCGGGCTTGAACCGCTCGCCGATGCCGACTTCAAAAAGCTCTGCGAAGAAAAGATGGCCATGCTCGAAATGGACGACCGTTACCGCGACCGCGGCGTGAACGACGGCTTTAGCGGTGGCGAAAAGAAGCGCAACGAAATCCTGCAGATGGCTATTTTGGATCCGAAGGTATCGTTCCTCGACGAAACGGACTCGGGTCTCGACATTGACGCTCTCCGCATTGTGGCTCATGGCATCAATCAGATTATGTCGCCCGAAAAGGCGGTGATTCTGGTGACGCACTACCAGAGACTTCTGGACTACATCAAGCCGACTTACGTGCATGTGCTGCGCCACGGCAAGATTATTCTTTCGGGCGGTCCGGAACTCGCCCTCAAGCTCGAAGAACAAGGTTACGACTGGATCGAGGAAAACTAATGGACGCCATTACCCGCATTAAACAATTGGGAATGCCGCGTCGCAATAACGAATTGTGGACGTTTTTCCCGGTCAACAAGATTCAGGCTCCTGAATTCCCGAGTGAATGCACTTGCGACGAAGACTTCGCAAGCGAAGACGACTTTGCCGCCCTTTTGCCGATAGCCTGCAACGCCCGCCAGTTGGTAAAGACTATTGCCGACGACGAAAACGAAATGGCGATGCTCAAGTGCAACAACGACTTCGGTCGCACGGTTTTGAACATCGGCAAGAACGCAAAGGCAAGCATCGAAATCCTTGACAACAAGGTGATGCATGAAATTTGCGCAGAACGCTTCGATATCAATGTAGCCGAAGGCGCCGAACTCGAAATCTTTTTTGCGAACCCCGCCAACGACTTGCCGCTGACCTTTAGGCATTTCGACATCAAGCAGGCCGCGAATTCTACGGTGCATTTCGCAAACGTTTTGCAAGACAGTGGCATTGGCCGTATTAGCGCCCGCGTCGAATTGAACGGCGAAGGAGCAAACTTCGATTACCGCAGCTTGAACATTCTGAAGGGCAACGCTTCTAAGCATCAGCGTCTGACGATTTTGCACAACGCCCCCAGTACGGTGAGCACGCAGTTCGTGCGCAATATTCTCGACGAAAACGCTTATGCAAGCTACGACGGCCAGGTGGTCGTTGGGAACAACTGCAGCCAGGTGAATTCTAGCCAGCTGGTGAATACGATTCTCTTAAGCGACGGCCCCAGCGTTTCGGTGAAGCCGGTGCTCAAGATTTACCACGATGACGTGGAATGCACGCACGGCAATACCGTGGGCGAACTCGACAAGGATCAGATGTTCTATTTGACAAGCCGCGGAATTCCGGCCGATAAGGCCCGAGAAATGCTGACTAAGGCATTCGCGAAGGAATTGTTCTTGGAATTGCCCGATGGAGCTGCGAAGAAACGTTTGATGCAGGCGCTTTAACGCGAGTACACGGTCAGGACGTCGGGCCCGAGCATAAAGGATTCGCGGGCGACGAGGGCTGTGGGAAGTTCCGGATAAGTTAAGCCGTCGGCGCCGCTGGATTCAAGCGCACGATCGACCGCGGGGTCGGAAGATTGCCATAAATCGAGGCGGTTCCAGAGACCGCATTTAAAGATTTCATCAGCAAGACGAGCGCCAGGTTCTACCATCAGGCGGTGCATGCCGCGGGCGGAAAGATTCGCATGCATTTCGTGCCAGTTAGCAACGAAAGAGGCGTTACTTAAAGCAACCACTTCAACAGCCGGCGCCTCGCCTACATTCTTTTTTTCAAGCGCGGGCTGCGGCACACAAGTAAAGACAATTGGCGCTTTACCCTCTTCTACAGGCGCTTGGAAAACGCGCAGATTTTCGACTTCGGCGGTGGTAAATTCATGATGGCCCGCCCAAATGATTTTCACGGGATTGTTCCCTTGGGCAAAGCGAACATCAAGCGAAGGGTTGTCTGCAAGCACTGTACCAGCGCCAACGAGAATCGCATCGCTCATGGCGCGGAGTTCATGGTTCCAGCAGTTGGCACCTTGACCTGTGATTTTAAGCGGGGCATGCGAGCCGTCAGGCTGGCATGCGCCCATAAAGCCATCCTGCGAAACGGCGGACTTGATTTCGATAAAGGTCGTCTTGTTGCGCACGAAATAGTCATACGCTTCAAAGAATCGCTCGATTTCATGAAAGAGCATATGGGCTTCGGCACGGGCCTCGGCGCGAGTCTCCGGCTCCCCCATGGTTGCTGAATTTCCAGAAAGTACCTTGCAGCCGTCATGCGAGCAAGAATCATCCCAGCCACTTTCAACAATAGCACGCTCGCAAGCATCCTGACCTTCAAAGACCTTGATTCCGGCTTCTTCGAGAATGGCACGGCTCTTGCCGCGCACAACAGGATTCGGATCGGCATGCGCGAAGTAGACTTCCTTGATGCCGGCATCGATGATAGCCTTTGTGCAGGGGGGCGTGCGGCCATAATGGCAGCAAGGTTCCAGCGTTACATAGATGGCCGCCCCGCGGGCGAGTTCGCCCGCGTCACGCAGCGCCATTACCTCGGCATGAGCATTCCCCGGGCGCTGTGTACGCCCCTTACCGACGACGATGCCATCGCGAACGACGACGGCACCCACGGCAGGATTCGGTCGACTGATTCCGACCGAGAAGAGGGAATTTTCAAAGGCGAGGTTAAGGTAGTTCATTACTTCTGCGGGAAGGCGAGGTAACCACCGAGAACATTATACACGCGGGTGTAACCTTGGTCCATCAGGAACTTGGTAGCGGCTTCGCTGCGACGGCCAGAACGGCAGTAAATCAGCAAATCCTTGTCTTTCGGGAGTTCACTAAAACGTTCCCTAATCTCGCCAAGCGGAATGTTTACCGCATACGGAGCATAACCCTGGTTCAGTTCCGGCGGATTACGCACATCCACATAAATGGCACCCTTAGCGTTCATTTCAATAGCCTTTTCCCAATCAATAGACTGGACTCCGGCGCGAACCGCTATATCGGACGGAGCAGGTGCAGCCTTTGCAGCAGGCTGTTCCGCAGCAGCAGCCGGCTTTGCCTCAACCTTAACTTCTTCGGCCTTCTTTTCTTCGCAACCAGCGAACAGGAACACCGAAGCAACCGCAACAAGCATTAATTTTTTCATTTTTTCTCCGTAATTAAGTTATTGACTGAACTAAAATCATTTTCATCTAATTGCAGGTACACGCCCAAAACTCGATACGTATACCCGTCATCTCGCTTAAGGGGCACGGCATTAAACCAAAGCAGGCGATTTCCCACTCCAAAAGCACCCTTCCAAGATTTGGAAAGTCCTTTTTCAAATACCTCCGAAAGCACGCCATGGAACAACGAGAAATAACGCGGGCGCACCACTTCGAGCAAGCGTTTTCCTTCAATATCTTTAGGAATCGGGCTCCCGAACGCAAGCGAGAATGCCTGATTACAACCACAAATCTTGTAATCACGGTCAATCCAGAACATGCGAATATCCGGGAAGGCCAAAGCCGACACCTGCGTAGATTCGCTCATGGCCGAATTTTCGGCAACAGGGCTTTCAAGTTCCAAGTCCATGCGACGCGCCGAGCCGCGGAATACAATCTTTGCATTTTCTTCGGTATAAAGGCGTCCACAAAAGGCATACCAGTCCAGTTTGCCATTTTCACCTTGCAGGCGCAAACGTACACCGCGATTTTCGCTGGAATTCTGACCCGTCGCACGGAATTCCACAATGCGGGCATTCAAATGTTTATCAAAGAACGCATAATCCTCTTCAGGCATCATCGCACGAATATCCTGAACACCCTGCGTTCTTGGAATCGCACGCCCTTCGTCATCGACCAGCGGCGTTAAAAAGGTAAAGGTACGGGTATCGACATCCATCGACCACAAAAAATCGCCCGTATTCTGCAAAAGCATGTCGACCTTTTCTTTCAAGTCGTCACGCTGGGTTCTGGACTCCACATCCAGAGTCACGTTCTTGAGCAAAAGCACCATGTGAATATCGGCACCCTGCTTTTGCATGCTTGCGCGAATTTCGTACCAACTCAAGCCATCGCCCAAATCCTGCGAAAACACGAACGGAATATCGGGGTATGCATCCAGGCCTTTGAGATATTCCGTAAAGCGCTTATACTCCGCCGCCGAAAAAATCTTCTTGAAAGACCTCTGGCGCAAAATCAAAACATAAAGCGGATCCGAAATATAGGTGGGGGTCGCATCGATCAAGCGACCTTCTTTAGAAACAATCACCAAGAAATCGCCCAGGTAATTGGCAAAATTGGAATAAATCTTTTGCTTGTGCAGCAAATCCCTAATCAAAAGGACTGCAATCACAAATGCTGTTACTACTAACAAGCAGAAAAAAGACACAGCAATTAAAAGACTTACAGATACCTGCATATTTATAATATAGTCTTTTTTCGAATCGACTTTGACACCGCGAAGCCAAACCAATCCCATATTGTGCAGGCTTTGCCATATGCCCCCGAAACCGACCAATCCGCGACCGTAAATGAAAGCGCAACCGACACCGCAAATTCAGGGAAACGGTACGCCGTTTTTAGCGTCATGTATTCGAATTTAAGTTCATTCCCGACATCAAAAGACTCTCCATCGTATTCAAGATAGGCTCCAAAGCGCCCTCCCTCGAACCGGAATTTGACCGCATAATCGAACTCGTAATACGACCGATGATTCAAAAATGACACCATCGCCGATAGCGACAACGGACTTTTCACGAATGCGGTCCCCGCCTTGTACCGGTTTGAAGTCCATTGTTCTTCGGCCGGCACCCAATCCACCGAAAGCCCGTATCCCACTCCCCCGACAAGCCCAAGTCCCTCTTTAGGGAAAAAGGCCACCGAACATTCCCATTCCGAATAGACCTGCCTATAAAGGGAATCCATTTCGAGGTACGAATTGGAAAAAGCGACCCGGTAACGATCAAAACGGCCAAAACCGAATTCGCCGCCAGCCCCAAATACCTGAACCGAAGCCTCGGGCACCTGCGCATAGCCTATTGCAAAACCAGGTTCAGCCACCTGTGCCGGATTATGGACAAATTCTCCCGCAAAACAAGCCGTCGCGAGACATACTATTATTATATAGACAAACTGCATTATGGCCTCAGAAGTATCCCGACCAGTTTTTCGTACTTGCCCGACGCAAGCGCGATATAGGCAACACCTATACCTACACGGTCAAGCGGAACATTCAGCCAGGCGTTGGAATAGGCAGACACGGTCGTCTTCCACTGTTCACGACCCGCCGAATCCAGAAGTCGGAGTGTCACAGGCAATTCACTTTCAACATAAACCCGAAACGGAGTCTTCCCCACCCGCACCACGCGCGTCGAGAGCTTGAAGGTAAAGGGAGCCTCGTTTGCAGGGGCAGCCTCCCCCTCCTTCCGGAGTATCCGGTTTCGCCCTCCTTGATACCCCTGGTAACCCGGCGTGTTTTCGGCACGGCCGGTTCGCGGATTAAAACCAGCGGGGCAAACAACCGTATGCTTGTCCCAGGCGACGCTATCGACCACGGTATCCCCCTTGCAAATGGCAAGCGAACCCGTGGAGTTGTTCAGGTAGCCCATAGCGTACTGGATGAGGCGCACATCCTTGAATCCGAGGTATTCGCGCAAAAGGAGCGTATCGCGAGTAAAGATCACGGTCTCGAACGCAGCGATGGAGTCATGCTTGTTCTTACCCACGCTCCAGTTCTTGGCTCGGTTGCAAAAACGGAATTCCTCGATGGGTTGCGGCACCCCCGTGGCGTTGTAGACTTCGACCCATTCGGGTTCGGGCTCCGAAGGGCAATGGTGAATTTCCGTAAAATAGAGAACGGGATCGGCAAAAACCACGCTTGAAAAAAGCGCGACTAGACGCAGGCATTCGCCAATATGTTTCATGAATTCCCCTAAGGGGTTGCTGCTCTTAGCCGATAAACGGCGCCATATTTTAGGAGCAGGGCGTTACCCGGATACCGACTTAGTCAACGGTATAGCCGTTGGGCAACATATAGGCAAGCGGGTTAACGGGGCTGTTGTGAACCCAAACCTCGTAATGGAGGTGCGGACCCACGGAGCGGCCGGTATTACCCATATAACCAATCACCTGGTAGCGATGCAGGTACTGACCCGGGTGCACAATAGACAGCTGCATGTGACCGTAGCGTGTCTTGATGCCGTTTCCGTGGTCAATCGTGACATAGTTACCGAAGCTCGAACTGAGCTGAGCGACTTCGACCACACCATCAGCAGGGGCGAAAATCGGAGTCCAGCGATCGTTCGCGATATCGACACCCTGGTGCATCTTGCCGACTTCGCCCGTGACCGGGTGAATACGCGGGCCAAAAGCCGAGGCATAGCGACCCTGGGTCGGCGAAATAGACGGAATGAAGCGCCACATATAGTGCTTCTGGTCCATAAACTTGTTCAGGGTGCGGAAAGAGGAATCGTTGTTCGCAAGCTTGCCCTGGATGCGCACGGCAGTTTCACCGAGCATGGACATGCGTTCGTAGACCGGGGACGTCTTGCGGAGCAAAAGGGAATCGGGGCTTACAGAACCACCGGTACCGAGTTCGCGGGGAGCCGCCTCCTGCACGGGCAGTCCAAAGCTTGCATAAAGACGGTTTTCATCGGAAAGGAACGAAGCTGTGGTATTGGACAAGTAATCGAGAGTTCCCTGGATTTGGGACATTTCCTTGTCGAGCTTCTGGCGTTCGTTCAACTGGTGGTTCAAGACGCCATCATAGATTGTCGTCGAAACCATCTGGACAACAAACAACATTACACCGATCGCAACGAAGATTCGAAGCACAGGCCACGCCTTGAACAAGAACGCCGGCATGTGGACGGTCATAGACCTCGAAGAGTTCTGGAAGTGTATGGTTGTCTTATAAAAAGTCACGGGCGAAAAGATAGTAAAAAGGTCTTGAGTGGCAATGTAAAATAGTGTGATGTGGAACACGCAACGGCCAAAACGCCCCAAAAACGCCATTTTCGGCCTAAAAACGCAAAAAAAGCCCCTTTTACGGAAGTAAAAAGTAACCTTACATAATCCGTAAAAAGGGGGATTTTTACACTTCGTTATCGATATCGACAAATTGGGCCGGAATTCCCAGTTCGGCCTGGATTTTGGCAGCGAGGGCACGAACACCGAAGATTTCGGTACGGTGGTGACCGCAGCTGAACAGGTTGAAGCCGAGTTCTTCGCAAGCGATAGGAACAGCTTCCTTGATTTCGCCGGTCACAAAGGCTTCGCAACCGAGAGCGATAGCCTCTTCGATGGCAGGAGCTCCAGCCGAGCCGCTACAGACGGCGAGCTTTTTAATAGCAGGCTTACCGAAACGGAGAGCATGCTGCACCCCATGTTCGAACACCTTACCACTAAGAGTCTCAAAATCGTCGAGGGCAACGGGGGCTGCAAACTCCCCCACGACTCCGATGGTACGTTCCCCTTCGCGGAGGAACCCTTCGATATTCTGGAGGCCATAGGCTTTAGCTATAAGCACATTGTTGCCGACTTCCATGTGGCCGTCGAGCGGCAGGTGGAAGCCGTAGAGCGATATCCCGTTCTGCATCAGGCGGCGCATGCGCTCGCCGAACTTGCCGACCAGCCTGCAGTTTTCGCCTTTCCAGAAGCCATTCGGGTGATGGACGATAATGCAGTCGGCCTTGTTTTCGATGGCGGCGTCGATCAGACGGTCGCGGAAAGAGACTCCCGTAACGATTCGGCCGACCTTGTCGGAGGCTTCGACGCAAAGGCCATCGACGCAGTAATCCTTAAAAAGCTTAGGTTCAAGCAAGTTGTCTAGCCATGTCGAGAATTCGGAAATTTGCATCGGGGACCTCTTTTTTGCTTAAATATATAAATATCGGGCGCGAAATGCGCAGTTCCTAAAGACGTCCGAAACGACCCTTGAGCTTGGCGAGGGCGTTTTCTTCAATCACCTCTTCAGAGTCGTCGCCCTTGCGCTTGAACTTGAGCACTTCGAAATCCTCGAGCATGGCGCATGCCTGCAGATAAAGTTCCGGGTACTCGGCATCGTCTTGCGAGAGGCGTTCCATCTCGGAAAGGATATCGCGGGCCTTTTTAAGCTCGTGATCCTTCATGAAGCGAGCCTTGAGGAAGGGGCGGAACTTTTCGCGGAGCGTGCGCACCGATAATTCGGGTCGAGCGGGAGCCTTGTCTCGGGATAAGTTCGGTGCGCCCGGCAAAGCCTCACCTAAAATGCAGAGTCTTTCGAAAAGCGTGTTTTCGGGACCGTCTGGCGAATAAAGCGCGATGATTTTGGCGATAAACTTGTGGCCTGCTGTCAACGCGGCGATTGCGTCGCGGGCGTGGTCACCGCCTTGGCGCATAGCGACCGAGAATTCGCGAAGAATATCCCAGTAGGCAACGAAGGATTCGGCGCCGAGCAGGGCCGACTCGTAAGTCGCACGCACTAGGGCGAGGCGCACCTCGTCATCTTCGCTGCGAGAGGTCGCCGCGAGATTCTTAAAATCGTTGATTTTTTTGCCGCGGGAAAATTCCAGGCCGGTAAAGCGCACGCAACGGTTGGCATCCAGATTGTCGGCAGCGAGCGACTTGAGCACCCAAGCCTTCAGCGCCGTCTTGAATCCGTCGGAATAGAGGCCGCCAGTTTCGAGCAGATTCAGGCGGTCGGTAATGAGGGCCTGCGCGGCAGCTTCGGGCGCGGTTGCGTCGACCGAGGAATTTGCGCGACCTTCTACCCGCTTGCGAAAGTTCTGCCAGAAGGCAGATTCTGCCGGAGTCATGAGGGCAGATTCGCCGAGACGCCAGCCAAAGCGCATGTCGCCCAACGCAAAATCGATGCCGAAAGTCACCACAATCGGGCGGACCGCGGCAAACAAATTGAAACTCCCCCATTCCGGGTTGATTTCGCAGGCAAATTTCTCCGGGAAGCCAGTCTTGAAAATCTTGGCATGCAAGCGCAGGTGGTTTTCCTTTTCGGGCGTCACGGTCGGAATGTCGCAATCAAGCTGCTTGATTCCGGCAAAGACTTCGTACAGCGAGACCATGGGCGACTTGTGCGGAGCCGCCTTCAGGCGGTCACAGAAAGCGTCGTCGATGAAGGTTCGACGGTTTTCAAGCTGCTTTTTAGCGGCCTTGGGCATTTCGCGCACGATAGATTCGATCATCCATTCGCGCCACTGGTGAATCGAAAGCGCCAGTTTCGCAGGAGTCAGTTGCGGAATCAAGTCGTAAGGCAAATCCAGCGTAATGCCGTCGTATTCCTTGGTCGCATCAAAGACCATCTCGCCCACGACCATGCGGCTAGAACCGTCGAGGCATTCGATTCGGAACTGTTCAAGGGAACCGCCGAGAGATGGGGTTTGAGCTTTGAGGTCGGCACTTCGTGCCTTTGAGCCTTCAGGCAAGAGAATCTTATTGAAACCTCTCTCGCCTTTCGTCTGTAGGGCAGCGCCCGTTCTTTCGTCTAATTGGTCCAGCCAAAATTTAGCGTCGAATTTCAGGAACTGGTCAGTATGTTCGCGAATGTAGTCCTTAAGCGTTTTGATGGAATTGACCCGCGGGGCAATGCGCACGTAGTAATCCACCAGGGCGTCTTCGCTGGGAGCAAGCCCGAATTGGCGCTTGCGGGCCTCAAGCCCGTGCAGGTCTTCGACCACGCGCTCGTTGTGGGTCATGAAGGCGAACGGGCGTGCCATTTGCCCGAGCACCACGGCCTCGCGCCAAAAGATTTCGGCACATTCGTCCGGATTCACGCGAGCGTAATCCACCCGGTGCCCGCGACTGATAACGAGGCCCCTGAAACTCACTTCTTCGACCGCTTCTACAAACCCGCGTTCCTGATTCCACATGGGCGAATACCAGCGGCGGGTGCAGAAAGGTTCCGCCACCTGCATAATCCATTCGGGCTTGATTTCGGCGCCCTTGTTCAAGAAAATGCGGCTTGTCTCGCGGACTTCGGCGCTAAAGAGCCATTCCACACTCTTGCCGTAAAGGTCACTGCCGGGGAACACGTGCGTTTCGCGACCGCTCACCAAGCGGTAGCAACCATTTTCGATATCGCGGCGGGCAACTCCCCCGAGGAATCCAGAAAGGAGTGCAATGTGCAAGTTGTCGGCATGGAAACTATCGAGCGGGCATTCGCGCTTGTCGAACTTGACTTCGAGAATGCGGCTGAACTGGTCATACAAATCGATCCATTCGCGACAACGCAAAAAATGCATGCTGAACTTGTCGCAGAATTTGCGAAGCTTGTTCCAGGATTTGCCATCCCATTCAGCGCAGAAGGCATTCCACATGCTAACAAAAGTCAGAAAATCACTCTTGTGGCCCGCAAATTTGCGGTGCAGCTGGCGGATTCGGGTACGTTCCGGCTCTTCGCCAGGGACAACGCGTGGGTCCTGAATGCTGAGAGCCGAGCAGACGATGAGCGCCGGCTGCAAAACGCCGGATTCTCGGGCCCGCAAAAGCACTGCCGAAAGCGAAACATCCATCGGGAGCCGCGTCATTTCGCGGCCAAGCTTGGTCACATGACCGCTGGAATTGTCCGCAGTCAACGCGCCGAGTTCAAAAAGCGTCTTGTACGCGCCGCGGAATGCCGAATGCGGCGGCGATTGCAGGAACGGGAAGTTTTCCAGTTCCAGCCCGAGGCTGCGCAATTGCAGAACGACGTTCGCGAGATTACTACGCCGGATTTCCGGCTCCGTAAACTCGTCACGTTTTTCGAAATCTTCGGGCGAATAAAGTCGAATACATACGCCAGGCTTGACGCGCCCCGCACGCCCTGTGCGCTGCCGGGCACTCGCCTTCGAGATTTCTTCAACCGGGAGCCCCTGAATTCTCGACTGTGCATTGTAGCGAGAAATTCGGGCCATACCCGTATCGACCACGTAGGCAATCCCCGGAATCGTTAAGGAAGTTTCGGCAATGTTTGTGGCAAGCACCACACGAGTCTTGCCCGAATTCTTGAAAATGCGGCGCTGTTCTTCGGGACTCATGCGCCCGAAAAGCGGAAGCACATCGAAAGTAGCGCTATCCAGTTCATGCGCAAGCTCCCCCGCTAAATCCTGAATGTCGCGCTCAGTCGGCAAAAAGCAAAGCAAGTGGTCGCGGTGGCGAGATTCCAAATCAAGAATCGCATCGCGGGCTTCTTCAATCAGGCCCGAATCGCCCTTTCCCGAAATATCGCGACCGAGCACGCCACCGTCGGCATCAAAATAATACTCAATGTCGACTGGATACATGCGGCCCTCAGCTTCGAGCACGCAACTGTTGTCGTAAAATTCTTCGAAGAGCTTGGCATCGAGCGTTGCAGAAGCCACAATCAGTTTGAATTCAGGGCGGGCCTGCAAAACCGTCTTGAAAATGCCAAGCAAGATGTCGATATTCAGCGAGCGTTCATGCGCTTCGTCAATCACGACTGCCGAATACTGGCGAAAGAGTCTATCGCGGCGGAATTCCTGCAGCAAGATACCATCGGTCATGACCTTGATGGGGGCATCGCTCTGGCCTTGCTCCCAGAAACGAATCTTGGTGCTGACGAGGGTTTCGTCTTTCAATTCTTCACGCAGACGGTCCGCAATCGAGATTGCAGCCAAACGCCTCGGCTCCGTCACGCCGATTTTGAAAAGGTTTTGAGGTTGCGCTTCGCGCTCTGATGTCTGAGATTCCGAAACCTCTCTTCCTACTTCCGACTTCCTACCGTCTACTTTTTTAGCATACCACTCCAGCAGAAATTTCGGTAGCTGTGTCGACTTTCCGGAACCGGTGTCTGCCTTGACAATCACCACCTGATGCTTTTCGAGCATCTCAAAAAATTCTTCCCGATGTTCAACGACGGGAAGCTCTGGATACTCAATTTTCAAATTTGAAGCAACAATCGTCAATGTTCTAGATCCTTCGACTCCGTGCTACGCACTGCGCTCAGGATGACACTTTCATGTCACTCCTTAATATGTCCGCACTTGTCGCAGGTCAGCTTGTAGCTGTTATCAGGGTCGACAACCATCACGCCGTCGCATTCCGGCACTTCGCACGGGAGTTCGCCTGGCATGACTTCGCGGTAAGTTTTCTTTTCTTCCATCGTTAGCCTCCGATTTCCTTAAGGTAGCGAGCGAGGGCATCTTGCCACGTCGGGAGCGGTTTGAAACCGTTTGCAACGAGTTTGCTCTTGTCGAGGCGGCTGTTGAAGGGGCGCGCGGCCTTGCTCAGACCATATTCAGCTGTGGTTACCGGCAGCACCTTGGTAGAAAGGCCGGCCTGCTTGTAGATTTCGCAGGTAAAGTCGTACCAGCTGATGAATCCGCCTTCGTTGGTGGCGTGATAGTAGCCGTACTTTTCGGTTTCGTTCATGTCGATGAGCAGGCGCGAAAGGTCCAACGTGTAGGTGGGCGTACCGATCTGGTCATTCACCACGCGCACGGTATCGTGAGTCTTGCCCACGTTCAGCATGGTCTTGATAAAATTCTTGCCGTTCAGGCCGAACACCCAAGCGATTCGCACGATGAAATACTTGCTGAGCGTATTGGCAACAGCGAGTTCGCCTTCGAGCTTGGTCTGGCCGTAAACGTTGAGAGGTTTGTAATCTTTGCAATCGGGCTGCCAGGGTTCCGTGCCCTGACCGTCGAACACGTAGTCGGTGCTGATGTAGGTCATCTTGCAGCCGAGTTTTTTGCATGCATTCGCAATGTTCTGGGTACCGCCGGCATTGACCGCGCGGACCTTCGCCACATTCGCATCGTCTTCGGCCATGTCGACTGCGGTCCATGCGGCGCAGTGAATCACGGCATCGGGCTTGATTTCAGAAAGAACCTTGTCGACCGCGGCAGAATCTGTAATGTCGAGCTGCACATACGGCATGGTCGTGACGGCAGAACCGTCGGCGACACCGCTATAGGCAGGCGCCATGTCAGAGCCCACCCCCGTGTGCCCACGCTTCGCAAGTTCATTCATTACATCGTGACCCAGCTGGCCACCCACACCTGTCACAAAGAATTTCATAGTGTAAACCTCAACAACAAAAATAAAAAAGTTACCAACCACCAATCAATAATATCTAACACGAACTAAATAAAAAACCTAATTTTATCACCTAAAAAAGGCGTCGGCCAAGGAAAGCAGGGAGGGAACCGTGCGGCCTTCGCAACTCTGAGCTGGGTTCCCTCCCGCATTTTAACAAGATTGAATTACTTATATAAACAAAGAAACGTCTCGCTTTCGCAAGACGTTCCTCATCATCCACAATATAGGAGCATTTGGATGTTAAGTATTAGCGAGTCACACGCACCTGAGTCAGCTTGCTACCCTGCTTGACCATGTAGACACCGGTCTGCTGGAACTTAGCAAAGAGAGCGTCAGAGATGGATGCGCCGGCGACAACTTCAACCTTGCCGAGAGTGCGACCCAGCATGTCAAATACCTGATAGGTCTTGCCAGCTGCATTCAGACGGAGGTCAGCTGCGATAGACTGCGGATCACCACCTTCCTTGCTGAACTTCACGTAGTCAACGTTGGTGTTGTCGTTGGCAATCGTGATGCGAAGAACATGCTGACCCTTGGTGAGCGTAGCCTTACCGGTAGCGTCTTCATAGGCATCCCAGTCGTTGCTTGTACCCGTGAAGGAGAGCGAAGCAATCTGCTTGCCATCGATAGCGAGGTTCAACTTGCCAGCACCGGAACCATTCGAAACAGAAGCCACGATATCGTATTCACCATCTTCAGCAACATTAACGGTATATTCCATCCACTGGTCGGCACTCGTATAACCGATAGCCTTGCCAGTACCGCTGTTCACAATACCGATATTGCTGTAATCGGAACCACGGTAATCCTTATCGACTTCAGCACTCGAACTTACACTGGAGTTGCCATAGGTAGAATCCTGGTTACCTTCGTCAAAGTTTTCAGCTTCGACAATACCCGGAATAGAAGCCGGGGTACCACCAAACGCCTTGCGTTCGATCGGCTTCGGCGGTTCAGGCGGAACATAGGAACCCACATAAACCCTAGCATGCGGGAAGTCCATGTGACCGCTGCGAACTTCACCATTCACGTTACCAGCTTCACCGAGCACCTTGGCTTCGTAAAGCTTACCCATGGTCAGGCCCATCTTTTCCCACTGTCTCATGTGTTCGGAAATATTGATGGTACCGCAATCGCGCGGAGAAGTACGCACGCTGAAATACTGATAGAACGTGACGTTACCGGAGTTCTTAATAGCCGGACCCGTACGAGTGTTACGATAAACCGTATAGGTACCGCCGTCAACATTAATAGTACCCTTTCTTTCGTTACCAATCCAGCTACCCGGCATATCATTGGCGAGGGTATTGTCAATCACGTAGTATTCCACCAACTGGCTAGCCGTTCCGGGAACGCCTTCCATCCAGCCGTAAATACCGATGTAGGAATAACCCACATTCTGTGCATTGTTCTTGATGAGCTTGAATTCGGCAATCATGTCACCATCAAGCTGATCGTAGGTCTTGTTACTGCCGAGGGAAAGACCCGCGCGGCAGAGATAGTCCTTAGCACCGGAAATGTTACATTCCATGGAACCGTCGCTATAGAAGGTTGCATCACCACCATAGCCGTTTTCGTCCCAGAGTTCGTAACCGATATCACCGATTTGACCGGTCTTGTTCGAAGAGACCTTCACAGACTGACCCGAGTGTGCAGCGGTGCTGCAGAAACTTTCAGTCTGAGCGAAAGCACTGGTTGCAAGCCCAAAGGCAAGCACCAAGCCCGTTTTAACAAAAAGATTGGTTTTCATAATATACTCCTTAAGAAAATCCCGTTCAACCTCTATTCCAAAGTTATATCCATTTGGTCTAATTTGGAATAGTCCCCATATAAATGGCGTTGTTGTAAAAAACAACACCAAATCCACAATTTTTACACAAAAAAGCCAATTTTACGTCAAAATACGGCATTCTTTTCGTGTATATAAAAAACGCCCCACAACAGTGTGTGAGGCGCCTTCTTCCACAAAATTTGGAGTTTTTTTTCGGGATTTTCCTGAAGATTGTGGAAACTTTTTAGCGGTTGACCCTGACGGTGTTCAGATAGCTACCCTGCTTGACCATGTACACACCCGGCTTGTGGAACTTGGCGAACAGCACGTCCTTCATGTCGCTGCCGGCCTGCATTTCCACAGTACCCAGGTAACGGCCCTGCATGTCGAGCACCTGGAAGGTTCCGCTCATATCCTGGAGCTTGATCGTCTGAGCAAACAGTGCGGTAGTAGAGCTGCTCGGGCCATTAGCTTCGCTGGAGCTAGACTTCTTTTCTTCCTTGCTGGAGCTGGACTTGGGTTCTTCGCTAGAGCTAGATTCCGGTTCCGGCTGAGCTAGCGGATGAGCCTTGTCAGTCATCTTGAAGTAAGAGACGTCGAAGGAACCCGAACCACCACCGGCTTCTACGAGCACCTTGGCTTCGTACATCTTACCCATCTTCATGCCGAGTTCTTCCCACTTCTTGAAGTGAGCGGTAACATCGATATGACCGCAGGAACGAGCTCCACCCTTACGCTTACTGAAGTACTGCGGGAAGGTCTGGTTACCCTTGATAGAGGGGGCGTTATTACGCTGGTTCTGATAAATTTCATAAGTTGCACCATCAACCGTGAACTCACCCTTCTTGGAACCCAGAAGATTTGCACCCGGTTCGCTGAACCAGTCATCCACGATGTAGTATTCTACGAGCGGGTCGACAGTCCAACCATAGATACCGATATAGTTGTAACCACCGGCATTACCCTGCTTGCTCCACTTGAAGTAAGCATCGATAGGACCAAGTTCTTGGTAAGTCTTGTCTTCGTTGTACTTGAAGCCCACACGGGCAAGGAAGTCGTTGGTGCCGTTCCAGCTGGCCTTATAAGTACCATTATCATAGAACGTCATGTTGTTGTTGCCGCCCTGGTACCAGATTTCGTAATGGTACGGAGAGCTGCCGACGTTACCCGTCACACTCGAGTTGTTCTGGCCCTGAGTAGTCTTGCTTTCGCCCTGGTGACCCATTTCATCCTTACAGGCGTCGATAGTCGTAGAGGTAGAACCTCCGTTACCCTTGGAGGAGCTGGACTTAACAGCAGCGCTGGAAGAGCTGGACTTGGGCGTATCGCCACCACTGCTGGTGCCGTTGGAAACATACACCTTGGCATGCGGGAAGTCCATATGGCCACCATTAACTTGACCATTGACGTTACCAGCTTCACCAAGCACCTTGGCTTCATAGAGCTTACCCATGGTCATGCCCATCTTTTCCCACTGTCTCATGTGCTCGGAAATATTGATGGTACCGCAATCGCGCGGCGAGGTACGCACGCTGAAATACTGGTAGAACGTGACGTTACCAGAATTCTTAATTGCCGGACCCGTACGGGTGTTACGGTAAACTGTATAGGTACCGCCGTCAACCGTAATGGTACCCTTTCTTTCGTTACCGATCCAGCTACCCGGCATATCGTTGGCGAGGGTGTTGTCGATCACGTAGTATTCAACAAGGTTACTTGCCGTTCCGGGAACGCCTTCCATCCAGCCGTAGATACCGATATAGGAGTAACCCACATTACTTGCGCCACTTTTCACAAGCTTGAACTCGGCAATCATGTCACCGCCAAGTTCCTTGTAAGTCTTGTTACTGCCAAGAGAAAGGCCCGCACGGCAAAGATAGTCCTTGGCACCTGTGATAGTGCAGTCCATGGAACCGTCGCTATAGAAGGTAGCACTACCGCCATGACCGTTTTCGTCCCAGAGTTCGTAACCGATATCGCCGATTTTACCTGTCTGGTTCGAAGTAATCGTTACTTTTTGGCCAGAATGCTGTGCATTGCTACAGAAATCCTGTGCATATGCCCCAGCTACACCCAAGGTCAAAGCCAAACCAACTTTGACGCCAGATTTGAATAGAGTTTTCATTTTAGTCTCCTATCAAAAGATCCTCTAGCCTCAAAAATATATCCAGCCTCAACAAATCATTCTTTATATATAAGAATTGCCGTTGTTCCGAGAAACAACGGCAAAAGATTTACAAAGTGCCAAAAACGGCTTTATTTAGCGGAATTTGGAGCTATTCTTCGTCAGAAGAAGGAACTCCAATCTGCTGTTCCGGCTTGTCTTCGATCTTTTCGACAGAATCGTCATCGACTTCGACGCCTTCCACCTTGTCAAAGGTTTCCTTCGCCTCGGCGCTATCCTGTTCGATATCTTCGACGCTCGGGAGCGCTGTTGCATCTTGCACCACGTCGCCTTCGCGCAGGCTAATAGCCTTGACGCCCTGGGCGTTACGGCCCGTAAGGCGGATATCAGCAGCCTTGATACGAATCACCTGGCCTTCGCGGCTGGTAATGATCAAGTCGTAGTCATCTGCGACGCTTTCGACGAATACGGCTGCGCCCACCTTGTCGGTCACGTTCAGGTTACGCACGCCCTTGCTACCGCGACGGGTAATGCGGTAAGTCGAAGGTTCGCTACGCTTGCCGTAACCGTTTTCAGTGATGGTCACGATCTTGTTGCCGGCCTTGAGCCACAACAGAGAAATCACTTCGTCGCCTTCGGCCAAGGTAATACCCTTCACGCCGTGCGTGCCGCGGCCCATGGCGCGGAAGCAGCTGATCGGGAAGGTCACGGCCTGACCGTTCTTGGTCGCAAGCATCAACAAGTCCTTCGGAATCGGGTGGCCTTCGATATCTTCGGCGTCTTCGGATTCCTCGGCGATGGCGGCCTCGGCAGCCTGTGTTTCGGCTTCAGCATCGGCTTCTTCGCCTTCGGCAGCCTGGCTAGCCTTGAAGTCTTCGGCAGACATGCCCACGAGCTGCACCTTCACCAGTTCATCGTCTTCGTCCAAACTGATGGCGTTCACGCCGGCCTTACGCGGGCGGCTGAACAGCGTGAGGTCCATCTTGTTGATGACACCCTTCTTGGTTGCAAATACGAGGCAGAAGTAGCCACCGAACTTGCGAACCGGCACAATTGCTTGTACCTTTTCGCCTTCGGTAAGACCGATAAAGTTGATAATCGGGCGGCCCTTGCCGTTGCGGGTTCCTTCGGGGAGTCGGTAAACCTTAGTCCAGTAAGCACGACCCTTGTTCGTGAATACGAGCAAGTAGCTGTGAGTGCTTGCGGTAAAGATCTGTTCGACGTTGTCTTCTTCCTTGAGAGTTGCGCCGATAATGCCCTTGCCGCCGCGGTTCTGGGCCTTGAAGGTATCGATCGGCAAACGCTTGATATAGCCTTCACGGCTGAGCGTAATCACCTGTTCTTCTTCGGCAATCAGGTCTTCGTAATCGTAGTCATCGACAGCATCTTCTATAGAAGTACGGCGGTCATCGCCACACTTGTCTACAATCGCGTCGAGACGGTCGAGCATAATCTTCACGCGGCGTTCGCGCTTTTCCAAAATGTCCTTCAAGTCGGCAACGGTAGCAACGAGTTCGTTGTATTCGGCTTCCAACTTTTCGATATTCAGGCCAGTGAGCTGAGCAAGACGCATGTCCACGATAGCCTGCGACTGGATTTCGTCGAGGTTAAAGCGGTTCTGCAAGGCAGTCTTTGCGGCTTCGGTCGTCGGGCTCGACTTGATAATCTGCACCACTTCGTCGATATTCTGCGTTGCAATGCGCAGGCCTTCGATAATGTGGAGACGAGCTTCGGCCTTGTTCAAGTCGAACTGCGTAGAACGCGTAATCACTTCCAAGCGGTGATCCACGTAAACCTGGATAAGATCCTTGAGCGTCAGGAGCTTCGGCAGGTTGTTCACAAGTGCGAGGTTATAGATGCTGAACGTCGTCTGCAGCTGCGTATTTTTGAACAAATTATTCAAAACAACTTCTGCGACAACATCCTTGCGCATTTCAATCACGATGCGCATACCTTCGCGGCTAGATTCGTCGCGAATGTCGGTAATACCGTCGACGCGCTTATCCTTCACGAGTTCTGCAATCTTCTTACAGAGTTCGGCCTTGTTGACCATGTAAGGAATTTCAGTAACCAAGATACGCGGTTTGCCACGGCTATCCACATCGATTTCGGTACGGGCACGCACACGCACGCGGCCATGGCCCGTCAAGTATGCATCACGGATGCCCGCGCGACCACAAATCACGCCACCGGTCGGGAAGTCCGGACCGGACACATACTGCAGCAAGTCTTCGCCGGAGATATCCGGATTTTCAGCCACGGCATGGATTGCATTTGCAATTTCGCGGAGGTTGTGCGGAGCCATCGAGGTCGCCATACCCACGGCAATACCCGTGGTACCGTTCACCAGCATATTCGGGAGAGCGGAAGGCAGCACCTTCGGTTCTTCCAAAGATTCGTCGAAGTTCGGACCCATGTCGACAGTATCTTTTTCAAGATCTTCGAGCATGAGGGCACCCATGTTGTTCATCTTGGCTTCGGTGTAACGCATTGCAGCGGCGCCGTCACCGTCGATAGAACCGAAGTTACCCTGACCGAACACCAGCGGGTAGCGCAGCGAGAAGTCCTGCGCCATACGCACCAAGGTTTCATACACGGCGGAGTCGCCATGCGGGTGGTACTTACCGATCACGTCACCCACGATACGGGCGCTCTTGACCGTCGGTTTGTTGGGCACCACGCCCAACTTGTGCATACTGTACATCACGCGGCGGTGCACCGGCTTAAAGCCATCACGCGCATCAGGCAAGGCACGAGCAACAATCACGCTCATGGAATAGCGCAAGTAGCAATCCTGCATGTCCTTTTCAATCAAGGACCTGATTTGCGAACCTGGTACCAATTCTTCTGACATTAGTTTTCCTCTATCATTTCACTTATTACTTCTAAACTTTCTTCGTCGGTCTGGTCGATACGGTGGGGCGTAATCGTCGCATAGCCCTGATTCAGCAGATAGTCGTCGCTATCCTTAGGCTGTTCATTCCACAGTTTATCGCCATCCAGTTGCCACAGTCCATTTTCGTGGGAGTAGTGGTCCGTAAACATTCCGAGAGCCATCTTGGTCGCCTTGAAACCCTTAAAGGTTTCGGCGGTAGCCTTTGGAAAATTCACGTTCCAGAATACGCCTACAGGAATCCGTTCAAACAGGCGGTCCTTGACCACCTTCACGGCAAATTCCTTTGCGGTTTCGAGCATATTTGCGGTCGTGCCACGGAGAGAAAGCGCAATGCCCGGCACACCCCAAAGGGCAGCTTCACGAGCGCCTGCGACCGTGCCCGAATAAAGCGACGAAACACCGGAATTTTCGCCGAGATTCACGCCCGAAAAACACACATCAAATTGACCCGGACCGACCCCCTCGGTGGTAAGCCCATGGGAGGCAAAATGGCCCAGCGCAAATTTGACGCAATCGGCGGGTGTACCCGACATGGAATACGCCTCAACAGCCGAATTCTCCGCAATTTCCACTTTTTTGACCGAAAGCCCACGCCGAACTGTAAAGGCGTGCCCTACCCCGCTCTGCTCCACTTCGGGCGCAAAAACGCACACGTCCGCATAAGGGACAAGCGCACACGCCAAAGCGAGCATATAGCCACTCTGGATTCCGTCATCGTTCGAGATGAGGACACGTGTCTTCGGGTAGTCTTGCATGTAAGATAAAAGATAGAAAAATCACACTAAAAATCACCGATTATCGAGCGTTTTTAGCAAGGAATCAAGGCGCATTGTAAACTTTTCAGCCCCCGATTTACAGAGGTGATCGTAATCGAAAGACACATCGCCTAAATAGTCGTGATTTCCCATTTTATTTTCGTCCATCAAGACAAAATAATCGTTTTCGGCAGCCAATTTTTCAAGGCGTTCCATAAGCATTTTTGCCGTAGACCTGCGCAAGCCATAACGCCCATAACTACCCGTATTTTTATAATAAGGGCTTATCGGGAAAACGACACCGACCACAGTCACGCCGTGTTGTTGGGCAATCTCAAGAACCTTAATCAGTTGGGCATAATTCGATTCATAGCCGCGAGCGTCATCGCTCTGCGTTGAATCCACCAAAATTTCCGCATAACCTGTTCCGCCAGCGCCCCAATCAGCGATGCATTCCTGTTTTAACCAACCACGGTCCCGCCTAATATAAGCCATAATCGGATCCGCGGTCGCAATTTCATAGGCCCTATTCGCAAACACCGAATCTACACCATCCTGCCAAAAATGATGGTCTATATCGTACTTAAATCCGATTGCATCACCCATATTCACCTGAATACAAGCGTCAGGTTGCTCATCAATCCACAGATCCATATCTAAGCCAACAACTAGATATTTCAATTCTTTCATATGAACGGATACATAATTTTCATACAGATACTCAACACAATGCATATCGCAAGGAACTGCGGACAAATTAACCGCAAATTTGCTCATCATATTAACAGCAATCGCCGCCTGCACATGAGAATTTCCCATACAAGCAACCTCCGCAGAATCACGGTACTTCCACATAATCGCCATTTTTTGCGGCAAATAATGAGTCGATTGACCGTTCTCCGTGTAATAGTAGCCAAGACTATCAAAATCCCAACTGGACTGATTCGCATAATCCTGCATCCAGAAACTCGGATGCCACAGTTCCTCACCTTCTACAAGAGGCATCATTTCCTTTGTCGACACATTCACAAGGACAATCTTTCCATGTTTTCCATTCGCGTTCGACAAAGTCGCCACGAAAAATGAATCAGAACCATAGGCCCATTCCGTATGGTCAAAAGAGAATCCATCAGGAGAGGCGACAGACGAAATTAAACGCCCCGTGCTATCGACAATCAAGGCCTGTTCATGTGTTCCGTATTCGGTCCCGACAAAAGCACGGCCGGTTTTACTGCCAAAATCCAAGAACAATGTTTGATTCGCTCCCCCACGGCTTAGCGACACATTGCAGGCCTGTTCACCATTGTACCAGACTTCGTCCTTTCCGCGAATTTTTGAACGCAGAAGTCTTGCTCCCGTCACAGCAAGATTTCCGTTTTCAGAAACACCTCCGTGGAATGCCCCATCAAATAGTTTCTCAGGCGTCGCAAAATTTCCACCCGAAAAACGCACCTGCCATGTTTCTTGCGACATAAACGCAGAAGATTCTTTATTGTTTCCGGTTTCGGTTACATAGACAATCGCCGTATCGCCATTTCCAAGCACACGCCAACGCGGAATTGCCGCCGATTTCACCGGTAGTTCCACCTGTAAGCCCGCATTTTCGTCAAGGCCAGCCACATAGACCTTCGATGGTCCCGACACACCCTCTTGTCCAGTACAATAGGCGACAAATTTACCATCGGGAGAAATTTCAGGATGATACGCCGAAACTCCCGTATTGATTTCTTGCATTCCAGGCTTCGCCGAACGGAAATCAACATAAAGCAAGTTCCCGCTGAAATCGTCCCTAAAAACCAACTTAGATTGAGGTTTGCCGACAAAAGCTCGCAGGTCTCTGTTTCTTGCCAACAAGGAATTTTCAAATTCAGCGCTACGCCCCTGTTCATCAAGAAATACGGGATTCGGAATCGCACCAAATGCCAACCGAAAACCCACATAAGGCGCCTTTGATGCAGACGTCACCGTATAAACATCACCTCGGCCATGCAAGCTGATAAAGGCCGGGTCGTTACGGAAGCTGCCCCCCTTCAAAACGCGTTCTTCAAAGCCACCATTATTCCTTCCGCCAACATAATCTACCACAGAAGAATTCTTGAAAGAAACGAGCACATCCCCTACCCATTCCATCGCGTTTCCAGCCATATCGCATAGGCCGTCACTATTAATCCCCGATGTACAAATCTTATGCAACTTGTAATCCGAATTCGCATTGTTCCAAGATTGTTCCGGATGCCAATCAAGGGATGCCGCGTACACCCATTCGGCTTCCGTCGGCAAGCGATACGCATTTTTTCTCGGATCGAATTTAAGGCCTTCCAAACTAGTACAAATTCCCGCTTCATCAAAAAAAGCCATCGTGTAACTATAAGCGGTATCGAAACCCTCCTCAACGCTCCGCCTATTCGCATACAGCATCGCTTCGTAAAGCGTCACCTCATTGGCGGGCAGGGAATCATCACATTCGAGGCCGATTTCGCCGCACGTCACTTCATGCATTCCTATTAGATAGTCATAATCAAAAGAGACTTTCATCGAGGGACGTTCTTTAATCGGAGCCGATTCATCTTCGGTCCCTAAAGACACCGATTTGCCTTTAGAACGAATCAAGACCATTTCTTCTAAAGAAAGCGTATCCAAATATTCCACAGGAGTCTGGGAATCTTGCAGCGACTCCGAATTAGAGCAAGCCATCAAGACTAGCTCTACAAGAAGAATCGCAATATAGCACACCTTTTTCATTAATGCAAATATACTTTTTTCTACATTATGGCCATGTTTTCCGAAAAGAAATTCCTCGCCACCAAAGAGACTTCCAAGGCCAAGCGCATGGCCGAACTTTTACGCGTCATCATTTTGCAGCTGGGCGACGACGTGCCCCGTGCAAAGCGTGAATTTGAGACTTACGCCGAATGGATGAAGCTCCCCGAAAGCGAGCGCCTTACCGGAAAGAACCAAGCCCAGATGATAGACTTGTACAAGACCTTCCGTACTCGTGCGGGACTCGGGTTCGAACGTGACGTTTACCTGGAGCAGGAACCGGGGGACCGCGAAGTTGCCAACGAAGCTCCGCTTCCGTTCGCCGTACTCGTGCACAACTTGCGCAGCGCCTTTAACGTAGGTTCCATCATTCGCAGCACGGACTGCTTCGGTCTCGAAGGAGTCCACTTGAGCGGATACAGCTGCGGCCCCGACCATGTTACGGTCAAGAGCGCCGCCCGTGGCTGTCAAGAATGGATTCCTATCAAGCGCTGGGAAAGCCCCTTCGATTGCGTCAAGTGGCACAAGGAAAACGGCTACGAAATCATCGCGCTCGAAACCGGCGAAGATATTCCAAGCATCAATGAAGTCAAGTGGCCCGAAAAAGGCCTCATTATTCTCGGCAACGAAGAATTAGGAATCGCTCCGGAACTGATGGCCGAAGCGACGATGAAGGTGACAATCCCGATGGCTGGCCGCAAGGCGAGCATGAATGTCGCCGGCGCCTACGCCATCATGTGCTTTAAGATAAGGTCGGACTGCGGTCCGACTACTTAGCCAGCGACTTCACCGCTTCGGTCAAGCGATCGATGGCCTTGATGAGTTCGTCCATCTTGGCTTCGCTAATGCCCGACTGAATTGCATTTGCAGCACCGTTGACGGCGTCCTTCACTTGAGAAGCGACCTTGTCCGTCACCGTTTCCTTTACAGGAACCTTGCCGAGCCAAATGTCCGGCCAGCGGTCATTACCGCTGTGGTAAGTAATACGCGTTGCCGATTCAACCGGTTCGCCAATCTTCCAAATGTACAGTTCGTAGTCGAACAAGTCGTGATCGTGACCCTTGTCGGTTGCACCCCACACGAGCCACTTACCATCGGGAGAGAGACGCGGGAAATATTCATGGCTGCGGCGGCCAGGCAAATCCATCAGCTTCACATTCTTCGGAATGCCAAAGAAGCCCACCTTTTCAACCTGTTTGCCGTCCTTGGCGCTGAACCAGAGGATTTCACTCGGAGCAGCCGTACCACCGTTACCTGTCGGGTTCACTCGGTAAAGCTTGGAACCATCAAAGTTCCAGTCAATCTGGCAACCGTCGCCGGACTTGGTCCAGGCATTCTTCGAGAGATCCCACACGCCCGTTTCACGCATGGAACCGCGGAGCGTAATGGCCAAGTGCTTGCCATCGGGGCTCATGTTCGGTTCTTGCAGAATTACGCCGGACTTGTTGAAGGCCTTTTCGCCATCGAGCACAAGAGTTTCTTTTTTGCTGGCGAGGTCCATCGTAAACACCTTGCCGGCGCGGCTAAATACAATCGACTTGCCGTCGGGTCTCCAGGTGCCCCAAGTGGCGTTGTCCACAACCTTGCGAGCGTTTTCGCCCGAGATATCGACCATCCACAAGTCCCACTTTTCAGGGTAGTTGGCATCGTTTTCAGGCACCCAGCCACCCTTGCTGCGGTTAAAGAGCACCGTCGAACCATCTGGCGAAATGCGCGGGAACCAGTCCACGTTGTCACCTTGCGTAAGGGCACGGGCATTCGTACCGTCGGCATTCATAATCCAAATGTCGTGATGGCTATTCGCACGGCTCGTGGCCCATACAATCGCACCTTCGAGCTTACCCTTGAGGGCAGAAAGAGCCTTCTGTTCGTCAGCTGTCGGATCAACAGCGGCACCCGTCGGAGCACCCTGCTGGGCAAAAACAGTCGAAAAAGCCAATAAGGCCGGAATAGCAAACTTCATCACATTCTTCATACCTCGCAATCTAGTAATTTCCGCCCCAAAAACCGTGAAAAAATGGCACATTTGGCCTCAAAAAATTGACCTCGCTCACATATTACACAGGCGTAAACAAAAAAGAAGTTCTTTTTTCGCCTTTTTCCGCGTTTAAAACCTATTTTCATAAAAAAAAGGGATGTTTATAATGAAAAAATTCTCAAAAATCGCACTTTTGTCGGCATTGGCATTGAGTGCTACTTTCGCCTCAGCCCAAGAGATTACCCCCACCCGCGTGGGTCCTGTTAGCCAATACGGTCAACTGATGACCGGCAAGAACTCACAAGGCAAGGGCCGTATTTACGGCAGCTGCGAAGGTGTAAAGGACGGCGCCGAAGTGCAGGTGCGTGGAATGAGCCTTTACTGGAGTTTGATGCCGCAAGCTGTCGAATTCTGGAGTGAAGAAGCCATTTCCACCATGGTTCGCGATATGAACATCCAGATTGTGCGTGCCGCCATGGCCACCGGTAACGAAGACTGGAGCAATGGCTACCAGGGCTACGGCAGCGACCCCAACACTCAATTGGGCTTGATGAAAACCGTTGTCGAAGCGGCCATCAAGAACGACATTTACGTGATCATCGACTGGCATTCTCACAACGCAAACGAACAGACCGAAGCGTCCAAGAACTTCTTTAAGCAAATGGCGCAGACCTATGGTCAATACGACCATGTGATCTTTGAATTGTTCAATGAACCCACTGATATTGCCTGGGGCACCATCAAGACCTACGCAGACCAAGTGGTTTCGGTGATTCGCGAATACTCCGACAACCTGGTTCTTGTGGGCACCCCCAAGTGGGACCAGAACCCGCAAGCGGCCATCGGCAACGAAGTCAACGACCCGAAAAAGAATACCGCCTACACATTGCACTACTACGCTAATAGCCACTGCTGGAGTGGTCAGTATGACTGGGGCGGAACTTGCGAAGGCACCAACGGCGAAGAAGCCATTAACGCAGGTCTTTCCGTATTCGTTTCGGAATGGGGCACTGCAGATGCTAGCGGCGGCGGAAACCCGGATCAGGGCCGTAACCAGAGCTGGCAGGAATATATCAACAAGCATCAGCTTTCTTGGGCAAACTGGTCCGCCTCCAAGATTAGCGAAGGTACCGCCGCATTTGACGGTTCTTCAACCAAGACTTCGCTTCAGTATACCACTTCGGGTAACCTCGTTAAGGGCTACCTTGCCACCAACCCCACTAGCTACACCAAGTGCGCAGCCAACAGCGGAAACAACGGCAACGAAAACCAGGGTGGCAACAACGGCGAAAATAACAACGAAAACAACAATGGCCAGAACGGCAACGAAGTTCCGATTTTCGCAAAGGCAAGCGTGAACTTCAATGTGAGTTTCTTGGACAACGCCCTGCACATTGCTGGCGCACCGATGACGGTTGAAATTTTCACCACTATGGGCAACAAGTTGATGGCGATTGACAATGTAAGCGGTACGCTTTCGCTCGCCAAGCTCCCTGCCGGCAAGTACTTTGCACGAATTCATGGAAACGCAACCAACATGGTTCGCGCCTTCCAGATCAAGTAATACCAATCAAACGAGAGAGAGATGAGGGGTGCGGCATCAGCCGCACCCCTTCCTTATATAAGCTCTCAAAAAGCAACCGTCCGATTTAATATTTATCGAATACGGCGAAGTATTCGTCGCGGTAGGCCAAGTGCCAGCGAGAATCCCGATCAAGGGCAAGCATCAGTTTATCCCAGCGGGCGTAATACCGCAGCGGGAATAGGGCACGGTCAATGCCTAAAGAATCGGCATCATGCATAAACAGAGCGGGATCTTCAGCGTAATTCAGATACCGTTCAAAGAAATCTGCAGTCTTGAGGATGAACCTGCCATCGATATAAATGGAGTCCGCAGGATTCATTAACGCCAAGTAACCACCGGCGCGGTCATCGTTAAACAGCTTACCCGAATGGGAATGTTCCGCCATCCATTCTGAGGCTTGCACAGGCACACGCTGGTAAGCAACCATGGAGTCATAAGCGAAAAGCGAACGAACCCAGAGACCGAGAATAAACAAAGTTGGAAGTAGGCAGTAGACAGTAGGAAGCGAGATGTGAGGGATGAGGGATGAGGTCGCAACCTTCGGTTGCTTTGAGGAAATTGGCAACATTCCCAAAAGTACGGGCAAGAACAACACAAAGTTGCGTTCGGCAACAAGCGCGAGAATCGCCATGGCAAGCATCCACAAAGACTTTACAGAACGGCAATTCAAGCCAGCAAGTACCATTCCAACAAGACTCAGCACAATCATTATCACCGAAACAATCCAGTTCTCCCCCGCCATCAAAAGTGTTACAGGAGAACGGTTTTCGGCAATTTCACTTGCAAATATCGCTGCAGATTGAGTAAGGCCAAGCAAGCGGTCCAGCAGTCCAAACGGATACAGGAACAACGCCAAGCCCTCGCGATGCAAAAACGGCATTGTCCAAAGAAGCAATACAAAAGCAACTTGCGGAACTACGAATTTTGCGCAGAGTCTGCCCTGCTTTTTAGATTCAAGCAAACAGGCGCACAATACTAATGTCGCAAAAATGGGGCCCAAGACATAAAGCCCCTGGCACTTGCACCAAAGCCACTGAACGACAAGAATCAACGCTGCGTACGCAACCCGTTTCACACCGAACCGAGATTCATACCATTCCTTGGCTAGCCACGGAATCGCATTCCAGTAAACGCCAAGGAACAACAGCGAAAAAAGCACCGGACGCATTTCAAACTGGTAGCGGAATAGGAAGAGGAATACTAGGCAAAGCACCCATTTAGCTAGGGATGCTGACCCTGAACGACGAAGGAACAGCCAAAAGACGATTCCCCACAACACCGCCTTGATGGCCACCAAGAGAGGTGCACCACCCAAACCGTAAACAAAGCCTACAACCAGTTGAAAGTACTCATGTACATTCACAATGGGCATGCGGACAGGTGTCCATGTAGTCACCCACTCGCGAGCACACGCCAAATGCCACCAAATATCCGTATCGGTCAGCGGGAAAATCGCGAACAGGATGACAAAAAAAGCAATTACCATTTCAAGGTACGTAGCACAGAATCAATCCGAGCCGTCAATTTCTGGGCACCCAAGAAACTCAAGTGGTCACGATTGTGAGCCATTTCATCCGAGTAGTCATGGTCACCCATCTTATTTTCATCCATGAGAATAAAATGCGAATTCGACTTCGCCAAAGAATCAAGATAAGCAATCTTCTGAACCGCAACGCTGCGCGGCATTCCATACGCACCGAACGCGCCTGAATTTTTATACTGAGGTGCCTGCGGGAAAATAATTCCGATAATATAAATGTTCTTTTCCGCCGCTTGTTCTGTCAAATTCTTCAACTCCGCCAAGTTCTTGTCCAAGTATTGCATTTCGAGATCCGTAAAAGCAGAATCGTGCAATACGTCGACACCATCGGCATCCCAAGAACGGATAGGAACCATCATTCCGCCGCGAGCAGAGAAATGAACCGTTTCTTCAGGAGCTGCGGGGTAAGCATTTTCAACCGCTTCTACAAAACCCGCCGGAACACCGTCTTTCCAGAACGAATGATTGGCATCGTATTCATAGCCGACACCCGACATAAGGACAAGGCCCAAATGATTTTCGAGGCCACGCCAATAATCCAAGTCAATCGAAACAGCAATCGCCTTTAAATGTTCCGAATGGTTCAATATGTAATTATAGATGAAATAGTAATTGCGGTTCGGGTCGATTCCGGTCACGCCAAAATTCAGCATATTCCATTCCGGGAAAAGATCCGGATCTGTACCCATTTCCATGCGGGAACTTCCAACGAGAATCACTTCTGTCGTTTCAAGGTTCTTCCAGAACTTTTCCATCTTGATTCTAAAACGAATCTGTTCCAACTGGTGGACTTCGGACAGGTAAACACCCGCACTATCTAGATCCAGCAAATCATCGGCACCGGAAGAGGCTCCGGCATTCACCCACAAATACGGATGCCACAGTTCTTCACCTTCCGTCAAATCCGTCACGGAACTATCGGTCATATTCACAAGGACAATTTTCTGGTGCGCACCATTTACATTTGTAAGCGTTGCCACCACCAAGTTTTTGTTCGCCGCCCATTCGCTATGGTCGAAAGAATACCCCGATGGTGCAGCCACCGACTGAATCAAGCGGCCTTGAGCATCGGCAACCAAGAGGCGTTCATGCGTACCATAATTTTCGCCGACAAATTCATGACCTGTTTTTCCGCCAAAGTCGAGGAACAAGGTACGTTTGCTACTATCTTTCGCCAAAGAAGCATTGCAAGCCTGTTCGCCACCATACCAAAGTTCATTTTCGCCGTCAACGCGAGCACGCAAAAGCCTAGCCCCCGTCACAGCAAGGGTATTGTCTTCACTAATGCCTCCATGGAACGCCCCGTCGAACAATTTTTCGGGCTTTCCGAATTTATTGTTCGCAAACTTCACCTGCCAAGTTGAAGCCTGCTTAAAGGCAGATTCATCCTTGTTGTTTCCGGCATCAGTCACATAGACAATCACCGTATCCCCGTTTTCAAGAACATGCCAACGCGGAATCGCAGCAGATTCGACATCCAGCTTAACAAGATTTGATCCAGCGACATTCAAATCGCGCACATATAGTTCCGACTTGCCCGCAACACCTTCAAATTTTGTGCAGAAAGCCACCTTCTTGCCGTTAGGAGAAATTTCGGGGTGGTAAGCTTCAAGGGAATCTTCGATTTCGACGACCGAATTCGTTCCACCAGAAAAGTCTACAAAAGCGAGGTTTCCGGTGATATCGTTGCGGAAAACAAGTTTAGCGCGATAAGTCCCCGTCAAGGAACGGATCGTAGAAGCTCCCGCCAAAGAAATGACACGGCTAGCCACCGCTTTGCCACTTGCATTCAGCCAAGTTGCATCGGGAACCGCTCCCAACGCAAGGCGAAATCCCACATAATTCGCTCTTGTTGAAGATGTCACCGTATATACATCACCACGAGCGTACTGCGTAATTGATTTTTCGGCATTGCGGAAACTTCCACCCTTCACAACGCGCTGACCAAGCGCATCGCCATCGGGAGCACCCACATAGTTCACAACCGCAGTATCACGGAAATAGCCCAGCCAATCGTTCATCCATTCCATCACATTGCCCACCATATCGCAGGGGACATTTTCTGGAGTTTCAAAAAAACACACATTATGGGACAGATAATCCGAATTTTCAGCTAGCCATCCATTTTTGACGTTCCAGCTACGGGAGGCGACATATACCCATTCCGCTTCGGTCGGCAATCGATACGCCTCTACATCAGGATGAAAAGCAAAGCCCTCTAAATTCGTGCAATGTTTTTCTGCATCGAAGATTACCTTGACATAAGTATAGGCGGTATCAAGATGTTCTGCCTTGCTGCGGGCATTTGCATACAGGACCGCATCATAATAAGTCAAATCCGATGCCGGCAAGCTATCGTTTTCGCAGGTCAAGACAAGCCCCGTCAAAGGCTTCATGAGTTCGTTGAATTCACCACAAGTCACTTCGTGCTTGCCAATCGCGAAATCGTAACTAAAGTCCACCCGCATTACGGGGCGTTCATTTGTCTTGGCCGTAGGCTCGTTCGTTCCCAGCAAAGCATAGCCTTTTTTTGCCTTTACCTGAATCATTCCCGAAACAGCATCAAAGCTGAATTCGGCGACATTTTCAGAAGTCGCATTGGTCGAATTAGAACAGGAAACTTCAAAGAATCCGATGCAAAGAAATACTATGCCTAGCAGGAATCGGTTCATTTTTTACTCCATACTTTCTAGCAATAAGTTTAAACGTTCCGTCAACTGTTGAGCCCCCAAGTCACTCAAGTGATCCTTGTTGTTAGCCATCGGATCACTGTAGTCGTGGTCACCCATTTTATTTTCATCCCAGAATGTGAAATTCGGATAAACCTGTTCTAGATCCTGGATTCGCTTCAATAGTTTCGGGGCTTCGCTTCGGCGAACTCCATAACGGCCGAAAGACCCAGTCTTCTTAAAATTCGGGCTCTGCGGGAAAACGATTCCAATCACTGAAACATTGTAGTTTTCGGCCATCTTGAGAATATTTTCCAGGTGTTCCAACGAGGCCTCAAAATGATCCGGAAGATAATCCATCCAGGTACTGTCAAATTCGACTCCAGGATTTTCTTCCCAATTGGCAGGGTCTCCCGGAACATAACCCAATGTTGAGCGCATCAATTTTTCATTGTATTCCTGTCCCAGCGTATTCTGGGTGAGTTCAGCCAAACCTTCAGGGTAACCATTTTTCCAGAAATCATGATTTTCATCATAGATGTATCCAGGATATTTTTTATAGTCCAAGTAGAAGAAATTGTATTCACTCTGTTCATCTTTATGCCACAAATCGATGTCCAGCGACACAATAAGATACTTCAAGTTCTTCACATGCGGGAACACGTAATTACGGGCAATGAATTCCGATGAAGCAACCATGTTCGGAACATTTGTGACATTGATTGTCTTGAACTTTTCGCGCATTTTTGCAGGGATAATTCCCGACTGGGGACGCGAAGATCCAAGAACCACCACATTCGCCCAGTCCCTATAGGTCCATACAAGTTCTATCTTGTAGCGCAATATGGTTGCACCTACATCAAAATTTTCATCCAGATAAACGCCGGCACTATCTACATCAAGTGAAACATTTTTCAAAGCGCTATTTTGCAAGACCCATAGATTCGGGTGCCAAAGTTCATCCCCTTCAGCAAGATCAATCATCTCGCCCGTAGCAACATTCACCATGACGATTTTGACATGAGCTCCGCCAGCATTCGTCAAGGTTGCTACGGCAAGGTCTTTTTCACCGGACACCCATTCGCTGTGGTCAAAAGCATAGCCTGCCGGAGCAGCAACCGAGCCGATTAATGTTCCGGTGCTATCGGCAAGCAAAAGGCGTTCGTGCGTACCATAATTTTCGCCGACATAATCACGCCCCGTGCGTCCGCCAAAATCAAGGAACAATGTTCGCTTGCTGCTATCCTTGGCTAAAGACACATTGCAGGCCTGTTCGCCTTCATACCACACAGAATCTTCATTCCCCATGCGAGTGCGCAAAAGCCTTGCTCCCGTGACCGCCAGGGAATTATCTTCGCTGATACCTCCATGGTAAGCGCCATCATAAAGTTTTTGCGGCTTACCGAACTTGCCGTTTGCAAACTTCACCTGCCAGGTAGATGTTGCCTTAAACGAGGTTTCATTTTTATTATTGCCGGCGTCAGTCACATAGACAATCACCGTATCACCATCCGGCAAAATTCGCCAACGTGGAATCGCCGCAGATTCAACATCTAGCTTAACGAGATTAGAACCATCGGCATTCAAGTCGCGAACATAAAGCGACGATTTTCCCGACACTCCTTCAAGCCCCGTACAAAAGGCAACCTTCTTGCCATCAGGCGAAATTTCCGGATGATACGCATCTATCGTATCCGCAATTTCGACAATCGACAAGATGCTGTTTGAATAATCGACAAAGGCAAGGTTTCCCGTCAAGTCGTTGCGGAATACCAGTTTCGAGCGGAAAGTTCCAGTCTGCGAACGGATTGTTGACGATTTTGCCAACGGGACAATTCGGCTCGTCATCGCATTTCCATTAGAGTTCATCCAGGTTGCAGCAGGAATTGCGCCGAAAGCCAAACGAAAGCCGACATAATCAGCCTTTGTCGAAGATGTCACCGTGTAAACATCTCCACGGGAATAAGACGTAATGGTGTGCGCCTCGTTACGGAAGCTTCCACCCTTCACGACACGCTGCCCGAGCGCACCTCCATCAGGAGCACCCACGAAATTCGATACAGTGGTATCGCGAAAAGCTCCCAGCCAGTCGTTGACCCATTCCATCGCATTTCCGGCCATATCGCATACATCAGTTTCTGCGGATGTAAGCAAGCAGACCTCATGCAACTTATATTCCGAATTGTCGGCTGTCCAACTTGAATCTAGATTCCAATTGAGGCCCGCAACATACACCCATTCCGCTTCCGTCGGCAATCGATATGCATTTACTTCCGGGTGGTAGGCAAAGCCTTCCAAATTCGTGCAATGTTTTTCAACATCAAAAACGGCGATTGTATAACTGTAAGCCGTATCCAAGCCTTCAGCCTTGCTGCGGGCATTTGCAAACAGGACCGCATCGTAATAAGTCAGGTTCGTCGCCGGGAACTTCTTGTTTTCGCATTTCAAGATCATCTCGGCGGCCCCCATCAGCGAATTGTATTCACCGCAGGTAATTTCGTGCTTACCGATCGAGAAATCGTAATCCAGCGAAACCTTCATTTGAGGGCGTTCATTCGCCTTCGCCAATTCTTCGTTCGTTCCAAGTACAAGCTCTTTCTTTTCGAGCTGTATAGAAATCATCTCTTTCAGCGAATCGAATACAAGAACGGGCTCCGAAGCCTCATGTGAATAAACACTTTCAGAATTGGAGCAAGCCGCCAAAAGCGCGCCCAGCAGCAACAGAAAAAGCACCCTATTCATCATTTACCTTAATTGTTTCATGAACTCGTTGATTCGAGTCGAAATCTTGGAGGCACCTTTGGAACAAAGATGGTCTGAATCCGAAGCGGTATCGTCATCATAAGTATGATCCCCCATCAGGTTCTGGTCATAAAGTCTAAAATGAGGATACTCGTCTTCAAAACCCTTCAAATCTTCAATAACCTTTTGAGCCAGGCTTCGACGCATGCCGTAACGGCCAAATGCGCCCGTCTTTTTATAATTCGGATTCAGCGGGAAAATCACACCGATAACGTAAATTTCTCTTTCTTCGGCCTTTTTGAGAATTTCCTTTAATGCCGCGATAGAATTTTCCAATGCCTCAGGATGTTTGTCAAAGAACATGGAATCCATCGCAATATCAGCACGGTCGCCCCAAGACTTGCATTCCGAACTTAAATAACGACCACGATCATCCAAGAAGAACGATTCTCCATCTACCGAAATGTAGTTCTCCGTACATTCCAAAAGCCCGTTCGGATAACCGTCTTTCCAATAATCGTGGTTTTTGTCATAGACATAACCGGCGTACTGTTCATAGCCATTCACAAAGAAACTCTCTTCTTCGCTCTTGTACCACAAATCGAGATCTAAAGACAGAATAATGTACTTCAAGCGTTTTACATGCGGGAAGATATAAGTATCCAAATAATCCCTCGACATGTATATGGAATTAGGCGTTTGCGCAAGGTTAATGACAAAGAATTTCGGACTAAAATACTTCGGGGACACGCCAAGCATCGGACGAGAAGAACCTAGTACGACCACATTGGCGGTATCGCGGTATTTCCACAAGACTTCCATATTATAGCGCATCAAAAGGCCTTCAAGATTATCGCCTACATGCATGTACACGCCGGCGCTATCTTCATCGACTTCCAAAGTAGACTTGTCATAAGCATCAGGAAGCCAAAGATTCGGTTGCCAAAGATCGTCGCCTTCAGCCAAATCCGTAATGCTGCTGTCCAAGAAATTCACAAGAACAATTTTATTGTGCATGCCATTTGCATCGGCAAGCGTCGCCACCGCATAATCCGAACGTCCACGCACCCATTCGCTGTGGTCGAACGAATACCCCGCCGGGGCCTTAACGGAACGGATCAACTTACCCGTACTATCCATGACCAAAAGGCGTTCATGCACTCCATAGGATTCCCCTACAAAATCACGCCCTGTCTTGCTGCCAAAATCAAGGAACAGGGTTTTCTTGGTGCCGTCCATCGAAAGGGAGGCGTTGCAAGCCTGTTCACCATTGAACCAAACCGTATCGCGGGCACTAGACGATACCGTAGATGACGAATCGGCTATTCTTGCACGGAGCAGACGCGCGCCGCTCACAGTCAACTTTTCATCTGGGCTTATGCCGTCGTGATACGCCCCGTCAAATAGTTTTTTAGGCTTACCGAATCGACCCTTTTGGAACGTCACTTGCCATGTCGAGGCCGATTTAAACGAACCATCGTTCTTATTGTTGCCAGCATCGGTTACATACACTATAACTGTATCGCCATTCGGCAAGACGCGCCACCGTGGAATCGCCGCCGATTCAACATTCAATCCTACTATTCCATTTACACCCAGCTCAATCCTTCTTACGTAAATAGTCGACGTACCGGACACGCCTTCCAATCCCGAACAATACGCAATATAACGCCCATTCGGAGAAATTTCAGGGTGGAAATCCTCATAGACATCCGGAAAGTCTACCGTATAAATGGAGCCGTTTGAGAAATTGAAATAACCCATGTGACCATTGAGGTTGTTTCTAAAAGCAAGTATCGCTTTATAGGTTCCAAAAATGGACTTTAGGGTACGCTGATTCACCAAAGCAATTACACGCGAGGAATTCACCTGCCCATCGTAACTCATCCATACGGCATCGGGAATCGATCCGAACGCCAAACGGAATCCGACATATTCGGCACGAGTCGAAGATGTAACAGTATAAACATCGGTTCTGCTATACAACTGCATTGCAGAAGCCTGCTGACGGTAGCAACCACCTTTAAGGATTCTCCGTCCCAGGTTACCCCCATCCGGGGAGCCAGCATAATTATAGATGGTGGTATCCCTAAAGAAGCCGAGCCAGTCGTTAACCCATTCCATGGCATTTCCCGCCAAATCACAAAAACGGGTAGAATCCCTGCGCGAGCACACCTCATGAAGTTTCATGTTCGAATTTTCAGCATTCCAGGCGGCCGCGGGATTCCAGTTACGACCTGCAACCAAGACCCATTCCGCTTCGGTCGGCAAGCGGAAACCCTCTACATCAGGGTGAAAATTGAAACCTTCAAGGAATGTACAATGTCCATCGCTATCGACTTGCTTGCTCGTAAAAGTATATACCGTGTCAAATTTGTTCGCCTTGCTCATTTCATTGGCAAACAGCACCGCATCGTAATAGGTCAAATCCGTTGCAGGGAGGTCCTTGTTCTCGCAAGAGAGCGTCAAGCCCTGAGATTTCATCAACTTATTAAACTCGCCACAAGTGACTTCGTGCTGTCCCATCGAAAACGAATAGTCAATTTTGACTCTCATTTGCGGGTATTCTTCAGTCTTAGCCTGAGGATCATTTGTACCGAGCAAAGCGTTTGCATTTCGAGCAACAACTCGCACCATGCAGTCCAATTCATCTTCCGAAAAATCAACAACGATTTCCCCTGAAGATCCACCTTCATAGGAACACGCATAAAAAATCAGCGATACAAAAAACAGTAAGGCAACACGCATTTGCAAAAAATAATAATTTCAAGCCTAAAATTCGCCTACAAGTGGTCAGGCAAGCGGCTTTTGGCAATCTCTTGGTTCGCCTTGATGCCCGGATATTCCGCAAAAAACTCTTCGGCCATGCGGTACCAGGTGAGTGCCCGGCGCAAATCGCTATCCAGATACAAATTTCCCATGTTAAAGGCGGCAAGTCCCACAAACTGCGATGGCGTAAGCGGTTTAAATTCAAGCCCAGTCCAGGGGCCGGCCTTGTACTTTTCGCGGTACTCGGCATCGGTATAGCTATAGCCTTCACGGTTTGGTTCTAAATTGATTGCCGTCGAGGAATCCATGCCATAGCGCAGGAACACATGTCCCGGAAGCATGATAACCGAAAGCGGCAAGTTACGTTCTTCGGCCACCATCATCGCAAGCCAAGAAAGACCCATGCAGCCGGACTTTTTCATTTGCAACACATGCAACGGAAGAATCGCTTCGGCGGAAACGGCGGCATCGCCTGCGCCCGCAAATTCAAATCCCCAATATGTCCAAAGCAGACTTTTCAAGCTCCACAAAGTATCGTGCGTGGCCGCAAGCGAACTATCGAAATAAGCAAGTCCGCTATTCCAAAGTTCAAGCGAATCGAGGCATCCCGGCATGCGGTCTTCAAAAGAACACGCCGCATCGCGAAAGCCCATGGTTTCGGCACGCCCGCTCCAAAGCACCAGCGCTAACGACGCCGAGAAAACGATGATAAGCACCGGCCAAAAGAACCTAGACGAGAGACGAGAGATGAGAGACGAGAGAAATAAAATACTTTTCATTTTATAATATATCCTCTCTCGTCTTTCGTCTATAAACCATCCCATTCCATCGGAGACTGCCAGAAGTCGCGAGCCGTCATCATGTAAATCACGAGACGCTTGCTCTGCATATCCTTCTTCATTTTCATCATGCGGTGGTACACGCCCGGGCCGCCGCCCCAGCTAGTAAGCACCTGCACGTCAAGCCCTGTCGCATAAGCAAGAAGCGAGCCCGGACCTCCGCTCTTTTGATCAACGGATTCAAATACACCCGTAAAGGAGTCGCCCATCAAGAGAATCGGCGAATTCTTGCCGCCCTTGTAAGCTTCGGTACCCTTAAAGATTTTCATTGCAGGCAAAGTATCTGCTGCATATTTGGACTTTTCGGCATCGGGCAAATGCGCCACGAGATCGCCTTCACGCACCGTTTGTGTTTCTTGCAGATTAAGCGAACCAGGCTGAGCACCCGATTCGGCGTACCAAGAATACTGAGTCACGCGGCTAGCCAAGAGTTCCATGGCAGCAAGCATGCCAGGCAAGGACCAGTGCGTATCGTAGCGTTGGTAGCTGTAATGCGGAGGTTCATCGCCCGATTTGGCAGCCATCAGGGCCGGGTAAAGATCAAGCACGTCGAGCCCAGCGGCAAGCATTTCGCGAGTAAATTCGCGACCGGCCGGATTCACGCAAAGGTCGGCAGCAGTGCCTTCGACCAGGCGTTCGCCGTAAATTTCTTCTTTCACCGGAACCGGCACCACCAAGAGCTGCACATTCAAGGAATCCAGATACTTCTTGAGTTCCAGCAAGCGCGGAAGCGGATTGTGCAAGGAATCTTGCTTGGTTATTTTATCGGCAAGCAGGTAGTTGGCATTGCGCCTAAACCAAAGCATGTCGCCACCAGCCCAAGCGTTCTGTTCCTTCGGAAGCTTCTTCAATTTTTTCGAAAGAGCATCGCGGAATTTTTTCGTATTCGCATTCACAGGGCACGTACCTTCGAGCGAAGCAAGCGTTTCGAGTCTAAAAGCGGAACTTGTATCAAGCGTACGGTTCACCGGAACCACCTCACCCGCTTCCGCCAAGGAATCCGCTGTACGCTTGGCGCGCAAGGCCTCGTCATTCATACGGAACGCAGGAACTTCAAAGGCAATCCACATCGGGGTTCCCATCGGATTTCCGCGCATTACGGCAAACGGTCTATTGGCATCGCCTTCCCACGGAGCTCCCGCCGTATGCGGTTCCAAGTCCGTATTCAAAGTCGGATACCAATAAGACGACAAAGTGCGAGCCCAGTTCATGGCATCGTCAATATTCATTTCGCCAGTCAAGTAGTAATTCAAGATTTCAGCGGTTTCACCCGTAGAGCTCAACTTCAGCTTTCCGTAAAATACGGAGCGGCCCGTCCACGGCGCAGGCATCACTTCAACCCACCAGTCCACAGAACCATCGCTCAAGGGAACGCCCCACATGCGGCTCACCGTCTGGAAGGCTCTGAACACATCGGGTTCATTCCATTTGACCGCTTCAACAGAATTCAACATCTGCGAAAGGGAATCGTTTCCGGTCTGTGCGTATAGAATCTTCGCAAGCGGTTCCCAAGCCAATGGCTGGCGACCTGCAACAGCGGCAGGTTCATATTCCGAAAGGGAATCAAGCATCGGGAACGGATATTCAGCAAGCTTTGCCGACGCCATTTTGCCCGTATAGTTTTCAGGTTTTTCTTCTTTACCTGCCAAGCGAATCGGGTTATTGAAATACGCCGCAAAATCAAGCGCAGCAAGTGTCGGCTTGTTGACCACTCGCACCTGCTTATCAGCACCGATGATTTTCATCTCGAACACGGTCACCGGCGTCGAAGGCTGAGGCGGAAGTACCGCCGGGCGCTCCGCAGACACGTTCTCGGTCGCGGACGTATTTGCATCCGGTTTATTCGAGGCGCAAGAAGAAAGAGCTGCCACCAAGAGCGACGACGAAAGCATCGCCAAAGAAATCTGAGTCAATGAAAATTTTTTAGAGCGGGATTCCAATTTCATATTTCAAATATACTAAATCTGCTTTTCGGACTAAATTTCTAAATTTACCGCGCAATCAAGGATTATCCATGAATTTTAGAGATTTTGGCAAATACAACCAGTTCAAGGAACAATTCGCCGGCATGTCCCCCGAAATGAAGGAGCAAATGATGCGCATGGCGAAGGAACAGATGAAGGCTAGAATCAGCGCATTTGTTCAAAAATGGCTGTCGCTTCCAATTTTGACAATCGCTGCTGTTGTTGTGGGAGCAGTCGTAGGAGCCCTTACGGCATTCTTTGGGCAGGTACTCTTGGCAGTAAGCGCAGTACGCGATGCCAACCCACTTTACTGGATTCCAGGACTTGCCTTGATTGGCGTTGCAATTGTTCTTGGTTACAAAAAATTTGGCAAGGGCACCGAACGAGGCATGGATATGGTTTTCGGAGTTGCCCACGGTAAAGAAAGCGAAATTCCGCTGCGCATGATCCCGATGGTGGCGGCAAGCACTTGGCTTACGCATTTATTCGGTGGTAGCGCAGGCCGCGAAGGCGTCGCGATTCAAATTGGCGCAACACTCGGGCACAATATCAGCAAAAAAATTCCTGTAGAAAACGCAAGCAAGATTCTGCTGATTGCAGGTATGGCCGCCGGTTTTGCGGGACTTTTCCAAACACCGCTCGCAGCCATTGCGCTCGCGCTCGAAGTTCTGCTGGTTGGCTACTTGAATCTGTCGGCATTACTCCCCGCCACGGTCGCCGCCTTTACGGCCTACAAAGTTTCTGAAATGCTCGGGCTTGAAAAGTTCTCCATTGATTTGGCTACGCTTTTCCCGGATTGGAATGTCGCTGGACTCCTGTGGAACGAAACTGGATTGAATATTCAATTTGTATTGAAGCTAGCTTTGCTCGGCGTGCTTTTCGGCATTGTCGGTGGCGGATTTGCCAAGTTGCTTTCGCTCGCCAAGAAACTCGCCGCTAACAAGTTACCGAATGCAGTCAAGCGCATCGCCTTTGTCGGCATCGCCATTAGCCTTCTGTTGCTGTTGTTTTGGCAGGGCCGCTACGCGGGCCTAGGCACGAACCTGATTGATTTCTGCTTTGCAAATGGAGCCGCCGTTGGCACGACGGTTTTTGCCTGCGACTGGATTCTGAAATTTGCACTCACGATTGCAACGATTGCCGTCGGGTTCAAGGGCGGCGAAGTCACGCCGTTATTTGCTATCGGAGCAACCTTCGGCGCTTGGGTCGCCGCCATGGTGGGCGTTCCCCTGCCACTCGCAGCAGCCCTCGGTTATGCCGCAGTCTTTGGCGGAGCCACCAACACGCTCTTGGCCCCCATCTTTATCGGAGCCGAAATTTTTGGATTCGACACGTTGCCCGCGTTCTTTATCGTATGCGTTTTCGCCTTCGTTTGCAACGGCGGTCAAAGCATTTACGCCCAGAAAAAACTGAGACTAAAGTGACACCTAGTGTCATCCTGAGCGAGTACAACGAGTCGAAGGATCTATGAACGCGGTCTACATTGAAATCACGAATGTTTGCAATTTGAATTGCAGCTTTTGCCCTTGCGGAAAGGATTCTTCTGACAATTCGCAGGGCAAGCGTGATTTCATGAGTTCGGAACTGTTCGAGCGTTGCATTGCTGAATCGGCAACCGTAGCCGAGAACGTCTACTTTCATGTGCTCGGCGAGCCCACGCTGCATCCAGGATTTGGACATTTCCTGAAAAAACTGGAAGCCACGCCCCTCAAGCTGAACTTGACCACCAACGGCACCACCATTGCACGCACCGGCAAGTTGATTCTTGCCTCCCCCGCCGTGCGACAGGTGAATTTTTCGACGCACGCCTACGCGGAGCTTCCGCCAGAGATAGCCTCGCACCACCTTCAAGATGTCCTCGACTTTTGTAAGCTCGCAAACGCCGAACGTCCGGACATGTACATTAATTTAAGGCTCTGGAACGTAGGCGACGATGCCAGCGACGCATGGAATCGAGCCATGATTTCAAAGGTCAACGAAGCTTTCTGTAACGCATCAAGCGGCGCAGAACCTTGCCAACAAATCTCACAGGAACATTTCTGCAGCCGGCACAAGAGTTTCCCCGTAATCGGAAAAATCTACCTGCATCAAGATTCCCGCTTTGAATGGCCTGAATTAGACGAGAGACAAAAGACGAGAGACGAGAGAAACACAACAGGGACTTGCCGCGCCCTCGACACGCATGTTGCGATTCTGCACGATGGCCGCGTCGTCGCCTGCTGTCTCGACCATAGCGGACAAATCACGCTCGGAAAAATCACCGACCAGAGTCTTGCAGAAATTCTCGAATCGCCTGCCGCCAAAAGCCTCCGCGAAGGATTCGAGAAGCACGAATTGCGCCACCCGCTTTGTCAAAGTTGCACCTTCTGCAAGCGCTTTAGCAAATAAGTTTATATTTGAGTCAAGATGTCGATAATCACTATCCAAGATTTCACAGGTGTTTACGCCGAGCAGCCTTTTATGCAAAAGCTGCGGGAATCTGCGGCTACCGACAAGAATATTCATTGGTTTGACTGCACTCAAGTTGACGGCACCGACTGCTACTGCGATGACGAGGCACAAGCTATTCTCCGCCAGCAAATCGAAAGCGTTGGCAACAATTCCTTCGGCATTCACTTTTTCGACAACGGCAATTACCACTACATGAGCAAACTCTGGACGGACCAAGTTCAAGAGCCTTTTAACCTTGTGGTATTCGACCACCATCCCGATATGCAACCGCCCAGATTCGAAGGAATCTTGAGTTGCGGCGGCTGGATTAAAGAAGTTCTTGACCACAACAAGTTCGTGCAGAATGTAACCGTTATCGGAGTCGCCGACCACCTAGTTGAAGAAATCCGCGAAGACCTTTCGCAAGCGAACGCCGCCGAAATACTCAACCGAGTCAACTTCATCCACGAAAGTGAACTAGAGTCTATTACCCCACACCTCAAAGGCACTCTGTGCCGACCCCATACCCCAAGCCTCTATATTTCCATTGACAAAGACGCGCTCTCTACGGCAGAGGCTGCCACCAACTGGGATCAAGGCTCGCTCACGTTTAAGCAACTCACCGCCACGCTTACACACCTCGCACAGAACCGAAAAATTTTAGGCATCGACATTTGCGGCGAACGCGCCCGCGACATGGGTTTTGAAGACACCACCGCAGCAGACGCCCTCAACAACGCGCTAAACGAGAAACTGTTCCGCTTACTCACGGGGTTCCATGGCATTCAATAACCACAAGCCACAAAAGCAAGGCGCCCACGGCGTTGCCCGCGTGATTTCCAAGCGCGGCTATTGCAGCCGCAGCCAAGCCGAAAAGCTGGTACGCGAAGGCCATGTGACTCTCCGAGGCAAGCCCGTGCGCGACCCCGAATCGCCCGCCTACGAAAACGACGAAATCCTTGTCGACGGCGTTCCCGTTACCGCAAGCGAATTCGTCTACTTCGCCATGAACAAGCCCCGCGGAATCGTCACCACCGCAAGCGACGAAAAAGGCCGCAAGACCGTGATGGATTTATTCCGCGAACAGTTCGCTAAAACGTATCCCGGCAAGCCCATGCCGCACATCGCTCCCGTAGGTCGCCTCGACGCCGCAAGCGAAGGCTTGCTGCTTTTTACCAATGACACAACCTGGGCGGATCGCGTCCTCACCGACCCCACACACCTCAAAATCTACCGCGTACAAGTCAAGGGCAAACCCACCGCAGCCGAACTTACGCAAATGGAAAAAGGCTTCAACGTTCCGCCCCGCGTCTTTGGCGAAAGCGAAGAATTCATGCACGCCGAACGCGCCATCCTCTACAGCGAAGGCGAAAAGAACTGCTGGCTTGAAATCACTTTATCTGAAGGCAAGAACCGCGAAATCCGCCGCATGCTCGCCCACTTGGGCTACGAAGTCTTGCGCCTCATGCGCATCCAATTTGACAAATATACGCTTGGCGACCTGAAACCCGGCGAAATTCGCGCCATTCAAGTCTAACTAATACCAATTTCCCAAGTAGATTCTTAGATAAAACCTTGAACCTTTTTTCAAGTCATAGGTATCCTTGACCACATACGCATACGATGCAGAAATCCTAACTATAAAGACGTTTAAATTCACATCTGCGTGCGGTCTAAAATAAAATTCATGCCCAGGGCTAAAAGCAAACCAATCCGTCTTATACCCCACACCAACCGACACGGTCGTAAAGCCTTCCCAAAAATAATACTCCAAAGTCGGATTCATCAAGGCCAAGACACCGAACATGGTATTTTCAGACTCATTGCCCGAAATAACAAACGGCAAAAAAAACAACGACACTAGGCTACTCATGCCCGTTATTCTTGCGGTCGAATCGGAATCTTCCCTGTCCTTGTCAGACATAATGTGAAGATTCAACAAATCAGCCGTCAAATAAAGGCGATTTAAAATGGGTTTTCCCCCTTCAACCACCATATTGTAATCAACATGATCGGACCATGTAGAGACATCGGCACCGAAATAAAACACATCATGGCTTTGATCTTCTCGCCAATACTCATTTTTCGATTCTCCTTCGGAGGCAAGTACTGACAAGCTAACAAGTAGCAAGCAAATAGTGCTCTTAAGCCAAGTCCCCATTCCCCGCCCCTCCAAATTTAAAACAAATTAAATCAAATCTCTGTTCAAGAGTTCGCCGTGGTCAAGCACCAAACGGCGGAAGGGGCTGTTCAAGTAAAAGTCCGGATTATGCGTCGCCATCACGACGGTTGTTCCGCGGGCATTGATTTCCTTGAAAATCTTGAAAACTTCTTCGGCGTTTTTCGGGTCCAAGTTACCGGTCGGTTCGTCAGCCAAGAGAAGGTACGGATTATGCACCATGGCGCGTGCAATCGCCACACGCTGCTGTTCACCGCCCGAAAGCGTATACGGCATGGCAAAGCGTTTCTGGCTAATGCCTACGAGAGCCAAAGCGTCAAAGACAGCCGCATTGATCAGCTTACTCGGTGTACCAACAATGCGAAGTGCAAGCGCCACATTTTCAAACACATTGCGGTCCAGCAGCAACTTGAAGTCCTGGAAGATAATCCCCATCTTGCGACGAAGCGCCTGAATCTTGCTATCCGGCGTATTCTTGCTGTCGTACAGGCAGTCGCCCGTAAACTTCACCATCACCTGGCCGCCGCGTTCTTCGTCGGGGCGTTCGTCCATGTAGATCAACTTCAAAAGCGTCGACTTACCTGCACCGGAATGCCCGGTCAGGAACACAAATTCACCTTTATGAATACGCAACGTCACATTGGAAAGCGCCTTCCAATTGTCTTCGTAAGACTTTGTGACGTGGTTAAAGTGAATCATCGCACACCTGAATTATTCCGTCATGCGAACTTCAATGTGAACTTCATCGCGCCACTTTTTCACGAGCGCTTCAAGCTTCTGGTTTTCAAGATGCGTTGCGGCCATCTGTTCAATCTTGCCGTAATCTTCTTCCAAAGTCAAGTCACGAGTCTGGCGGGAATCATCGAGGCGGAACAAATGATAGGCGCCGTCAATCAGCACCGGTTCCGAAATTTCGCCCACGTTCAAATTCGCCACAGGCTCCACGTAAGCCGGTTCCATTTCGTTGCGCTGGAACCAGCCCAGGCGGCCACCGGCAAAATTGCTGGACTTGTCTTCGCTAAACTTCTTGGCAGCAGCGGCAAAAGCTTCGGTCGTCTTAATGCTATTTCTCAAAGAATCGGCGCGAGCAAGAACCGCAGCAGAATCCTTTGCGGTCGGAATCGTACGGAGCAAAATCTGCGCCGAGCGCACACCATCTTCTTTACGGCCAAGCACGCGGGCAATATGCCAACCCAGCTTAGTCTTCACCGGGTACGAAGAATACTGACCGTTCTTCAACTGGTCGAGTGCGCGTTCAAAAGCCGGATCGAGCTGGCCGCGCTTAAAGTAGCCGAGATCGCCGCCCTTAATGGCAGAGGTATCCTGCGAATGAGCCTTAGCAAGGAGTTCAAAGCTCATACCCAAGTTCAGCGTATCGATCAAGGAATCCGCAATCGCCTTTACCGAATCCACAATAGAAGAATCCGGTTCAATCGGGAGCTGAATATGGCTCAAGAGCACGCAGTTGAACTGCTGCGGAATAGAATCCTTGTATTCGGCAAAGAAAGCATCCACTTCTTTCTTGGTCGGCGTTACGGAACCCACGTGGCGCTGACGCACGCGAGCCATTTCAATGTGGTTGCGAATCTGTTTCGAAAGCTGGTCTCGGTACTGGGCCATGCTAATGCCAAGCTGAGCACGGATTGCCTTCTCGAGCGTTGCAAGGTCCGTATTCTGGCTAGCAGCAAGCTGCGACAAATGGGCATTCACGCGCTGGTCGACTTCGGCATCGGTAATCACGATGGAATCGCGGTCAATACGGCTGAGCAAGACCTTTTCTTCGATCATCTGGTCCAGCACGTACTTACGCTGATCCGCCTCGGACATGGCGGAGCCTTCCGGAGTTTCCTGATAGCGATACAAAGCATTCAAGTATTCCGAACGCATGATCGGCTTTCCGTCAACAACAGCAGCAATTCCTTCCATCAGCACCGGTTCAGCCAAAGCGAACGCGGCAAAAGCACTCAGTACAAAAACAACTCGTTTCATCATCGCAAAAAGCATCATTACTTATCCTTCTCGCCAAAGACATTCATCTGCGAGAAAATCGGGCGAACCTTCTTCCATTCCTTCTTCAGGCGAGAAAGCACCGTCTTCTGGTGTTCGACCCAAGCGCGTGCAGCCACATCTTCGGCCACTTCGGCATAAGGCAACACATCGGCAGAATCAAGTCTCGACAGCACAACGACAGCCTTCAGCTGGCCACCGCAAAGCTTCACCTGCGAAAGCTTGCCGAATTCCACATTGGTAAACGACGGGAGAATGCAGCTATCGGGGCTGACCGCAACCGTATCGAAGTTTTCAATACGCTTCACCATCCAGCTGTTTGCCACATAGGTTTCATAAGTCAACTTGCGGTGACCCTTGTAGTACATTTCGGCCATCTGCCAATCCTTAAAGTAAAGGATCGAGCCGGTGAGCAAGTTGCGGCCACGGACAAAGAATTCCGGGTGAGCGTGGTAGTAGTCCAGCTTTTCGGTATCGCCGAGCATCATGGTGTCGGCAAAGGTCTGCAGGTAATAATCGACCGTCAGCTTACGTTCGGTACGCCTAATCTGTTCCTGCAAGGTGGAATCCTTCCAAAAGCCCTTGGCCATTGCTTCCTGGTAAATGGTTTCTTCGTCAATCCAATGTTCCAGGAAGGTCAACTTTTCACGATCCGACAAGTAATCCCATTCGGGAACGAGACGATAAACCGCAGATTGACGGAGCTTAGTTTCCCCTACCGATACAACAACCGGATCTTCTTCGGAAAACGGACTATTACAGCCTGCCATAACAGAAAGAAAAGCAAGGCCGACAACACTCAAAAAACGGGTTAAATATTTCATGGGCTTAAAAATAGAAAATTAAGTATTCACTAGACTAGGACATTTCACTAGAATTGGAAATACAAAAACGGATTGTAACTCTGTGTAAACAAAGCTAGTACCGCAACCACAAAAATGACCAAGGCCAACGCCACGCGCACGGGCGAAACGTTGTTGCAGAAATCGAAACTGCGGAACTTCCAGAACGAAAGCAGAGCCGCAAGCGCCATAAAGAACAAGCAAGTCGGCGTAAAGATTTCAGCCGAAAGAATCGCATCGGCAGAGCTGATCGCATTCAAACCGAGCATGCACTTCCACATGCGCCAGGCTTCGCCAATGCTATCGGCGCGGAACAGCACCCAGCCGAACAGCACGATTACCTGCGTAATCAGGACCTGCACCAACTTGGGAGCCTTGTAATAAAAGGCATTCTTATTGTTCGCGCGTTCCACAATCATAAAGAAGGCGTGGTAAAGGCCCCAGCAAACAAAGGTCCAGTTCGCACCGTGCCACACGCCGCTCACAAACATCACCAGGAACAGGTTAAAGTACAGGCGCGCCGTTCCCACGCGGTTTCCGCCCAGCGGAATATACAGGTAGTCGCGGAACCAGCTCGTCAGCGAGATATGCCAGAACTTCCAGAATTCGGTAATGCTCTTGGAACGGTACGGACCGTTGAAGTTGCGCGGGAAATGGAACCCAAGCATGAGTCCAAGACCGATCGCCATGTTCGAATACGCCGAGAAGTCGAAGTAAATCTGGAACATGTACGCAAGCGAGCCCCACCAGCTGTTGAGGACACCCGGAGCATCAGCCGCAAACACGCGGTCGGCAATAATGCCCACCTGGTTTGCAAGGAATATCTTTTCGGCAAAGCCAAAGCAGAAGAACGCTATGCCGCGCACAAAGTTATCAAGCGTATGCGTACGGGTCGCAAGTTCCTCGGCCACGGTATTGTAGCGCACGATCGGGCCCGCCACCAACTGCGGGAACAGCGCCACATAGCAAGCAAAAGTCGCAAAATCCTTAACCGGAGGCGCCGTACCACGCCACACGTCAATCGCATAACTCATGGACTGGAACGAATAGAACGAAATGCCCACCGGCAAGAGCACCGTCATGATTGAGAACGGTTCGCAGCCGAGCTTGGTCACCACGTCGTTCACGATGCCCATGCCAAACATATAATACTTGAAAAAGCCGAGCGCGCCCAGGTTTACCGCCACCGCGGCCCCCAGCGCCAAGTTCCGTTGCAACTTGGATGCCCCCGGAGCCGAAATAAAGCGCCCGGACACATACACCACCAAGGTGCAGCTAAACATCAAAAATACAAGCCACGGTTCAAGCCAACCATAGAACAGGTAGCTAAAAATCGTAATGAAAAAGTTCAGCGTCGAATGCCTTGCGTGCAACTTGAGCAACACAAAGTACCCGACCAAGAACGTCGGCAAGAAATAGAAAAGGAAAATCTGGGAAGAGAAAACCACGAACTACTCGTTCACTTCGATGGCCAAATAGCGCGGAGATTCGTCGTCAAAGTATTCATCTTCGACAGCGCCGTCCCAGTTACCTTCGAGCGGAACGAGCTTGAGCTTATGCTTGGCCTTCGCCTTGAATTCGCCCACGTTGCCCTTGGACTTGTCGGCCATTTTGTCCTTGACCTTGCCGCGAGCAATCAGCGGGTTGTAAACGCCCACCAGCACATCCTTGGCATCGAGCTTGCCCGACTCCACCTTGAGCACCTTGTACTTGAACACGTACACGTAGCTGTACAAGTCGTTACTCGGCATCTTGCCCGGGATTTCGGTCAGACGGCCTTCAATTGCAATGGGGTCAGCCACGGCAAAGACCGCAGCAGCAAACAGAATGGCAATCAGTTTCTTGAGCATAAAAGCCCTCATTAAAATGGTACATTCAAAATATAAAAAATAAGGACTTAGGCAGCCCCATTTTGCCGAGTCGAGAGTATAAGAAAAAGGTCCCGACTTTCATCGGAACCTTTTTCACTGCTTCACTTGGACTCGAACCAAGGACAACGCGATTAACAGTCGCGGGCTCTACCAACTGAGCTATGAAGCAATTTGGTTTTGCCTTTGAGATTGCTCTCATCGACGGCACCAAATATAGATATTCAGAATAATTCGTCAAGGGGTAAGGGCGAATTTTTTGCGTTTTTTTTTGAAAAAAATCATTTTCGAGTGCATTTCGCAATTTTAGACGCCGCTTTTAACCCTTTTCACCAGCTCTGCCATGTCAGCCGGATAGTCTTCGCAGTCAAAAACGCGCGGTTCTTTCCAGTAAGGCAATTGGATTTCGACCTTGTAGGCATAAAGCATCTGCGACTTGCCGCCGAGGGCCTTTAGGTCTTCGGCGGAAAGGCCTTCTTCGGAATTATCGACCGAAGGATCGCGCGACCAGGAGCGAGACATCTTCTCGTAGTAGATTCCATCGAAGTTGTACAAGCGGTCGCCCAGAATCGGGTACCCGAGCTCGGCGAGGTGTGCACGAATCTGGTGCTTGCGGCCCGTCAAAAGTTCCGCCTCCACCACCGAGTACTTCGACTCGCCTGCCACCGGCTGTAAAAGCTGCCCCTCGCCCACCTTTCTGAAGCGCGTGTGGCAGGGTTTGCCGTCTTCAAAGTGGTGCATGCGGAGCCGCAAGCGGTCCGCGGGGTCTTCGCGCAAAGGCATCGTGCAGTCTACAAGTTCAGACGAGAAGTCCCCGCGCACGACCGCCATATAAAATTTCTTCAGCAAAATGCGGTCCAGATTCTTCTGGAATCTGGCCGCCGACTCCGCATATTTCGCAAACAACATAAGTCCGCCCGTATCGCGGTCCAAGCGATGCATGGGGGTCGCGGTCTCGTAGTCTGTCCCGCGACGCACAATCGCCGTAAAGGTATTGTAGAATATATGGCCCGTATGGTGCACCGGCACGCCAGCGGGCTTTGCCACCAGCATGAATTCGTCGTCTTCGAACACGACCTTAAAATCCGTCGGAACTTCGGGCTCGGTGTAATTCGTTACGTGGTACACCACCTTGTCGCCGCGATGCGCAATAGTTTCCAGATTCGCAGTTTCGCCGTTTACGGCCACAAAGCCATTCGCAATCTTTTCGCCCCACAGTTCACGACTGTGGTAAGTAAAGCGCTTGCAAAGAGAATCGAGCAACAGCCAGCCTTCATGCTCCGGCTGCACCACGCTCTCAAAGTACATATCAGAAGGTGCGCGCGACATTATTCTCTATACAAATTGTGTTGCTTTATATACTCGTACACCTTCGGGTGCAAGCCCTTGGGTTCTTCGCCACACAGCAAAGCCTTGCGAATCGCGGTACTCGAATACACGCCTTCAAAGCCCTGCTCCGGCCCAAGCCAAAGCAAATCCGCATAGCCCTTCGCCTTATGTTCCACGACATCCGGCTTCGGGTAACCGTTACGGGCAAACACAATCAGTTCAATGTCGCGCAACAGCAGGTGTCCATTGTAGTTCGTGCCGAAAAAGTTCATCGGGTCGCGCCAGTGCGGAATGCCATCGTAGGTATCGGCTCCAGTCAGCAAGCGAAAATTGATGTCCGGGAATTTTTCCTTGAGCCCGCACAAGAACACGTACGAACCACGAAAGTCGCCCTGTTGTATTTCCAAATCCGAAAGAATCAGCCGCGGGTCGCCTTCCATGGCGAGTTCCAGCATGGCAAAGCGGTCTTCGGGGCTCGCATTCAGTTTCTTGTCCCAGCGGTCGGGACTCGGCATAAACCATACCTCGTCGCAAAATCCTTTTTGCAAACAAGTCTTTGCTACCCTAATATGGTCCAAATGAACCGGATCGAACGCTCCCCCTAAAACAGCAACATTCTTCTTATAATCAGACAAAACAAATTCCTTAAAAACGCAACCACATTTCCTAGAACACGTACACCGAGAATCCCAAATTCATCTGGATGCGCCCGCCGTGAACCTTCTTGTCCAAGAACGGATCGTAATGCGTCAACACCCAGCGATAAGCGACTTCAGCAAACAGCATCGTCTTCGAGAAAATAAACAACAGAGAACCAAAGCCCGCACCCCATTCGTTCCAGGCCACGTCGCCCAGGTCGCTCAATTCCTTCACGCGGGAATACGATCCCAGCAAATAGACTTCACCCAGCAAATGGAGCCCCAATTCGAAATCCATTTCCGAATGGTCCACCTGGTAATCCTTGCCTTCATCGTTATCTTCTTCGTAGCCGTACATGCCGTAGCCCACACGAAGCAAAGCCATTCCCGGGTACCAGATACCGATCATCGGTTCAATCTGGCGAAGCCCAATTCCGCGGTCAGAGCCCACGCCCGTACCAGAACCAAAGCCGAGCGCACCGCCAATAATCAACGGCGTGCGGATTCCGTTCAGCAACGGTCCGGCAGAAGTTCCCGTGGCAGCCCCCGTAGTCGGGTCAATAGCCGCTTCCATCTGCGACCAGGCCGGAACGCAGGCGAACAGCGCAAACACGAGCAGGGCGATTATCTTTTTCATAGGCACCTCACGATACGGCAATTACCGCCACCCCAAGCCCCATCAAGACATTCACCGCGGCATCCACCTTGGTAATCTTGAAGAACTTCGGACGAATCGAATTTTCCTTGAAAATCTGCGAAATTTCCAAATGCGACAAATACATCGAAACCGCAAGCTTCACAAACACGACGCCCACCACCCAGTAGGCCAGGCCCGAAAGGTAAGTCAGCAAGATAAACAGCACCGAAAGCGTTCCGGTCAGCAAGAAATTCGAACGGCGGATCGAACTTTCGTCCGAATCGTTTTCCAACGCCATCGCCTTGAATTCCTTGACCTTTTCGCAAATTGCCTCGTAACTCGTCACCAACTGGTGCAGGTTGTAGCCAACCAGCACAATCGACGCGACCAAGGTAATTTTAATAGCAATATCCATTACAACACCCAAACCTAATTCCTAGAATTCAAAATTCTCAAATAACTCGCATAGCGGGCCCGCGAAAGTTTACCCGATTCCACCGCCGCGCGCACAGAACAGCCCGGTTCCTTCAGGTGCTTGCAGTTGCTGTACTTGCAAGTAAACAAGTCACCCTCGAAAAATCCCGGGAATATCTTCGCCAAGGTCTCGCCGTCCATGTCATCATCACCGTCGGCAAGGCCAATACTCCGAATCCCCGGCGTATCGATCACGTAGCCGCCACCCGGAAAATCGAACAGGCTCGAAGAAGTCGTCGTATGCCTACCCTTTCCGTCGCGTTCACGCACGGCACCCGTTTCTAGTTCCGCACCCGGCACCAGGGCATTCACCAGCGTCGACTTGCCCACGCCACTTTGCCCGCTGAACACAGACGACTTGCCCAGGAGTTCTTCGCGCAGGCGTTCCAGGCCCACCCCCGACTTCACGCTCACGGGAATCACCTTGTCCACGATACTCATGAAGTCGCGAATATCGTCATTCAGATCGGCCTCGCCATTCGGCAGCAAATCCATCTTGGTGAGCACCAGCACAAACGGCAAGTTATTCAGGTTCGCCGCCAGCAAGAAGCGGTCCATAAATCCGTAGTTGAATTCCGGCTGCGTCACGCTCGCGACAATCACCACCTGGTCAATGTTTGCTGCCAAGGTGAGTTTACGCCTAAAGCTATCGCGGGGGCCGGGGCGCTTGAGTTCGCTCTTTCGCGGGAGCACACGCACCACGCAATACTTCTGCGAGCCAACGCCTTCGCCAGAATCCTCGTCTTCGTTCACCTGCCCCAAAAGCACGCGGTCTCCCACCGCCGGGAATTCCCCCAACGCCTTCGAAGTCGTCGCACGGTACATGGCAGTGACAGTCCCTTCTTCCGGCAAGCGCACTTCGCAAGTGCGGCGGTGTACTTCGACCACCAAGCCCTCAACGCAATCCTTCTCGTCGATCTTTTCGAGCGGGTCCTTGATTTTCTTGATACGGGGATTCTTGAATTCGCGACTGAAACGCTCCTTGACCGGGCGCTCGTCTACCACGCCCGATTCCAATTCACGCATCACGTCAATACGCCTGCTGCGGTGATCGCGGCGGGTCGGCTTTACGCGACGGAGCGGTTCCGGTTCGTCATCGAATTCGTTATTTAGCATCTTTCTTGCAATTTAAAAAATCCGGAAGCGATTCCTGGAGTTCGTCTTCCGAAACAGGCCTATCCTGACGAATGGACTCCATCAAAAAATGAATTGCCTTGAGTCTTCCATTACATTTTTCGATACAGTTATCGTAAAAGCCCTTCGTTTTGTAGTCGCCCTCGACCACGCGCTCGGACGCATACAGAAAATGCTCCACGCAAATCGAAAGTTGCTCGGCTTCCGCCCGCAAGTCCACAAGATTGCTTTTGGTAAAAAACGGCATACCGCAAATATAGCAACAAAAGGGGGACGCCTCCCCCTCGCTACAACCCCGGCAGTGTCATCCTGAGCGAAGTCGAAGGATCTAGCCGGGTTTTCCGCTACCCTCTCGCCTAAGGGGCTCTGCCCCCTAAAACCCCCAGCTTCAAAAATGCCCACGGCTCCAGAAATGTGCTCGTCTCACTCACATGGCCTCGGCCTTCGGCCGACGAATGTTCGCTCGACGACTTATCTTCTTCCGCCTTAGGGCATTCATTTCCGGTTGTCTTGCCGCACTTGATGCGGCACCTCCTTTCCCCGCCCGCGTCATGCCGATGGAAATCGGCATCAGCTTTTCATGTCCGAAAAAAAGCGCTCCGGCTCAAGAGCTTCAAGAGTGAAATTTTTGCGATTTTTCTTATTCTTGTTGTTTTTTTTGTTGTTAGACATAACAGAACTCCTAAGATTCCACCCCTCAGCGGAATCTTTATTTTTTTTGTTAAACCTTTTTTTGATTTAAAGCCTAGAGAAGGCTGTGGGAATTAATAGTCCTTAACGCAGCGAACGGAAGCGCCGTACCTTTTTTGATTACCCCCTGCCAAATAAGCATCATCAGAATACACAGCTCCACCTCTACATGTAGCTGCGTCCACGGCTTCATATTCTGCAGGAAAATGAAAAAATGTTCCATTTCGAAAGTTTTTGAACACTACCAATTTATTTCCATCCATCCTATTCAAACGATAGCCAGTTGCAATCAAGCTCATTCCTGTAAGATTGCTCCCCCAACTTATCGAAAAAGAAATTTCAGATTTCATAGTATTCGCTCTTTCAATATTACTTTTACCAACGCCTGATGCATAAGATGCAGCAAGAAATTCCCTTTCGGTCATTACATGCCAGCCACTCGGGCAAATGCCTTGATGGAAACCGTCTCCATCGGGGTCAATCAAATCGGCACAGTTTTTACTGCTACATTCATACGGCAAGGCCATCATTTCGGCCCACTGGTACAAGCCGCCCCACCAGTCATTGCAATACTCAATGCTGTCGTTATAGCAGTACATTTCCACCCTTGTGTCGTCATCTTGCTCTTCTGTACCAGCAACCATTTTTTCATGATATTTAAGATTCTGGGCAAATACGGTAAAGGCTAGATGGACACTATCTGGGCCAAACTCGTTATCAATATCGATTGTTGCGTACTTTGTACCGTCACGAGAATCAGTAAATTCGCCATAGCTCATATTATAGCGCAACGGATTCGGCAAAGATTTGTACCCCTGGCTACTGCTACTCTTGGGTGTGGAACTAGAGGAAGACTTCGGAATATATCTTTTCCACCCATCTTCGTAACAAATGTAAGCCTTTTTTTCACCATCAACTTCTTCTACATAAACATCTCCATAAGTACAGGGAGCGTTTATGTCAAAAACGCCACTTGATGAAGACGTTTTCGTTTCTTCGCTGCTGCTGGACTTGGCATCCGAAGAAGAAGGCTTTACCGAGGAACTAGATTCCTTTGCCTTTTCTACTGAAGAACTAGAATTTTCGTCTTTTTTAGAAGACGAAGAGGCGACCTTACCTTCGCTAGAAGAGGACTTCGACTTTTCTACCGACGAAGAAGACTTGTCCTTATCGGCGCTCTTTTGCGAACTCGAAGAATTCTTGGAAACTTCACCACTGCTAGAACTTACATTATCGCAGTCATCGCTCTGTTCCTCGCACTGGCGGGGTTCCGGCGAAACAGAAGAAGAGGATTCATCGCCACATGCTGCAAGCAGGGCTAATAGAGCGAACAGCGCAAAAATCTTTTTCATGGAAGACCTCCAGTAACCTCAAACGTTTTTGACAAATTTAGTTAAATGTCGCAGGAATTGAAAAAGCCGACCCCAAGGATCGGCATCCAAATTTCGGACTTATAAAAAAATGCTATTTCAAGGCAAGCATTGCCGCAATCACATTGTCAGGCACGTTCTGCGAACGCAAGAAGTCAGCCCGTTTTGAGTCGCGAGCTTCGTTTTTTTCACGTTCCTGCCGTGCGCCATTTGCTTGGCCCTTGAGGAAGGCTTCGGCTTCGAGAACCTCGTATTCATGATGGTCAAACATGTTTGCCTCCAGTGCTTTCAAAAGTTCGGGTTTCACGCGGCTTACGCGCAAGCGGTCAAGAGCATTTGCAAAAATCGGGTCTTCCGTTTCGGGAACCTGGAGCGGTCCTCTCGAAATGAGCCGGAGCCAGAAATCTTCGCGAGTTTTCACGCCTTTGCGCAACTGCAAAAAATTGGGCAGGTCTACTACAATATACCTATTTTTCCGTGAAATGGGAAGGGCGTTCCCCGACTTGACTTCATATTCGCTATAGGTGGACCATACGTCCTTATATATTTCTTTTGATCTGAGCACCGAATTGTTGCAAAGCCAAATGGATACCGTTTCCGGAAGTTCATAGTACCGATACCTGCGTTCCTCTTCCGGCAGGCCCATGAAATAGTCAGAACGGTTAAACTCGTACTTGCCGCGCAGTGTGAGGTACGAATTGTAGAGTTGCATACGGTCGAAAAAGAACGAATGAACTTTATTCTGCATCTCAATGTTGAGATACCGATTATCCCTGGTATGTACCCAGACATCGAGGCGCGCGGGGTCGTTTTCGGGCATAAAGATGTCGATGGGCTTCTCAAATTCGTATTCGAGGTCAACAATTTCATGGTCATGGTCCAGCTGGAGCAAGCTGTTGAGCACATCGCGAATTGTGTCCTTGTCGTCCATCAGGATGCGGAAAGTCGCCGCGTATTTGGGCAGCAGGAATTCCTCGCCATGCTCGTTCGTGACGATGTATTTTTTTGTTGAATGATTGGTGTTGTCAGGCATGTGTTTCCTTTCGTGTTAAGTTACGGGCACCCCCTATTACTTAACACGCTTTTTTCAGGCGTCTGAATACCATTTTCGATTGTAAAATTTTCAAAACAGCCAATCAGCGGAAGACGAACCTTCCGTTTCTACAAATATTTCTATATTCACGGCATGCTCCTAGCCCTCGTTAAAATGTCCCGGCCGGTGAACATCGTGATTGCGATGGTCACGCTTGTAATCGGCTACTACCTGCTTTCGGCGTTGCCCACAACGACGGGCGGTATCGAATGGTTGCCGCTTGTTTTGCAGGCGCTGGGGTTTGCATTTGCAATTGCCTTTGCAAACATCCAGAACGACATTTGGGACTTGGATAGCGACCGCCTGAATCGCCCGGAGCGTCCGCTAGTGAGCGGGAAGGTTTCGGTGGCAGCGGCGCGGAGGGCGTGGATTATTCTTCTTGTACTCACAGTTGCGGCGGGCCTTGCCGACAGCCTGATGACCAAGACGAACTTCACGGCTTGCATTTTCTTTGTGCTACTCAGCGCGCTTCTGGTTGCCTACAACAAGTGGCTCAAGCACATTCCGCTTTTAAAGAACATGACAGTCGCCTTCCTTTGCGCAACACCCCTGATTCTCTGCCTGTTCTACCCCACGGGCCTCAAGGAATCCATCGAATCGACGCTTGGAATTTCGAACAAAATCGGACTTCTCTACCCCGCGATGCTGTTCGCAATACTCCTCACGACCGCCCGCGAAATCTACAAGGACCTGGAAGACGAAACCGGCGACCTCAAGGCTGGCATCATGACGTTCCCGCTGATTGCAGGCGCCCCCACCGCTAGGCGCCTCGCCGGATTCATCTGCATTTTCTGCTGGGCAATCTTGCCGCTTCCGGTGGCGCAGGGTTACTACCCCACATTATTCTTGATTATTACCGGAGCCATCTTCACGCCCACGATTCTTTCTATCCTGATTTTTGCGAACAGGCAAAACTATCGCCGCGCCCAAAAACTGGTGAAAGTCGCCATGTTCGCAGGCCTTATCGCCCTCGTCGTGAGCTGCTAAAGTCAGCCCACTTATTTTACATTTTCTGTAATTTTCAGAGTTTGTTTTACACCAAATGTAAAGCGATTTTCTATTTGAACCATCAAAGCACCTTATTTTCGCTCCAAAACGGCAATTTTCGCTCAAATTCGCCATTTAGGCACATTTTTTGCTTAACAGGGGCGGCCGTTCCCTTGCTTGCACCCGTCCGGGTGGGCTGTGACCTTCGAGGTAGAGGGGACATACATTTCAAAGAGGCGTTATGCTCGACGAATTGCACGAAGAATGCGGCGTGATCGGCATTTACAATGGCGACACTGTCGTAAGGAATATTACCATGGGGCTTTACGCCCTGCAACACCGCGGGCAGGAAAGTGCCGGATTCGCGGTCACCGACGGAGACAAAATTCGCGTCCGCAAGTCAATGGGACTTGTATCGACCCTTCTCCGAGAACACGACATCAATGAATTTGACGGCTTTGCAGGCATTGGCCACGTGCGTTACAGCACCACAGGCGCCTCAACGCTTGCCAACGCGCAGCCGATTCTGGTGAGTTGCAAATGGGGCCAGATCGCAGTCGCCCACAACGGAAACATCACTAACGCCGCCGAGCTCCGTGCCGAAATGGAAGCCGACGGCCATATTTTTCAGACGACATCCGATTCCGAAATTCTGTTGCACGAAATCGCCCGCACCGAAGCCGTCGACTTAGGAGAAGCCATCAAGAAGGCTGTCACCAAATTTACCGGCAGTTTCTGCCTCGTATTCATCAGCAAAGACACCATGTACGTCGCCCGCGACGGATTCGGATTCCGCCCGCTGTCGCTTGCACGCATGGGAAAAGCCTGGTGCGTTGCCAGCGAAACTTGCGCCTTCGACTTGCTGGGCGCACACTACATTCGCGACATCCAGGCCGGCGAATTCCTGACCATCACTAAGAACGGGCTGCATTCCGAACGCTTCGTGCAAAAGGATCGCCTCGCCCACTGCATTTTCGAATACATCTACTTTAGCCGTCCTGATTCCAAGATTTTCGAACAGAGCTGTGACAAGGTCCGCCGCAAAATGGGCAAGCAACTCGCCAAGGAATGCCCGGTCGATGCCGACATCGTCATCTCGGTGCCCGACAGCGCTACTACCGCTGCACTCGGCTACGCCCAGGCGAGCGGCATCCGCTTTGAAATCGGCTTGCTCCGTAACCACTACGTGGGCCGCACCTTCATTGACCCCACGCAGAACGTTCGCGAACAGAAAGTCAAACTCAAATTCAACCCCATCGAAGGCGTGCTCAAGAACAAGCGCGTCTGCGTGGTCGAAGATTCCATCGTGCGCGGCACCACGCTCAAGATCCTTTCCAAGATGCTGCGTGATGCCGGCGCTTTAGAAGTGCATATTCGCATTGCATCGCCTCCGGTCGCACACCCGTGCTTCTTCGGTATGGATTTCCCGAGCCAAGGCGAACTTGCCGCAAGTTCCATGACGCCCCCCGAAATCGCCAAAATGCTCGGCGTCGAAAGCCTCGGCTACCTGAGCGTCGAAGGTATGAAGGAATGTACCGGCGAAGGCGAAAACTACTGCGCCGCCTGCTTTGACAACGACTACCCCGATTACATCGGCAGCGATTCCAGCAAAAATAGGTGCGGGTAACTAAATCTGGTTATAAGTCCACTTGACGTGATCGAGCATGAACTCGTGGGCATCAAAGGCAAGCCCGAACTGTTCCTGAATCTTGCTCACGTCAAAGAGCATGGGTTCGTCACCCCAGCCAAGGTCACTTTCCACGATTTTGGATTTGCAACCGGGCTTCATCGAAATCATCATTTCGGCGATTTCCTTCCAGCTCATCCAGACTTCGCCAAGACCGAGGAAAATTTCTTCGTTCTTGTCGGATTCCAGAACGCTCAAATAAAGCTTAGCCTGCTGGCTTGCATGAATGAACTGCGTACCGTCATTCTTGATAATGTTGATGTCGCGGTTTTCCTTGACAGCCTGAGCCATCGAGAAGAAACGACGGTCCGGCTGGGAGCAACCATCGGGCCAAGCAGGGTTACCGAACGTATAACCCGGGCGGATAATGTTGCGGGTCATCTTGACTTCGGGGAACTGAGTTCCGTAGCCATGTGTAAAACCAAGCACAAAGGCTTCGCCAGCGGCCTTGGTGGCACCGTAAAGGTCCATCGGCAAGTTGCTCGTCACTTCGCGCATCGAGGGGCGCATACGGCCCATTGCCGCGGTACTGCTGGTGTAAATAAACTTCTTGCAACCGGCCTTTGCCGCATTTTCAAGCAGCATCACCGTTGCGCGGGTATCGTTATTGAGCATGGCGCTCGGGGTATCGCCCCAACCGAGTGCAATATGGATGCAAGCGTCGCAACCCTGCAAACCTTCAGCCATGACATCGAAATCGGTCAAGGCGCATTCCACGAACGAAACGTTCGGCATCGCCTTGAGTGTCGGCACCTTATTGGGGTGTCTAGTCGCAATCACGACTTCATGGCCTTTTTCCAAAAGGGCCTTGACTACATAATGTCCAATGAACCCTGTCCCACCTGTAACGAATACTCGCATACATATACCTCTCTAATACCTACAAAATACAAACCTTTTGCGATGCAGGCAACCAAGTTTGTTAAAAAATGTGGAATGTGAAATGTGGATTTTTTTCATCATACATCCCACATTGTACATTTTACACCAGGCACAGCCTTTTTTCTACGATTTTACTACATTATTCACAAAGATTTTTACTAAAGAGGTTTATAATGGCTCGTTTGCGCGTACTCGTTTTAATGGGTGGCCCGTCCACCGAACATGATGTTTCCGTTGTCAGTGGCACCGGCGTTGTTCGTGCCATGAACCCGGACCGTTACAACATCCACCCGGTGCTCATCGACAAAGACGGCACCTGGCACTGGTCCTCCCGCGAACTTTCCCCGTACCAGAAGGACAACTTCTCGGTCAATTACTTCCGCGGTCTCGAAGGCACTGCCGCAAACTGCAAAAAGAACCCCGCCCTTTCTGAGCTCCCCGACGCAGACATCGCATTCCTCGCCTTGCACGGCAAATGGGGCGAAGACGGCCACATTCAGGCCTTGCTCGAAAACTGGGGCATTCCCTACACTGGTTGCGGTCTCCTCGCTTCCGCCCTTGCCATGGACAAGGTGAAGTCCAAGGAAATTTACAAGGCTAACGGCATTCCGACTCCGCCGTACCGCGTGATTTGGAAGCACGACTTTACCGGCGACACGCTCGTATCTGTTTCCGACGAACTCGGATTTCCGCTGGTGATCAAGGACCCGCTGGGCGGTTCTTCGATCGGTATCGGCATCGCCAAGGACTTGGACGAAGCCGGCAAGATTGCTCAAGACTTGTTCAAGGATTCCAACCGTCTGCTCTGCGAAAAGTTCATAGCCGGCGAAGAAGCCAGCTGCGGCTACATCGAAGGCGAAAAGCCGCTCCCGCCGACCGAAATGCGCATGACCACGCGCGAATACTTTGACTTTGAAGCCAAATACAATGGTGAATGCAAGGAAGTCACTCCGGCCGAATTCGACCCCGATCTGACCGCCCGCATCCAGGAACTCGTGAAGAACGCCCACTACGCCCTCGGCGGTGCCGGCTACAGCCGTACCGACGTGCGCATCACCAAGGACAAGCAGCTGTTCGCAATCGAAACGAACACGCTCCCGGGCATGACTCCCACTTCGCTCTTGCCGCAGCAGGCCGCCTGCAACGGCATCACCTACAGTCAGCTGATTGACTTGATTATCGACAAGAGCCTCTACATCAAGCGTTAATCATGACCTTCGACTTATTCGTAGATACTTCGCGCAAGGGAATTTCGATGGCGCTCCTGGAATCGGACGCCGCCAGCCCCCGTTATCTGGAATCCATCGACGAATCGGCTCGCGGCGAAACCGCCTCGGCCATGCTCGACGCCCTGCTTGAAAAAGCAAACGCGACCCTCGACCAAGTCACCCGAGTCATGGTCACTCTTGGCCCAGGGTCATTCAGCGGACTGCGCACGGGAGTCGCCTTTTGCGAAGGCTTAAGCTTTAGCGGCAAGCGCAAACTCTACGGCGTATCGACCTTGCAGGCGCTTTCCTACTTTGCTGCCGAGCCCGACAAGGCTGCAGTTGTAATCCGAGCCCGCAAAGGTTACTGGTACCTGCGCCTCAACAGCAACGAAAGCTTTATCGAAACCGAACAAGTCGTAAAGCAACTTCAACTGAGCGATATCAAATATGTCGTCGTAGACGAAGCCGCCCAAGCAGACGAAGAACTCAAGGCCCTGTTCGATAAGATTGGCGCCACAACGGTCCTCGACAAAGGCAAGCCCTTAAGCGACTGGGCAAGGCTATTCGAAAGAACAGCCCCGAGCCTCATGCAAGAAGCGAACTACATTCAGCCCTCGTACTTCGAAAAACTGCACTGAGTTCCCACGCAACTAGGATACGCGCCATGCCGATTCGCAAAATGAATTCCGCCGACATTCCTGCTGTACTGAGAATTCAGGGCGAACTTGCATTTCAAGACTGGAACGAGCGACAATACGAGCGAGAAATCAAGGCGCCCTACACTTACGCTATTGTTTATGAAGGCGATCTTGGCATCGAAGGCTATGCCGTATTTCATTTGCTGGGCGCAGACTCCGAGCTTTTGTCGATTGCCGTAAGTGAATCGGCTCAGCGCAAGGGAATCGGTTCGAAGCTTTTGCACGCAGGACTTTCGCAGCTCGACCTCAAGTCGGACTGTTGCTTTCTAGAGGTCCGCGAGAACAATATCAAGGCACGCAACTTCTACGAAAAGCACGGATTTAATTTGTTTGGAATCCGCAAAAAATATTACGCCGACGGCGAAAACGCGGCACTTTACCGCACCGAAGGAGCACAAATTGGCTAAGCTACCCACTAAAAAACAGATCCAGAAAAAGAAAATCATCTTAAGTGCAATCGCAGCCGCGGTCGTGCTCCTGGTAATCGTATTTTACCTGATCATGACACATAGCGGGCACTGGCTCGTAGACGACGATGAATTCGATCATGTAAGCTGGGTCGTTGTATTGGACGGGCAAACCGCCGATATGGAACGCATCGACCTTGCCGCCGAAATGATGGCTAGCGGAAAGGCGGACTCCGTCTTGATTTTAGGGCGTCGCATTCTCCGTAACCGTAGCAACGCCGAATTCTACCTCGAAGACTTTATGCGACTTGGCGACTTCGACAGCAACGCCGTCTTTATCGCAAGACACGACGACCCGTCGACTATTGACGAAGCGTACTCCATTATTCCCTGGCTTAAGAAGCACAACGCCGACACCGTATTGCTCATTACCGGAGGCGCCTCGACGCATCGAGTCAAGAACATTTTCCAGACGCTTTCTGGGGAAACTCCGGTATACTTGACCAAGGATGTTCACCATCGCACCTACAATGCAGATTCCTGGTACACCAACCGCGAATCGCGTAAGGAATGGTTACGCGGCTGGGCAGCCTTGTTCGCCTCGTACATCGACTTACTCCCGGCCGGAAACCTCACCGCCTCGGATTCTTTCTACTACAAACCGATTGTTTCGGCCAAGGAATACGAAGCTGAAAAGAATCCGATTGTCGACTTGCAATCGCTTCTCCAGAAGACTCAGACCAAGATTCAGGAAACCGCACCGGCAGATACGGCAAAAACAGACTCCTCCGCAACGAAGGATTCCTCTGCGGTCAAGAAAGATTCATCAGCAACAAAGTAACGCAAGAACCGCTGTAAGCGGGGCGTTCCAGTTAATAGCCGTTTCGTTGCTCGCAAAAGAGCAGCGTTCATCGGTATACGAAAATCCCGACTGTTCTCCCGGATAATGCGGCACAATAAGCGGCGAACGGTGCATGTCCTGGCGGTCGCTGTTGATGCCGCCCACCAAAAGTCCCGGAATCGGTTCTTCAACGCCATCGGAATGGCTCAAGCGATGGTGCGGTTCCTTAGGAGAACTCCAGGCAGAACCCGTCACAAAGCTCACGTCAACCGGATTGCGGCCATAAATGTAGTTCACCAGTTCACGGCACCAGAAATCGAGCGAAGTACCGCCCAAACTCGGAGCCCAGCGCTTTACAATTGCAAGCGTAAGGGCATGGTTAGCAATATCACCGTTACTGCCCCAAATAAACTTGCGCATCGGCACGCCATAAGCATCACTCCGCTGCAAGTCTATGATTTCACGGGCTGTCATGTTCAGCGTCGTACGGGCGTAAATACGGAATTCTTTGTCAAAGTCCTGCAAGGCAAGCGCAATCCAGCCAAAATTCTGCGTATCGCGCCAATCCAAGCCAGACTTCGGCGGAATCACCTTCATGTCTTCCAAAAGCAGCGGACGCAAGCCTTCTGCCGAGACACCGTCAATGGCTTCGCCGCGGGCCTGCAGCTCGCGGTAAAGCATCGCACGCGCCCAGAAAAATTCATCTTCGGCGTGTTCATCGCCGTAACCGCCGCTGCCTTCGGTATTGTGCGGCCAATCCACGAATGGGCGCGATACGGCCCAGTTGTAAGCCTTTACCGCGGCTTGCAGGCAGCGTTCTGCGAACGCACTATCGCTCTTGCGATAGACGCGCGAAGCCGCCGCTAAAGAACCTGCAAAATTCAAAGTCGAAGTCGTCGACTTTCCTAAAATCAGTCGCTTCTGCAGCAAATCCGAATCACTCGGCGAAATAAAGCCGTCCCAGCGTTCGGGCGTCACCTTGAAGAACACGCCGCCATCGGTATCCTGCATGCGCAAGAAGAATTCAAGTTCAAAGCGTACTTCTTCCTTTAGGCTATACATTTTATGCCCATCAGGCAATACGAACGGTTCAGAAGAATGAATCGCCGTGTATAGCGGATTGCGGTAGACAGAGTCATCAACCAGTTCACAAGCGAGTAAAAGAGTCGCGACGGAAACACCGCCATTTACAATGTACTTGCCATAATCGCCGGCATCGTACCAGCCACCATGGGCATTCCAAGTGCCATCTCGCTGCATGCTCGGGTGAAACCCGATACAATCGTCCAGGTGCGCGGCAGGCCTAGCCCACTTACCCGCAAAATCGGGCGTCAAGTCGACACCACTCCGCTGATAATAAAACGACTTGATATTCGCAAGCAACTGCCTGTAAAGCCAGGCATTCGAAATTTCAAACGGTTCCGTTTCAAACAGCAGGGATTCGCCCGTTTTGTCTCTTTTAAAAATCTGGATAGAAAAGATTCCCGTTAGCGAAACGCTCGAAAAATCCCCCGACCAGAGAGTTTCGCCGGTATATTCGCAAGCGCCATGATGTTCAAAAGAACCCTCCACCAGAGAGCCTTCCCACACAGCCGACGCATCATCACATTGGAGACACCTTACAATACGGAATTTATAGGATTCTGGACCTTCGTTGGCTGATTCAAGCTCCTGCGGATTTACAAAGAAAATCTTTGCCGCGTCGGGAGTATAGCCGACATGGTTGTAGCGAACAGGAATCTTCATATGACAAGAATAGTTATTCATAATACTATTCCCTAGCATCCCTGTATACATATCTGTTTACCGCTGCAACCGCGCATTTTCCAAATCATCCCTAATATGAAAGAACTATAGCAAAATCTATGCTATAGTTCGAAAAAAATCGCTATAAAATGAGTAATTTTTTGTTTGGGTTAGCTAGAAATCGTAATTCAAGGCAGCAATTATGTAGAAATCTTTATATTGGTCAGCCTTGCTATCCGGTCGATAGTTGAAAATGGAGCCTACAGTCCAATCTGTATACAGCGACGGCGACAGGTGTATACGCAACTTGGCAGACGCATCAATATCCAGTTCCATTTCATCGTAATCTTCGTCTTCGATTTCATAGCTCAGCAAATTCTGGCGCAAGCCACCCGACAGCGAAAGATCCATAAATTCAGGAACAATTTCGACTTCCATATTGTCCATCAAGCTCCATTCGAACTCTCGCATGTCGTTTCGGTTATAAATTTTGTACCTCGGCATCACGGATACCGTATTCTTGAGGTAATCCGTAGTTGTCGTCAAAGAAATCGGGTAGCGCTGTTCCAGGTAATCGCTTCCATGGCAATAATAGCCTAGAACACCATAAGTCTTGTTCCTGAAATCGAACGGAGAAAGCAACTCATTCTGTTCGAATTTAGACATGTCGGTAAACACGACCAAGGTTGCCCCTGCCTTCAACACGTTCTTGGGCAGCTTGAACGCAAATCCCAATTCAAGAGTGTGCTTCATCAGTTTTTCGACGAACTGGGTCGCCAAGAAATCTTCATCCGCAAGGGCATAATACCTCGCCCAATGGGCAGAATCAATGACCAAGGTGTCTCCTTCATCGTTCACGAATTCCAAAGTCGAACGGCCCGGAAGAGCGTCAAACCACGGGTCATCGTAAATTCCCGAAGAGGCGGAATAATTCGCATACAGGCGCTGCGCGGTATGGCGCGTTCTATAGTTCAAAGCATACTTGAACATGAAATCAATCTTTTCGTTCAGCTTAAAGTCATTTTTCAAGTAGGCGTCATGAATATAGAGCGTTCTTACCGGATCCTGTTCATGTTTCTTGAGCCAGCTGTCATCGGCACCGGTCAAGCCCAACTTGGTTCCTTCACCCAGGCCAAAGAAGTTGTAAGCAGAACCTTCTCCAGCCGCATTTTCAACATTCAAAGTGTAGCCAAAGCCCAAGTTCCAGAATTCGTAAACCTTGTGCTTCAAGTTACCGCCAATCATACGGGTATTCTGCAACAAATCCTCGGAACCGGCACTGTAGTATTCACTGCCGACATACCTCAAAAAGCCCTCGATAAAGGTCGTCGAATTGGACCACTGGTAAGACCCGGCAAACGCCCAGTGTTCATGCCCCCAGAATTCACCGCTCGACGGTTTGACTTCATCGGTATGAATCGACCTTGCAATTTCAGAAGCCTTGGTCAAAAGGGTCCTCAACTCGGCACGCATTTCAGACGGAGTCTTCATCGAATTTTCGCCAAAGATCGATTCCAACTGGGCAATGCTCAGCGAATTCACCTGGTTGATGTTTCCCATCAGCTTATTCAAAAGCGCAAAGTTCGAAGCATCGAGCCCGGCATCGGAAAACACCTGGTTAATCGCCCTTATCTTGGCGGCATTCGCCGTATCGGCACCACCGACTGCCACTTGTCCATTCAGCTTGACATCACCCGGATAGAAAAGCCAGTTTCCATCAGCAAAAAACGTTTTCGAAGAAATCAACGGATTCGCCGTATTGGTTTCGGGCGCAGCGCCGTCTCTCAAGAACGGGTCTTCCAGATAATCCTTGCTGGCAATAAAGCCAAGCGATCCGTTAAAGCGGCTGTGCATATTCCAGCGGACTTTTCCACCGGCCACCATTCGCTGCGCTTCGGCTTCGCCATCGTCAATATAGTCCTGGTAGACATCGTAGTTGCGGTTGCCTTCCAATTTAGGCGGATTCATTTCGCCAGCAAATACCGTACCGACGAACATGGGGTCATTCGCCGGATTCTTGAACAAGTTCATTTCATAACTAGCACCGAAAGCATTCAAGCCGGCCAAATAAAGTTCGCCGCCGTTTTCATAAAAGTCGCCCAATACCAAGCGGTGCATTTCGTCGGTATAACTCGCCTGCAACTGGTAAAGCTTCAGGTTATCCCAAGAATCGCTCGATGCATCAAAGAGAAACTCAATCGTAGCACCCGTCGGGGACTTCATCGTCAAATTCGCATTCCAGTTCGTAAAGAAACCGGGAACCTGGAAGTAGTTAATGAAGCGTTCGCCCGGATGCACCGTATCCTTGTCCGAAATATAGTCTTCGCCCAAGGAATTATGACGCATAAGCACCTTATGGTAACCGAGTTCCATACCAACGCTACCCGAAAGGGTCCACACGGAATCTGAATCATCTTCCTGCGTTGCGGCATACTTCGCGGCATCTGCATACGGATTAACCGGTTCTTCGCCCAAAACTCCCGAATAGTTGTTGAAGTTATTCGAAAGCGTGTTTTCGTTCTTTTCTAACGACTGGCGAATATTTTCGGGCGGAATATCCCTTGATACATAGCCGACCGTATTGCCATCGACCATCGAATTCCTTTGCTTAAGAACATTGCCGCCAAAATCAAGAATCGCCAACTTGTTTAAATCTAAATGGGCGCGCTTCAGATTAACGGTCGAGCCTTCACCGGCGACCAAGGCAATCTGGTTGTTCGACATCGAAGAGGCATCAATATCGACAACAGCACTGGCGCTAGCCCACAAGCCCACATTTTGACAGTTGTCAATCTGCGTCGACTGCATGGCAACAGAACCGTTACGCACAAACATACCCGCACGGCGCGCATTCTTGATAACACCATCGCGAATTTCCAGCGAGCCGCTTTCAACGGCAAAGCCAAATACAGCATTCTCTACTTGAGTCCCCTGTATTTCGGAACGCTTAGTACCTGTAATGGAAATGCCGTTCCAGGGCTTGTCGCCTTCGGCAGAACCCATCACGACCAAGTTATTGCGTTCACCCATGACCGCAATCGAGCCGCCACGGACATCGACACCCGTATTCTCGTTAAAATAAATTTCCGTTCCGGCTTCGATCACCAGGGCTTTGCCTTCGGGCACAACCAAGGTTTCCTTTACCAGGTACGGAGAATTGTCCTTTTTCAAAAACCCGCTGATTTCGCCCCCAATGATGCTCCCTTGCATGGGGTCCCTATCAACGGCAAAAGCACTCACTTGGAGTGCTGCCATACATATCGCTGTAAAAAACCAATCCCTAAGTTTCATCAACGGACCTCATAATCCTTCTTAGCCCTCGATACGTAGCCGCTCTTGTGAACGACCTCGATATCGAAATGGTTCTTCGCACCCCTTGAAAGCGTTACCGGAATCTGGTAATCCAAGTTGTGAATTTGCGAGAGCGATTCCTGCAAGATAACCTTGCCGTTCTGACGGACCGTTACCTTGTGCAAAAATTCAGGATCATTCTCGGGAATACGAATTCTAAACTGGAGCGTCTGCGTGAGGCGGTCCGGAATATCTTTCGGCGGAGGCGGAACCTTCAGCACTTCTTTTAGTCCACCCAGGACATCGATCGGGAATCTCTTGTTCGGGTAGCACCCCATGGTCTTGGTCACTTCGGACTTGTTCGAGGCCTGGTCTTCGACACGAACCACATATTCGTGGCGGCCCTTTTGAAGTTTCAGTCTCTTCTGGGAATTCTTGGTCAGCGATTCTTCGGATACCTTGCTACCGTCTGCTTCAAAACTCAGCACGGCGGCATCGTTTTGCATTTCAACGACAGACACGTTCGCGACACAGCGCAGCGAGTCATAAGAAACGATCGATGCAACCGGCGACTTGGTATTCACTTCGGTGCATGCCTTATTGACCTGCAAGTCAATCGTCTTGGAGCTCGTCGTACCGGCGCCCTTGAATTCAAGCACCGCCTTGTCAGCAGTCCAAAGACCGTTTTCGTCGTTGATTACCACCGTTTCCGAGAAGGAATGCGGCTGGCCATCGGCGGAACGAATCAAGTTGTCCGAAGTATAACCGTTACCCACCTTCAAAACGAGCGAGGCGGCTTCGTCCGAAGTGCGGTAGGAACCGTCAATCATAAGGCCATCATCGCAAACTTCGACCGGGGAATTCGTGTTTACAATAAATCCATTTTCAGGAACCATAGAAGCGGCCTTTTCGGCTTCTGCCTTCAACTCTTCCTGGAAGGCCTTATCGGCCTTAAACAATTCTTCTTGCAGTACCCTTGCCGACTTGGACTTGTCAGACAAGATCTTGGTAAGACGCTTGGCAAAGCGAGCTTCACCCGAAGAGGCAAGTTTCACGACAACTAACGAATCTGTACCGAAAGTGGTTTCGCCAGCGACAATGGAAACAGACCTAGCAGAACCCTTCGGCGTAATTTCAAGCTTACCCGTCTTTAGACCCGCAAAGAACACGCCTTCGCCACCAATGTAACCCTCGGTACCGCGAATCGATGCAGTTGCAGTTCCGGTCTTAAAAATGAACTTCGACTTTTTGTTTTTGAGTTTATGAACGGCAAAATTCAGGAAACCCTTTTCGACATTGATCTTGGTTTCAAAACCACCCTCGTCATTGGGTTCAAAGAGGTTTTCCATTTCAACGATTGTCTTTTCGCCAATCATAATGGAACTGCCGTCAGGGAGTCCGAATACGACTTCGGATTCCACACCGGTACGAACCTTGTCGGATTGATAAATCTTGACGCCGGGCTTAATGGCGTTCCATTCGTTCTGTTTTGCTTTCCAGCGGTCCACTTCACCCAAAGTCATACGGACTTTACCAACCGCCGGTGCCGAAAAAGCCATTGCCGGAATTACGGCAAGAAGCATCATTGTGCGTAAAAACATTTTGCTTGAAACAGAAAATCTGACCATTATTCGCCCCTTTCTCTATCAAGACAAAAAATATTCTTTTTTTTTACAAAAAGCACTGACTTTTTTTCGAAGGTGATATAAATCATGCCCAAAACAGGCAATTTTAGCCACCTGCGAGCTTTACCGTATATCCGCGCTTTTCAAGCTCCGTTTTAAGCAGATTTCGCTTGTCACCCTGGATTTCAATCACAAAATCCTTGACCGAGCCGCCTACCCCGCATTTCTGCTTGAGTTCGCGGCCAAGTTCCTTGAGTTCAGGTTCATCGAGCGGTACTCCGGTCACTACACTGGCCATTTTACCGCCCCCCAGACGCTTCAGCTGGATTCGCACCACGCCGTCACCCTGCGGGCGTTCGGCCTTGGGCTTTTCCTGCTTGACACGACCACCTAATGCTGTAGAATAAACCAATGTAGAACGTTCTTCAATACCCATGATCAACCTCTATTCGTTTTTAAGACCGAGTCGTTCCATGGCAATCTTCTTGCCGGTCTGGAAATCGCACTTGCCCGAGCCAAGCTTCGGCAAATCGTCGAGCTTGAGCACATAAGACGGCTGCATGAGCGGCGGAAGCCCCACCTGCTTAAGCCGATCCTTGGCTTCGTCTTCGGAAATATCGCCTGCAAACAGGAGCGCAATCTTTTCGCCCTTGGATCCATCGGGCACGGCCACCGTAAAGTGGTCCACGCCTTCAAAGTACGGCGTTTCCGAAATCTTGAAGTCCACCGAGCCCAAGCTCACCATTTCACCGCCGAGCTTTGCAAAGCGGCTGTAGCGGTCAACAATCGTCAGGTAGCCATCTTCGTCCACATGGCCCTTGTCGCCCGTCTTGTACCAACGGCGACCATTAATGATTGCAATCGCCTGTGCCGTCTTTTCGGGGTTCTTGAGGTAGCCCTTCATAATCTGGGCACCACCGATCAAGATCAAGCCATCTTCGCCAATGGGCAGCTCTTCCATGGTGTCAGGGTCCACGATGCGAAACTGCGTACCCGGCAGCGGAGCACCCACGGTACCCGGCTTGTTACCTACCAGCACGGTCTTGTAGTCATCCATCAGGGCGTCCTTGGTATTTACGGCCGCCACGGGAGTCGTTTCGGTACAGCCAAAGCCTTCAAAGATTTCGAGCTTGAACTTGGTGCGGTAAAGCTGGCGCACGTCTTCGCGAATCTTTTCGGCGCCGGCGTAAATGCGGCGCACATGCGAGAACATGAGCGGGTGAACGGCACGGTTCACGCCCCACATGCGCAAGAACGTACCCGTCGCCACCATGAACGACACCTTGAACTGAGCACAAATGCGCGACACGAGCTTTGCATCGGTCGGGTCGGGGCAAGTCGCCACCGGCACGCCTTCGACAAGGCAGAGCATGGTCGTAATCGAGAAACCGAACGCATGGAACAGCGGGAGCGAACCGAGGAACACGTCATCCTGACAGGGGTTCAACACGCTTTCGCACTGCTTGATGTTACCCATCAAGTTGTAATGTGTGAGTTCCACACCCTTCGGCCTACCTTCGGAACCGGAGCTAAAGATCACCGTCGCCACATCGTCGAGCGTCACCTTCTTAAAGAAGCGCAGTTCCAGGTACCAAGCCGGCAGCACGAGCACTCTCAAGAAGTTGAGAATCAAGGTACTCTTCGGAATCATTTCCTTCAGGTCTTCCATATAGTACACTTTGTACTTCGAAAGCAGAATGTCCATGTTGATGCCCTTCTGCTTCAACTTTTCGACAAAGACCTTCGCCGTAATAATGCTCTTGACTTCGGCTACACCACAGCAATAGTCCATGGTTTCAGGCGTATTGGTGTAGTTCAGGTTGTAAACCGTCTTGCCGCGCACAAGGCATGCCATGTTTGCAATAATGCCCGGGCCCGAAGGCGGAATCAAAACACCCACCTGCTTTTCGCCGACTGTTAATTTATCGATAACCTTTGCAAACGAAAGCACCGCCGTCGTAAGCGTATGTGCCGACAAATGCTTACCGTCGGGGCTATAAACCGAGGGACCACTCCCCACCTTCTTTGCCGTACGGATCCAGGCAGAAGCCACCGGGCGCAGCTTACGGATGTAGGTTTCCCAAGCGGTAATCGAAAGTTCCTGCACCGCACGCTTGATCATCACGGGGTTCGCTTCAAGCGGGAGTTCGTCACCAAAAGCAACCGTCACAATACGTCCGCCCGAATGCACCAGGTCCTTAAAGCCCGCATCGGCCATGGAATAGGAACTTCCCCACAGGCCTTGCACATAGAACGGCAAAAGTTTTACCTTGGGCACATCGCGAATCGCCGGCGAATAGTCAAGCCTAAAGCGGTTCATGTTACCAGTCGGAGTCATCGCGTTTTCGGGGAACATCACCACCGCTTCACCACGCAAGAGCGCATGGCGCGCCTTTTCCATTGCAGGCCCCGGATTCGAAATATCCAGGTTAATAGTCTTCATCTGCGAAAGCAGCAGACGCACATACCACTTTTCATAAGGCCTACGCGTAATCACAAAGCGCATCGGTCTCGGGCTTGCCATCTGGATCAGCGCCCAGTCAATGTACGAAATGTGGTTACCCACCAACAGCACCGGGCCTTCCCATGGAATGTTCTGCACGCCCGACACCAGGAACTTGTAATGAATCGAAAGTGCCGATCGCAGCAACTGGCGAAGCAGCGTATGCGGCATCGCCCAAAGCGCCCACACCGTACCGGCAAGACAGAAAATTCCCAGAATAAAGAACAGGTCCATGCGCCCAAAGTTCAGGTACTTGAGCGCAACAATCAGGAGCAAGTCAAAGGCGATAATGCAAACATTCTGCACCGCATTGCTTATCGAAAGCACGTGACCCGCCGAACGCGGCTTGGTGTTGTACAGGAGCATTGCAAACATCGGAAGCGCATAAAGACCACCGCAAAAACCGAGCAAGGCAAACGCAATCGCATTGTAGGGGCGCGGAATAAACGGAATAATCAAAATCAAAGCGGCGGCACCGGCAGAGCCGAGCGGAATAAGTCCCATTTCGATAAAGGCCTTGGACATGCGTTTGGCGTAGTAGAATCCGACCACCAGGCCAAGAATCGTACCGACAATGGCATAGTTCGCCTTTAAATCCTTATTGAACAGCGAACCCGAGCCGAACATTTCTTGCACAATGAACAACAGCAAGAATATCATGACCCAGAACATCGAAAGGCCGATAATCGACTGGCGGAGCGCACGGTTTTTCCAAGCCTTCTTGAACTTGCGGCGCGTAAAAGCGAAGTTGTAGTAGCGGTTCCACGGGAATCGCATTTCGGCATCGTAGGCGCCAATCGAGGGCAACATAAACGCAAACACCACACCCAAGAGTTCAACAGCCGCAATGCCAGCAATAATCGGAAGAACACCCTGCATCAAGTGGGCAAAGTCCAGCGTCTGCGGAGCAATCTGTTCAAAAGCCACCGCCGTTGCCGCAGCAGCAACAAGCAAGCTCACAAAGGTCACAATGCTAAACCAGCCCGCCCCATTTGCAAGCATGCGCACACCCACCAGTTCCTTGAGGTAGCCACTCTTTGCCGGCGACACAACGGCCTGCAGAACAAAGAAAAGGGCCGCAGCCGCAAACACTAGCGTCATACTTCCAACATACGCCGCCATACCAAACACGCCCACGGCGGGCAACAGCAACAGCGACGCAATACGCAACACACGTTCCTTAGGGTACTTGTCCGAAAAATAACCCGCAGGGGTCACCAGCAAAATGCACGGCAAAAGAATCAGCAGGTGTAACACTACGAACGAACTGTCGCATGAATCAAACAAATGCAGGCGATTCAGCACCAATTCCATGAGAGCAACCAGGGCCGTGGTCGCAGCAACTTGCGTAAAAACGACCCCGTAAAAAGCGAAAGAACCTTGATGTTTTTCCATGTCAAATACCTAGAATTTATGGGGTAAAAGATACACTTTTCAAGTGTAAAAAACAGAAAACCCCGGCTGGGCCGGGGTTAAATCTCATAGTTTAAATTTCGTTACTTAACTTGCGGACGGCGGTAACCGAAGGACTTCAGGAGTTCGTCCGTATGCTTGACGACATCGCCCTTCATCTTCGGATTTGCGCCATTGAACGGCGGGAGCGAGCAACGCAACTTGTTCTTCAAGCTAGCCTCGACCTTGTAGACGTAGGCGCCCGTAGCGTACAGTTTGCCGTTGTCAGCCTTCACAAAGCCGTCCTTATCCGGTTTCTGTTCAAAGTACAGCTTGAGCACGCCAGCTTCGTCGGTATACTTCGGATCGTTCAGGTCCTGAGTGAAGCTGAAGTAATCCACGAAGTTGCCCAGCGAGGTGTAGACCCAAATCTGTGCATGCAGCTTGGAATCGTACAGGTTGAACTGGCTCAGATCGGTCGGAATTTCGGTATTGTCTTCGCAGAACTTCGTCACGAATTCCTGCACAGAGTATTCCTTATATTCCTTCTTCGTCTTTTCGTCGAGCTTGGCCGTATCGACACCGATACCCATGTTCGAGATTCTGCCGTTCGGAAGAACCAGGTCATCCAAAGTAGCCATACCGCTTACAGAACCCTGGCTAACGCCAGTACCTTCACCCGGAACAATCACCGGCAACTTGATATCCATGGCAAGCGTCGGACCCAAATGCTGGGAACCAGAAGCACCCGGATACGGTTCCTTGCCGCTACCTTCCTTGGTCTTGAAGCTGCCACCGATCAAGGTTTCAACTTCTTCTTCGGTAGTCGGGTTCTTGATGCTCACAGCAAAGGTCTGTCCCTTCTTCGGCGGATTGATCGCGTAGTATTCGTCGACGTCATCCTTAGAGATCTTGGTCACCGGCTTAACCACGGCGATATCGACATCCTTGCTGTCCTTCATGTAAACAGACACGGTATCAGAAGCTTCGTTGCCAGCCTTGTCGCGGTAGAAGCGAACGATCACGTTTGCACCCTTTTCAAGGCCCTGCAGAGTCAAGGTATCCTGTTCAATACCGTTGACAGTCCACTTCACGACCACATAGTTGGAACGAATAACGGCGAGCGGTTCCGGCGAAAGAATTTCGACCGTCGGACCCACCTGGTCAAGCACGATGAACACCGATTCCGTTGCAATGTTGCCGTACTTGTTCACGTAAGAGTACGTTGCAGAGTAACCGATATCGCCTTCGGCGTTCTTGACCATGTTGCCCTTCTTGTCAACAGCGTAAGAAATCGTCCTGTAGTTTCCAAGAGCATCCTTGCCGCCCGTGGTAATCGTGAAGATACCTTCGGAGACATTGTTGGACTTGGAGCTGGACTTCGTAGAATCCTTGCTGTCCTTCGAAGTGTTGTACAGTGCAGCAGAAGCGCCCTGTTCCATAAGTTCGCCAGACGGACCCTTCACAAAGACCTGACCGGTCAAGGCATCAGCCACGTAAGAAATTTCAACTTCCTTGCCGTCGACCTTCGTCTTGTAGGTCACGGTAATCACTTCGACAGAGTCAACCTTGCCCTTGTCGTTAATCACCGGAACCTTGATCGGGTTTTCATTCTTGTCGGTCATGTAAGAGACCTCAACCGTATCATGACCAACGATTTCCTTATAGGAGAACTTGATCTGATTGCTGTTCACAGCCGTTTCGGTAACCTTCTTGCCAGTTTCGTCAAGCATAATCTTGCTGTCGACAATATTCTTCACCTTGTCGAGAGTAGACTGCGAAATGTCAACCGGTTCAAGGCTAACTTCGATAGCGAACGAAGTATCCTTCTTGGATGCAGGATCCTTGATGTTCACATAGATCGAATCCTTCGGCTTGTTCACGTAAATGTTGGTGTCTGCATCGCCCATGTCTTCCACAATGGTAAACACGTTGCTTGCGTTAACCGTAGTCTTCTTGCCAGAAACCGTGACCGACGGAACAGCATCGCTGAAGTAGATGCGGAGCGTGTCAGAATCGGCGTGGTCCTTAGTCGGGTTCTTCCACTTGATCACCACGACAGAGTCCTTGGCAATATTTGTCGTCATGCAAGTATCGAGGCCATCCTGGTTCCAGCAGATTTCACGCACCGGACGGTTCGTGTAAATCGTTTCAGGATCTTCCCAGGTCTTCTTGTCGGTGCTTGCCTGCGTAATCTTGACCTTGGTCCATTCTTCAATGTTACCAATGTTGATCTTGACCTTCGCGGTATCAGCGAATTCACCGTCATCCACCTGGACAGTTACATAGTAGCTGTTCTTGGCTTCGTAGTCGAGGGAATCGATCAGAGTCAAGGCGCCCGACTTCGGGTCGATCTTGAACGTGGTCGTATCGCCACCGATCAGCGTATAGGTCAGGTCGCGGAACTTCGGTTCCTTATCCGGATCGGTTGCACGCACGGTATCGATAACCGTACCCGGCTTGGTGTCTTCCTTCACCGTGACCGTCTTGTCCGTAATAGAAGGCGGTTCGTTCACGTCATGGATATACACCTTGATCGTCTTCTTGACTGTATTCGGGCCACCAGAAATCAAGCTCGTATCCTTGACGTTCACCATATCCGTGACAGACACCACAAGGTCGATCGTCGGATACTTTTCATGGTCAAGGCCAACGCACTTGTCCGCACTGACGGTCACAACGCCAGTCTTCGAATCGATATCGAAGCAGCCAATCGGATCGTCCACAATCTTGAACGTCATCACGGTATCGAAGCGGTCAATATCAAACCACTTGACGGTATCGACAACGGTACCCTTCGGCGAATTTTCGTCGACGCCAATGGTATCCGTCAGGATTTCAGGATCTTCGTTCAAGTCAATCAGCTTGACAGGAATCTTCAAGTCTGTATAGACAGTCTTGAGGGTCGTATCGCCATAGGTCATGTACACCCAGTACATGGAATCCTGACCACAGATATAGTCACCGTTTTCGCAATCAAGCACGACATTCGCGCGAATCATGACACGCATCAAGTCCGTAGAGTCCTTGTCGAGCCAGAACAATGCAGTATCACCACCCGTCATCTTGAAGCCGTTATCATACAATTCCGGATTCCTAGACATAGAGTCGATATCGCTCGGGTGTTCCACGTGACCAAGAGAATCATTAATATGATTGTTTTCGGTAATAACAAGCGGCCAGACATCGAAGAGCGGCTTTTCGTTTTCGTCCGTCACGCGAATCTTACGGTAGAGCGTATCGGCCATGCCCTTCGGGTCGGTCACGACAATACCCATCGTATATTCCGGATCCGGATCTTCACGAGAAGAAGCGTTTCTAAGAGTTTCGTAGTCAAGCAGCTTTTCATCCTTGACACGGACCGTAATCACATGCTTTACAGAATCGTAAGCTATCGTAAAGAGGTCGGAACCCTTCGTGCTCACACTCGGAATTGTCGTACCGGCATCGAACCAAGTTACCTTAGCACCAGTAGCATGGTTGGTATCCTCGTCAGCAACATGGTACTGGAACAAGATCTTACCCGTCGGAGTAACAATCTTCTGCGTACCATTCGGATTGTCGGGGTTTTCCCTGACACCCACGGTAAGGATAGAATCCTTGCTCTTGACGCCACGGTCTGTGGTATCGCAGACAGCCACGCAAAGCGTATCGGAATCATCGTCGCCATCCGGGACAGGACCGTCAATGATAATCTTCGGCTTTTCGTTGACATCCTGAATATCAACCGTCACCTTAGCGGTATCATAGAGGCAGGCGCCATCGTACTTACCCGAAGTAGCGCTCAATTCGCAGTTCGAAATCAAGACATTGAACACGTACTTATGAACGGCCAATTCGTAATCCATCTTGGTCGGGTCATTCACCTTAACCTCGTTGGAGTCCATGACAAAGGCAAATGTGCTATCCTTACCGATAATAGAGTATTCCAAGTGGCCAAATTCCTTGACATGCTTAGTATCCGGTTCGGTCACATCAAGCTTACCAATGACAGTACCCTTCGGCAGGTTTTCTTCGGGTTTCAGGTCGGCATCCTTTGCGCTCGGAGCTTCGTTCACGTCGACAACCTCGATAATACGACGGATGGAGTCTCCCATACCGGCCGGATCGTCAGGGTCGCTAACGTAAATCGTAATCGCATGTTTGTCCTTGACCTTTTCGTAGTCGAGCTTGCTACCATCCTTTACGGATACCACGACTCTCCACTGGCCTCCAACCTTTACCATTGCAATCTTGAACAGGCTGTCAGCACCAGACTTATTTGTATTCTTGAAGGAGGCAACCAGCGTATCCTTGTGGCCAGTTCCAACGTCTTCGTCAGAAACCAAGTAGTCGATAATCTTGTAACCAGTCGGAACATTTTCCTTTACGGCCAGAGTCAAGACAGAATCGTGAGTATGAACACCGGTGCAATTCGGACCCTTGCAGAGCGAATCCACAATGTCGTGGCAATCCGGGCCAGTGCATACGGTGCAGCTGTCACCCTTACAGTCAGGAATAATTTCCGTCTTTTCAGGTTCGTCAGTCACAGAAAGCGTCACCTTGGCGGTGTCATAGAGGCAGGCGCCAGTATACTTGTTCGTCGAAGTATTCAGTTCGCAGTTTGCCACCTGGACATAGAAGGAGAACTTAGCCGTAGGCTGCAGAGCTTCATAATCCAAACGTTTGACGTCGGTTACCCTAACCCTGTTAGAATCCATTTCGAACGGAACATCAGCAGTCAAGATAGAGTATTCGAGGTGACCGAATTCCCTGACATGCTTGGTATCCGGGTCAGAAGCCGGCAACGTAGCAACAACAGTCTTGTTAGGCGTATTTTCCTTAACAGAAATCGTTGTATCTGCGCTAACAAATTCCGGTTTTTCGTTCACATCAACAATATTAATCGTACGGTCAATGTAAGCAGTCTTGCCATCTTTATCCTTAATAGTCACTCTTACATTGTAAATCGTGTCTTTAATTGTTTCATAGTTGATACCGCTCTTCACAACAATCTTCAACGAATCACCACTAGTGACAGCCTTGAAATAGTCTGCAGCCTTGCCACCGCTCTTCCTGTCTGCAAGCCAGACGGAATCCATGTTTTTAGCCTGGTCCTTATCCGGGTCAACAATCTGGAATGCATGAACGAGTGTGTTCAAAGCAGTATTTTCCTTCACATCATACGGACCATTACAATTCGTATCGCCCGTATAGCACTGGATTTTCGGATCTTCCGGAACATTCTGAATTTTCACGGTAACCAAAGCAGTGTCATACAAGCAAGACTGCGTATACTTACCCGTCGATGCGTTCTTCAGGCAGTTGGCTGTTTCCACATTAAATGTATACACGATACCATCTTCGTGATTCATCTTGGTAGAATCGCTCACATAGATGGTAGAGTCCGTAGTACCCTTCATTGTGAACGGAACCGGATTAGATGCATCAGGAATAATTCTGTATTCCAAATGTCTGTACTCGGCGTTCTTGGTATCAGGATCCTTTGCCTGGACAACGCCAATCGAGGCATTCTTGCCCAAGTTTTCCTTCGGGTACAGCGTAAATTCCTTTCTAACAGAATCAGCAGGAAGGCCGTCATTTTCGCCACGAACACCCGTGATTTCCGGAGCTTCGTTAACGTCGTTGATGACGATTTTCTTTGTAATAGAATCCTTAGCCCCATCGTGATCCGTCACAACCAGTTTTACGGTATAATAAGGTTTTACGGCTTCATAATTCAGCAGGCTATCAGCATCAACCGCAACAACCAACACCATTTTTCCGGTAGCAGGATCTTCCGTCGGATGAATCGGTGTTTTGAACAATTTCTCTGCGGTCGGCATGCCGGACACATTATCGAGTCCCACCAGTTCAACCGACAGCTTCGAAGCATTGTCAATACCGTCAACATCAACGACTTCAATTTTAGCGGAACCACCCGTAGTCGCATCGAAAACAAGAGTACCACTCGGCGTATTTTCATCCACTTCGAGATCATGACCATCATTAACGATATGCGGAGGTTCATTGACATCAAGCACCTTAACAGTGACCTGAGAAATCGTATCCAAGCAATTCAGCGTCCAAGCACCATTACTTGCCTGTTCGCAGTTTTTAACTTTCACATCAAAAGTAAACTTGTAGTCCTGATCTTTCAACGCTTCGTAATCCAACTTTGTAGAATCACGAACAGTAATTACACCCGTCGAGGAACCCACATTAAACGGAACAGAGGTATCAACCAAGACATATTCCAAATGACCGAACTTCGTAGGATTCTTGGTATCAGGATCCGTAGCCTTCACAGTACCAACAGTAGCATTTTTCTTCGGGTTTTCTTTAATGCTAAACGTAGTATCAGAAACAGCCGGCTTTTCGTTCACGTCAATTACATTAATAGTACGAGTCGTAGAATCACTAATAGTTCCGTTATCATCCAAACGGAATGTAAGCTTGAAAGAAGTTTTCGTCAACTCTTCGTAGTTAAGATCAGCAGTCTTAACAGATATCACAATATAAGCGGTATCGTAGACATCAGAATTTTTGATAGCTTTCTTCTCCAATTCAAAGTTGAATAAGGATTTTGCCGCAGTCGCGTCACTACCATCAACAATAAGTTTGAAATTATCAATATCAGCTGCGGCGACATCAACATTCTTGATAGGAATCGTTGCAAAAGTAGTATCCTTAGGAGCATTTTCTATAATGTCGTAAGATTTCACCTTATCATTGAATTCAGGGCCATTCATGTCTACAATAGTCAATTCAAACGCACCTTCACGCATTTGGTCACCCGGCATGACGGCACCCGTCAAATCATAAATTCTTAGGACAAGCTTTTCATCACCTTCCTTATCGTTATCTTTGGCCACGTTTATATAGACCTTCGTCTCTGCAGACGGGACAAGCGAATTCATCGGAATCGTAACAGATTCCCTTTCGCCCTTAGAACAAATCGGGAATTTCGCTTTCTGCGTTATATTAAAGTCGTTCTTATTAGCATATCCACTTTGATTCATATCTACATCAAAGCAATACTTGAAATGAACATCAACCTGAGCATTAGAATCAAGTTGTATAGGAACTTCGACATCTTCTCCATTTTCAGGGAAACGACCTTTAGCAAGTGCAGTCGGATCCAATGTATCCGGATCAAACGGAACAAAGCGGAAACCAGAGCCATCAAAATTAGCATCAATCGTAACAATTTTAGAAAGCAACTGTCCAGCCAAAGTCATCTGTTGGAGAATATGAATGGAATCAGCCACAATAAAAGTACCTTGCATAGAATCCAAGGATACAGAGGCCTTCCATATAAGGTCCGTCATAGAATAAATCAACAAATTTCCGGCATAATCGATATTTTCTACAAGTTTAGCATTAGCAAGAGACCATTGCATCGTTGAGCTAGAAAAAGTCGGTTGAGGAGAAGTCCATCCACCCGTTCCGTCATATCCGCCAGTTGCATTCCAGCTATTAGCAGCATAAGTAGTAGCAGAATCCAAATAAGCAATACGAAGCTTACGACGTGTAGCACCAAAGTCCATTTTTTTGTGAACAAAAATGCGCGTCAATCTGCCACCATAAGGCATTCTAACAACAATAATACTATTGTTACTAATAGTAATGTTGTTTATATGGAAATCATACATACCTTCGCCAGCAGGCACATCAATTGTCAAAATCTTATTATCAAGGAAAATATCGTCATGTAAAGAGACACTAGCATTTTGGACAGTTGGAATCGTCAGATCACGATTGATTTTAGGAACAGAATCATGACAAGTGGAGCCCAAATTTGTACCAATAGCATTCATGTATAAAGTTTCGACACTTCCATAAATACACTGACGACCAAAGGCATCACCACTCCAGGTATCATAACTACCACGGCTCACATTTCCCGTTACACGAACAGGACCTGTTGTCAGAGTATCAGGTCCATTACTTAAATAAATATCTCCACCAATCAATATTGGGCCACCAACGACATGATAGTCGTTTCCATGTCCCATGTCAAAGTCACCATTTGCTGTACCGAACCAGCCCGAACTATCGGTAACACGAATATTTCTACCAACGAAATTAATTCCTTGTTCACCGAAGACTTTGTACTTCATCAAGTTGTTCCAAAAATCCTGCTGCTGGGAGGAACTCGCTTTTGAGAAATTAAACGGAGCCACATCTGCCGCGAGGGCAGGGACCGCCATAGCCAGAACAAGGCCGAGTTTAGTCATTATGCTCTTTCCAAACCACATAATAAACTCCTAAAAGTTATGGTGTATAACACACCCCTATAATTTTACTACTTAAAAGATACAAAACTTTTATAAATATTACAATAGGTACTTGGGATAAAGTGTTTACAAGTTGTTATTTTTCTCACGATTTTGCCATTTTCAAAGCAAAAATGACAAATTTGTGTGACGTCATACACCCCCAACCACCCCCTCCAGTCGCCCGATTTTCGTAAATTCGCATTTACAGGTAAGCTATTTGGCAAAATTTCATATAAATTTCATGCCCCACATACAAATTACCCCCAGGCTTATGCCCGGGGGTTTTGTTACACATTTTACATACAAACGGCTTACTTTTTCGCCGGACGCTTGTAACCGAATCCCTTCAGGAGATCGTCGGTAGACTTGATCACGTCACCCACACGCTTGGGGTTTACGCCATCGAACGGCGGAATGGAGCAGCGCAACTTGTTCTTCAAGCTGGCTTCCACCTTGTACACATAGGCACCCGTCGCAAGCAGTTTCTTGTTCTTGGCGTGTACGAAACCGTCCGTATCTGGTTTCATTTCAAAGAACAACTGCGTAAGGCCAGCATCGTTGGCAACGCTCGGTTCGTTCAGTTCCTGCGTAAAGCTGTAGTAGTTCACGAAGTTGCCGAGCGACGTGTAGACCCAAACCTTGGTTTTCAGCTCGGTCTCGTACAAGTTGAACTTGCTCAAGTCCGACGGCACCTTGGTTCCGTCTTCGCAGAACTTGGACACGTATTCTTCAACGGTGTATTCGACATAGCCTTCCTTGGCCTTTTCGTCCAGCTTTGCAGTATCGATGCCAATACCCTTACTCGAAATCTTTCCATTCGGGAGGAGCAAGTCGTCGAGCGTGGCAAGGCCACCTACACCGCTTACCGTCGGGAGCTTGACATCAAGAGCCAGGGTCGGTCCCAAGTGCTTGGAGCCCTTGACACCCGGATACGGTTCCTTGCCGCTACCTTCCTTAGTCTTGAAGCTGCCACCGATCAAAGTTTCAATTTCTTCTTCGGTATCGGGGTTCCTGAGGCTAACCGCAAAGGTTTCGCCCTTCTCGGGCGGGTTGGCGGAATAGTATTCGTCAACCTTATCCTTAGAAACAACCGTTACAGGCTGTTCCACAGAAATGTCGATATCCTTGCCGTCCTTCATGTACACAGACACCGTGTCAGAAGCTTCGTTGCCAGCCTTGTCGCGGAAGAAGCGCACAATCACGTTTGCACCCTTTTCAAGGCCCTGCAAGGTCAAGGTATCCTGTTCGTCGCCATCGATAGTCCACTTCACCTTTACAAAGTTGGAATGGACTACATCCAGATTTTCGGGCGAAAGGATTTCAACCTTCGGAAGCGTCTGGTCGAGCACCACGAACACAGCCTGCTTGGCCGCATTGCCGTACTTGTCGACATAGGTGTAAGACACCTGGTAGCCACGGTCGCCATCCGGGTTCTTGACCATGTTACCCTTCTTGTCTACCACATAGGTCAGTTCCACAGAATTGCCAGTTTTCGTGTCGGTGTATTCGTAAGACACCTTGAAGAGGCCGCTAGAGCTGTCGACATTCTTGGTCGGAATAAAGCCGCCATTGCCATCAACATACAGGGCTTCGCCGGTAACCGCATCGGCCTGGTAAGAAACCGTGACCGTATCGCCATCCACCACAGTCTGGTAAGAAACCGTGATGACTTCGATCGAATCGACCTTGCCCTTTTCGTTCACAACAGCCTGCTTTACGACATTCCCCTTGTTGTCGGTCACATAGCTGACAGTGACTTCGACACCGGCCACCTTCTTCGGGTACGAATTCAACACATTCGTTCCGTTAATCGGCGTGCGAGTCGTATTGGGGTCTGCAATGTCAAGAGCAACGGTCTGCTTTGCCACAGTCGAAAGAGCGTCGTAGGTCTTTTGCGGCACATCAATCTTCTTGGTCAAGTCAACCGGAATCGTGAACTGGGTCGTGTCGTTTCCGCCCTTCTGCGGATCCTTATCAATAATCATCACATGGATCTGGCTCACCGTATCCTTGACATACACGTTCGTGTCGGAAGCGGCAGGCTGTTCCACAATCGTATAGATGTTGCTACCCAAGTTCGCATCGGTTGCAGCAGAGATGGTCACCACCGGAGATTCATCGCTGTAGAACGCCACAATGCAATCCTTCGAGCAACCTTCGTAGCCATCGACATCGCAAGCTTCCTTGCAGATTTCGTTGCGACCCGGCTTGAGGGTCGTGTCAGCACAAGTTTTATTCTTGTGGTTCACTTCCCAGCAAACATTCAGGCTGTCCTTATTGGTATAAATCGGATTCTTAGGCGGAGCCCAGGTAGAATCTTCGTTGCTGGCTTCGGTAATTTCAACCGTCGGGCCCGGGATATCGATGACATTCACCCTAATAACCTTGGTATCGGAGCCACCATGCTGGTCTTCGACCTTGACTCGAATCGAAATAGACGGGGTCTTTTCGTAGTCAATGTCAGAGCACTTGAGCGTAACAACGCCGCTTGCAGACACATCGAAGCACTTGCTCGAATCATCGACAAGTGTCCATGTCAAGACCGTGTCGTCCAAGTCGAGATCGATAGCCTTCAAGGTATCGACCACCGTGCTTTCCGGGCTATTTTCGGTAACATTGATGAATTCCGTCGTAATCTTCGGATTTTCGTTCACGTTACGGATATTGATCGTCACCGGCTTGATCACATAAAGTGTCGAATCGTTCTTATCAACCAACTTCACCTGGATCGTGTAAGAATCCGGTTCCGTTTCGTAGTCGAATTCCTTGTTGGTCGTAATCACACCGGTAGAAGAAACGGAGAAGAACGCCGTATCGCCACCCACTGCGGTGAAAATGTCTTGTCTGAACACCGACACGGAGTCGCTTTCACCCCAAACGAGAGTTCCGACGACAGTTTGCTTCGGCAGATGTTCATCGATTTCAAAATTCTGTTCTTCCAGAATCGGATTTTCGTTGACGTTGCCAATCGGGATGATAACCGTCGTATCGGCCTTCATCTTATTGTCATCGTCTTCAACATGAACCTGAATGTCGATATACTGGATCGTTTCGAAATCAAACTTGGTCGAATCCTTGACGCGAACCGTACCATCTTCATCAACCGTAATAAAGTCGCTATAATGGCTGGTATCGCTCAGGCTATACACGCAAGCGGGGCAACCAACAATACCGTGAACACCGCGCAAGGTATCAATCACGGCATCATTCCGCGGATTTTCGTTAATCGCATGCAACGTATCCTTTTTAAACTTGAGCGGATCAAGGTCAGGATCGCTGATTTCCAGAGTGATGTAACCATCGTGAGAACCGTCCTTCAGCGTTGCGGCATTCAGGTTCTGGATGATAATTCTAAAGGTTTCTTTTCCCGGCTTGCTGTCCGTTCCTTCATCAATTTTGTCATCGAGGGCAGTCAAGATGATAGGCGTTCTAAGGTTCACGCTATCAATATCGAAATAAGCCTTACGCGGGTTGACACATTCCGTTCCATTGAACAAAGGAATATCTGCAGTGGCGATATCAGCGCGAGCGGCGTTACCATTGGGGTCTTTACCGTCTACAGTGCCGTTAAAATCAAAGCAGTATTCAAAATCAATAGTCGTTGTCGCCTTTTTGTCCAAGGAAATCTTAACCGTATCCTGCTTATGGCCTTCAACCAAATAAGTCTTTACACCTTCTGCCGTACTCAAAACAGGAGGATCGAACTGAACATAGCGGAAAGAACTGCCATCAAATTCATGACCGATAATAAGTTCATTAGCCAAAAGCTGACCAGCCAAGACCAAGTTCGCACCCACCTTAATCGTTTTCTTGGACAAGAATGACCCCTGGAAGAAAGAGCCCCCATTCATAGCAGACCAATCTATGTCCTCTTTACAATGGAACAACACATTACCTGCATAGTCTTTGTTCTCTACATATTTAGGAGCTGTTACATTTGTCCAAGTCGTACCAACATATTGGGCTAGCGAATCAACATAAACAACTTGAATCGTCGAACTAGAGTTAGCGACAATCGTACCACTTATAAATAGACGCAACAAGCTCTTCGAGTTCTCCATACGGATAATAAGGCTTGAATTTGCACCCATGTTGATATTTCCGCCAACATATATATCGTGCATCCTTGTGCCACTACTAGCAAAAGAAGGAACATCAATGATATACTTCTGACCATTCGAAATATTGATGTCACCATAAATAACGTTCGCATTTAAAGGAAGCGCCGGAACATCAGGGATAGTAAGATACGTCGGGACAGCAGGCACGCTATCATAAGAGCACATTCCAACACTGGCGGCACCCCCTTGAGCAACACGACCTTCAGGGTGGTCCTCATCACTTTTAAATTCAGATTCAAACGAGATATTTTGGTTTTTGGTGTAAGCAGCGCCCTCTATGCAATGTGTTCCATAAAATGAATTGTTATTTGAACCCGTTGCAAAATCACCCATCACACGTACAGGGCCACTCAAAAAAACATCGGGACCATCTTCGAACACAACGCTACCACCAATATAAATCGGACCACCCAATTTATGGTCACCATTGGTCAACGTCATGTCGCCATGAGCCGTACCAATAGCACCATTGACATCGGGCGCACTCGCATGCCCCATGGAAATACCAAAAGTACCCCACATTTTGAAGGTCATCAACTTATCCCAATACTTTTTGTGCAGCTGCTTTATGGCAGTATCCATAGTAGCGGGATCATTCACATCCGTAAGGTTATTGTAATACGTTGTAAGACTATCAAAGACCAACGGTACGACATCGGCGGCAGAGGCTACCCCTGCCACGGCTAAAACCAACCACAGTTTATTTAACATTGTTTTTACTCTAACCATCTTATACCCCCCTGTATTATTACAGGATTTTGACTCCTGTTCCAAAAATAAATAAAAAAACTTTACATAGGTTTATTTTTTTTCACAAAGCTAGCCTTTTTCATGGACAAATCGTCCACTTTTGTTCCGAAAATTTGTTTTTGCCGCTTTCCCTTGACAAAAATCACGAGATATTGCTAAATTGCGGGTTCCTAGGCCCTGCGCAATGACTATTTGCGGGCAACTCGCCAGGGCGAAAGCAGCAACGGACTTGTGAATTTTTATGTGCTCAGGTCGCCTAGGATTTTTTATTTGCCCTTAACAGGGCATTTTTTGTTGGGATTTTATGATTCTTTGGACTATTCGCCACACCAAGCCTTACAACCCGAACGATGTCTGCTACGGCAGACTGGACTTTGACGTCTCCCCTACTTTTGAAGAAGAATGCGACGGGGCATTGAAGGCTTTATTAGGTGCAGGCGCCAAGCCCACGCGCATGTTCACCAGCCCCCTAAAGCGTTGCCTGAGGCTCGCCGAAAAGGTGGAAAAGGCCACGGGACTTACCAAGGAACCGCGAGAAGAAATCATCGAAATGAACTTCGGTACATGGGAAGGTCAGAAACTGACAGCTGTGCCCCGCGAAGAAATGGCAGCCTGGGCTCACGACCTGCGCGGATACCGCTTTGAAGGTGGCGAATGCTTTTACGACATCGACCGCCGCGTGCAGTCGCTCCTCGACACGCTCGACGACAATGGCGAATTCCTGTGGATTACACACGCTGGCGTGATAGCCGCCCTGCAGCATTTCGCCTGCGGACTCCCCGACGAGCAGTTCGTGGAAGGCGCGTTCAGCTATGCGATGGTGACCAAGTTCGAATTCAAGCGTGATGCCGACGGGCACTACCGTGGCACGTTCACGAAGATTCACGACGGCATCCAGATGGCGCCGTTGAAAATCGGCTAACATTTTGCTTGAAATGCTGACCCTGAGCGTCCTCAGGGTGACTGTTCAGGGTTAAAAATCAAAGGACAGCAAAGCCTGGACACCGCCGCCGAGCTGCGGCAGAACGGCCAGGTGCATAGGATTGTCGAAGTCGCTCAGAAGGGCATCGACCGCCGCATCGCCCATAGAATACAGATAAATTAAGGCCATAGCCCAAATGTACTGGTTACGGTTCTTGCGGTAATAGGTAACGCGCTCTTCGACGCGTTCGTATTCTTCGGATGTGGTACTTTCGCGTTCCACCACATGCTTACGGTCCAGATAGTATTCCACCATGTTCTGCGAGGTCCAGATACTGGTGGCAGAACCGATGAGTGCCATATACAAAAGGCCCTGCTTACCAAATTCGCGATTGTACATTTGCCCAAAACCAGGGATAATGGACCAGAGCAGAGCCGTTTTCATGCTCTTGAGCTCTACGCTACGGTAATTGTTGTTGTACCAGATTCCAAAGGCGTCAAAGAAACTGTACAGGTAAAGGCCGTACATCCAGGCGGTTTCAGCCTTGCGCAGGTCTTCCTGTTCCATTTTCTTGTCGCTCTTTTCGTGAACGCGGCCAATGAATTCAGACCGTTTTTCGTGGTAGTAAGCAAGGCTATCACGGTTTCGTTCATGCAAGACCTTATCGGTATAGAACGCCACCGAATCGCGGAAAGGTTCCGCCTGTTCAAGCACTCGCTTATGCTGATAGCTCTTGTTCGCCGTAACTTCGTAAAGCAACAGGAGTTCTATACCCGTAATAAAGCCGCCACGTACATAATGTTCGGTATAGTACTGGCCACCACCCGGGAAAATGGCAAACAGCATAGTCATAGCAAGCGAATTGCGCTTGGTAGGAATATCCCATTCGTTTACCGCAAGTGTATCGATAGCAACAATGCCCGTTTTGCCCTTTTGCATAGGGTCACTTGCCAAGGTATCGGCAGATTCTTCTGCTTGCGAGGAATCCGCCGGAACCGTCTGCGCACTAGCCCCCGCAGCAAAGGCGAGGCATACAAACAAGATTATAGCAAGCAGACGATTTGACATCGGCTTGACAATATAGAAAAAGATGACCTAATCCTTGACGCAACGAACAGACTTGAAGCTGGTCTTTTCTTCTTGAACCACGTAGACATAATATCCCAAAATGAGCAGATTCGCATACAAGGCTTCATCGACACTATCGCCAAACAGATTTACCAAGTATTCTGTAGCTAGCCAAAAATCACTCATGCCACCGACCCCCATAAAATAGCCACCTTTATGCTTTTGACCTGCCGGAAGAGCAGAAAACCCATAAGGGTCCGAACCGCCCCAACCCTTGGGAATTCTGTCCATCAAAGCGGAATCCAATTGGGATACGATAGAATCCATAGACGCAGCGGCACTTTCGCTTCTGGGCCAGCCATTCTTCGAAATAAGATTTACGGTAGCCGAATCCTTTCCACCCACTTCATCCAACAATACGTTCCACTCCGTTGTATCGGGCAAGTGCCAACCAGACGGGCAAGCCTCCTTAGCATCGTTCCATGAATAAAGCCTTCCATATTTGGCGCAACTATCGGCAGCATTATTGAAGCAGACAGAATTCGTCGTTTCATAGTTCAAATTTTGCGCAAGCCAAGTCTGCGAACCGATTGTAGTCGTCTTGTACACCTGACCGTCGCGAGCATCCGTCATCTCCCCGTACGAATAATCGGGATTAAGGTAGCTCGTCGTGACATAGGATGTTTTGGCAGGCTCTTTAGGAACATCGGATGCAGACGTAGAAGAGTCATCACCGCAAGCGGCAAGAAGCATGGCACAGGTCAAGAGTGCATATTTTAAGTAATTCATCATTGTTCTCCTTTATATTCGTTTGTACAAATATATGTTTTTTTCGATCTTTGGCAATAATTTTTCATTTTTTCGCAAAGGAACAGCATACCGAGGTTCCAAAAGGTATATTTTCAAAAAAATTTCAGGTTTTTACTTAATTGTCATTTTATGACACAAAATAATTCTAAATTATGGAGTATGAAAATGAGCGATACAAAAGATTTTGATCTTCAAAGCGAAGACTTCGAAAACAAGATTTCCCTGTTGGTCAAGGCAATCAAGGATACGCTCATCGCACGTGGCGAAATGATGGCTACCGCCGAATCGCTTACGGGCGGCCTTGTGGCAAGCAGCATCGTGAACGAGGCCGGAACCTCGGCTGTACTTGCCGGCGGCATTGTCGCCTACCAGAACGAAGTTAAAGAAGCCTTGCTTGGGGTACCCCACCAGGTGCTCGAAGAAAAGGGTGCCGTTTCGGCCGAAACCGTAAAGGCCATGGCCGAAGGCGCCCGCAAAAAATTCGGTTGCGAATGGGCCATTGCCACCTCGGGTATTGCAGGCCCCACCGGCGCAGAGCCCGGCAAACCTGTTGGTACAGTGTGGATGGCTGTCGCCAATAGTTTGCAAAACGAGGCTTTTTGTAAAATTTTCGAAGGAAACCGTACTCAAGTACGTGAAAAAAGCGTGTTATGTGTTATGGGCAAGTTACTTTTTTTATTGAATAACCAAAAAAGCACTTGCACAAGTGAACACTAAATGTTATATTTAGAAACGAAAAAACAAAATGGAGTCCAACATGGCTAAGAAAACAACAAACACCCCGACCAGCAACCTTTCCGCAGATAAAGCCAAGGCAGTTGAAGCTGCTATCGCCCAGATTGAAAAGAATTATGGTAAAGGTTCCATCATGGCACTCGGCCAGCAGCCCGTCGAAGATATCCCCGTTATTCCTACGGGTTGTATCCAGCTTGACATGGCTCTTGGCGTAGGCGGTTTCCCGCGCGGCCGCATTATCGAAATTTACGGACCCGAATCTTCCGGTAAGACAACATTGACCTTGCACGCCATTGCCGAAGCCCAGAAACTCGGCGGCGTTGCAGCCTTTATCGATGCAGAACACGCTTTTGACGCCGTCTACGCCCGCAAGCTCGGTGTCGATATCGAATCCCTCCTAGTTTCCCAGCCGGATACCGGTGAACAGGCCTTGGACATTGCCGAGACCCTCGTGCGTTCCGGCGCTATCGATATCATCGTGATCGACTCCGTGGCAGCGCTCGTGCCGCAGGCCGAAATCAACGGCGAAATGGGCGACAACCATGTGGGTCTGCAGGCTCGCCTCATGAGCCAGGCCCTGCGTAAGCTCACCGGTATTCTTTCGAAGTCTAACACCTGCATGCTGTTCATTAACCAGCTGCGTATGAAGATCGGCGTGATGTTCGGCAACCCCGAAACGACCACCGGCGGTAACGCCCTGAAGTTCTACGCCACCCAGCGTATCGACATCCGTCGCATCGCCGCCATCAAGGACGGCGAAGAAGTGATCGGTAACCGCACCCGCGTCAAGGTGGTCAAGAACAAGGTGGCCGCTCCGTTTACCCAGTGCGAATTCGACATCCTTTACGGTTGCGGTATTTCGCGCGAAGCCTCTATCCTCGACCTCGCAACCGAACTCGACATTATCCAGAAGAGCGGTTCCTGGTTCAGCTACAACAACGAACGCATTGGCCAGGGTCGTGAAAACACCCGCCTGTTCCTGAAGGACAACGAGGAACTCTGCAACGAAATCGAGCAGAAGATCCGCGAAAGCATGAAGGACGTGGAGCTGTTCAAGCTGAACGAAGGCGATGCCATCGAAGCTGACGACGGCGACGAAGTTTCCGTAAGCGACGAAGCATAGAACCCTATCCAAATATTTTCTTCCTGAAGAGCAACAAACCCTGGCCTATCCTTTAGCCATTGGGATGGGTCGGGGTTTTCCTGTTCTAATTTATTTGCTATTTTATGACCACCATGTTCAACAAAATAAAAAGTGCGATGATAGCGATTGCCGGCGTAGCAGTATTCTGCCAAGCCCAGACATCTTGCCCGCATTTTTTGTTGGAAAGTCCGATGGTCGTGAATATCGAGGGCTTTTTCATTAACGAAAAGATGTCTCGAGTATCCCTAGATGTCGAATGGAGACACCATCCCGAAGCGCTCGATACCTTTTTCGTGAACCAGCCCGACGTGCCCAAGTTCAACTTTATTACCGCCGGCGAGTACCGCTACATGGAATTTCCGGATATCAAGGTAAAAAGGCAGCTCGGAACGCACCATTTAAAGGAACATATTGGCGAAACGCCGCTGAAACTCGACGACATGGAACTTTTGGCCAACGGGCAGTTCCTGTGCAGGGATTCGAGCATCCAGAAGCCGAATATTCTTTCGACCGCCTTTTCGATGGCCTGGTGGAGCCTTATCGCCGACAGTCTACCGCATCCGACTCGCGTGACCATGAACGGCCCGCGCAAGGAAAGACGCGTCTTTACGATTCGCCAATGGCGCAATTACTCAGGTGAAATGCTCCCGACCCTCGTCAAGGTCGAAAATGAACGATACAACGGTGAACTCTGGATACGTTCCGCCTATACCGTTCAGGCATTGCAGGCCGATCCGCTCAAGAACAACGTCGAGGGCAAACCGAAACCGCCACTGCCGGACTTATTTAGAAAAATTCCTGTGAAAGGGGAACGAAAGATACCCCTGATACTCAAGCTGAATCAGGAACTGCTGCGCGAGTGATCCGTCATAGAATCGCTTTTCAACACGTTTCCAGCCACCCACTTCAAGAATAATATTCTGCAGGCCTTCGTTCCAGAAGAAATGGCCGCCAAGCATGGCCTTGCCATAGCCAAGCGATTCTTTTTGCACCGTATTCTTTTCGCGCAAGAAGCCCGTCTTGTAGAAGTTGGATTCAAAGACGGCGGCAAAATGGTTCGACAAGGGAATGCGACCGTAGGTATCGAGCACCAGCAAGAAATCGCGGCTGAACACGGGGATATTACGGCGGTAGTCGTAGCTCTTGCCATCGAAATCGGTGCTGACATCCAGCAAGATATAGTGGAACTTGACGCCAACAATAGAACCCCTGGGCAAAGAATAGCTCAAGCTGAAGGACATGTCAATCAACTGGGTATAGTCAAAGGCGGCATCATCCTTATAGATGTTGTCAACGATATAGTCGGCATCCCAACTTTCGGCAATACGCCCTTCGCCCTCCACTTCGGCGGTGACCATTTCAAGGTTCGAACGCAGATAGAGGTAGCTTTCATAAACCACATTCGCCTCGATTTGCGGATTGGTCTTGAAGGGGCGAATACCAATGCCAGCCAGGTAACCCGCATAGAACGGAGAAAGTTCGACAGCGGCATCCATGCGCAAATAGGTCGGGAGCCTATCGAGGCGTTCACCATAGGCCAGTTCGTCGAGCGGTTCAAGCCAAGAGTAATGGAGCATGCCGGTCGCCTGCGGCAGCCACTGCCCCCATACAAAAGGAGCATTGCCTAGAACGCTCCACGAAAGGTTAGGCCCGTAGCGGAATCCAAAATTCGCATTTTCGTTGAAACCATCGGCAAAAGACGCGACGTTACAAGTAAAAAAAATTATAGAAAAGGCCAATAATTTCTTAAAATAAGTCATTTCGGAATAAAATTTAAAATAATTTCCCCATTTGCGCCATAAATTCTTATTTTGTAGGCATTAATTTATAGGAGTCACAATGAAACTCTCTCATATTTGCTTGCTTGGCGTGAGCGCCCTGATGTTCTGGGCCTGTGCCAACCGCTATTCCTCCCCCATTCTGATCGAACGCGGTGAAGGTCGTAACGAATACGAACGCGAATACTTTGCCGTTAAGGAAAGTATGGGTATCGACAAGCGCCTGAAAGACGTGTTCAAGCAGGGCTATATCGAAGAAGGCATGACCAACGACATGGTGAACCTCTTGTGGGGACCTCCTGACCACGAAAAGACCACCGAAAAGCAGAGCATTTGGGAATACTACACCCGCGAAGGCGAACTCATTACCCGCCTCTTCTGGAAGCACCCCGACCAGGCTCGCTTGAAGGGCTACGAAGAAGAATGGATCCTGGAAAAGATCGAAGGCGACCGCTACGGTGGATCTCCGGCTCCGACCTCCAAGCATTCCTCCAACTACTAATTTAAGTGGAGATTCCCGCTTTTGCGGGAATGACACAAGCAATTTATGCGAAAAGATACGCCCTCGGACTACCGGGGGCGGTCTTTTTTTACTAAATTTAGGCGCGTTAAATTTTAAACCTCTCAAGGAGTTAATTATGCGTCAGTATATCATTGCTGGTAACTGGAAGATGAACAAGACCGTTAGCGAATCCATTCAGCTCGCTAAGGATATCGTGGAAGCCGTCAAGGACGTGAAGAAGACCGAAGTGGTCATCGCCCCGACTTACCTCGCCGCCGCCAAGGTCGCCGACGTCATCAAGGGTTCCAACGTGAAGCTCGCCATCCAGGACATCCACTGGAAGGACCAGGGCGCATACACTGGTAAGGTTTCTGTTGACATGGTCAAGGAAATCGGTGCTGAATACATCATCATCGGTCACTCCGAACAGCGTCAGTACTTCCACGAAACCGAAGAAACTGTGAACCTCAAGGTCAAGAAGACCCTCGAAGCCGGTCTGAAGCCGATCATTTGCATTGGCGAAACCCTCGACCAGCGCAACGGCGGCATCCTGAAGGAAGTCCTCGGCCTCCAGATCAAGGGCGCCTTCAAGGACGTTTCTGCCGAAGACGCCGCCAAGTGCGTTCTCGCTTACGAACCGGTTTGGGCAATCGGCACCGGCGTTACCGCTACCGACGAACAGGCTCAGGACACCCAGGCCTATGCTCGCTCCGTTGTGAAGGAAATCTACGGTGAAGCTGTTGCCGAAGGCATGCGCATCCAGTACGGTGGCTCCATGAAGGGTGCCAACGCTGCCGGCCTCCTCGCTCAGAAGGATATCGACGGTGGTTTGATCGGTGGTGCAGGCCTCAAGGCTAACACCTTCAAGGAAATCATCGACGCTGCCGAAGCCAAGTAATTTCCGATAAAAACTTTAAATTCAAGGTAAAACGACTATGACAACACTCTTTTGGATTGGTATCGTTCTGCACGTGTTCCTGTGCTTGTTCCTCATGTTGCTCGTTCTGGTTCAGAACGACAAGATGGGCGGCCTCGCAGGCCTCGGCGGCATGACTTCCCAGTCTGCTTTCTCTACCGCAGGTGCCGCGACCTTCATCCAGAAGTTGACCCGCGTCGTGGCCGTGATCTTCTTTATCGTCGTGTTCGCCCTCGGCTTGATCACTGCTAAGCAGGACCAGGCTGTCGAAGAATCTTCGATGCAGAAGGCAACTCGCGAAAACGCTGCCCAGCAGCAAGCTCCGGCACCGGCTCTTCCGGCTGACTTTGCAGCACCCGCTGCACCGGCCGCCGATGTTGCTCCGGCTACCGAAGCTCCGGCCGCTCCCGCAGCTGAATAAGGTTTTGTTTGGCGAAGCTTAGGCGCTCGCCAACAGCCTGCGGTCGTGGTGGAATTGGTAGACACGCTAGCTTGAGGTGCTAGTGGGAGCGATCCCATGACAGTTCAAGTCTGTCCGACCGCATTACGAAGTCCGCCCTTGTGAAAAGGGCGGATTTTTTAATTTCATTCCGAGGTTTTATATGCAGAATACATTAGTCGCACCGGTTGGCGTTTTAGGCTTTGGCGTTGAAGGTCAGAGCACATTCAATTACCTTGTTCGTAACGGAGTCAAGGACATCGTGGTGATGGACAAGAACCCGGTGAACCTGCCGCAAGTGCCTGCAGACGTGAACGTAAAAGTTTGCAGCGGAGAAAGCTACCTGGACGGTCTCAAGGATTGCGTGACTGTGGTACGTTCCGCAGGTGTTTACCCGATGAGCCAGGAGCTGTTCAAGTTCCAGATGAACGGCGGACTCATGACAAGCCAGATCCAGCTGTTTTTAGAACAAACTAAATCCAAGAAGGTTGTCGGCGTTACGGGTACGCTCGGCAAGGGTTCTACCGTGAGCATGATCAGCCACATTCTGACCAAGTGCGGCGTGAACAACGAGATTGGAGGCAACTTCGGTGTGCCGGCGCTTGACTTACTCGAAACGGAAACGGCAGACCGAATCAGCATTCTGGAACTTTCGAGTTTTCAGTTGATGACTTTGTCGCTGTCGCCGGATGTGGGCGTAGTGCTGCGTGTTTCCACGGAGCACCTCGACTGGCACAAGACTGTTGAAGAATACCGCGACGCAAAGGCGAACCTAGTTCGTTGGCAGAAGCGCGCCGGTACATGCGTATACTTGAAGGATGCCGCTCCCACCGCAAAGATTGCCGCAGAAAGCCCCGCTGGGACCAAGTATGCGGTTAGTCTTAAAGACGGTCCGAGCGCGGGCGATGGAGATGCAGTCATTGACGGCGCCACCCTCGCCATCGACGGTGAAAAGCTTTACCTTTCGGACTGCAAGGTGCGCGGCATTTACCAGCTTGAAAACATGGCCGCAGCAACGCTCGCTTGCAAGGCCTTGGGCATCAAGGTGGCAGACGCATTCGAAGCATTGAAGAGTTACGAGACACTCCCCTTCCGCATGGAATTCAAAGGCGAAAAGAACGGCATCGAATTCTTTAATGATAGCTATGCCACCCGCCCCGATGCAACAATCGCTGCAACGGCCAGCATGAAGCGCCCCTTCGCGCTGATTCTCGGCGGTTCCGAAAAGAACGCAGACTTCACCGAACTTTCGCAGATCCTAGTGAACGAACGTCCGAACCTCAAGCGCGTAGCACTCATCGGCGCTACAGCAGAACGCATGCTGGAATCGCTGAAGCAGGCCGGGCTCAAAGTCACCGCAAATATCTTCCCCACTCTTGAAGAAGCATTTGCAGACAGCTTGCAAATCGGCGAAGGCGGCACCGTTATTATGAGCCCCGCCTGCGCAAGTTTCGGGCTGTTCAAGAACTACAAAGTCCGCGGCCAAGTCTTCGACAAGCTCGTTGCAGAAGTGAAGTAATAAAAGGCGAAAAAAAAAATCAATTTTTTTCAAAAAATTCATCCTTACCCCTTTACAAGCGGAGCGATTTAATCTAAATTTGGGTCGTTCCGCTAAGGACCACGCGGTCGTGGTGGAATTGGTAGACACGCTAGCTTGAGGTGCTAGTGGGAGCGATCCCATGACAGTTCAAGTCTGTCCGACCGCAGAAGAAAGACTCAGTGAAAACTGAGTCTTTTTTCGTTTTTGCGAAGCCGATTCTGAACCAAGTTCAGAATGACTTGCAAAAAAAATCCTCCCGGCACCGAAGTGCCAGGAAGACTTGTTGGAGGTGTATGTAAGCTTGTCGGGAATTACTTGGTCGTATTCACCATAAACTTCTTGCTGCCCTGCGTCTGCTTGAGCATATAGACACCCTTGGCAAAGCCAGCGGCCTTGAGAGCCTTCGGGGCATCCATGCGGGACAGGTCAACCGTACCGACCTTCACGCCGGTCAGGCTGAACACATCGTAGGTCTTTGCAACCTTGTTCTGGAGCTTGACAGCGGTAATAGCAGTCGTGCCTTCCGGAGCATCCTTACCGGCCACAAAGTTGAAGTAGTCGATATCGAACCAATCGCCCGTCACTTCGAAGCGGAGGATATGTTCGCCTGCAGGGAGCGTCAGGTTAGCCTTCACCTTGGTGAATTCATCCCAGCTAGAACCAGAGACCTGAACTTCGGCCACGGCATCGCCATCGATAGAGAGCTTGAAGCCAGCAGTCGAATTGTCTGTGGCAACAGAAGCGTACATGGTGTAATCACCTGCTTCCTTCACGTTCACGGTGTATTCGAGCCATTCGCCAGCCTGGTTGTAGCCCACCACTACGCCGGTTTCTTTTTCGTAAAGGTCAACGCCGGTGCCTTTGCGCAATTCGCTATCACCATGGTTGTCAGAATCATTTTCGGCATAGGAATCGTTGCCTGCGCCATAGCCCGGTTCATCGAAGTTTTCGGCTTCAATCTTGCCCGGAATATCCCAAGCCTTGCCGCCGAAAGCAGTCTGCGGTTCAGGTTCGCGCTTTGTGCCCTGGAATTCCCATTCAAGAATACCCATGGTAGAGTCCTTGCCATTATTCTTGAACACGAAGAACACCTGGTCGACAACGCCAGTAAGGCCCTTCATTTCGCAATCGTTATCAGTAAAGGTCTTGTTATTGGCAGTCTTTGCAAGTTCACAAGTACCGGCCAACGTACCGCTGGCGCTACCCGTATGGATTTCAATCTTGTTACCATCGCCTACGTTTGCAGCCTTGATACGAAGATTCTGAGCACCGTTACCAAAGTCCACGCCAGTAACGCGGATCCAAGATTCGCTACGGCTCGTAAGCGGCAAGAGCACGTGCTTCACCGGCTGACCCTGAGTCCAATCGGTACGGCTACGGATGTTCATCTGCTTGGAGCTCGTCGTTGCCTTGTAGGTCTTGTACGGATCAAAATTCTTGATCTGCTTAGGTCCTTCACGAGTGAAGGTCAGCTTGTTCATCTTGTCGCCACTCCAGGTGAGTTCGTCGATGGACACGCTTCTATGGTTTTCGTAGTTCGGGTTTTCGGAACGCACGCCCGCCTGAGTCGTTGCGGCCGGATGGTTGTCAGAGGTCACCAAGCGGCGGTCGTGATACACGGCATACCACTTATCCTTGAACGGAGCGAAACCCTGGTGGTTGTTACCACCTTCGCCATGAGCATCAGGCACAGAGCCGATTCCCGGAATGACCGTGCCCACAAAGGTATACGGACCCCAAATATTGTTGGACATACCATAGTCAATCACCTGGCTACGGTTGTTGAAGCTCAAGTAATAGGTGCTACCCTTCTTATGCAGGTAAGGAGCTTCGAAAGAGTTCGGCAAAGAGACCTTCTTCAAGGAATTCTTGTCGAAAGTAATCTTGCCATTGCTTTCGGTAAAGCTGATAATGTCGAAGTTGTTGCCGTAGGGACGGCTAGAGCTTTCGCCACCACCGAAAATCACGTAACCCTTGCCATCGTCATCAATCAAGATGCCCGGGTCAAAGCAGTGCGCAATGCCGTCGCAACCACCGATAAGGCTGCCACCACCCGCAATTCTATTGACGCCATGGGTTTCCTTGACCGGGTCGGTATAAGGACCATCGATAGCCGGAGCGGTAATCATGCCCACGCCGCTTGCGCCATCAGGGTAAACGATATAGACCTTACCATTCTTGACAGCAATGCCCGAAGCCCAAGTGTTGTTCGGATAGTTGCCGAATTCACGCTTGGAGCGGAAAATCATGCCGTGGTCGGTCCAGTTTTTCATATCTTCGGACGTAAAGGCATAAAGGCCGACGATGTCGTAGTTCCAGTTGGTCTGGTTGTTGTAGTCATCGACGTCAGTCAAAATGTAGAAGGTGTCACCATCGGAAGCGCAAGAGGGGTCTGCCAAATAATGGTAACTGGAAATCGGGTTATCGGCCAAAGCCGTAGTCGCCGCGAGCCCAAAAGCGGCTAACCCCACAAAACGGGCCTTATTAGTCCTTAACATATAATCACTCCATGCGGGAGTCCACACACGCGGACCCATCCAAAGGTAAAATTACCCCTTTTTTGCGTAAAAATCCGTTTATTATCAATATTGCTATGGATAAATTGACAATAGCCCTCTATAGGAAAAAACGCCTGATTTTTCTATATTAGCGAACCAATGAACCGCTTTGAACTTTTAAAGACATCCAAAAAATCGAAAGCCCGCCTGGGCGTTGTCCACACCGATCACGGCGACGTGACAACCCCCATTTTTATGCCCGTGGGCACCGAAGCAACCGTAAAAGCCGTTACTCCGGCACAGTTGAAAGACATCAAAGCGGAAATTATTCTCGCCAACACATACCATTTGTACCTGCGCCCGACTACCCCGCGCATTGCAAAAGCAGGCGGAATTCACAAATTTATGGCCTGGGACGGCCCGGTTTTGACCGATAGCGGCGGATTCCAGGTGTGGAGTCTGAAGGATTTGCGCAAAATTACGCCCGAAGGCGTAGAATTTAGGAGCATTCTGGACGGATCCAAGCACTTTTTCAGCCCCGCAAGCGTCATGAACGCCCAGCGAGAAATCGGCGCGGACATCATTATGGCCCTCGACGAGTGCACGCCTTACCCGAGTACCGCCAAAGAAGCCGAACACAGCCTGAACTACACCCTGAAATGGACCGCCGAAGCCATGCAATGGCTTAAGGAACACCCGCCCATTCACGGTTACGACCAGCAGTTCTTCGGAATCATTCAAGGCGGCATGCACAAGAACCTGCGCAAGCAGGCTATCGAGCGCATTGCCGAGCTCGGCCCCGACGGCTTTGCCATGGGCGGCCTTTCGGTGGGTGAACCGACCGAAACCATGTACGAAATCGCCGATTTTTGCACCGACATTTTGCCGCAGGACCACGCCCGCTACGTGATGGGTGTGGGTACGCCGTGGAACCTGCTCGAGCTCATTGAGCGCGGCGTGGACATGTGCGACTGCGTGATGCCGACCCGCAACGCCCGCAACGGCATGCTGTTTACCAGCGAAGGCGTGTTGCGCTACAAGGCAGCCCGCCATGCCGAAGAATTCGACAAGCCGGTCGACCCGAATTGCGACTGTTACTGCTGCCGCAACTTTAGCCGAGCGTACTTACGCCACCTGCACCATGCAGGCGAATCGCTCGGATTCACGCTCGCAAGCATTCACAATTTGCACTTCTACCTGCACCTGATGCGCGAAGCCAAGCAGCATATCGCCGACGATACCTTCGAGGAATGGAAGCGGGAAAAGTGCGAGATACTGCAGAGAGATTTACAGTAGGTATTTGTATTTAGGTAGGAATGCTGACCCTGAAACGAGTTCAGGGTGACAACAAAAACCCCGGTTAAAACCGGGGTTTTTGTTAAAGGGAATCCCGGCGCGAGGCCGGGGATAAATCTTAGCGGATGCTGACGCGAGCAGTCTTGGCCATGCCAGCAGACTTCACGCGGACAACATAGTTACCGCGGTTCATACCCTGGAAGGATACCTGATGATTACCGGCGGCATTTTCGACGCGGTTCATCACCATGTTACCCTGCATGTCGAACACCTGGATGCGGGCAGCGGCAGTAGTCACCACGTTCAGCATATCACCGTTCACAGTGAGCTTGAGGTCGCTTGCGGCCTTGCGAGACACGCGGACACCCACAGCAGATGCAGAGACGCACTTCAGGTCATCCACATAGAGGTAGTTGAATTCCGGCTGGAATTCGTCGGAGTAACCGAGAGCACCGATGACTTCCCAGGACATCTTCTTGACATTTGCCCAGTTGAAGTCAACCTTAGTTTCAGTCCAGCTCGGCTGCTTGAATTCATCCTGAGCGAAGGTAATCGTGGTCCATTCAGCAGCGGATTCAACCCTACGGTTATGGAAGGCGAAGTCAGTCACCTGACCGTCCTGAAGCTTGATGGTATGACCATTACCCTTATAGCGGTAGCTGATAGCCGGGCAGTTAGTCAGGTCAACACCCTTAGAGGTATCGGCATTCAGGTTTACACCAAGAGCAACAAACGGATCGTATGAGAGCGTACCGTCTTTCCAAGAAATTCCTTCGAGGCCAACAAAGCCCTTCGTGCCGTTAGTAGCATCCTTGGTACCCGGGAACACAACGACATAACCCGGAAGAGCCGGATCATAGGTGTTGGTAATTGCAGACTGTCCACCGCCTTCAACGTCGGTGTAAGCGTACCAAGTACCAGTGGTATTGAGAACTTCATCAACGTCTTCAACATCGTCAATCACCAAGAGGTCCTTAATCACCGGAGCGACAGAAGAAGAAGACTGAGTCGGAGCGATGCTGGAGCTGGACTTGCCGCCCTTGCTGGAGCTAGACTTGCCACCATTGGAAGAAGAAGAGGACTTCGGAGTATCGCCAGCACCACCACTAATTGCGGAAATGGACATGCCATCGCAGCGAACGTCATCCACATAGAGGTAATCGAGAGAAGGCTGGTTCTGAGCATCCGGAACGTTCAGCACACCCTTGACTTCCCAAGCGAGGCGCATGACCTTGTCGAGGCCCTTGTCCTTGAGGTTGAAGTGCTTGTCGTTATCGCCCCAGTCTTCCTGGTTGAACTGATCCCAAGTGAGTTCCACTTCCTTCCATTCTTCGGAAGCGTCCTTGTTCACGTGGTGGAAGTTCCAGTTAGTTACGAGAGAGGTTTCGAGACGGAAGTTGTGGCTAGCGCCCTTGAACTTGTAGCTGATGGACTTGCAGGACTTCATGTTGAACACGGTGGTGTCCTTCGTGAGATTCAAGCCGAGGTCAGCATACGGAGCGTATTCATAGGAACCTCTAGCGAGCTTGATACCCTTCATACCAACCATATACTTAGAGGTGTTCTTGCCACCATCGGACGGGAGCAACACATCATAAACTTCCTTGCCGAAGTCATTTTCCCACTTAGCATTGGTCAAGGTAGACTTACCAACACCATTGGTGCCGCTTTCGCCAGCGTCTGTCCATGCAGACCAGAAACCACCGGTATAGGCATAATGGTCATTGTCTTCCACGTCGTCGATCAAATCGGTCTTTGCGCCGTTGGCCACACCAGTAGAGAAGCCGGAGTTACCAGAGCTGCTACCGTTCTGAAGGCCGCAATCCTTGTAAGACTTGCCCTTGTTCATCCAGCCCTTAACCATGTTACCGGAGGTGGAGTAAGAAAGGCCGTTATCAAGGTTAATCTTGTTAAATGCTGCAGAACCTTCGTTCACAGCAGAAGCGGACCAGTTTGCCCAAGAAATCTTGTTCTGATCCATCCAGGAAATCCACTTTTCGCTTTCACCCTGGTTGGCACCGCCGTTACCATCGGCAGAAACGGTACCCCATTCCGTTGCAAACACCGGAACGCCCTTGCTCATGGCACTTGCTGCAGACTGAGCCTTGTCACCGTTAGCAGGGTGGGTGGCTGCGTAGAAGTGAAGCGTACAGCCGTAGTTTTTATCGCTAAAGGAACCGGCACATTCAGCAGGGTTACTGGACCAACCCGTGCTACCGATAAGAATCAGGTTGTCAGAGTGCTTACGAATGGCAGAAATAACCCTATCAGCATGGCTCTTGACTTCGCTCCAGCCACCGGTGGGTTCGTTCCAGACTTCGAAAATCACGTTGTTGTATTCACCGTAGGTTTCTGCGGCATAGTCAAAGAACTTGACGGCATCATCGGTATAGCCCGTAGAGCTTTCGATGTGCCAGTCGATAATCACGTAAATGTCGTTTTCGATAGCGGCGTTCACCACGTTCTTGAGGTAAGCCTTCTGCAGGTCTTCACCACCGGTGATATAGCCACGACCCTTGTCAAAGCTGTTGCTCACGCCCATAGCAAAGCGGAGCACTTCGATACCCATGTCCTTTACCATGAGGTTCACGGCCTTTTCGGTATAGAATGCCGTAGCACTGTCAGCAGCGGAACTCCAGAAAAGGCTCATGCCCTTCACCTGGACGGCTTCATTTGCATACTGCGGGCAAGAACCCGAAAGTTTGCTGCCATTTGCTTTAAGTTCACCGTAAGTGCTTACAGGACCCACCCTGTTCGCACTGATTGCCATGGCGGACACCGCAGCCATAGCCATAATTGAAAGAATCTTTTTCATTCTTCGTGGCCCTTTTTGGTTTATGTGGACACCAATCCCTTATAGTTCCCAAAGAAAAAATAGTAAAGCAATGCGTAATTTCCTTGTAATATTTTTTATAACAAAAAATGAGCCCAATAAGCGCCGTTTCCTTAAACATCTTTTTACAAAAGAAAGTCCCACCCGAAGGCAGGACTTTCTCCATTGTAAAATTTCAAACACCTCGATTTTACAATTACTCCACAGACTTGCCCTTTTCAACAGCGTCGGCAAGGGTCATGCCTGTAAATTCCTGAGCGCTGAACCAGCGACCGCTCTTCTTATCGTCAAGCATCACCGACACCATGGAGCCCGGAATCACGCTTTCAGGTGCGTTAGGGGCGTTGGGGCCACCCAAATCGGTACGGAGCCAACCCGGATCCATCACGTTCATCATGACATCGGTACCGTTCAACTTGCAAGCAAAATCCTTGACAAATTTTGTCAGGGCAGCCTTAGCGCAGGCGTAGCCCATGAGTTCAGGTTCGTTGGCAATGCCGCTAGTGGTAAGCTGCATACGACCAAAGCCGCGCTTGATCATGCCCGGCAAGAAGTGATAGGCAATCTTGATCGGAGCCAAGAAATTCACCGCCATGGCCTGATGGAAGTCTTCCATGGTATTGGTGAGATAATCGGTAAAGTAGTGGCTCATGAGACCGGCGTTGTTGAACACGATGTCGACCTGCACGCCCCAAGAATCAATTTCAGAGAGGGCTGCGTCGATTTCACAAGCGACTTCGAGATTACAACCCACAGCGCGAACTTCGACACCGTACTTCTTGATTTCGTTCATTACCGGTTCAGCATGGGACTTGTCTCGGCCCTGCAGAATGATATTTGCGCCGAGTTTAGCCATTTCGATGGCGGTGAGGCGGCCCACTCCGCGGCAGCCGCCCGTAATCAAGGTCCATTTGCCCTTAACGTCGATCATAATTCATCCTTTTTTGTATGAAAAACAGTTCAACCCGTTTTTCTGATTTCTGTGTATAAAGATACTCTTTCGCTGTCCCAAATCAGCGTTTTTTTTGGAAAATCTGTATACAAGAGTAAATAACGTCAAAAAAACAAGAGGGGATTCCCGCCTACGCGGGGAAGACAAAAGCAGTATATTCTACATTTGTTCCAAAATTTGAAAGGATGTGAAAAATGAAAAGCTCTAGAGACAACTGGGGTTCGAAACTTGGTGTGATTCTCGCAGTCGCGGGTTCCGCCGTCGGACTCGGCAACTTTTTGCGTTTTCCGGTACAGGCAGCCACAAACGGTGGTGGCGCATTCATTATCCCCTACCTCATCGCCTTCTTGCTTTTGGGAATTCCCCTTTCGTGGATGGAATGGACGCTTGGCCGCGCAGCTGGTAACAAGCACCACGGTACCGCTCCGGGCGGATTCCACTACATTCTGAACAAGAAACCCTGGGCCAAGCACCTCGGTTCGCTCGGGCTCTTGCCCCCGCTGTTCATCAGCTTCTACTATATCTTTATCCAGTCTTGGATTCTGGCGTTCACCTACTACTCTGCCACAGGCAAACTGATGGAAGTGGTCGCCGGCGGTTACGAACCGATGAAGGAATTCTTCGGCAACTACATCATGCTGAACACCAAGATTGGCCCGGTTCCTGCCGCCATTCTCTTCTTCTTGATTACGTTCGCCTGCAACATGGGGCTCCTGTCGTTCGGCGTGCGCAAGGGCATTGAACGCGTGAACAAGATTACCATGCCGATTCTTTTGATCATGGGCATTATCCTTGTGGTGCGCGTGCTTACCATTAGCGATATCGGTAAGGGACTCGCTTTCGTGTGGAACCCGAATCTTTCCGAAATTCTTAACCCCGCCGTTTGGCTTGCCGCCTCCGGCCAGGTATTCTTTACCATGAGCCTCGGTATGGGCATCGTCTTCTGCTACGCAAGCTACCTGAAGCCCAAGGAAGACCTGGTGCTTTCGTCCTTGACCGCAGGCGCCACCAACGGCTTTGCCGAAATTATCCTCGGCGGCACGATTGTGATTCCGATGGCAGTGCTCATTGCCGGCAACAATATTGAAGAATGCGCGAAGCTCGGCACCTTCGGCCTCGGTTTCCAGACCATGCCGTTCGTGTTCGGCCAGCTACCCTTTGGCGGATTCTTCCAGACGCTTTGGTTTGCGATGCTCTTTATCGCAGGCGTCACCAGCGCCATTTCGATTATCCAGCCGCTGATCAGTTTCTGCGAAGACGACCTGAAGTTTAGCCGCAAGGGCTCCATTACCGCCACCGGTACCGTGACCTTCTTGGGAGGCCTTGTGGGCATCTTCGGTCTTGCCGCGGGCGCGGTCGATGAGCTCGACTTCTGGGGCGGAAGCTTCTTACTCGTGGTTCTCGGCACGATTCAGGCATTCATTTTCTCGTTCGTACTCGGTCGCCGCAAGTCAGACGTGATTGGCGAAGACGGCAAGCCGGAATGCGAAGCTTTCGCCTTGATGAACGACGGCGCCGCGCTCAAGCTCCCCCGCTTCTTTAGGCCGATCATTATGTACGTGTGCCCGATTTACCTGGCAGTCGTGCTGGTCGCCTGGATAATTCACGATGGCATGGGCGTGCTCCTGTTGAGCAACGTTCCCGCCGATGCCAAGGTGACTTTCCTCGGCAGCGAATTCTCGCAAATTGGCTTTACCTGGGGCGTTCGCGGATTCCTGCTCGCCCTCGTGGTGCTCTTGAATATTGCCATCTACTACGCCTGGAAGGTGAACGGCCCGGCCAGAAAGACTACCGTTCTCCACAAGCAGAACATGACTGTCGGCGATTCCGACAACGAGGAGGCATAATATGGAATTTTCTACTAGTGGCCTGATTTTTATGGTCCTTTCGTGGGCCGGCATTATCGGGATGTGCACCTTCTGCTTCTACAAGGTGTTCAAGAAGAAATAGTTATGAATTCGGATTTCGGAATTCGGAATTATTTGTAATCACGGCTTCGCCGCCAAATTTTTTCATTCTGAACTCTGAATTCTGAAATCTGAACTAATTTGAGGAATCATGAAACTTACGAAGTACCCGAGTTCCATTGCGTACCTGATTTTTGTTTTCTGTAGCATTTTTGTGCAAATGGGCTTGTTCGTCCATTTCCAGCGATGGCTCTCGTTCTCGTTCGAAGGTTCCGCCTTCTGGTGGCGCAGCATGCTGTTGCAGGTAGCCATTTTTGCACCGAGCATCTTTATGCTCCCTGCAGCGAGCTACTTTGCAGGCCGATTCCACAAGGGTCGCGTCATGGCGTGGTCTTCGGTGGGCATGCTCGCCTCGGTAATCGCAATCGTGGTTTGCTATGTGGCAGGCGCAGAATGGGTTGCCTACGGGCTCCTTGGTCTGTACGGAATTTTCCTTGCAGTACTCAGCCCGGCTAAGCTCGGCATCATGAAAGAAATGGTCGAAAGCGAAGACCTAGTCAAGATTAACTCTTGGTACATGGCCCTTTCGGTTCTCGGCACCGCAGCCGCCGCCTTCTTTGCCATGGGACTTTCGGGCAGACCCGATTCTCCGGTAAGCATTGATTTAACTCTCTGGATTTATCTTGGCTTAAGCGTCGTGACAACGATTGCGGGCTTTTGCATCAAGGTCGGCGAAACCCATGACAGCCTCAAGATGCGCTCCCCCATGCGCAACTTTTCAGCTACCTGGAGCCACCCGATTGTACGCCTTTCGATTCTCGGTCTTGCCGCCTTCTGGGGCGTGACTCAGATTTTCTTGATTTTGATTCAGAACATGGCCGACATGCTCAGCACCGCGGTGATTCCGGTTTCCATGTTCATCGTGACCGCCGGCTACGTGGTTGGCGCCTTCTCTGCGAGCAAGGCTTCGAAGGGCTTTGTGGAAACGGGCCTCATTCCGTTCTCTGCAGTAGCCTCCGCCATTACCATGTTCGCACTTCCGCTGGTAAACGGATGGGTTCAAGCGATTCTATACGGCGTCATCGGCTGGTGTGCCGGTTCAGCCTTCGTGATTTTGCGTACCGTGATCCAGAACTTTACACGTCCTGATACCGCAGGCCGTATTCACGCTGTGGCAAATGCCATTCAGATGGCCTTGCTCGTGGTGATTATGGGCGGTCAGACTCTGCTCTTAATCTTTACGCCGATTACGCTTGATTACTGCTTCATGATTTTGGCAGTGATTCTTGCTCTCTGCTTTATCGCAAACCTCAAGAACAACCCGATGGCCCTTTTGCGTGCCGCACTCCGTTTTGCGTTCGCCTTCGTATTCCGCTACAAGGTGAAGGTCATGGGCGTACAGAACATTCCCGAAAACGGCCCCGCGCTTCTTGTAGGTCCGCACTTCAGCTTTATCGACTGGGCCGTGCTCCAGATTGCATCTCCAAGACCACTCCGTATCGCCAGCAACCGCAACACCTTTGCCGACTGGTACCAGCGTTGGTTCTTCCATGGGAACTTCTTGATTAGCATTAACCGCCGCGACCCGGGCCCGGCCATGGAAGAAATCCACAAGGCACTTTTGAACGGCGAAGTGGTCGTCATCTTCCCTGAAGGCGAAGTGTCGAAGACACCGTTTGTATCGACCTTCTCGCTCGATTACTCCAAGGCGATTGAAGGCACCGAAGCTCCGATTATTCCTTTCTACATTCAAGGTCTTTGGGGCAGCCGTTACAGCCACGCCAGCGAATGCGTGAACCGTCCGCAGTCCTTTAACCGCATCATTAGCGTCGGATTCTCGAAGCCGCTGCCGACGAACGCAACCGAAAAAGAAATCCGCCACGACCTGGAACTTTTGGATACCGACATTTGGAACATTGCCATGAGCCATTCCGCCTCCATTGTTCCGCTCTGGTTCAAGGCCATGCGCAAGCGCCGTAGCCGCATGATTTTGATTGACCCTGCCGGTAACCACGTAAACGGTTACGGCATGATTCGCCTGTGCCACTACCTCGGTAAAGTGATCAAGTCTGCCACCAAGAACGACAAGAACGTGGGCTTCATGATGCCCACCAGCCGCGACGCCGCACTCGGTATCATGTCGATTCTCGGCGTCGGCAAGACGACGGTGAACCTGAACTACTCCGCTCCGGTGGATACGATTCTTGGTTGCATAGAGAAGGCAGACCTTTCTACGGTTGTGACGACTCGCCCCTTCTTTGAAAAACTCTGTGGCAAGAACCCGGCCTTCAGCCAGATTGCCGGCAAGTGCCAGATGATTTATCTGGAAGAAGAAGAAGCCAAGATGTCGACAGTTTGCCGTTTTGTTTCGGCATTCATTATCCGCGTCTGCCCGGCCGCCATTTTGCGCCGTCTGTGGTTCACTTCGGCCAAGCTCGATGACGATGCCGTGATCTTGTTCAGCTCGGGTTCCGAAGGCACGCCGAAGGGTGTTGAACTTACCCACAAGAACGTGATTAGTAACGCCCAGCAGGGAGACCATATTCTCAAGCTGCGCCGCACCGACGTGATGACCACATTGCTCCCGCTGTTCCATTCCTTCGGCTTTACCATGACCTTCATGATGCCGCTGTTAGATGGCGTGCCGATGGTGCTTTGCCCGGACCCGACCGACATCAAGACCTTGGCCCGCGTGTGCGCCCAGTACAAGACCACTATCATGATGGGTACGCCCACGTTCCTGCGCGCTATCGCCATTAACCGCTGGGTCCACCCCATGTGTCTGGATTCTCTGCGCTACATCATTGCCGGTGCTGAAAAGCTCCGCCCCGAAATGCGCGAAACGTTCAAGCTCAAGTTCGGCAAGGACATTTACGAAGGCTACGGTTGCACCGAGCTCACGCCACTTGCAACGCTCAACGCCCCGAACGTATTGCTGGACGACTTCTTGACCATGGAAAAGTGCAGTGACAATTCCAGTATCGGTATGTCGGTGCCTGGAGCCATTTGCGCAATCATCGATCCGGAAACCAACGAGTTCTTGCCCAACGGCGAAGAAGGCATGTTGGTGGTGACTGGCCCGCAAGTGATGAAGGGTTACTTGAAGGATAAGGAAAAGACTGACGCCGTAGTCATCAATATCAATGGCCGTCGCTGGTACAAGACAGGCGACAAGTGCAAGCTCACCCCGGACGGATTCGTGCAGATTCTCGGTCGTTACAGTCGATTTGCAAAGCTCGGTGGCGAAATGATTTCGTTGACCGCCGTGGAACTGCGTATTGCAGAATCCAAGGTCATGGAAGATTGCGAATTCGCCGTTACAGCCGTGCCGGATTCCGCCAAGGGCGAAAAGATCGTGCTCCTGGTCAAAGGCAACGTGAACGCCGAAGACATTTCCCGCAACCTCCGCAAGGCAGGCATTCCGCCACTCATGCAACCGGGTGCGGTATTTGTCGTAGACAACATTCCGAAACTGGGGTCTGGCAAATGGGACTTCAACGGAATGAAGAAACTGGCCTTGGAGCTTGTCGAAAAGAAAGCCTAGTCCCATTTAAAACAGCTCCTTTTTTATAGATAAAATTGTATATTATGGTTCATTGGAGAAGAACGCCAAGGAGAAAAAATGGATCAGATTGTTAAAAAGGTTCAAGAACTAGGACTCACACTTCCCAAATGCCCGGCACCTCTTGCCGCTTACGTACCTGCCACCCGTAATGGCGATACCATTTACGTTTCGGGCCAACTGCCCTCGATTAACGGAGATTTCTCTGCATTCTGCGGTTCTGTTCCGACAGAAGTTTCTGTTGAAAAGGCTGCCGAAGGCGCCGCCATCTGCTTGATGAACAATATTGCCGCCGCCGTAACCCAGCTTGAAGAAGGCGAAACCCTTAGACTCGTGCAGATGCAAGGTTTTGTGCAGTCTGCCGAAGGATTCCACGAACAGCCCGCCGTACTGAACGGCGCCAGCGAACTTGCCGTGAAGATTTTTGGCGAAAACGGAAAGCATGCCCGTACGGCAGTAGGCGTATCGAATTTGCCCAAGAATGTAGCGGTCGAAATCAGCTGCACCTTCCAGGTTTTAAAGGCTGAAGCCAAGTTCAACGGCCGCTACGGCTGGATTGAAGGCTAAAAAAGTCGTTTTTTCATAAAAAACACCCTTTTCAAGACCCTTTCGGCCTCCGAAAGGGTCTTTTTATTTAAACTTTGCCATAAAAACATACGATTTACTTTATTCAAAATCCAAATTCAACCAAACTTATACCAAAAACACACAGATTTTTACAATCAAAAGCAAAAGAATTCTTAAAAGTACACCAAAAACAGGCAAACTTTTTAGAATACACAGCACAAAATTTTACAACTTTTCAAAAAATCTTAAAAATTTTTAGATATTTTAGAGTAAATCTCTTGCCACTAGGGGGTATTCGTTCTATATTTCAGCCATATTTTTAAAACAAGAACCTAATTTAGATAGGAAAAGTTATGGCAAATTCTCCATTAAGTGGCGCAGAGGTGATTATTGAATGCCTCAAGCGCGAAGGAATTGATACCATTTTCGGTTATCCCGGTGGATCGGCCATCCCGATGTTCGATGCCATTCTGGATTCCAATATTAAAGTAGTGTTGACCCGCCACGAACAGGGTGCTACCCACATGGCCGACGGTTACGCTCGCCAGACCGGCAAGGTCGGCGTCGCTCTCGTCACTTCTGGTCCGGGCGCCACCAACACCTTTACCGGTATCTACACCGCCCTTATGGATTCTAGCCCGATCGTGGTTCTTGCCGCTCAGACGACTACTCCGAACTTGGGTAAGGACGCCTTCCAGGAATGCGATACCAGCGGTATGACTTTTGCAGCCGTGAAGCATTCTTACTTGGTGAAGGATTCCAACGACCTTCCGCGCATTATGAAAGAAGCCTTCCACATCGCACGCAGCGGCCGTCCGGGTCCCGTGCTGATTGACTTGCCGAAGGATGTGACTGCAGGTCCCTGCACCGCTCCGTTCACCGACAAGATGGACCTTCCGGGTTACAAGATCCCGAGCTACGCTTCTACTGAAAGCGTCGAAAAGGCTGCAGAATATTTGAAGAAGTCCAAGAAGCCGCTCTTGCTCGTGGGCCACGGCGCCATGATTTCTGGAGCTAGCCGCCAGGTGAAGGAACTCGCCGAAAAGCTGAACGCCCCGGTGGCATGCACCTTGCTCGGCCTCGGCACCTTCCCGACCGACCATGAACTTTCTCTCGGCATGCTCGGTATGCACGGCACCGTGTACGCCAACAAGGCCGTTCTCGACTGCGACTTGATTCTTTCGATCGGTAGCCGCTGGGATGACCGTATTACCGGTAAGCTTGATGTTTTCTGTAAAGACGCCATCAAGATGCACATCGACATCGACCCCGCCGAAGAAGGCAAGGTTTTGCAGCCGGATGTGTTCATGTGCGGCGATGCAAAGCTCGTTCTGGAACAGCTCTTGCCGCTCGTGGGTAAGCTCGACACCGCCGAATGGGTGAAGACTTGCCAGTCTTGGAAGAAGCGTTTCCCGCTGACCTACCCGAAGCAGGGCGGTCTCCGTATGCAGCATGTGATTCAGACGGTGAGCGACCTCACTCAGGGTAAGGCTATCGTCACGACCGACGTGGGCCAGCACCAGATGTGGGTGGCACAGTTCTTCCACACCAATTATCCGCGCCAGCTCCACTCCAGTGGCGGCGCAGGCACCATGGGCTTTGGCCTTCCGTCTTGCATTGGCGCCGCTTTCGGCAACGAAACCGGTTGGCCGGTGGTGACCTTCTGCGGCGACGGTGGTTTCCAGATGACCGAAGCAGAACTTGCGACGGCCGCTATCCACAAACTCCCCATCAAGATCTTCGTGATGGACAACAAGTACCTGGGCATGGTGCGCCAGTGGCAGGACATGTTCTACGACAAGCGTTACAGCTGCGTGGACATGAAGGGCAACCCCGACTTCGTGAAGCTCGCTGAAGCTTACGGCATTCTGGGGCTCCGCATCAAGCGTAGCGCCGACGCCGAACGCGTGATTCAGAAGGCTTTGGAATACAACGAAGGCCCGGTGCTCATCCACTGCGAATGCGAAAAGGAAGACAACGTGTTCCCGATGATTCCGGCCGGTGCTCCGATTACGAGCATGATTACCGAACAGCCGAAGACTCAACTTGAAAAGCCCACGGGATCGACCTAAGGAGATAAGCCATGTTAAAGGATAAAGCACATTCTATTAGTTTGTTAGTTGCAAACCGCCCGGGCGTGCTCGTGCGCATCGCCCTCGTGTTCTCCCGCCGTGGTTACAACATCGACTCCCTGGTGGTCTCCCCCACGCTCGACCCGAACTTTAGCCGCATGAACATCATCGCTCACGGCAATCCCGAGATCTTGATGCAGATTATCAAGCAGCTCGAAAAGCTCGTGGACGTGGTGCAGGCGAAGGACCATACCGATACCGACGCCGTGGAAAAGGAACTCGCACTCATCAAGGTGCGTTGCACTCCGGACCAGCGTACCGAAATTCTGCAGCTTTGCGACCACTTCCACGCCAATACCGTGGACATGACCGCTACTTCGATGATCATCCAGATCACCGGAAACAGCCAGAAGGTCGACACGCTCAAGAGCCTGTTGCAGAAGTTCGAAATCGTCGAATATATTCGCACGGGTAAGGTCATCATGCTCCGCGGCGAAGAACAGACCTAACAAGACCGGACTGGCTAATGCTTCAAGGTTCGTACCATGGAGCCAGTCCTCTCGCCTCCACGACTCGTTAAGACGAGTCGCTTGAGGCTCACAGAATCCGTTCGCGACCATGTAGATTTAAAATCCGCCCCGAAAGGGCGGATTTTCTTGTATTAAGTCACAGGTTTTTGCAGATTAGAATTTCTTGTAGAAATCAAGGGGGTGTTTATATATATTTTAAAATGATGGAAGGAGTTCAGCTATGAAAATCGAGAAGAAAATCGTCAAAAACAGCACGAAGCTAAGCATTGCCGCCAAAAGCGCCATTGCAGCCTCGTTCGGAATCGCAGCCGTTGCATTGACCGCTTGCGAAGAAAGCGCCACCGCCGCGTCCCCCGCTCAAGATCCTGAAACAGGGGCTCCCGAAACCGAGACTCCGAGCAGTTCGAGCGTTGTCGACATTCCTCTGAGCCACGAAGCTCTCAGCAGTTCGGCCGTCGAAGCGCTTTCATCTGCCGCAGAACCAGATTTTCCCCCTCAAGCTGGAGTCATTCCTCCAGACGATCTCTACCCAGAATCCAGCTCTTCTTCTGAAGCTAAGCCACTGAGCAGTTCATCTTACGATGAACCGTATCCGCCTCCCGAAGCAGGCGTTATCGAAGCTCCCGATGAAAGCGACTTCGAAAGCAGTTCTTCAAGCGAAGTGAATGCGCAAAGCAGTTCCGCTGAAGAACCGGTACCGCTCGCTGGCGACCCCATTATAGAAGAAAGTTCTTCGAGCGAAGTGGAACAGCCCTCCAGTTCGTCCGTCGATATACATGAAGTATGCCCGAACAACGACCCGTTCTGCATCCAGGTTCACATGTGCAACAACGAAGATGGCTGCATGGTCGCAAGCATGGTATCCACTTACGAACGATTTGACACCGCCGGATGAATTTAGTTCTATGCCTTACGGAACAGTGCAACTTGCGCTGTTCCTATTGTTATTATAAGGACACGCAATCTGCCCGTCATAACGTAATGGACGACGAAACGCTCGAGCAGGCAATTCGCGTAGGGCTAGAACGTAGTCTGTTTTTCAAGCAGGCTTATTTAAACATTACCTTTTTCGGCGGCGAGCCGTTATTGCGCAAAGACGCCATTTTCAAAGGAGTAAACCTAGCCAAGGCTTTTCTTGCCGAGGCCATAGACAAAGGCGAAGCACCCAGCAACTTTAAGCTCAACTTTGCCGTCAACACGAACGGAACGCTCTTTGACGATTCATTCTTTGATTTTTGCGAACGCGAACATTTTCGCATTTACCTTTCGCTCGACGGCCCGGATTACCATCACAACATTGCTCGCCGCACGGTAAACAACGGCGGCAGTTTCAAGGACATCGAGAAGCACATTCCGCGATTCGTCAAGTTAGGAGCAGTCGCCTTAAGCACCGTAACACGCGCCCACATCGAGACCCTTGCCGAAAGCGTCAAGTGGCTGCACGAGCAAGGATTCAGGAGCCTCACCACGAGCGTCGACTTTGACGGTAAATGGACCGGCGAAGACTTTGACAGACTCGCCTTGCAATACCAGAAGATGGCCTTGTACTGGAAGGAATGTCGCGAAAAAGGCGACAAGATGTTCCTGGGCACGATTCAAGACAAAATAAAGCTGTTCCTTTCAAATTTGCGATACAGGCAATATTCTTGCCACGTATACAACGGCGCCATTGGCGTTGCAACCAACGGCAATATGTTCCCGTGCACGAGGTTCATTACCTCGAACGAGAACCCTCCTTACTTACAAGGTAATGTCTTTACCGGATTCGACGAAGAAGCCTGCAAACAAATTAAGCAATTTCTGGACAACGACAAAAAAGAATGCGAAGGTTGTGACATACGCTACCGTTGCTGCGCACACGAATGCGCCTGCACTTCTTTTTACAGCACCGGTTCTATCGAAGGCGTATCGCCTGAAGTCTGCACGCACGAACGCATGCTCGCCGAAATTTGTGATTCTGTTATGATAAATAACAGAATCACTTGACTACTGCGGCTCGCAAATGCCCGCGCAAGCGCGGTCGCCCGCTCGCCTTGGCAGTCAATGCGACAACTTAATGATTAAAAACTTGGATTAGAAGCCGAGAACGGCTTCGGAGATCTCGTTGGCTTCGTCGGAATAATCGTCGGCGTAGTCCGGATTGAATTCGCCCCAGCCATCGCTGACGCCGCAACCCACGCCCACGTCTAAAGAAGACCACTTGAATGCGGCAAACACGCGTTCAAAGCGTTCCATGAGATCGGCAAAGAAATCTTCGGGGAGTTCATCTTCGATGAGGACGGAACCATCCATTGCCAAGAGTTCGCCTTCGGGGAGTTCCTCGAAACGGCATTCGTATTCATCCATCATCACGTCGTCAACCGAGTACCAGTCGCCACTATCTTCACTGGGCAGGTCCATTTCGGGGTACTGCTCCATTAAAGCATCATATACGGCAGAAAGTTCGTCGGTGGTTCCAACGAAGCGCATCAGTATTCGACAATTCATAGAATCTCCATTCTTAAAGCAAATATAGCCGTTTTTAGCTCAAAAATGAACTTTTGATTACAAAAGGGGCACCGAAAGCCCTAAAACCAGCAAAGCGGAACTTTTTGTACCATGCAAATTTTTTATATCACATTTTTTTGACATAAATAATAAAAAAATAAGAAAATTTTCAGCTTTTACCTTGTCACACCCCCCAAATTTTTATATCTTATACAACAGAACTCTTTGTTCTCCTCCTAACCCCCAAAAAACTAGTCCGGCTCTGCTGGGCTAGTTTTTTTATGGATTTTGCCGAAAAAAGCAAAAAAAGCTAAATTTTGGGATACTATGAAAAAGTCAGTACCTATTACGCTGCTCACCGGCTACCTCGGAGCCGGAAAAACCACCCTCCTCAACTTTGTACTCAACAACCAGCAAGGTTACCATGTCGCCGTGATCGTGAACGACATTGGCGAAGTGAACATTGACCAGACGCTCATCGAAAAGGGCGGAAACATTACCAAGGAAGACTCCGGCAAGGTGGTACCGCTGTCGAACGGTTGCATTTGCTGCTCCCTGAAGACCGACCTTTTGGAACAAATTGCCGAACTGTTGGAAATGGGCAAGTTTGACTACATTTTGATCGAAGCGAGCGGCATTTGCGAACCGATTCCTATCGCACAGACCATTTGCATGGCCGGCGCCCAATTGCAGAGCCGCGACGGTCGCCCGCTCCCCTGCCACTTGGACAACATCGTATCCGTGGTTGACGTAGCACGCCTTGCCGACGAATTCGCCGGTGGCCAGAAGCTTTTGTCCAAGGATCTTGAAGAAGAAGACATCGCGAACTTGCTCATCCAGCAGATTGAATTCTGCAACACGATCGTGATGAACAAGGTTGATAGTTTGTCTAAAACCGACCTTGAACACGTGAAGGCAGTGGTTCGCGCCTTGCAGCCTGAAGCCAAGATGATCGAGACGAATTACGGCAAGGTCGAAATGAAGGATATCTTGGACACCAAGCAGTTCGACTTTGAAAAGGTCGGTAACTCCGCCGCTTGGGCCAAGGAACTCATGAAGGAAACGTCTCCTGAAGACGAAGATGATGACCACGATGAGCATGAACATCACCACCACGACCACGATCATGAAGACCATAGCCACTGCGATCACGAACACGGCGTATGCCATTGCGGCCACCACCACGACAAGGACCATCCGCATGGTGACGAATACGGCATCAGTACGTTCGTGTACGAACGCCGCCGTCCGCTGATTCGTGAACGCTTCGAAGTGTTGCTCGACGACTATCCGACCAGCATCATCCGCACCAAGGGTCTCGTGTGGTTCGAAGACGAACGCGATAACAGCTACCTGTTCGAACAGGCCGGCAAGCAGGCTTCTGCCCAGAATTTCGGACCTTGGTTCGCCAGCGAAAGCGAAGCCGAACAGAAGCGCATTCTGCGCGAAAATCCGGATTTGCTCAAGGTGTGGGACGAAAAGTACGGCGACCGCATTATTCGCCTTGTCTTCATTGGCCAGCACATGAACAAGAAGAAGATTATCGCCGCAATGGATTCTTGCTTGGGCGAGTAATCGACTAGAATAAATTAAATTCAAGGCACCCCGATTTTATCGGGGTGTTTTTTATATTATATTTCATAAAAAAGGAAGGTAACATGTCTATCGGAATTCCTGAAATCATCTTGATTGTGGTCGTGGTGCTTTTGCTGTTCGGGGCAAAGCGCATTCCTGAACTCGCCCGTTCGCTCGGCAAGGCCCAGAACGAATACAAGAAGGCGAAGGACGCCCTGAAGGAAGAAGCCGAAGACTTGCAGAAGACCGTCGAGAAAGCCGCCGAAGCCGAAGACAAGAAGTAAATAAGATTCTTCGACTCCGAACCATACGGTTCTACGCTCAGAATGACATCTCAAATGCAAGACGCGGAATCTAGTTTAGTTTCTCACCTGGAAGCGCTCCGGCGAGCGCTGATTCGATCTTTTGCCGCGCTTGCGATTGGCATTGTCCCGCTCTTTTTAGCTTCGCCCTACGTACTGGACTGGTTTTGCGAACAAATTACCTTACAGAGCGGAATCACGCTGCATTACTTTTCTCCAATGGAAGTATTCCTGCTGCAGCTTAAGATCGCAGCCCTCCTAGACGTCGTTTTATTTTCGCCTTATATCGCCTGGAACATTTGGCAGTTCGTGCTGCCCGCGCTTTACGAAAAAGAAAAGCGATTCATCCGCTCGATTGTCGGGCTTACAAGCGCGTTGTTTATTGCAGGCGTTGCATTCTGCCTGATAGTATGCTTTCCGTTGATTGTGCAGTTCGGCATGAGCTTTGCGGGTGAAACGCTTACGCCTGTATTCGGCGTTTCGAATTTGATTTCGCTTGCGCTCTGGCTTTCGCTTGCGTTCGGTTGCATGTTCCAATTCCCGCTGGTGACATACGCCTTGATTCGCGGAGGCATCGTGAGCTACGAAACGGTTTGCGACAAGCGTCCGTATGTAGTCATTGCAATTCTTGTAGTGGCGGCCTTGCTCACGCCGCCCGATATTTTGAGCCAGATTATTCTGGGCGCGCCGACTTACCTGCTTTTTGAAGCCGGACTTTTGGCAGCCCGTAGATTCCGTCATAAATTCCCGAAATAAAAACAGGCGTCAGTAATCGCCAGTCCCTCTATATGAAACACCGCGTTGCATATAGAAAATATTTTTAAAAAGAATTGCAAAATCTTGTGATTTTTCTTAAAAAACTTAACTTTTGTTGCATAAAACTATTGACAGGGGGATGAAAAATAGATATATTCTTGACATAACAGGATGGAAAACAATGAAACCGATAACTGAATACACCGACTTTCGCCAGCTGATGCTGGACTACTACGAAGACCGCAAGCGTCGTTCCGCGTTTTCGTGGCGTGATTTTTCGAAGGCCGCTGGATTTACATCATCGTCGTACATGAAGGTCGTGTGCGATGGCAAAAGCAAGCTGAGTAAAATCGGCGTGGAACGCACCGGGGTCGCCATGGGCCTCGTGGGATTTGAAATGGAGTATTTCCGAGCCCTCGTGGAATTTGGGCAGGCCGGGACCGAAGACAAGAAGAAAGCCGCCTACGAGAGAATGCTTTCGATTGCCAAGGTTCACAAAGTCCGCGTGATGGAAGGCGACCTGTTCGAATTCTATGATTCCTGGCAGAATCCGGTGGTACGCGAGCTTGCACCCTTGATGCCGGGAGCAACCCCCGGCGAAATGGCCAAAATGTGCTATCCCGAAGTTTCGGCAGCCGAAGTGCAGCAGAGTCTGAACTTCCTGACCAAAGCGGGTCTCCTCAAGAAGGCCGGAGATTCCTTTACGCTTGCCGAGACATCGATCAAGGGCACACCGGACGCCACGCGACTTGCTTTAAGGGGTATGCATCGCATGATGTCCAAGCTCGCCACGCCCGCGATCGACCTCCCTGCTGGCGAACGCAACTTTAGCGGCGTCACCATGGGAGTGTCTCGCGAGAGTTACGACCGCATTGTCAAAGTATTGGACGAATGCCGCCGACAGATTATCGCGATTGCCGCCGAAGACAAGAGCATCGAACAAGTTTATCGTTTGAATTTACAATTATTCCCGCTTACTAAAAGCGTAAAGGAGAGCAAAAATGAAGAAGCTTAACATTTGCATCGCGGGCGCACTCGCCCTTCTCTGCACCAACTGCGGAGATTCCAATAGCGTAAACGTCACGGGCACAGCCGAAGACGTGAACGAAATCGCCGACAAGGGTTCCTCTAGCTCGGGCACACCCGGTACAGAATCCTCGAGCAGCATCAACGATCAGAATCCGAATTCTTCGTCGAGCGGAGATGTTCAGACTCCGCAGATTAACGACGGCTCGCTGGAAGCCTACCTGCAGCAATACGGTCTCGAAACCAAGCACCGTTTCGACAAGGCCGTGCTCGCATTTAACAAGAGCGAAATGGTTTCCAGGACTCCGGCTATGGATGGCTCCACAAATTCCACAGAATTTGATGGCGAAGGTGTCCGCAAGTTTGTACAGCAGAACATCGGCGCTATAGAAGCGCTGTTCCCGAAGGCTGCAGCCAAGTACACCGACCTGGTTGAAGCAACTAAGAATGGTTCGAACGAATGTTCGCTCTACTCCTTCAACCTCTACGGTAACGAAAAGTATGCCGGCCACGTGCTGGAATACGTCTCCCCCGACACCATGAAGGTCGTGGATATCGAAGCCAAGAACTGCGAAGAAAATACGAGCAACCAGATTGTTCGATTCCTGTTCAGCTACTGCGGTGACGTGAGCGAGGAACCGGTCGTTGAACGCACCACGGCAAAGTCGGACATCGCCAAGGAAAACTGCCCTGCCAGCAAGACCGACGACGAGTGGGTCAACGTGATTGACTCGAAGGATATCGTCACGAGTTCCTCTTCGGAAACACCGAGTTCTTCTGCCGCAGAAAATCCGGCATCCAGCTCCAGCAAGGAAATCGAAACGTGCAGGCACATTTCAGATAACGAAGCATTGAAGCAAGGTGCCAATTGCAACTCCAGTACCGACACCGAAACCGTTATCGATTGCGTTACCGGCGAAGAAATGAAATGTGTTGACAATTATTGGACACGCGCAAATGCTTGCGCACCGGGCAGCGACTGTGACGGTGACGGCATTCCTGACGGAGTTCGCAGAATTGACTTGGAGCCCTGCGATACCGACACATTGCTCTATTTCTACGGACGCAGTTACCAGTGCATTGAAAACAAGTGGGTGTACCTGCCGCCTCCGGGCCCGGACAGCACCTATTCCCAGGCACGTAATGTCTCGGTACTGCCTCGCCAGGGAATGGCCGTAACCCCGCGTGTCGTGATAGTAAAGAATGCCGACGGAACCGTTTCTATCCGCGATGACGGTTACTACGTCACAAACAACTTCGTTATCAAAGATGTTTACACAGAACTTTCTGGTGATACCATCATCGTAGACGTCATCTACCCTGACGGAGCAAACCTACACTCCTACCAGATTAGCGCGCTCACGTTTACCGTCAGCAAGGAATACACAAACGTCAAATACCTGAGGTACAAAGACGACGATCGTGTAAAGCCTTTGTTCGAGGAAGACGAATTGCTCCCCTGCGCAAGCAGTTCTACTTGCCAGGAGTGCGGAGAAGGCCTCGATTGTTAATCCGCTTTATCTCTTAAAGCGAACCGACAACTCGTTTAGCATCGGCCATGGCGCGGACCACAAGGGACGCGCCATTTGCGCAGTCACCGACTGCGTAAATGTGGCGAGCCGGGTCCGGAATGATCGCGGTACGCGGCGTGAGTTGCAGGCCCAAATCGTTCACGATGCCTTCTGCCGGGACCCCGGTGAAGCCCATGGCGAGCACCACCAAGTCGGTATCAATGACTTCGGTGGAATTCGGGACTTCGTTGGGTTTGAGCGGACGGCCCTGCGGCGACATTTCCCATTCCACGCGGACAGCTTCAACGCCGGCGACGCGGCCATCTTTCACGATAAACTGCTTAGAAGACACATTCCAGCGGCGTTCGCCACCTTCATGCTGGGCGTAGCTGGTACGCAGCATGTACGGCCAATCCGGCCACGGAGTGGACGGGGAACGTTCCTCGGGCGGCTTGGGCATGAATTCCACCTGGAGCACGCTTTCGCAGCCTTCGCGGATCGCCTTGCCCACGCAATCGTTACCCGTATCGCCACCGCCAATCACAAGCACCTTGCGGCCCTTGGCGCTGAACTTTTCAGGATTCGTTTCGCCGGGCTTGTTTGCGCCGTGCAAGAAGTCGAGCGCGAGGAAGATTCCTTCGGCTTCGCGGCCCGGGATTTTCAAGTCGCGGGCGTTCGGCGTACCGATGGCGAGGAATACATAGTCAAAATTCTTGTGGATGTATTCCGCCGAGATGTCCTTGCCGATTTCGGTGCTGCAAACGAACTTGATGCCGGCTTCTTCGAGGAGCTTGACGCGGCGATCGATGACCGACTTATCGAGTTTCCAGTTCGGAATACCATAACGCAGGAGGCCACCCACCTTTTCACGTTTTTCGTAAACGGTAACGGCGTAGCCCTTGCGGCGGAGCGCTTCGGCAGCAAAGAGACCTGCAGGACCCGAGCCGATCACCGCGGCTGTCTTGCCGTTCCATTCTGCAGCAGGGAGCGTTACGCGGCCTTCTTCGAAGGCGGTTTCGATGATGTACTTTTCAATCTGGCGAACCATCACGGGGTCGTTATGCACATTGCCCGTACAAGCGGATTCGCAAAGCGCAGGGCAAACGCGGCCCGTAAATTCGGGGAAGAACGCTGTCTTGCTGATGATGTTGAAGGCACGTTCGGCATTCCCTGCAGCGACAGCCGCATTGAATTCGGGCACCAGGTTACCAAGCGGGCAACCCGCACCGTGACAGAACGGAATGCCACACGTATGGCAGCGTGAGCCCTGCTGCACGATTTCCAGTGAAGTCAAGCGACGTTCGACTTCGTTGTTGTCCTTGATTCGCTCTTCGACAGGGCGGTAAACATCTGCAATTCTTTTAATTTCTTCCATATATACCTCAGCCCTTCTTTGCCAATGCGTTACGATAGTCGACCGGGAAAATCTTTACGAACTTCGGACGTTCGCTGTTCCAGTTTTCAAGGATGCGCTTACCCTTTTCGCTACCCGTTGCCTGAACGTGCTGTTCAATAAAGTCAATGAGTTCGCGTTCGCTGTCGGTACCGGCAAGCACGCTTTCAAGGTCCACGGAGCCCACGTTGCAGCTCAGGTCGAAGTGACCCGTTTCGTCGTACACGTAAGCAAAGCCACCCGTCATACCTGCGGCGAAGTTCACGCCTACGCGACCGAGCACGACCACGCGGCCACCCGTCATGTATTCGCAGCCGTGGTCACCCACGCCTTCCGAGACAAGGAGCATGCCGGAGTTACGGATACCGAAGCGTTCGCCAGCAAGACCGTTGATGAACACCTTACCGCTGGTACCACCGTAACCGATCACGTTACCGGCAATGACGTTGTCTTCGGCCTTGAAGGTGGCGTTGTGCGGCGGACGCACGATAATCTTACCGCCCGAGAGGCCCTTACCCATAAAGTCGTTGGCTTCGCCTTCCAAATCGAGCGTGACACCCGGAGCAAGGAAGGCTCCAAAGCTTTGGCCCGCGACCCCCTGAAGGTGAATGCGGATGGTATCTTCGGGGAGGCCCTTCACGCCAAAGTGTTCGTCCACTTCGCCGGAAAGTTCCGTACCCACCGTACGGTCGGTGTTGTGCACCATCGCGCTGAGTTCCACGGCAATCCCCTTTTCGAGCGTTTCCTTGACAAACGGCAAGAGTTCGCGGCGGTCGAAGTTGACCAGTTCTTCCTTGACATAGTTCTTGTCGAAGGACTTGACGCCACCCTTGACGGTTTCGAAAATCTTGGAGAAGTCAAGGTTCTTGGCCTTGTAGAAGGCGATAGCAGAATCCTTTTCGAGGAGGTCGCTACGGCCGCAGGCTTCTTCAAGAGAGCGGAGACCGAGGCTTGCGAGGATTTCGCGGACTTCGTCGGCGATGAAGAACAGGAAGTTTTCAACATATTCCGGCTTGCCTGCAAAGCGCTTGCGGAAGTCGGCATCCTGCGTTGCAATACCCATGGGGCACTGGTTCGTATGGCACTTGCGGTCCATCACGCAGCCAAGGCTAACAAGCAGGTTCGTAGCAAAGCCGAATTCTTCGGCACCGAGGAGGGCCGCCACCACAATGTCGCGGCCCGTCTTGAGCTGGCCATCGACCTGGAGCTTGATACGACCGCGCAAGTCGTTGAGCACAAGGGTCTGTTCCGCTTCGGCAATACCGAGTTCCCACGGAAGGCCGGCATGCTTAATAGAGGTGAGCGGAGATGCACCCGTACCGCCATCGTGGCCAGAAATGAGCACCACGTCGGCATGAGCCTTTGCCACGCCCGCAGCAACCGTACCCACACCCACTTCGGACACGAGCTTCACGGAAACACGAGCCTTCGGGTTGGAGTTACGCAGGTCGTAAATGAGCTGGGCCAAGTCTTCGATAGAGTAAATATCATGGTGCGGCGGAGGAGAAATCAGCGACACATTCGGCGTACTGTGACGGATGCGAGCCACAAAGTCGTTCACCTTGTGAGCCGGCAGCTGGCCACCTTCACCGGGCTTTGCACCCTGAGCCATCTTGATTTGCAAATCCTTTGCGTGGCGCAGGTAGTCAATCGTGACACCAAAGCGGCCAGACGCAATCTGACGAATAGCAGAGCTACGGATATCACCGTTAGGAGCCGGAGTATCACGATCCGGGTCTTCACCACCTTCGCCGCAGTTACTCATGGCACCGATGCGGTTCATGGCGATTGCGATGGTTTCGTGAGCTTCAGGGCTCAAAGAGCCAAGGCTCATAGCGCCAGCCACAAAGTGCTTAACAATGGATTCACGGCTTTCGACTTCGGAAATATCGATCGGAGTTGCTTCCTTGAACTTGAACAGGCCGCGGAGCGTTGCCTGACGTTCAGACTGATCGTTGATGAGCTTGCTGTAAACCTTGAACTTTTCGTAGTCGCCGCCCTGCACAGCCTGACGGAATGCAGCCAAGGACTGCGGAGTCCACAAGTGCCTTTCGCCTTCCTTGCGGTAAGCGTACTGACCACCGGACTGAAGCACCTTGCTTGCGTCGGCAAAGGCAATCTTCTGGCGTTCGCCCACTTCGGTAGCGATTTCTTCGAGACCGATACCTTCGATGCGGCTTGCTGTCCCCGGCAGGAACTTTTCGACGAGTTCCTTGTTCAAGCCGACCGCTTCGAAAATCTGAGCGCTGCGGTAGCTACGGAGGGTAGAAATACCCATCTTCGACATAATCTTGAGGAGGCCCTTATCAACAGCCTTCACGTAGTTAGCGGCAGCCGTCACCGGATCGACATCGAGGTCGCCGTTATGGCACATATTGGTAATGCTCTGGAAGGCAAGATACGGGTTGATGACCGTGGCACCGAAACCGAGCAACAAGGCAAAGTGCATGACTTCGCGGACTTCGCCAGACTGCACCACCAGACCGATTTCAGGACGTACACCGGCTTCCACAAGGGCGCGGTTCACGCTGGCCGTGGCAAGCAGCGACGGAATAGGCACGTAGCCCCAATCGATGTTCTTATCGGTCAGAACGATGATATCGAAGCCGTCATTCACGGCACGCACAGCGTCGCCAGCGAGGTTCTGCAAGGCGGCTTCGAGGACTTCCCCATTGCCACCGAGCGGGAACTGCATCTTGAGTTCCTTGGCCTTGAAGGCCTTATCGCCGATGTTTTCAAAGCGGCGGATTTCGTCTTCGGTCACAATCGGGCGCGGAATCTTGATGAGATGCGCCTGTTCCGGAGTTTCTTCGAGGATGTTGCCGTGGTTACCGATGTAAGTCGTAAGGCTCATCACCAATTCTTCACGAATCGGGTCAATCGGCGGGTTCGTCACCTGAGCGAACAGCTGCTTGAAGTAGTTGAACAGCGGCTGCGGCTTGTCAGAGAGCACGGCGAGAGCGGCGTCGTTACCCATAGAACCGATAGGTTCTGCACCGTTCTTGGCCATGGGCTGCAAGATGATGGAGAGGTCTTCGGCAGAGTAACCGAAGCGCTTCTGCTGCACCAGAATATCGTCAGGAACGTCGGCCGGGTTGATTTCGCTAAAGAGGCCACGAACGCTCATCTTGTTTTCGGCGACCCAGCGGCGGTACGGCTTGCTACGGGCCACGTAAGCCTTCATTTCGGCGTTCTTCAAGATGTGGTGATTTTCGAGGTCGAGGTAAATGATTTCACCGGGTTTGAGGCGGCCCTTTTCTTCGACTTCGTCATCTTGCAGGTCGAGCACGCCCGTTTCAGAGGCCATCACGAAGAGGCCGTCTTTACACAATGTGTAACGTGCCGGACGAAGACCGTTACGGTCGAGGATTGCACCGGCGTTCACACCATCGCTGAACGCGACAGCGGCCGGCCCGTCCCACGGTTCCATGAGCATGGATTCGTATTCAAAGAAGCCACGCACGTCGCGACCGAGGTAATGCTTTTGACCCCATGCCTGCGGCAAGAGCATCATCATCGCATGCGGGAGGCTACGGCCCGCTGCGACGAGGAGCTCAAACATGTTATCGAGGCTAGCAGAGTCGCTCTGGCCCGGCATAATGAGCGGCAAGAGCTTCGGCAAATCGTCACCGATGACTTCGCTCTTCAGGAGCGGTTCGCGGGCACGGAGGCTGTTCAGGTTACCGCGCAGGGTGTTGATTTCACCGTTATGAGCGAGGTAGCGGAACGGGTGTGCCAGCGGCCAAGTCGGGAACGTGTTGGTAGAATAACGCTGGTGAACGAGAGCCAAGGGGCTTTCGAAATCGAGGTCGTTCAGGTCCTTGTAGAAACCTTCGATCTGGCTTGCAAGCAACAGACCCTTGTAAACGATGCTCTTGCGGCTGCAGCTGCAAACATACACACCCTTGCAGGTCTTTTCGATCAGGCGACGCACCACATAAAGCTTGATATCGAATTCTTCGTTGGTCTTGAACTTGGAGCCGTCAAAGAACACCTGACGTATGTGAGGCAAGGTTTCGCGAGCCGTGTGGCCGATCGTAGCGGGGTTCACCGGGACTTCGCGGAACTGGATGACATCGACACCTTCGGATTCAGCAACGCGCTTGATTTCGGCATCCAGGGCATCGGCGGCAAGCGTGTTTTCCACAAAGTACATCGCCACGCCGTAACGGGCCGGAAGATTCGGGTAGAGCTTGCGGAAGAACTTATGCGGCATAGAAAGCAAAAGGCCAGCGCCGTCACCCGTTTCAGGGTCGCCACCAGCCGCACCGCGGTGCATGAGTCTCTTCAAGACCGTAATACCCTGCAGCACAATCTGGTGCGAGGCAACATTATTAATATTGGCAACAAGACCGACACCGCAGGCGTCATGTTCGTTGGCCGGATCGTAAAGTGCTTGAGCGTTCATAAATAATCCTTGTTTTTACTTTTTTGCGCTCCGTATTTGCAAAATCCGTGCCAAACGGACGAAACACCCGCCAATTATTGAAAAAGCGGTCAAAAATGTAAAACAAAAGCCGAATCCTAAAATTCGGCTAAATTTTCAATTTCAAAAATTGTAAAGAATTACAGCGATTTTACATCAGATGTAAAGCATAAACTTTAACACACACTTTTAATTCTTGACGCAGCGAACCGACAAGCTAAAAGATAACGATTTATCAAGATAGAGAGAATCGAGAGTTTCTGTCCGGAACAATAGATCTTTCGCCTCATCCGATCGGTCGCTTATCCAAAATATCGCACCAACTCCTTCGCTTGACATTCTTCCCGACAAGTCCCATCCAGCAGCAATCGCAGAAAAGCCAAATTCATTTGTTCCCGTTGGCGCAGATTTTTCATTAGAGGTGAAACCAACCGACGATTTCAAAGCAGTCCCTACCGGAGTATCCGTCTGTGAAGCCACGTAATCATTCAAGATTTTCCAGTCTTTTTTCGATGGAATATGCCACCCTATAGGACAAACGTCTCGATACAAATCATTCTGTTTCGCCATTGCTGTTTTTCGTTTATAAAGTCGCCCATAGACTTCACAATTCGCCGCATTATTGTTGTAGCAGGAACTTCCATAGATGGCTTTGTAATTTAGATTCTCGGCAAACCACTCCTGGTCACCGACAACGACAGTTTTATAAACTGTTCCATCGCGTTCATCCTGAAACGAACCATATTGAGCTTTCGAAGAAAAGATTTGATTTCGTTCAAATGTATGCGACAACAAACCTGTTGTATCGTAATTTATAGTTTCAACATTTCCTCGATTTTTTATACAGCGGACATACAGTTTGTTTTGCTTGTAATACGCAGTAAGTTCATTCGAATTCTTTGCTAGACTAAATACATAGCCACAATCTGCACGGTCCTCATATTTAGCAGAATTGTATTCATCAACGCTCCAAAATAAAGCATTGTCAGATCGCTCAACAAAAATAGGGAATGCAGTGAACCCATATTTATCAAGCCTACCTGGACCCCATCCATATATAGATTGTAGGCTCATAGCAACATTACCATTGCCTTCCCGTGTACTGATAAAAGATCTCAGTTCATTCCAGTCTGCATTATTCGGAATATGCCACCCTTCTGGACACACCCCCTGGTGTTCAAGCCAGATTTCACCTTCAGGGACTCTACCGGCTTGGTTCACATAACTTACGTTCATAGCAGCAGTCCAACTATACCGACGGCCATTATCTTCACATTCACTTTCGTATTGTATTTTATTTCCTTCGTTCAAATTACAGCTTGTCTGATTAAGCAAATTATTTTCAAGAACGGCATCCGCCTCTCCATTAGTGAACTTGGCGAATTTAAGATTTTCGGCCATCCAGGTTTGATTCCCTATTTCCGTAGTCCTATAGGTTCGACCGTCACGGGGATCAATCAGGGTTCCATATTTAAAATCCTTGTTTACATATTCTTCTATTGGAACGACTCCGAAATGAATGTCCATATTGTGCCACCTCATATTCCCCCATTCTTTACGACAATAGTATGTTCTCGACGTATCAATAAGACCTTTAGCCTTTTCACCTTCCTCATTACAAATCAGGCCTTCGGTGTTTTCGTCATCTGAAATCAGGCTCAAATCTATTTCCGAAGAACTCGAGAGATCCTCTTCGCTTGACGAGGAATTTTCAGCAGAATCCGAGGACATATTGTTTGAATTTGAAGAAGACGCTGTTGCACTAGATGAAGATTCTTTCGTTTGAGAACTCGACGACACAGCAGATTCGCTCGATGAAGAATTCTCCATTTTGGAAGAGGAACTTTCTCCCAAAGGAATTTCTTTTGCGGAAGACGAAGATATTTTCGCGGACGAAGACAGCTCCGTTTCAGCGGAGCTAGACAAATATTCAACCTCTGTATTAGAACTAAGTGATTCTAACTGTTCTACCCCAGCAGCAGAATTATCATTTTCTCCGCATGCAGCAAACAGCAAGGCAAACAAAACGCTATAGGAAAGTTTTTTCATCATTTTTAATATAGAAAAAACTTCTATTTTGAAAAAAAGTACTATTCGAACACTCTCTTCTTGCGTTGGTCACGTCCGATGGCTACAAGTGCGACGACCACACCGGCGAGAAGCACCACCGAGGTGATAATCAGCGCGACGGAATGCCCGCAGGTCAGCTGGAAGAACAGCACCGAGAGACTCCAGCCGATAACCGTCTGAAACACCATCATGAGCGTTCCGTAGAAGCGCCCGAGTTCACGGAAGGCGGTTCCCATGGCGGCAAGGCACGGCACATAGAGCAAGATGAACAGCAGGTAGGCCAGCACCTGGAAACGCCCCAGGTTGAAATGCGCCTGCATGGTCTTGTACGCACCTTCGTTTCCGGCACCTTCGGATTCTTCAATCGCAGCCTTGACTCCCAGCGGGTTCGCGATGGACGTAAAGACTTCTACCAGGTTCGCCGGGACGCTCACGAGAGCATCTTTCACCGTAGATTTCAGGCTAAAGCCTTCGTCCGCCGCAGTTTCTTCCGGGGCCGCGTCGGCAGCAGCAAGCGCGCCGGCCTCCCCCGCTTTTTCGGCAGCGTTAGCAGCGTCAGCGTCGCCCGTGCCCTCGATGGCATACAGCGAGTTAAGCGTACCCACAATCGCTTCCTTCGCAAAGAGCCCCGTAAAGAGCGCGACAGATGCAGGCCAGTTGTCGCGTTCAACGCCGAAAGGTTCAAACACTGGCGTAATCACCGTACCCACGGCACTCAGCACCGACTTTTCGTTGTTGTCATTACCAAAACTGCCATCCGTGCCGACGGAGCCCATAAAGCCAAGCACCGTCACCATAATGAGCACGACCTTGCCCGCACGGAAAACGAATTCCTTGAGGCGGAGCCATGCGTGGCGGAAAAGGTTGCGCACCTTGGGCAAATGGTAAGGCGGCAGTTCCATGATGAATGTCGATTCCTTGCCCATGAAAACCGTATGGCGCAGGAGCAAACCGTAAATCAAGGCAATCACGATACCCGTCAGGTAAATTCCGAACACGAGCGTCCCTGCGCTTTCGCCGAAAAATGCCGCACCGAACAGCGCATACACCGGGAGGCGCGCGCCGCAGCTCATAAACGGCACCAGGAACAAAGTAAGGAACCTTTCGCGCTTGTTTTCGAGCGTACGTGTGCCCATAAGCGCCGGCACCGAGCAGCCAAAGCCCACAATCATCGGCACAAAGGCCTTGCCCGGGAGCCCGAGGAACCGCATAAAGCGATCTGCCACGAACGCTGCACGGGACATGTAGCCGGAATCTTCGAGGAACGAAAGGCAAAGGAACATGAAGAAGATGACCGGAATGAACGTCGATACCGTCTGGATACCCGTACCGATGCCGTTCGCCAAGAGCGCTACGACAACGCCAGGCGCTCCAATCTTTGTCAGGAGTTCCGTCATGCCATCCACGAAAATTCCGCCGAACAAAATGTCAAAGAAATCAATAAACGCACTGCCGACCTTCACCGCAAACCAGAACACCAGATACATGGCGATCAGGAAAAGCGGTATTCCCAAGACGCGGTTCAAGAAGAGCTTATCGAGTTTGTCGGTTCGCGTACGCTTGTTCGTGTTGTCGCGAATCACCGCCTTCGCAATATCGCGGGCGTAGGAGTAGCGGGAATCGGCTAACGCAAATTCCACCTCTTCGCCCAAGTCCTCTTCGATCTTGTCGTGCGGAATTTCGACACCGAGTTCGTCAGCAAGTTCCAGCACTCGCCCGCTATGCTCCAGGTACTGCACCGCCGTCCAGCGCGGGCTTGCACCGAGCTTGTCAGCCACGGGCTTAAGCGGCACCGAGATTTCTTCAATCAGCTTTTCAAGGACTTCGGAATGCTTGACCGCCTTCGGGAGTGGCAATTCACGACTATTGTGCAGCAGCTTATGCAAGTCGTTCACGAAGCCTTCGCAACTCTTGGGCGACACCGCCGTAAGGCCAATCGCCGTCACGCCGAGGATTTCTTCGAGCTTGTGCAGGTCCACATGGATGCCGCGGCTCGCCGCGATGTCCATCATGTTCACCGCCAAGACCATCGGCACGCCTTTTTCCATCAACTGGCTCGTGAGGAACAGGTTGCGTTCCAGGTTCGTAGCATCCAGAATGTTCACGACCAGGTCCGCCTCGCCCTTGAGCAGGTAATCGAGAGCGGCGCGTTCGTCTTCGGAGTTTGCAAACAGCGCGTAAATACCCGGCAAGTCCACCACGCGAATCGTGTGGTTGTCGAGCTTGAACTGACCTTCTTTCTTTTCGACGGTCACGCCCGGCCAGTTGCCCACAATCTGGTTCGAGCCGGTAAGCGAGTTGAACAACGCGGTCTTTCCGCAGTTCGGGTTGCCTGCAATCGCAATCGTGAAAGTTTCTTTCTCGATAGGCATTAGACTCTCCTCAACTGAAGCACATTGGCTTCTTGCTTGCGGAGCGAGAGCCTATACGAAAGCACGCTGACCTCGACCGGATCGCCCAGCGGGGCCACCTGCAAAACCTGCAACACCACACCACGCACAAGTCCCATCGACAAAAGTTTGGACTTGTATTGAGAATCACCCGTGTTGTATCCAATAATTTCGGCCTTGTCGCCTTTTTTAAGTTCCGAAAACTTCGGTTCGTTATTCATACACCAACGATTTACTTTTTCGTAGATTTAGCGGCAGTCTTCGACTTTTTCGCCGGCTCATTGGGAGCGTTCACAAACTCTTCGATTTTTTCGAGAGTCTCCGCCGAAAGAATGTGTTCCATGCAGCAGGCATCCTTGTCGGCAATCGCCTCGGAGATACCGAGCTTGATCAAAAAACTCTTCAGCAGAATGTGACGGTTCAGAATCTGGGACGCCACGAGCGCACCTTCCGACGTGAGTTCGATGCCGCTGTAAGGCTCCTGCGTCACAAGGCCCAACTTCTTGAGTTCGATTACCGCCTTGGCCACCGACGGCATCTTGACCTTGAGCGCCGCCGCAATGTCGCGGACACGGGCAATCCCGTTCGCAAGGCGCAGCATGTGCACCATTTCCAAGTAGTCTTCAAGGCTCTGGCTTAACTTTACTTGTTCCATAGGACAGCTCCGATTAGACGAAAAACACACCTGATATATTAGTCATAGCTAAATTTAGAAAGCCTCGGCTAATTAGTAAAGGCTAAACTGCGGAAAGCATATCAAAAAGGACCGCGGCAAAACGCCACAGTCCCGTTTTTGCGCATTATGCGAGGTAATTAGAAGCTGTACACCGTTTCAAGACCGAAACGCAGAGCATTGTCGTCTTCGTTATCCTGCACGGCAACATCCACCATGCCGAAAGCGGTGATTTCCAGGTTTTCGACCGGAGTGATGTAGACACGGGCACCGACATCGAACGTAGCAGCGGTATCGTCATCATCATCCAAAGTGTGCGTGTGGTATTCTACAGGAATGCCAACCTTGATGAATTCAGCAAACTTGAAGGCCGGTTCGGCGTACAGGAAGAAGTATTCCGGGATTTCGCCGTTATCAAGGTCGCTAGCATCCTCGGCAGCATCACCTCTGTCGATGAGGGCGTAGAAGGCAGTCGTCTTGATATCGAACATACCCACTTCGAAGGTCGGCTCAACCAAGAAGGCGTGGGCAGTAGAAGTCCAGTCCTGACCTTCCACGACATCACCGTCGTCCATCAGGTAATCAGCATGGAAACCATACACGGCCCTGAAGCCAAAGCCACCGATAGAGAGGCCCGCTTCGACACCGGCATGGAGTTCGTTATGCTGAGCGGTCTGGAAGCTCTTATAGTCCACATACGGACGCAAGTGCTGACCGGCGTAGTCGAATTCGTAAGCGGCGTGGACATCATAAACCTTGGCACCTTCTTCATCGGCCCAGTCGTTATCGCCACGGCCAAAGCCAAAGCCGAGAATAAAGCCTGCCAAGTCGATTTCAAAACCGCGGATATCGTGTTCCTTCATACCAGCAGCATTGTCGGCAGGATCGTCGTAGTCATAGTAGGCAACGAATGCACCTTCCGAGAAGGTCAGATCACCCAGCTTGACGGCGAAGAAATCAGCCGGCTGGTACTGAACGTAAGCACCATTGTAAATGGCACCCGGATCAGTGGTTTCGCCATCGGCTTCGAGGCCCACGAACGCAGACCACTTTTCGTTGAACTTGACTTCAAAATTCAGATCGAAGGTAGAAGCATAGGAATGGTTCAGGTCATCTTCTGCCCAGACATTGCCTGTGTAAGCATCGAATTCAACTTCGCCATTGTACTTGACTTCCATCTGGGCTTCCGAAGTGCCTTCGTTCATGCTAGCCTTGAGCATGCCAAGAGCGTTACCGGCGGCGTCAGCGACTTCGCCCGGGTTAGTGTTTTCGGCAGGAGCGGATTCAGCGTTTTTTTCTTCGGCAGGAGCGGCAGCGACAGGAGTTTCCTGTGCCGGAGCGGCGGCAGGGGCTTCCTGTACAGGGGCTGCAGCGGGGGCTTCGGCGGCAGGGGCGGCACCCTGAGCAAATGCAGACACAGCAAAGAAGGAAGCGGCTGCAAGACCGAACAAAAGATTAGACGTCAAACGGTTCTTCATATTTCTCTCCCTTGACGGATTGATTTTCTGTTTTTGTAACACTCCGTCAGGTTTTTTACAAATAGTGCTACAAAAACGCTTGGCTATCGCCTTCTGTGTGCTATTGTTGCAAAATGCGTGCCAAGATGTTTCAGCTTAGTTCCAAAAATTAGACTAATCTAATTCAAGATTTTTAATGAAGGGCCGGTAGGTTTTGGGCCTACCAGCCCTGTTCTTGATTCCAAAGGTTAGTCTTCGAAACGCTTTTCTTTATTCGCCTTCATGCCGAAGAGCTTGAGGAAAATCCCCGTACCCACGAGCACCACAATGGCGGCGACAATCCATGTCATGTTTCCGCCAACAGGAACCTGGTAGAGGAGCACGGCAATCGCCCAGGCAAGGAGCGTCTGCACGGTCGCCATGAGCACAGCGAGGCCGAGGCCGATTTCGCGAGCGACCACGCCCATAGCGGCAAGGCACGGCACGTAAAGCAAGATGAAGATGAGGAACGCAAACACCTGCCAGTTAAAGCCATCCACCGGGTTACCGTTCTTGTCCGGATTATGGAAGTAAGAGCGGAGGTTCGCGTAGATGTCGGCGGTTTCGGAAAGGTCGCCTTCTTCGAGAGCGCCCATTTCGTCTTCGGAGAGTTCGAGGCCTGCGGCAGCGAGCTTTGCAAACACGGCTTCGCGGGTCTTTTCGTCATCCTCTTCTTCGCCGAAGGTTTCGATGGCAGCGAATTCTTCGCAGGTCAGCACCTTGGCGTCGGTAATCTTGTCCAGAGTTTCTTTCTTAAGTTCGGCAGCTTCCTGGCCTTCCAATTCGCCGGTAGTTCCGAGCGGGTCGGTGAGGGAGCCAAAGACTTCGGCGAGGTTAGCAGGAATCGAGCCGAGGGCTTCGAGCACGGCGCCCTTGATATCGGGAGCGCCACCTTCTTCCTCTTCTTCGGCGGGGCATTCGTCTACACCGGCGATAAGCGGTTTTTCTTCTGCGGGAGCCTCGGCATTTTCACCCGCCATGGAATACAGCGAGTTCATAGTACCGATAACGGCTTCCTTAGCCAAGAGACCCGTGAACAGAGACACAGAGGCCGGCCAGTTTTCCTTTTCGACACCGAACGGTTCGAACACCGGCGTAATCGCCTTACCGATTACAGAGAGCAAGCTGTTTTCAGAGTCTCCATTACCAGCTGTAAATTCAAATCCGGCAGGTTCATCGGCCGGAGCATTTTCGTCCGCAGCCTTCTCGACAATACCGAAGCTGTTGAGGAAGCCAAGAATAGCAACGGCGATCGTAATCACCTTACCAGCACGCCAGATGTAGTCACGCAGGCGCTGCCAGCAGTGAATCATCAAGGACTTGAACTTCGGCAAATGATACGGCGGAAGTTCCATCACAAAGTTGCTGGCCTGGCCCTGGAACAGGGACTTCTTCAAGAAGAGACCGTAAGCAACTGCGAACAGCACGCCGGCGAGGTAAAGCAGGAACACAACCGTGCCCGCCATTTTACCAAAGAATGCAGCGGCAAACAGCGCATACACCGGAAGGCGAGCGCCGCAGCTCATGAACGGCACCAAGAAGATGGTGAGGAAACGTTCACGCTTGGATTCCAGCACGCGAGAGCCCATAATGCCAGGCACGCCGCAACCAAAGCCCACCATCATCGGCACGAAGGCGCGACCCGGAAGGCCAAGGAATCTCATGAAGCGGTCTGCAACGAAAGCGGCACGAGCCATGTAACCCGAGTCTTCCAAGAAGGAAAGGCACAGGAACATGAAGAAAATCACCGGGATAAAGGTCGAAACCGTCTGGATACCGGCACCGATACCGTCGGCGAGAATAGCGGACACAAAACTCGGCGCATGGAGAACATCCGTGAGCACGTAGCCGAGGCCGTCCACAAAAATTGCACCAAACAGTACATCAAAGAAATCAATGAATGCAGAACCGATAGTGACTGCTACCCAGAACACCAAATACATGATGACAAGGAAGATCGGGAGCGCCGCCCAGCGGTTCAAAAGTACGGCGTCAAGTTTATCCGAGAAGGTCTTCTTTTCGCGTGCAGCGACAATTGCCTTGCCTGCCACACTGTGCGAAATGGAATAGCGGTTTTCGGCCATCGCAAATTCCGGTTCTTCGCCAAGAATCTTTGTAACGTCGGCCTTGTTAATCTTTACGCCAGCTTCGGCAAACTTGTCGGCATAGCTATTCTGGTTGCCCAAATACATGAGCGAAACCCAACGAGCGTCCGCATCCAAGAGCTTTGCGACCGGAGCCACCTTCGGTTCCAAGACCTTAACGGTTTCTTCAATCTTGTCACCATAAACCATCTGTTTCGGGAGCGGCATCGGAGATGCCAGCACATGGCCCATTTGGCTGATAAAGTTAGTGACGCTCTTTTCGCTCACAGCGGAAAGCGGAATGCACGGCACGCCGTAAACGTCAGAAAGTTCATCGAGATCCAGCTGGATTCCACGATTTTCGGCGATATCCATCATATTGACGGCAATCACCATCGGGATATGCATATCGGCAAGCTGACTCGTGAGGAACAGGTTACGTTCCAGGTTCGTGGCATCGACGATGTTGATGATCAAGCTTGCTTCGCGGCTAAGCAAGTAATCGACAGCAGCGCGTTCGTCTTCGGCATTTGCGAACAGAGCGTAAGTACCCGGAAGGTCCACCAGGCGAATCTGGCGGTCGCCCAGTTCAAAGTAACCTTCTTTCTTTTCGACAGTCACGCCGGGCCAGTTACCCACATGCTGACGGGCACCCGTAAGGGCGTTAAAGAGAGCCGTCTTACCGCAGTTCGGGTTACCGGCAATAGCAATCGTCAAAAGTTTTCTAGCAGCCATTATACCCTCCTCAGCTTGAGCACGTTCGCTTCTTCTTTACGGAGCGAGAGTCTATAAGAAAGCACGGCCACTTCGATCGGATCGCCGAGCGGGGCAGCTTGCAAGACTTCGATCTGGACGCCACGCACAAGGCCCATCGAAAGCAACTTGGACTTATAAGCAGAATCGCCCTCGTTATAACCGACGATCTCTACCTTGTCGCCCTTTTTGAGTTCCGAGAACTTGGGCTCGGTACTCCACTTTTTCGTCTGCGACTTTCCGCCGCAACCACAATTACAGCTCATATCATTCCTTTGTGTTTTTGACAACCCTTAGTTTTTTCACCGAAGAAACTTTTGCCGAGGCAATCGCATTCGACGGTTTCACAAAATCTTCAATCTTACCGAGCGTTTCTGCCGAAAGAATGTGTTCCATACTGCAAGCATCCTTGTCGGCAATCGCCTCGGACACGCCCAACTTAATAAGGAATCCCTTCAGAAGAATATGACGGTTCAGAATCATTGCGGCAACGCGTTCGCCCTCTTCGGTGAGTTCCACACCGCTATAGGGTTCCTGCCTTACAAGGCCCATTTTCTTGAGTTCAACCATGGCCTTTGCCACCGACGGCATTTTCACGGCGAGAGCGGCAGCAATGTCTTTGACGCGGGCAAGCCCGTTCGCCAGGCGCAACATATGCACCATTTCCAGGTAATCTTCTAAGCTTTGAGTCAGTTTTGTATGGTCCATTTCAACCAGCCTTATTTAGACGCGGCTAATATAGTTTAATCAATCTAATTAGGCAAGGCTAAAAATATTACCGATTTCGTATTTATTTAGATTAGTCTAATTTTATAAGAAAAATTTACATTATTTTCGCCATTTTACCCTTGTTTTTGCAGTTAGTTTTATCTAACTTTTGGTTAGACAAGTCTAACTCAGAATGTCGCCATAGCTTTCGGACTCAGGCTTGTTAGGTTGAATCAAAAAATCAATTCCCTCTTTTGTGTCTCTTTGGGAATAAAGGTGCCCCCGCTCAAGTAGCTCTGAGCAGGGGCATTTTTGTTTACTATTCAAGTTGTCCTACATTTTTCACCCAAAAAACGCAAAAGCAGAAGCATCGCGACATCTTTTGTCGCAGTAATAAGATATATTAAGTTTTAGAGGTTTATTATGGCAGAAATTACCCGCGGCGAACGCACAGTCCAGCTTTTTGCGCTCCTGATTTCGAATCCGAGCAGAGCCTACACCATCAACGATTTGATGGCCGCATTGGAGATTCCTGAAAACGAGCGTCGCAATGTGCAACGAGACATGAATTTCCTTGCCTCCATTAATGGAGGCGCCTATATCCGCGTGAGCGGCGACCGACGAGCCTACCTTTATCAATCTGCAATTAAATCGGCGGACAACCTGTTGTTCCCGAATTTTGAAAACACCATGCTGCATTTCGTGTTCCTGCAGCGCATCGCGAATATGTACCCCGCCGCAAGCGAGACCGTCACGGATCTGCTTGAAAAAATCCAGAAAAGTCTGCCTTCGAACGAAAAAAAGGCCGTGGAACAGCTCGCTCAAGACCTGAATTCGCGAATTCTTTTTGCGGGAACCCCTCCCATGTTCGAGGAAGATTCCAGCGAAAAACTCAAGGTGATTCTGCGGGCGATTCACGAACGCCGAAAAATCCTCGTCACCTATATCAGCGAAACTGGGAATATCCCTCGCATGCGGATTCCGCTGATGGTCATCTTGTACCAGGGCGAAATCTACATCGGTTGCGAGTCACAGTCGCATCCTGGCGAGACTTATACACTCAAATTCCGTCGAATCCAGAAGGTCGAACTCACCAAGGAAACCTTTCAGGACAACCCAAAGACACTTGAAATGTTGCGCAAGCGTGTGCAGCTCGGTTCTGCCATTTTTGGGCCGCAAGACCCGAAAGCCGAAGATGTCGAAATTGTGTTCAGCAGCCATGCGCAGCATTACCTCGAAGAAAAGCCGTTCCAACGCTCCATGAAGGTGGAAAAACTCCGCGACGGCCGTCTGCTGGTCACGATGAAGGCCCTAAACGACGAGCTCCTTTTCCGCTGGGTACTTTCGTACGCCGACAGCGCCGAAGTCATCAAACCTGTCGCCCTCCGCAAAAAGCTCCGCGACTTTTCGTATTTCCTCGACAGCACCTACCGCCAAAACCCCTGGCGTTAAAGAGCCAAACATCATTCTGGAGCCTCGCAGAGGCGACGGAATCCAGAATCACATTATTCGTCGCCAATAGCATTCAATTTGACATGCCCCACCACCCCAGAGCCACATAGTGGCGATAGGACCTGGCGGGCATCTATTTTGCGCCTCTATATACGACATTATTTGTCGCAGTAAAAACCTATTTTGATAACAAATCGAAACAAGGAGCAAAAATATGAAAAAAGGATATTTTAAGGACGTTTTTAAATCCCTGCAAAAGAATACTGAAAAGAAGTCTTTGGGCATCAATTTTGTAACTCTCAAAGGCTATGAATACTGGATTCGTATGCTGAGGATTTCCAAAAACTATCCCGATGCAGACGACAGCATCGGCATATTCCCTATAGAAAACGCTTCCCGAATTTTGAGGGGGATTACAACGCATTTTGAACTCCTGAACAAGGCAGAAGACAGACTGCCCAAAACCAAAGACCCAAAATCACGTTCCCCACGAAATAAAATCGACGAATGCTTTTACGGGATCGAAGAAGATGAAGGTAAATCGGAATCCTATCGAGAGCGCAAAAGAGCCGTCGGCAAAATTCGCGACACTATCAAGAATAGCGGCTCCAGCGAAGATATAAAACATGTCACACACTGCACTCTTGTTGGCGAAGATATCTTCAACGGCCCAGCCAAAAAGATTTTTTACGAAGGCATCATCAAGGAACTCATGGACCTTCTCAAGCACCAAAAGAACATCTACGATCCATACTTAAAGCGTCTTGACATTGTGCAGAAAGCGTTCAACCTAGACTCCGTCGAAATGGAAATCTTGATATTCTCGTGGATTTTCTTTAAGAAGGACATTTGCGACCCCCTTCGCGACATGATTGGTTCGCGAAGATTCGGTGATTGCGTTTTTACCGATGTATTCGCATCCATTTATCCTGAATTGGATATAGAAAAGGCGTGTTCCAACAAGTCATCACTCAAGCGGATGGGACTTGTTGATAACGATCTGGAAATTTCAAAGAGAATCGGACTGTTTCTAGACGGGGTCTCGGGAAACGACCTTGATTCACTCTATTTCAAGATTTATGACGGCAATAGTGTGCCCTATAAAAAGCTGTGCAACAACAACCCGAAAGTAGAAGTCGCCTTTGACTTATTGAAACATGTAAAGGCAAATCAAGGAATCAATATTTTCTTCTACGGAGTCGAAGGTACCGGCAAGACTGAACTTGCGAAGGCTATCGCAAAAGAACTCAAACGTTCGCTGGTTCTTACCAATATCAGCATTGATGGCGTTCATAGAGAAAGCAAGGAAGATTCAACTATCCAAGAGCGTTTGGGAAGCATCATGTTCGCGGCGACCAAGTACCAAAACAAGCGAGCCATTCTCTTGGTGGATGAAGCCGATGTAATCTTAAATTGTTGTGAAAAGGGAGCTCTCAACTTTTTCTTGGAACAAATAAATGTCCCTGTTATTTGGATTTCAAACAACATTCGCTTTATCGAAGACAGTACACTTCGTCGTTTTGATTATTCCATTGAATTTGAGCGCCTTGATTCCGAAAAGCGTTTACAAATTTGGCAGTCCGTCATTAGCGAGCAGGGCACCGGTAAAATGCTTGAACCCTTGACGGTGCAACAGTTTGCCGACACCTACCCCATTACCGCCGGTGGCGTGACCCAGGCGATTGCCGGAGCGAAACTACTACAGGAAACAGGCAGCAAAATTCCGCCAGAAAAAGCAGTCCGTATCATCGCAGAAGCACAGACAAATTTACTTTCTTTAAGTCGTGAATACACCAAACGCGACAAAGAAAGCCATGCGCCCAAATATATCCTTGACGCATTGAATGTCGAAGGAGACATGAACCGTATTATGAAGGTGGTGCAGTCTTTTAACACTAAATGGGAAACCATGCAGGAGATGGATTGTCCGGAGTCTTTGAACATATTGTTCTATGGTGTTCCCGGTACGGGCAAAACAGAACTTGCGAAACACATCGCAAGAACATTGAACCGAAAATTGATTGTCAAGAAAGCGAGCGATCTGCTAAGTCCCTATATTGGCGAAACCGAAAAGAAAATTCGCAAGATGTTTCGCGAGGCTGAAGAAAAGAAAGCAATTCTCTTTTTAGATGAAGCCGACAGCATGCTCAGCGAACGCGCCGGGGCGGAACACAATTGGGAAGTGACGCAAGTGAACGAACTCCTGACGCAGATGGAAAACTTCAAGGGGATATTCATCGCGGCAACCAACTTCAATGACAATTTGGATGCCGCCTCACGCAGGCGCTTTGCGCTTAAACTCAAATTCAACTATCTGAAACCCGACGGAATCGAAAAGGTGTGGCAAGCATTCTTCCCAAAAGTAGAATGTTCCGCAACCGCACGCGATCTGAAGGCGCTTACCCCAGGCGACTTCAAGGCCGTTCATGACACCTTCAAATACTACGAAGAAAGCGAAGTAACCACAGACAGCATCCTGGAGGCTCTCCGTCATGAAATAGAATGCAAAAATACTCGCGAAGGCCGTAGGATGGGATTGTAAAATATCAGGAGTTTTCATGCAATTCGATTTAATTAAACCTTTCGGCAATGGAGAAAATCACGTTGATTACGGATTCGTCTTTGCTAGCGACCGTCAAAAGGTTTTGCTGATAAAGGCGGGACAAGGCGGTTCCATTTATGGGTATCGCAACAAGTACTCGAAACTCGCTTGCGAAATGCGGGACCTGTACGGGTTTTCGGTAGTTTGCGCATCTACTCCATCATCGGACATAATCCAAATGATTCAATTTGCCGAAGTGGTAAAATCTGAATTTGAGATTAGCGGGCAGACACAAATCTATTTTATGGGAATGTCAATGGGCGCCTCCATCGGGTGCATTGGTCGATCTCTATTTCCGGAAATCAGCCGATTCCTGTTGGTGAATCCCCCACTCATGATTAACACGACTCGGATATGCCGCAGCGCCAAGACATTTGACGGAGACATGATGACATTCGTTTTCGGGAGTCTCGATCCTTCAGCTCATTTAGCAGGGCTTCTCAAGCTCCACGAGCACGAAAACATGCGCGTTGTGGTTGTGCCTAGGCAAGACCATCATTTTTCAAGAAATGAATTTCGACTAATAGAGTTGATGAAGCTGCTAAATTATGAAGATAAATTAAAATAAGGAGTGCGAATATGAACATTATCATGACACCGACACAAAAATACAACGACTTGAAATCGCTAGTAAAGCGTTCGTATGCAGACGAAAAAGAACGGAACGAGATGTGGGAATATATCGCAGGCTACATTCTTGCGAACAATGGGAACGAGATCCAGGAAAACAATTTAGAGGCGTTTTCGCGGTTTACCGAACATAAAGGGCTCCTTGCCCACACCGACATCGTTGTCGACGCCACGGATCTTGACAAAAGAGCCGTAGAAATGGAAAAAGCCTTCTTAGACGCCATTGACAAGGCGTGGCCAAACCCGTGGGTTCTTATCTGCTATGGTAAAACCATCGGAACCGACCACGAACTTAACCGATTCTTCTATATAAAAAAGGAGGGCTGATGAAAGTTTTCATCTCCGGTTCAAAGTCAATTTCGGCATTGTCCGAAGAAGTGAAATCTTTACTTGACGAACATATTGCCCTGGGTACAGAATTTCTTGTAGGAGATTGTTACGGCGTTGACGTTGCGGTACAAAAGTATTTGGAATCCAAAGGGTGCGGTAACGTGACCATTTATTGCAGCGGTGAAACGCCAAGGAACAACTATGTTACAGGTGCAAAAGTGCGTTCTTGCGCAGAAGCCGCCAAGGGCCTTACAGGCAGTGCATTCCAGTATGTGAAAGATATTCAAATGGCCAAAGACTGCGATCAGGCAATTATGATATGGGACGGAAAAAGCAAAGGCACTGGCGAAAACATCCGCCGCATAAAGGAAATGGGGAAACCGTACAGAATTATAAACGAGGATTGACTAATAATTTTTCTATCAGTACATGATAAATTTCCGTATTTTCAATCTGCATGATGGTGGTGATTTTATTGCCGGCATCCTTGCTCGAAGCTCCACAGTGGAAAAGCTTCTCGCCTTTTAATCCGTAGTCCAAGAAGATATAGCGGTCGTGGAATTTTTCCTTTGTCTTTTTCATGTCGAATTTGATATCGGGACGCGCCTTCAGGAAATCTTTCTGAATCTGTTCGGTTAGTGATTCATAACCTTTCTCGTCACTATAGATCCTCACGGAAACGCCCTTGGCGATTCCGCGCAGCAGGTCAAGCGTCTTTACACCGACATAGTCATCGATAATCGTGATGGACTTCTTTGCCATACCGTAAATTTGCGTATAGGCGACATCGGCGTCTAGCCTCCGCCCATTTAAAATCAAGAAATGCTTGAAAGTCGAAGGATCGACGAAGTTTTCCATGACCTTCTGAAGGTCGGACTGAATGACTGCAATATCCTTGGTATTCCGTTCC
>CADCBQ010000001.1 GCA_902799745.1 Fibrobacter succinogenes | reverse complement strand
ACCCATCTTGAAGAAGTAGTTCTTTTCCTTGAGCCATTCCACCGGGCGGTGGCTGATGGGGTCGCACTTGTTTTCGTCGAGTTCGTCTTCGCTGAAGAAGCGTTCTTCGCCGACAGAGTACCAACCTTCGTATTCCTTCGAATAAATTTCACCCTTGTCCCAGAGCTTCTGCAGGCATTCCTGCACAAAAGCCTTGTGCTCGGGCATCGTGGTGCGGATAAAGAAGTCGTTACCGATACCCATCTTCTTCCACAGGTCTTCGAAACGGTGGTAGTATTCGTCCACGTGTTCCTGCGGAGTCACGCCGCGCTTGTCGGCGGCGCGCTGCACCTTCTGGCCGTGTTCGTCGGTACCGGTCAAGAAGAAGGTCTGGTAGCCCAGAATCTTGTGGAAACGGGTGAGAATATCGGCCAAGACCGTGGTGTAGGAATGCCCAATATGCGGGGCGTCATTCACGTAATAAATCGGGGTAGTAACGTAAAAATTTTTCATGGCCACAAATGTAGAAATTTTTTGTTATATTTGCCACCGAATTCGCCTGGATAGTTCAGTTGGATAGAACGGGTCCCTCCTAAGGATCAGACTCGCGTTCGAATCGCGATCCGGGTATTTCGCTGGTAGCTTCGGCTGCCAGCCTTTTTTTTTGTTATTTTTCGCATGTGAAGAAACTCTATATTGCCTTTGTTGTTGTGTTTGCGGTCGTGTTGCTGTTACCGTTTTCGGTGCAGACGATTGCGGATATTCGCGGTGAAAAGCGCTTTGTTAGCCTAGATATTTTCAAGGATGTCGTTTATACGCCGTTTAAGCGCGAATCCAAGATGGCGGAATCGGCGGCCAAGTTGAACGAAGCCTGGTTTGCGGCGCGTGAATCGATTGCCGGTGGAGCCGAGGTGGGCGAGTCGCTGGAAGGCGTGGTCAGTGCACTTTCGGATTTGGAAGCGGTAGCGCTTACGGTGAACAGCTATGCAGAATTGGATACGGCCGAGGCGGACTACAAGTTGTTGAAACTCGCGGATACCTTGGTGGCCGCCCTAGAAGATGAACCCGAAACCTTCAAGATGGTGGATTCAACGCTGAAGGCGGTGGTGGCTGAATTCGGACATTTCTCGGTCTGGCGTGCGCTTTGCGGCATTAAGCATTACGGCGTGTGGACGAGCCGCTATCTGCGTGCGTTTGAAGATAAGGTTGAAGACGAAAATGCGCTTGTGCTTGCTTTCCGCCCCAAGTACCAGTTGGCGGTATGGAATATCTTCAAGGATCCGGGTGAAAAGGTGGTTCTGGGTGAGGGCGAAGGCCGTTGGCTGTTCTACCGTCAAGATGTTGAATTCCTGGTGCAGCCGTCGCCGCTGGATGTACGCAGCGCAAAGCTCGATAACCCGATTCAGGCGATTCTCAAGTTCCGCGACCAGCTCAAGGCGAAGGGCGTAGAACTCCTAGTGGTGATTACTCCGGGCAAGCCGAGCATTTATCCGGAACGCTTGACCGGCGTCGATGGCTTGAAGCTTGCGGGACACGGTAAGTCGATTCTGGATTCGCTTGCTACGCTTGGGCTGAATACGGTGGACCTGTATACGCCGCTCCTTGCTGCGAAGGCTGACGATGCAAGTCTGGGTGCGCTTTATCTGGATGACGATACGCACTGGACGCCGCGAGGCGCAGAACTTGCTGCTGGTGAAATCGCGAAGAAGGTGAACGCGATGGTGGAAGCCGGCTTGATCAATATTGGCGAACCGTCCATGGATTATGTCGTGTCTGATTCTTTGGCGGACCGTATGGGTGACATTGGCGAGATGAGCGGCCTCAACAAGTTTAACGTGTTCAAGGTGCAACAGGTGACCGGCCATGTGGTTTCTCAGCAAGAAATTTCGGAACACATGGAAGCTCCGGCAGATTCGCTTTCGGATTCCACGGTGGTACGCGATACGACCAAGACTCCGTTTAAGGATGACTTCCGCAAGTCGAAGATTTTGATTCTCGGCGACAGTTTCAGCCGTATATATCAGACGGATGCGCCGGTGAATGCGGGTTGGATTGCCCATTTTGCAAGGAATATCGGCCGACCGGTGTCCTCGATTGTGAGCGATGGCGGCGCTTCTACGCTTGTGCGTGAAAAGCTTGCCCGTAAGGCGGGCGTGCTCAAAGGCAAGAAACTCCTGATTTGGGAATTTGTAGAACGCGACCTGCGCTTTGGCGCCGAAGGCTGGAAAACGATTGAATTTTAGGAATTGACTATGGCTAGGCATGGAACACCCACTCCGGGGCAGGCGATTTTAGAAGGCATTGAATGGCTCAAGATGGACAAGGCGGAATTTGCCCGCCGCATCGGCGTCCCGATGGAGACTCTTGAGGGCTTGATTGCAGGAACGGTTGAAATTACCCGCGAACTTGCCGAAGCGCTTGAATCCGTGACGGGAAGCCCCGCCGCTTACTGGCGCATGCTTGCCAGCAAAGCCAAGAGGAATGTGTAATGAATATTATTGATGCAGTAAATTGTATGTGTGAGCTCGCGAAGGGCGAGGCTGAACAGTTTGATGTAATTGCCTCGAACTCCCATTCCGAGGGCTTGTCTGTTTTTCAGGGCCAGGTGCAGAATACTGAAATTTCGGATTCCGTAGGGCTTGGTATTCGCGTGATTAAGGATGGCCGTCCGGGCTATGCGCACACGGAACGCTTGACGAAGGAAGCGATAGCGCAGACCATCAAGGATGCCGTTTGCCACACCCAGTGGACCGAGAAGGTGGACTTTGAATTGCCTGCACCGGCAAAGATTCCGGAAGGCAATTCCAACTATAATCCGGAGCTGGAATCACTCACGTTGGCAGAACTCAAGGACTTTTGCATCGAACTTGAAAAAGAAACATTTGCACGTTCTGCCGACATCAAGAATATTCCATACTTGGGTGCCGACCTGAACCGAGACTTTTCGATTGTCGCAAACCACAAGGGCCTTTTCTATACCGATAAGGGAAACTCCGTGTCAGTGGGGGCAGGTGCAGTCGCTGTGCGCGATGGTATCAGCAAACTCGGCAACTTTGTCAAAAGTGAGCGCGACTGGAGCAAGTTCACTGTTGCTGAAATCGCTGACAAGGCCGCCAACTACGCAACTGAACTTTTCGGCGCCAAGAAAATTGAAGGCGGCAAGATTCCGGTTGTTTTCTCGGAACGCATTTCGGGCCGATTCATGAGCATGTACGCTTCGCCGTTCATCGCTGAATCCATGCAGAAGGGTACTTCGCGCTTGGCCGGTAAAGAAGGCCAGAAGATTGCCTCCGAAAAACTTTCTCTCTGGAGTGATCCGCAGGATGAAAACTTTAGCACCAAGATGTACTTCGATTCCGAAGGTAGCTTGACTCGCCGTGTCGAAGTCATCAAGGATGGCATCTTTAACGAAGCGCTCTACAATTTGGAAACCGCTGCGAAGGCTGGCTGTGCTACTACGGGCAACGGCGCCCGCGACTTCGGCTCCAAGATGTCTACGGCGTTCTGGAACATGTTCGTTCCGGCAGGGGAGTACTCGTCTGCGGATCTTCTGAAGCTTTTCCCCAAGTGCCTTTTGGTGGTGCGTCTCGAAGGCGGCTCCGGCTGTAGCTCTGTGAGTGGCGAACTCAGCATCGGTGCCCACGGTTTCTGGTGCGAAAACGGCGTGATTCAACACCCTGTCGATGGAGTGACCTTGTCGGGCAACTACTTCGACATCATCCAGAATGTGGTTGGTGTTGGCAACGAATATTACAATCCGTTTGCCGGAATCAAGGTCCCGGCACTTGCCATCAGCGAACTCGCGGTAAGCTGTTAGCCTTCTTTTGCCTGTAAATCAGCACAATCAGCCAAATTAAACCGGTCAGGAACATGACGCTGCAAAGCGTCTGTCCGCGGCTCATGCCAAACAGGTCCACGCGGCCGAGGTGCGCATCGGGTCTGCGGAAAAATTCAATGAAGAATCTAAAGAGGCCGTAGCCCATCAGGTACAGGCAAGGCATCTTGTCGCGCAGCAGCGGAATGCGTCTTAAGTTGTACAAAATCGCAAACAGAATCACGCCTTCGAACAGCATTTCGTAAAGCTGACTCGGGTGGTGCAGAATCGGGTTGGTAATGGGACTGTCGTGGGCGAGCGGGAACCACATGCCGATACCGCTTGTAGTGACTTCGCCAAAAAGTTCGCCGTTAATGAAGTTGCCCCAGCGGCCCCAGGTGTAGGCGAGCGGTGCCAACATAAAGCAAAGGTTCAGGCCTTCCCACACGTTCATCTTGTTGCGCTTGAGGCCGATGTAAGTGAAAATCGTGCCGAGAATCATGCCTCCGTGGTAGCTCATGCCCGAAATTCCCGTAAAGTGGTAACCGAGCGCATCGTGGGTCATCGGGAAAATGATTTCGGTCGGGTTTGCAAGGTAGTAGCCCGGCTTGTAGAAGAACACGTAGCCCAGGCGCGCACCGATAATGATACCCGCGATAATCCAGGTGAACAGGCTGTCGAACTGGTCCTTGGTGTAGCCCAGCTTTTCCTTCTTGTTTACGTGCATCAGCGTCAGGTAGCCCGTCACGAAGGCGAAAATGTACATGATGCCGTACCAGCGCACCGGGAAACTCCCGAGCGTAAAGGCCGTTCCGTCAAAATAAGAAGGGATTAGATTCCACCATGTCGGTTCCATTTTACTTTCCTTTCTTGGGTAAATATTGGTGTGCCCAGTAGTTAAACAGCATTCCGGCGACTTGGGTTGCCGGCTGTGAGCGCATGCCCTGCAAGTCGTGCACCTGCATGATCACGAGCACCACCGCCTTGCTCGGGTCTGCCTTGGACTGTGCAAAACCCATGAACCATTCGTAGCGGCCATACGGATCGTGTCCGTCGAGAGAACCGGTCTTTCCACCGATGGTGAGAGCCTCGTAGTTTTTGCGGGCCATGTGCCTGGTCGAAATGTTCTTGCGGGCGGTGCCGTGCGTGACTGTGCGGATCATGGCTTCGCGTAGGCCATAATAAGTGTTGTCGCTGAACTTGCCCACATCAAGCGCGATGCGGCTCTTGGGGGCGTAACCGTCCAAGTTGGCGGCCCATGGAATTTCGAGCGGCTTTTTCGTGAGAATGGAGCGGACCTGTGCTGCGGCAAGGAGCGGAGTCAATGTAGTGGCTTCCGTAAAGCCGCTGCTGACTTCGGCGAGACCGTAACCGGTATCGGGCGGAGCGTAGTTGGAACGCGGGGGGAGTGCTCCCGGGAAGTTCGTATTGTAACCGAGTTTCTTGGCGGCGCTGCGCAGGCGTTCGGCACCCACGTTCATGCCGACAATTGCCATCGGCGGGTTCGCGGACTTGGCGTAGGCGTCTTGCAGTTCGATAAACGGACCCTTGTAGCCTTCCTTGACGCGCAGCTGGTTCTTGTAAAGGTGAATGCTAGAACCGATCATCGGGATTTGCGATGTGAGCGAGTAGCGGTTCGATTCCATGGCCGCCGAAATGGTGACCGTCTTTGCAAGCGATGCCGCCGGGAAGGTATTCTTGATAAAGTAGTCGGGCTTTTCCTGCACGTGGTTGTTGCGGCGTTCGCCCCAGGCAATGATTTCGTTGCTTTGCGGGTCTACCATTAAAATGACCGCGTGTTCAGGGCGGAATCGGCGAAGCAGGTTGTCGATTTTTTCGGCCATGAAAACATCTTTCTGGGCCTTGATGTGTGCGCTGTCGATGACGTCTGCTTCGGCAGGATTTTCAGGAACGACTGCGGCGGCAACCGTTGCCTGCGTATTCGCCAGGTCTTCGGAATCGGCCTTCGGGAAAATTCCCGTTTCGCTTATCTGTTCGGCCTGCAGGGTGGCATCGTTTGCGGCTGTAGAATCAACCGCTTCTGCATATTCGTCTTCTTCAGCGGGCTTCGGGGGCTCTTTTTCGCTAAAAATGCAGGTGCCCATCAGGGCGCAAAGTCCCATAAAAACGGAAAAAACGATAATTCGGTTGCGGATCCTAACGGCGTAGGGAAGCCTTTTTTTCGGAAGGTAGTTATTATAGTCCATCTTAAAGTTTAAACTTTACTTGAAAATCGTCTTGCGGTAGTACTGGAGTTCGGCGATGCTTTCGCGGATATCGTCCAGGGCCTGGTGCTTTTCCATCTTCTGGAATTCCGGCAAGTCCGGGTACCAGCGGAAGGTCAGTTCCTTGATAGAACTCACGTCGATGTTCCTGTAGTTCAGCCAGCCGGTCAAAAGCGGCATGTACTTGTACAGAAAACGTCTGTCCTGCGTAATGGAATTCCCGCAGAGCACGTTTCCGCGTTCGGTGGTGAAGGGCTTGATAAAGTCGAGCGTCATCTTGTCGGCGTCGGCCATAGTGAGAGTCGACTTGCGGCAGCGTTCCACGAGTCCGCTCTGGGTGTGGTGACGCTTGTTCCAGTCGTCCATGCCTTCAAAAATGTTTTCGGTCTGGTGAATTGCCAAGACGGGCCCTTCGGCCAAAATATTCAAGTTCGGGTCGGTTACGATCGTCGCAATTTCGAGAATGACGTCCCTCTCCGGCTCAAGACCCGACATTTCGAGGTCCATCCAGACGAGGTTCGGTGCGCTTTTAATTCTTGCCATAACGCGCGAAATGTAGAAATTTTATAAAAAGGGGAAGCCTCCCCTTCGCGTAAGCCTTGTCTTACGCTATCCCCTCTCCTGGGGAGTACCCCAAGCCCCCATTTACCACGTTGTAATTAAAACGTAAGTATATTGTATCAAATATCTAAAAATTTAAGACAAAATGCTCCCAAGTTACTTTGCTTTTTTCTATATTTGGGCGCACTATGGAAGAAGTTGTAATTACAGGTATGGGGTGTGTTTCCGCCCTCGGCAATACGCCGGAACTCCTTTGGAACAACCTGCTGGAAGGTAAATCCGGACTCGCAACGATCGATCGCTTCGACGTGACCAACTATCCGATCAAGATAGCTGCCGCCGTCAAGGAATTCGATGGCTCTGAATTTATTTCCCCGCGTGATTCGTCCCGTCTGTCCAGGTGCATCCAGTACGCTGTGTATGCTTCTTTCCAGGCACTCAAGAACGCCGGTATTTCTCCCGAAAACGAAAATCCGACCCGCTCTGGCGTGATTATCGGTTCCGGTATCGGCGGTATGCAGATTTATAGCGACTCCGTCGTTTCGCTTTCGAACCGTGGCCCGAGCCGCGTGTCCCCGTTCTTCATTCCGATGTCTATCGTGAACATGCCCGCCGGCGAAGTTTCCAACCGCACTGGCTGGATGGGCCCCTGCTACGCAGTGGTTTCCGCTTGCGCAACCTCTAACCACTCTATCGCCGCCGCCTACGACCAGATCCGTCTCGGCCGCGCCGATATCATGCTCGCCGGTGGTACCGATGAAACCGTGAACAATGTCGCTCTCGCTGGCTTTACCTCTATGAAGGCCTTGAGCAAGCGCAACGACGATCCGACGACGGCATCTCGTCCGTTCGATAAGGACCGCGACGGTTTCGTGATCGGTGAAGGTTCTGGCATTCTCGTTCTCGAAAGCCTTTCTCACGCTAAGAAGCGTGGCGCCAACATTCTCGCTCGCGTGGCCGGCATCGGCATGAGCGCAGACGCTCACCACATGTCCGCCCCGCGTGAAGACGGCGAAGGCGTCCGCCTCGCTATCGAAATGGCTCTCCGCGAAGCCGGTATTTCCCCGAAGGATGTGGGCTACGTGAACACCCACGGTACTTCGACTCCGCTCGGCGACGTTGCTGAATGCTCCGCACTCGAAAAGGTCTTTGCCGGCGCCACCGACAGCCTCAAGGTGAACTCCTCCAAGTGCATGATCGGCCACGCTCTCGGCGCCGCCGGTGCTCTCGAAGCCATCATCACCGTGAAGTCCTTGCAGAATCAGATGATTCATGCGACCACGAACGTGTTCAACCAGGACGAACGCATCCACCTCGATGTGTGCGCCAACAAGAACACCAGCCACTCGTTCAACTACGCCATGTCCGACAGCTTCGGCTTCGGTGGCCAGAACAGCGTGCTGCTCCTCGGCCGCAACTAGTTCGATGAAAATGTGAAATGAGTAATGTGTAATTACTCATCCCACATTACACATCCCACATTTATAAAAGCCTTTGGTGATTGTTCTCCGGGGCTTTTTTTGTTGCCTTTGTAAAGAAATGTTTCTATAATTGAGCCCGTGAAATTTTTCCGTTCCATATCGATTGCTTTGGTGGCGCTCTTGTTTGCAAGCGTTTCCTTGCAGGCGGCTCCGAAAGATCCGCTGACTTGGCGTGATTCCACGTGGGATTACCGCAGCGAAGACCCGGCTGATACGGTTGAATTTTCGGTTGCCAAAAGTGTTGGCGTGGCCTCGACGGTTTTGATTGCCTACGGTGCTGCCTATTGGCTGGTTTTCCAGAAGGGCTGGTGGGACGAACAGGGGAGTGATTTCCATTTCGAAAACGATTTTGATTACGCGCTAAACCTCGACAAGTTTGGACACTTTGCATCGGGTGTCATGATGGGTGAGTCCTTTTACGAAGGCTACCGCTGGGCGGGAATTTCTGAGTTTTATTCGTACTTGTTCGCAGGCTTTTCGGCGATGGCGACTCACATTGCAATCGACGTGAAAGACGGCTATTCGCCGGAATGGGGCTTCAGCATTTTTGACGTGCTTTCGGGAACGCTCGGTGGCTTCTTGCCGATGGCGGAACGCTATGTTCCCGTGTTCAAGTATGTAGACCTCAAGTGGAGCTACTGGATCAATACCAAAGCGTATTACAGACAAAGTAAAACAGGCGTGTTTACCGACGACTATTGCAACCAAACATTCTGGGCGTCGTTCAAGGTTTACCGCATGTTGCCTAAGGCCGCGCGTCAGTATTATCCGAGTTGGCTTGCCATTGCAGCGGGCTTAAGCATTGACGAGGGCGTGTTCCTGCATGACAAAGACGTGACGCCGCATCGCGAAGTCTATATTGCCTTGGATTACGACCTGGAAGCTTTCCGCCCGCAGAGCCGTATGGCGCGCACCATTGTCAAGTACCTGAATTACTTCAAACTGCCGGCCCCCACCGTGCAAGTTTATCCCGAATTCCACTGGTATTTGCTGTACCCGATTAAGTTTTAAGCAGTAATCTCTCGTCTTTCGTCTGTAGGGCGGAGCCCGTTCTTTCGTCTAAATTTCTATATTTGCCCCCGTATGTTTACGGGTATTATTCAATCTACCGGTGAAATCGTTTCTATCGAAAGTAGGGGCGATGCGCTTACCATGCGCCTTAAGTCACCGGGCTTTTTTAAGAATTGTAAGTTGGGCGACAGTGTCGCCAACGATGGTGTGTGTCTTTCCATTGAATCTTGTACCGATGACGAAGCCACTTTTTGTCTGATGCACCAGACGGTGGAAAATACAGGCTTTAAGCAGGCCGCTGTCGGTAAGTTGGTGAATTTGGAACTTCCGTGTCGTGCAGACAGCTTTATGGGCGGTCACTTTGTGATGGGCCATGTGGACTGCATTACCGAAGTCATCAAGGTGACTCCGCGTGAAACGGGTGTCGAAGTGGATTTGAAGCTTCCGGCTGACCTGCGTCGCTACGTGATTCGCCGCGGTTCGATTTCGCTTAACGGAATCAGCCTGACGGTCGCTGAAAAGTTCGAAGATTCCATTCGCGTGTGCATTATCCCTGAAACGCTTGCCCGCACGAACCTGCGCAACTGGGTTCCGGGTACGATTGTGAATGTGGAAGTCGACATGCTCGGCAAGTATATTGAAAATTATCTGAAGGAACGTGACCTTGCTTAATACGATTGAAGAGGCCATAGAAGATTTTAAGAACGGCAAGTTTTTGATTGTGGTCGATGACGAAGACCGCGAAAACGAAGGCGACTTTGTAATCGCCGCCGAAAAGATTACGCCCGAAAAGGTGAACTTCATGCTCCACGAAGGCCGTGGCGTGCTTTGCGCACCGCTCCCGATTAAGCGTTGCCATGAATTGAACCTCACGCGGCAGACCGCCGAGAATACCTCGATTCTTGGGACGCCGTTCACCATCATGGTCGATAAAATTGAAGGTTGCACCACGGGTGTATCCGCTCACGACCGTGCGGCGACGATTCTCGCTCTTTCGGACCCGAATTCCAAGCCGAGCGACTTCGGCAGGCCGGGGCATATTTCGCCCCTGTACGCCCAGGAAGAGGGCGTACTCCGTCGCGCAGGCCATACCGAAGCGGCTGTAGATTTGGCAAAGCTTGCGGGCCTGCGCCCGGCGGCCGCCTTGATCGAAATCATGAACGAAGACGGCACGATGGCTCGTATGCCGCAACTTCAGGAAGTCGCAAAGAAGTTTAATCTCAAGATTATCTCGATCCGCGACCTCATTGACTACCGTCTGAGAAACGAAAAGCTCGTGCAGCGCGTAGCCGCCCCGCATGTGTCGACTAAGTACGGCGACTTTACTGCCTACGCCTACAAGAGCAAGACCGACGGCGTAGAACATGTGGCTTGGGTCGCAGGAAACCCCGACTTCAGCAAGCCGGTGTATGTGCGCGTGCACAGCGAATGCCTTACGGGCGATATCTTTGGTAGCCTGCGTTGCGATTGTGGCGAACAGCTGGCCGCCGCCATGAAGTTCATTGGCGAGCACGGCGGCGTGTTCCTTTACATGCGTGGTCAGGAAGGCCGTGGAATTGGTCTTTGCAACAAGCTCCGCGCTTACGAACTGCAAGAAAAGGGCATGGACACGGTCGAAGCGAACTTGCACCTTGGGTTCAAGTCGGACCTGCGTCAGTACGGTACGGGCGCCCAGATTCTGGCAGACCTCGGCGTCAAGGAAATGCGACTGCTCACGAACAACCCGAGCAAGATTTCGGGCATTACGGCCTATGGCCTTAAAATCGTGGAACGCGTGCCGATCGAAATTAAGCCGAACAAGGAAAACTTGTTCTACCTGCTCACGAAGCAGAAGAAGATGGGACACCAGCTGCATGTCGATGCCGCTGCCGAAGCGAATTTGAAAGAGGATAAGTAAATGGTGAACGAAATCAAGAATTCCCTCAATGGTAGTGGCCTCAAGGTGGCAATCGCCGTTGCCCGCTTTAACGAGGTCGTGACCGACAAGCTCCTGGAAGGGGCTGTGCGTCAGCTTGAACTGCTCGGTGTAGCAGACAAGGACATCACGGTCGTGCATGTGCCGGGCGCATTCGAACTCCCGGGCGTGTGCCGTCGCCTCGCTGACAGCGGCAAGTACAGTGCCGTGATGGCGCTGGGTGCTGTGATTCGCGGTGAAACCAGCCACTACGACGTGGTGGTGAACGCTTCTACCGGTGGCATTGCAAACATCGCTGCCGAAGGCAAGCTCCCCGTGATTCTTGGAATCCTCACCACCGATACCGTGGACCAGGCTATGAACCGAGCAGGCCTCAAGGCCGGCAACCTCGGCTCCAGCTGGGCATCCACCGCAGTTGAAATGGCAAACCTTTACAAGACCATCTAATTATTAGCGACACGATTATGAAAGTAAGTTACAGACCCGCCCGTGTTTTTGCCATGCAGCTCTTGTATGCCATGGAAATTACGGGCCAGACCGCAGGGGAGGCTCTTCCGGGAGTGCTCGAATCCCAGCCCCTTCACGCTGAACAGAAAAAGTATGGAATGAAGTTGGTGGACCTGGTGCAGGCCCATCGCGAAGAACTCGACGAAAATATCAAGGCCGCGGCCGCCCACTGGGAACTGGACCGTATGGCAAGCCTTGACCGCATTGTGCTCCGCATTGCGATGGTCGAGCTTTCTTACATCCCCGAAATCCCGATGAAGGTTGCAATTTCTGAAGCGGTGCAGATTGCCGCCAAGTACAGCACCGACAATTCGGATTCTTTCGTGAACGGCCTTTTGACTGGCTTTATGCGTAACCGTGGCATGGTTGTCACCGAACCCAAGGAAAAGTAAAATGCTCAAGGAAAAATGGATGAAACATATCTTCGCAGGCATTGCGGCATTTGTAGCACTGGTTGTGTATGTGCTGACAATGGCTCCTACGGTAAGCTTCTGGGATTGCGGCGAATTTGTCGCCTGCGCCAATACCTTGGGTATTCCGCATCCTCCTGGAACTCCGTTCTTCGTGTTCCTTGCCCGTGCAGTTATCGTGCTGCTCCCGTTCGTGGGTGAAATCGCAAAGCGCGTGAACTACATCTCGGTGGTGAGCTCTGCCGCAACCGTCTATGTGACGGCTCTGTTTGCCTGGGAACTCCTCGCAACCGTGCTCAAGACGGACGCTCTTGCTGAAAAGATTACCGGTAAGGTCCGTACGGCCGTGCTCGGCTCTGCTGCTCTTGTGGCAGGCTTTCTCCTGACCTTCTCGGACACCTTCTGGTTCAACGCTGTCGAAGCCGAAGTTTACGGCATCGCCATGCTGATCTTGATGCTTGTGTCTTATCTCGGTCTCGTTTGGTACAACAAGCGTAACGAAGAATACAGCGACCGCATTCTGATTTTCATTTGCTACATCGCCTTCCTCGGCGTGGGTGCTCACCTTTACACCATGCTTACGGTTCCTGCTGTGTTTGCGCTTTTGCTCGTGGCCGAACCCAAGAAGATTGTGGAACGCATTCCTATCTGGATTACGGGGACGCTCCTTTGCTCCGTGATTTACATGGTGTCTGCCTTTATCGAAATTTCGTTCCTCTGCTTGATCGCTCTTTCGATTCTTTGCCTTGCTAAGCCCATCAAGAACAAGGGTGTGCAGCGCAGCATGCGTCTGTCCTTGGCATTTGCATTCTTTGCCCTGATCGGTTACAGCACGCACCTCTACATTCCGATCCGTTCGGAACTGAACCCGATTATCGACGAAAACGATCCTGAAATCAACATCCGCGACGAACAAGGCAACCTCCAGCTCGGTAACCTGTTCAAGGATGAAAACTGGGTCGCTTTCAACAACTTCATCGAACGTAAGCAGTACGGCTCCGAAAGCATGATCAGCCGTGCCTTCTACCGTCGTTCTCGCCTTAGTCACCAGTTCCTTTCGTTCCCGCACATGGGTTACGGTGGATACCAGATGGCTCAGTACCTGCCGTACAAGGTGGGTGACGTGAACTACGCCAATGGCGTGTACACCTTCGATGCTGGCGACAACCAGCCGGTGGAACGCCTCGGTATCAAGTTCCCCACACAGATGAGCTTCATGGGCGATGCAACGCTCCCGCAGTTCATGATGTTCTTGCTCTTTAACGGCCTGTTGGTGATGGTTTGCGTGTTCGTCTGGAAGCGCAACCGCAACCTGGGCGTGTTCGTCTCCGTGCTTTACGCCCTTTGCTCGCTCGGCTTGTTGTTCTATATCAACTTTGCCGACGGTACCCGCATGGAACAGCGCGATCACGATTACTGGGTGTCCGTGATGAGCCGCAATGTTCAGGACCTGAACACTCGTGGTATGGGCATTACCGCTTTGCCTGACCCGAATGAACTCATCGACATGCGCCAGAATATCGAATACACCAAGATCCGCATGGAAACGCTCAAGGCTCGCGGTGCAAACGACTCCCGCCTGGCTGAACTCCAGCGCGAACTCGACGGTTACACCAATTCCGCTATTTGGCAGAACTGGCAGAAGATTGAAAGTGGCTTTGCCCAGGTGGGTAGCCGCGCTCCGTTCCCCGATGCCGTGCACCTGGAAGTGCGTGAACGTGACTACTTCTACACTCCGGCCTTCATTTTCATGAGCATGATTTACGGTATCGGTGCCGGTATTTTGGTGTTCCTGGTGGCAACTTCTAGCTTTGCTGCCTTTGCAAACCCAGTGGCTGCTGCTTTGGTGGCTGTGTCCTTCCTGGTGCCTTGCATTTCGAACTACAAGGAACATGACCGCTCCGGTCTCTGGGTTCCTTGGGATTACGCATTCAACCTGCTCAATAGCTGCCGCCCGAATGCAATTCTCTTTACGAACGGAGACAACGATACCTTCCCGCTGTGGTTTGCACAGGAAGTCGCTGGCGTGCGTAAGGACGTTCGCGTGGTGAACCTCTCGCTGGGTAACACCGACTGGTACATTAAGCAGATGCTCGATAACGAGCCGATTCTCAAGCTCAGCTACGACAAGGCCGCTATCGATCGCGACATGGTGCTCGACAATAGCTCTGCCTCGAATCCGAACCATCAGGTTTCGACTTGGGTCAAGAATGCCCAGCGCCTGATGCCGCAGCTCAAGAACCGTATCGACGCGATGGAAGGCCAGCAGCTTTCTGCCGCCGATTCCGCAAAGCTCTTGCAGTTCAAGGTGCACTACCAGGTGTGGGATGCCTTTACCGAATGGGCTGCCCGTACTCGTAGCGGCATGATGCTCACGCAGCACAAGCTCGTGATTGACCTTGCTCTCCAGAACATGGATAAGCCGATTGAAATTTCGACGACGGTCGGTACGTCTAACTTCATGGGCCTTGAAAAGTACATGGTGCAAGAAGGCATGGTCTACAACTTCGTGAAGGGTGATTTGAACCCGAAGCGTAACGCCTTCGACGCTGCCTACACGGCAAACCTCATCGATTCCGTGTTCAAGTTCCGTGGCCTCGGCGACGGTACCGCATACATCAACGAAGAAACGTCTCGCTTGCTTTCGGGCTATGTTTCATTGTACTTGCAGATTTCTTTCGATGCTCGCGACAAGATTTCGACGCTCCGCAACACGCATCCGTTCACGGCCGAAAAGAAGGCTCAGGTGGATAGCATTGCCGCTGCTGCATCCAAGTATCTTGAAATGGGCATGAAACAGTTCCCGAACGAATGGCGCAATTACTGGGCTGCCGCATTCGTATACGAAGCCGCCGGTCAGAAGGCCAAGGCTCAGGAAGTCCTGAACCGCGGTCTTGAAAATGTCCCGGCTTACGAAGAAGGTGGCCGTGCACGCCTCCTTATGAGCGGCCGCCAGATTGAACAGATGTCCGATGAACCGTTGAAGGTCGAAGCTCCGGTGGAACCCGCTCCGGAGTCGGACTCCGCTAAAAAGGATTCTGCTCAGGAACCTGCAGTCGTTGCTGCGGCGAACTAATTAGGTTTGTTATTATTTGCGAGAAGAAGAGAGGATACGAATGGATTTGAGTCTTGTTATTCCAGTCAAGGAAGAAAGCGAGAACCTTCCGGAGCTTTTTAAGGAAATTGTTGCGGCCATCGAGCCGACGGGCTTTACCTATGAAGTCATCATTATCGATGACGGTAGTCGCGACAATACTTGGGAAGTGGTGGAGTCTTTATCCAAGGAGTATACCTTTATTCGCGCATTCCGCTTCCAGTTCAACTGCGGAAAGGCCGCTGGACTTGCCTTCGGTTTTTCCAAGGCTCGCGGCAAGTACGTGGCCACGCTGGATGGCGACTTGCAAGACGACCCGCTTGAAATCCCGAAGATGATCAAGATTCTGGATGACGGATACGACCTGGTTTCGGGTTGGAAAATCCGTCGCCTGGATCCTTGGCACAAGACGTGGCCCTCTAAGCTTTTCAACTTGACGGTCTCGATTGTGTGCGGTCAGCGTTTGCATGACTTTAACTGCGGCATCAAGGCTTACCGCAGTTCCGTGGTGCGCTTTATTCACCTGTACGGCGACTACCACCGCTTTATTCCGGTGATGGCCAAGTGGCAGGGTTTCCGCATTACCGAAATGCCGGTCGCTCACCGCGCCCGCATTCACGGTGTTTCTAAATATGGCGTGTCGCGCCTGGTGTCCGGGTTCCTGGATCTGGTATCCCTGATGTTCATGCGCAGCTTTGCCTCCAAGCCGCTCCATTTCTTTGGCTTGCTCGGCTTGATCTTTATGCTGCTGGGCTTTGGTATTTCGGGCTACTTTGGCTACGAATGGTTCCAGACTGGCGCTCTCCATGTGCGTCCGCTCCTTTTGGCAGGCGGATTCTCGCTGGTGATGGGCGTGCAGTTCATTTCTCTGGGCCTTTTGGGCGAAATGATGAACGGTAGCAAAAAACAGAGCTATCCGGTGGCCGAATCGATTCGTGAAATTGTAGATTTGAGTTAGGAGAAAGTTGGTTTATGGCGTATCCTAAAAGTTTGGTGATTGTTCCGACTTATAATGAGAAAGAAAACATTATGCTCATTATGTCGGCTATTTTGGAACAGAACGAATGCATCGAAATCTTGGTGGTTGACGATGGTAGCCCCGATGGTACGGGCGACATGGTCGAAGAAGAGACCAAGAAGAATCCGCGCGTTCACCTGATTCGCCGTAAAGGCAAGATGGGCCTCGGCTCCGCCTATGTGACGGGCTTTAAGTGGGCGCTTGAACGCGACTACGAACGCGTTTTTGAAATGGATGCCGACTTTAGCCATGCACCGACCGACCTGAACCGTTTCTTGGAAACTGCCGAAGACGCCGACCTCGTGCTCGGTAGCCGCTACCAGAATCACCGTATCAGCGTGGTGAACTGGGATCTGCGTCGCCTGATTCTCAGCTACGGTGCAAATGTTTACACCCGCATCGTGACGGGACTTCCGATTAGCGATGCCACGGGCGGCTTCAAGTGCTTCCGCCGCGAAGCTCTGCAGGCATTGAACCTCGACAAGATGAAGAGTGACGGTTATTGCTTCCAGATTGAAACGACCTTCAAGATTTGGAAGAAGGGACTCCGCGTCAAGGAAATTCCGATTATCTTCACGGACCGTACCCGTGGTACTTCCAAGATGAGCGGCGGCATTATTTCCGAAGCATTCTTCTTGGTGCTAAAGCTTCGCCTAGGACTCGCATAAATGTATTCTTGCTCCATTATCGTTATTGCGTACAATTCTTGCGACTTTATCCCGGCATGCCTAAAGTCTGTCCGTGACGCATGCGAAAATGTGGATGCACAGATTATCGTGCTCGATAACGGCTCCGTTTCGCCCATATTGCCCGAAATCAAGGCGTATTTCCCCGAAGTCATTTGGATTGATTCCAAGGAAAACCTGGGCTTTGGCAAGGGCTGTAATTTGGCCGAAAAGCAGGCGACGAAGCCTTACCTGTTCTTTATCAACCCCGACACCATTGTGTCGCGTGACTCGTTTACCAAGGTGCTCGACTTTATGGAAGAGCATCCGGAATCGGGTACGGTGGGTTGCCGCATCTTGAACGAAGACGGCTCTATCCAATGGGCTTGCCGCCGTTCGTTCCCGACGCCGATTTCCGCTATTTCCAAGACGATTGGTCTTTCTTCGCTGTTCCCGAAGAGCAAGCTGTTGGCCTCTTACAACATGACTTATGCCGACCCGGACGAAATGATCGAAGTGGATGCCATCAGTGGATCTTTCTTCTGCATTCGTCGCGATGTCTACGAACAGCTGAACGGCTTTGACGAAGACTTCTTTATGTACGGTGAAGACCTTGACTTGTGCTTTAGAACCAAGGTTGCCGGCTATAAGAACTATTATACGCCTTCGACGAACATTCTGCATTTTAAGGGCCAAAGCTGCCGTACTCGTCGCTGGGGGTCGTACCTTGACTTTTACAAGGCGATGCTGATCTTTGTGAAAAAGCACCGTGACCTTTACTTTGTCCCGAACTTCCTGGTTTCTTTCGGTATTTTGTTCGCAGCCTTTGTGGGGATGTTCTCGCGCTTGATTCCGAAGTTCTGGAAGATGTTCCTGGACTTGGGCGTGATTGCCCTTTGGGCTTTGGCGTTCCTAGGAAGCGGCATTTCGGTGGACCGCCCTTGTGCCGAAAGGGTAGGGGAGGCTGCCTCCAACTGCATTAACTATGCCGTTGTCGTCAAGCATTCCATTTTGGATATTTCCCAGTTCGAAGACTGGTGGCTTGTCGGACTCGTCGTTATCGTGAACATGGTGTTCCTTGTATTCCGTGGGGAATATACGGTTTCGAGCCTTAAAGGCGACCGGTTCTTGCGTTATCTGATACCGTTGAATATACTTGCTGTCGGTGGCTATGTGGCGTTCCGCTATTTCACGCAGACTCCGATTGTTTTCGACGAAATGAGCTTCTTGCCTTACGATCCGAAGTGGATTGCCGTTGTGGCGAGTTCCAGCTTGGCGATTCCTTTGGCGCTCCTTGTCTGGAGACGTTTCGCATTTTGGATAAACTATTTCTACCGTATTTTCGCGAAGAAACGCCACCGTTCCATTTTGCTGGGCGGTTCCGAAGATTCCCTGCAATCTTGGTTCGACCGTTACAACGTGATTCCGGGAATTGAAATTCTCGGTTGCGTGAGTTCCGACCCGGCCAAGGTTTCCGAAGAAAACCGCCAGCACCTGCTGGGGAACCTTTCTTCGATGGAAGCGATTTGCAATCGTACCGGCTGTCGCGAGCTTCTGGTGGTGTCCAATTTGTCGGGTTACCGTGAACCTTTCGACATCAAATGGCTCGATAGCCTCGGTTTACGGGTGTTTTTGCTCATTGGAAACACCCAAATGGGCGATTTTGCCCTTGTAAACCTGAAATATTTGCACTAAAACCGAAAATCCTTACAATATCTTTACACATTACGCAAAAATGAAGTTATTTTTTGTGTAAGTATTTGATTATTAAGGTTTTATGTTCGATACAAATCTTTTGGATATTCTTTGCTGCCCTGAAACGAGGGGAAAGCTGAAATTGGCGTCTGACGAATGCTTGGCCGCCTTGAATCAATCTATTTCTGCCGGTACGCTCAAGAACGTCGCTGGCGAAAGTGTGACGGAGCCTTTGACCGAGGCTCTTGCTACTGAAGACAATTCCAGGGTATATCCGGTTCGCGAAGGAATTCCGGTTCTTTTGGCGGACGAAGCAATTTTGCTCTAAGAGGTGTTTATGGCGGTGACGTTGGAATCACTCAGAAAGTCTGTCGGCAAGAAAAACTCCAATTCCATGGTGTTTGCCTGGCTTGCAGATCTCGAACGCGAGGCGGGGGAACTGGACAAGGCTCTCCAGAGAGTCGATGGCGGTCTCACGTTGTACCCGAACGATATTTCGGCAAGGCTCGTTCGTGCGAAGATTCTTATCCAGCTCGAATCGTATCAGCCTTGTGTCGATGAATGTGAACGTATCATCGTAATGGATCCGTTCAACCTGGCTGCCCAGCAGCTCATGGGTGATGCCTACGACAAGCTTGGCATGGAAGCGGAGCGAAACGTCTGTTACCGTCGTTTGCACGATATGGATCCTCTGAACAAGTTCTGGAAAGAAGAATACGACGTCGTGCTTGAAAGTACGGTGGCTGCCGCTGCCGCCGCGACTGCGGATTCCGAATTTGTCATGTCCGACAGCACGCCGGATATGGCCCAGGCTGCTGCCGAAGAATCTGCACCGAGTGATTTGTCCTTCGGTGACGACTCTGAACCTAAGACCGAGGATGCCGGTACGGATTCGTTCGAAATGCCCGCTACCGCTGAATCGATTGATGCCCCGGCCGAAGAATCCAGTACGGATGTTTCTGACGATGCTTTGGCTGACGATCCGTTTGCCTCTCTTGCCGCCATGTTGCCCAACGGTGATTCCGCTGACGATTCTACGATGGAAGACCTGTCTGCATCGCTTGAATCGGCTATGGATTCCATCAAGACCGATGAATCCGAAGGCCTTGTCGAAGATTTTGGCGCCGAAGAAAATATTTCGGGCTCCGATGTGTCCTCGGCCCTGTCCGACATGTTCGGTCTGGACGATGATCTTGAACCTGAAGAAACGACCAGCTCCAGTCCGTTCTCTGCAGCCGCTGCTCCGGCATCCGATGTCCCGGCTAGCATCGACGACAATGCGTTGTCCAATGCTGCCTCCGTCTTTGATACGCCTGCAGTAGATGACAAGCCGCAGAGCATTGACGATGCCTTTGGCGATATCTTCGGCGAAGACGAATTGCCCGAAGAAAAGCCCGCTAGCGAAGCAAAGCAGGAACCGGCTGAAGAATCCATTTCCAGCATCTTTGCTGATGATTCCATTGAATCCCTTGCAGAATCTCCGCTTGCCGAAGGCACCTCCGAAGAAGTGCCTGCCGAAGCATCTTCTAGCGACGAAGTTTCTGCAGATGAAGTCTTTACGGGTGGCTTGTTCGAGAAGTCTGCAGAAGTTACAAAGCCTGCTGAAGACAAACCGCAGAGCATTGACGATGCCTTTGGCGATATCTTCGGTGAAGACGAATTGCCCGAAGAAAAACCGCAGGCTGCAGCTCCGCAGGAACCTGCTGAGGAAGCTCCCGCTGAAGAAGGCGGCTTGTTCGAAAAGTCTGCACCTGCAGACATGAACCTGACCGCTGATGAACCGGCTCTTGAAGAACCTGCTTTGAAGGCTCCTGCTGCCGACGAACCGACGACGATTGATAACGCCTTTGATTCGATCTTCGGTGAAGACGAACTGCCCGAAGAGAAACCGCAGACTGCCGCTCCGCAAGAAGAATCTCTTGAACTTCCTGCAGAAGATTCCTTCTCGATCGATACCCCGGCCGAAGAACCGGTTGCAGATCTTGAACTGCCTGCGGAAGAACCCGCTGCCGCTGACGACGCTCCGGCACTTGAATCTCCGATCGACAATCTGTTTGCCGACGACAAGCCCGCTGAAGCAGCCCCTGCCGAAGTCGAAGAACCGAAGGTGACGCAAGAAACGGCCTTTAGCGTAGACAGCGCCTTTGATTCGATCTTTGGTGCAGACGATGACCTGCCCGAAGAAAAACCGGCCGAAGCGGCTGCCACTGTTGAACCTGTAGAACAGGCTCAGGGTCAATCTGTATCTCTTGAAGAACAAGTGAACCAGGCTGAAACCGAACTGGAAATGCCCGAAGTGAAGGCCGAAGGTGTTTCTGATCTCGCTCAAGAAATGGGCGGTGCGTTTGCATCGATGTTCGGTAACACCGACGATGATTTGGATTTGCCCGAAGCATCTGCTCCGGCAGAAACGGTCGAACCGGAATCGAACGACCAGGAACTGACAGGTGCTCCGATTGAAGAAAACTTTGACAAACCGGCCGAAGAAGAACTTTCCAAGGACATCGACAGGTCTTTTGATAATTTGTTCGGAAAAGACGAAGAGCCTGTCGCTGAATCTGAAAAGCCGGTTCAGGAAACTCCTGCCGCCGAACCCGCACAGGATCTGGATTCCCTTGAATCCGAAGTTTCCGGTGCGTTCAAGGGTCTGTTTGACATGGATGACGATTCCTTGCCCGAAGAAACGAAACCTTCGAACAAGGGTGTTGATTTCTTGATGTCCGGTGATTCTGACGATGAAATTTCTGCTGGGTTGATTAATGATCCGGATGCCCCGCTTGATCGTGGTGCACAAGATTTGGATGAAAGCTTGAATACACGTACGCTTGCTGAAATTTATTTTGATCAAGGTTTGTATGGCAAGGCTCTTGAAATTTACAAGGACTTGGCTCAGAAAGAACCGGAAAATGAAGATATTGCTGCAAGACTTTCCGAAGTGGAAAAACTCTACAACGAAAAGTTTGGAGGTAACGCTTAATGGCTGAACAGCAACCGCAACTTCGTATTGAAAAGCTCTTGCGCGAAATGGTGAATCGCGGTGCTTCTGACTTGCACTTGCGCGTAGGTGTTCCGCCTGTTTACCGTATTAACGGTGCCTTGCAGCGCCCCTTCGATGTAAAGGTTGATGCCTTGATGATGGATTCCTTCTTGGATGATATCATGAACCGCGATCAAAAGCAACGCTTTGAAGCGAATAAGGAATGTGACTTTGCCGTGGGCGCCCGCGACATGGGTCGTTTCCGTGTGAACGTGTTCCGCCAGCGTGGTTCTATCGCAGTTGTGATTCGTCACATTAAGGCAAAAATTCCGGCATTCTCTGAACTTCATTTGCCTGAAATCATTCCCGAAATGGCTTTGACCAAGCGCGGCTTGATGCTCGTTACGGGTACGACCGGTTCGGGTAAGTCGACGACGCTTGCCGCCATGCTTGATTATATTAACCAGAAAGAAGCGGTCAACATCATTACGGTCGAAGACCCGATCGAATACCTTTACAAAGATGACAAGGCGATTATTTCGCAGCGTGAAATTGGCGTGGATACCAATTCTTACGCAAACGCCCTGCGTGCCGCTCTCCGTCAGGACCCGGACGTGCTTCTGGTGGGCGAAATTCGTGACCTTGAAACCATGCAGATTGCCTTGACCGCAGCTGATACGGGTCATATGGTGTTTGCGACGATCCATACCACGAATGCGACTGAAACTGTTCACCGTGTGCTTTCGATGTATCCGCCGCACCAGCACGATGAAATCCGCTTGCTGCTTTCTGAAGTGCTTGCGGGCATTATTTCGCTTCGCTTGTTGCCGACCAAGGATGGCAATGGCCGTGTGCCTGCTGCCGAAATCCTCGTGAATACGGCTGCTATCAAGGAATACATCAAGGATAAAGATAAGAACGACTTGATCGAGCAGGCCATTGCCGAAGGTCATTTGCAGTATCACAGCCAGACGTTCGACCAGGCTCTTCTCAAGCTTTACGAAGAAGAAAAGATTTCTTTGGAAACAGCTATGAATGCAGCCACGAACCCCGATGACTTCGATCTTAAGATTCGCGGTATTTCGGGTACGTCTGAACGTACTTGGATGTAACGTTCCAACAGAGCATGTAGAAAAGTCCTCCGCAAACGCGGAGGACTTTTTGGTGGATTAGGAGGAATTCTATTCGTTGTAGTAGACGGTGCTTCCTGAAGGGAAGGTGACGCTCTTCTGATAGCTGGAGGTATTGCTTACTTGTGCGGGCTGACCCGTAGTAGCGACCATGTATCTACCCGATATGGTGGGCTTGAATGCGATGTTAGAGGTTCCGTAGTAGTTGCCGGTTGTAAAGCTCACGTTATAGTTCGTGCCCTTTTCCGAGGAACCGCTACTGAATCCGAGAACCGTTTTGCTGGTGAGGCTTGCTGAACCGTCGGCATCGAAGGAGCCGCCCATGCCGCCGCTAATTTGGCATTCTACGATGACAACGCCACCATAAATGGTGAGTTCGCCGTTGCTGTCAATGCCGTCGGTGTCACCGGAGCCAGTCTTTGCGTGGTGTACGCCGCCCGTAATGGTCAAGAATCCGCTGCTGTTTCCCATTTTGCCACCCATGCCGCCTCCGGGGCCGAATCCCCAGTTTGATTGGCCGCCTTGATTGGTGTTGCCGGATCCGTCATTGCCGCCGGCTGCATTCCAGGCGTCATCGGTTCCGTAGACATCGGTAATGCCGCCGTTTGCCTTGATGTACCAGGCTTCCAGACCTTCGTAGGAATTGGTCACGTAGATGGTGCCATCGTTAATCATGAGGGTTGAGTCGGCGTGTACGCCGTCATTCTTGGGAGCCGCAATGGTCGTGTAGCCTCCGTTAAAGTAGACGTTCTGGTTGGAATGAACGCCGTCGTCACCAGAGGAAATATCGATCTTTCCTGCGTTGATGTAAACTCTGTTGTCAGAGACGATGCCTTTGCCGGTCGATGTTACTTTGATGGTCGGCTCGGAAACCGAGTCTTGGACGATGATATAGTTGTAAGCCTGGATGCCGTCATCGCCTGCCTTGGTAATGGTGATGTTGCCGCCCTTGATATTGACAATGCCTTTGTTGTCTACTACAGAGCCCTCATCTTCACCTTCGTCGCTCTTGATGCCGTCGCCGTTGGTCGCTGCGATGGTAATGGTTCCGTTTTCGATATCCACGATGCCCTTGCCCTTCAAACCGTTATTTGCGGCGGTCACGTTGATTGTCGTGGTACCGCGGAAGCGCAAGTCGTTGCTAGTGTGAATACCGTTGTTGTAGTTGCCCTTCACGATCAAGGTGCCTTCGCCCTTAATGGTCAAGTCATCCTTGGCGTAAATGCAGGCGCCGGTGGTATCCACCTTCGTTTCGTTGTTGGAATTCACGTAAGTGTAGGACTTTGTACGGGTGCTTCCGTCGCTAAGCGTGTTGGTGGTTCCGCTTTTGGCGACCACGAAGGTCTTGCTGGACATCTGAGCGTAAATGGGAGCGTCTGCGGTATTGGTGAGCGTGAGCCCGCGCAGGTTCAGGTAAACGCCCGAATCGCTCTTGGGAGAATACACGCGGATTTGTGCGTCGGCACCGCTATAGGAACCGCTAAAGTCATAGTCGCCGGCACAGGTGATGACAACTTCGCCACCGGTAACCGTGACGCAGTTGTTGTTGTTTTCAACCGTGGCGCCGCTTGTGCTATAGGTAATCGAAGGTGTGTCGCCGTTGGAAGGCGTTTCGATCGAGGCGCTGCTTGCGGCAACGGCTTCGCTGCTGCTCGATTTATTTTCGGACGGTTCAACAGCTTCGCTAGAAGAGCTTTGTGAGCCTTGTTGAGCTGCGGAACTGCTGGCAGGCTCTGCTGAGGCTAACGGCAACTTGTTGCAGTTGCTGTCAAAATAGAAGAGACTTCCGTCGTCATTCAGGTAGTAAGAAATCCCGTTGATGGTGTATATGGCGTTGTCCGTGGTACAGCCAGAAACACTTGCGGAGCTGTTGGCTGCAGCTTCGCCGTTGCTTGGCGTGTTCGGTTCCGTGGTATTACCGTTTGCCGCCGAAGATTCCGGAGCGGAAGTTTCCGTAGAATTATCCTCGGCCGCTTCGGGGAATCCGTAGCTGCCGTCGCCGTTGATCCAGAATGCAAGTACGCCTTCGGCATTGAGGCAAAGTGTTTCTCCGTTTGCGCCTTGCATGGCGGAATAACCGTCGTACAGACACACGCTAGTGGCACCTTCCGAAAACTCCCCGAGGGTGTCGCCTAGTTCGTCTTTTGGCGTAGAAGAATTGTCGCTTGAACAGGCCGCAATGAGCCCCAGCGAAAAGAGTGATGAGTATCCCAAACATTTCCATGTAAGCATATTCTGTCCTTGTAAAGAAGGTTGTTTTTTTTGCTTGATTTCAAAGATACAATGCGAAATTTGAAAACCAATGTGACAAAAGGGTTATTTTGAAAAAACAGAAAATGGAAAGTGGAACGAATTGTATCGTTCGGAACAAATCGCACCAAATTGTGTAAGTGGAATTGTATGCAGGGAATAAAAAGCTATCTTTTTGAAATAAATTACGCCCTTTTGATTCTTGAAAAATCGAGACGTTATGAAAAGACTTTCTAAGCCGTTTGCCTTCTTGTTGGCAACTATGCTTTCTGTACCGGCATTTGCAGCGTCGCCTGTAGTCGGTCCCGAAAATGTTCGCAACTTGCGACTCCTTGAAAATTCTCCGATGCTGTTTGAGTTGCATCGCGTAACGACGGGGGAGGGGCGTCAGTTCTTTGCTTACCCGCGTCGCGATACGACTTTCCGCAAGAATTTTGTGGCGACCGAAAAGAACGCGTTGCTTTACTTCGATAATGAAAACGGCCCGTCCGTTTCGGGACATGGTTCCTTTGAAAATGCGACGCCGCGCATGGCGCTTGCAATGTCTTTAGTCGGTGGTATGGATTATCGCGGCGGTGAAGCGCTTGGCGATACCATTTGGCCGAGTATTGATGGTGGCATTTACTTGCGCGGTTATGCGGACTCCATTGATTTCGTTTTGGATGCCCGCATCTATGATGAAACGCATTCGGCGAAATGGCCGAGGTCTTTTGACGGTGAATTCCTGGAAGTCCAGAAAGAAGAAAATAATTCGGGGCTTGAATACACGAGCTACGCGCGCTACCGCACGCACATTGCGCTGAACTACGATTGGCTGCGTTTGGATTTTGGTCGCGACGTGATGCACTGGGGCCCGGGTTACTATAACAACTTGAGCTTGAACCAGTTCGCTCTCCCGTACAACATGCTTTCGCTCGACATGCAGTTTGGCCCGTTGCGCGTGCTTTCGTTCTACGGCGACTTGCGCATTTATTCGAGCATGGATGCGAAGAATATCGATAATACCCGCAATATCTTTGGTCACCGCTACGAACTTGCCGTTGGTGACGCTACATTCGGTATTAGCGAACTGCAAATCCAGTACGACAACTTGAAACCTTGGCTGTTTATTCCGACGGTTCCCTTGTTCATGGAAAAGGGAAACTATTCCGAAGACAGCAATAACGGTTCCCTTTCCTTCGATTTCAACTACCGCTTGTTCAGGGCTCTCCGTGTGTATACGGAATTCTTCCTCGACGATATGGAAAGTCCTGTGAGCCTTGTAAAGAATGACAACATCGAAGCCAAGTGGGCGTGGATGGCGGGTATGCACGGTGCCCACGATTTCAAGATCAATTCGCACTTGTTGGAATCGGGCTTTATTGCAGAATACGCCCGCATCGAACCTTACGTGTATTCTCATTTCCATCCGAATACGGCGCAGCTGGCGCACTTGGGCCGCCCGCTGGGTAGCCAGGCGGGGCCGAACAGCCAAACCATCGACTTTACCGCTTATGGTCGCTTGGACCATCATGTATTTGCTTCGCTTCGTAACACCTGGTTCTGGAAGGGAACTGATTACGGCAGCGCTGTAAACGATACGACTCCGACTTCGAATCACATGAAACTGCACAAGCATTTCTTGAAGGGGGCAAAAATGGAATACTCGCTTACCCCCTCGATCAGCTACGAAGGCCAGTACGTTTTCTTCTTGGGTGAGATTACATTGTTCAACGATGAAAAGGTGTATCTGCGCACCGGGTTCAAGTGGTAGTTTATGCAAAAGCCTGAATTGTTAGCTCCTGCTGGCGACCTTGTTCGCATGAAGTACGCCTTCGCTTACGGCGCCGATGCCGTGTATGCGGGGCAACCTGCGTTTTCGCTCCGCGCTCGTGAAAACGGATTCAAGAATCTGGATGACCTTGCCGCAGGTATTGAATATGCACATCGCCTGGGCAAAAAGTTTTACCTCACGAGTAACGTGATTCCGCGTAATGTGAAAGTCGAAGCATTCCAGAATGCGCTGCTTTCTGCAATCGACTTGAAACCGGATGCATTGATTGTGGCCGATCCTGGCTTTGTGGGTTGGCTCCGCGAAGTGCGACCCGAGGTCGAAATTCATTTGTCTGTGCAGGCGAATACGACGAATTATCTGGCTGCCAAGTTCTGGCGGGATTTGGGCGTGCGCCGCGTGATCTTGAGCCGCGAACTTCGCTTGTCCGAAATCCTCGAAATCAAGAATCGCCTGCCGGATTTGGAACTCGAAGTCTTTGTACACGGTGCAGTCTGTATGTCTATGTCCGGTCGCTGTATGCTCAGCAACTGGGTGACTCGCCGCGATGCAAACCAGGGGGCGTGTGACAACAGCTGCCGCATGCCTTACCGCCTGTACGCCAATCCGGAACCGCAGTGCGAAGATTATCATGAGCACGAAGGCTCGTTTAGCTTGCAACGAACGGACCGCCCGGAACTTGACCCGATCGCCTTGGACGAAGACACTTGGGGAACGTACTTCATGAGCAGCCGCGATATTTGCGCTATCGACGTGATTCCGGAACTCATGGCGGCTGGACTCGATTCGTTCAAGATCGAAGGCCGTACCAAGTCGGTGTATTACTTGAGTCAGGTGGTGCGTGCCTATCGTATGGCAATCGATTCCTGTGCAGCGCAAATGGAGCAGGGAATTGCGACCGATGCGGTCAAGGTTTCCGACGAAAGCCGTCGCGCCATTTCGTTTGTGGACGGTCGCGGATTCATGCCGGGATTCTTGCGCGGTCCTTTGCCGCAGAATTACGAGTCTACGCACGAAGAAGCTCCCGGTGGCTGCGTTGCCGCCCAGGTGATCGCCTACGATCCGAACACGAACGCTTGCCGTGTGAATGTCAAGAATCCGTTCTCGATCGACGATTCTTTGGAGCTGATGACCCCTTCGGGAATGGCTCCCTGCCGAATCGCTGCGATGAAGGATTTCAAGGGTGGAGACGTGGATCGTCTTCATCCGGGAACGGAAGGCTGGATTTTCTTTTCAGAAGATGTAAAGAGTTTGGCTGAAAACGCTACATTTTGCTTTTTTGTGCGAAAAATCACGTAAAAACGGAATTTTTTTTTAGATTTGTAATATGGCTGTTGACGAAGCGACCAAAAAACAAGACGAGCTTGAACTTTATCAGATCGATGATAAAGCCATTATGCCCTTCTTTGAATGCCACTTGGAGGAATTGAAGCAATTCATCCAGGAACGCAAGGGGCAGAATCTCTCGCTTTTGGAATTGCTCAAACAGTTCATTCGCACTTACAAGCTCCCGTTCAACATGCAGCGTTATATGTCCGTACAGACGACATACATCAAGCAGGTCTTGCAGGAACGCATGCAGGATCGCCAGGTGGCGGTGAGCCGTTGGATCCAGGAACATGCCGGTAGGCACCGTAATCGCATGATCCAGTTGCAGTGCCTTTATCTGGACCGCATCAAGGATAAATTGCTCCCTGAAATCCAGAAAATGCTGGAGCATCGAATCGAAAATCTCCAGTCGAAACTGGACGAAAATAAATAGGCCGCTAAATCCTTGACAATCAATACCTTCTACGAAAAATTGCCGTTTTTTGACTAAAAATGGCGATTATTTTTTTGTATGTTTTTTCGGAATGGTGTTAATTTGTGTACCAAATGTATGCTTTTTCTTGTCAAGACATGCAACAAAATTTTTCTGTTGATAAGTTGTTCCAATCATAGGGAGTCTGTCTTGATTGTGGAGTGATTAAAAGAGTGATTTGTTTGCAATAGTGGGGGCAATATTGGGAATAAATATTTTTTTGCCGTTTTTTGTTCAAAATCGCCAATTTTCAAAAAAAATGACAGGGCTCGGACATTTTGTTGTATGCTTTATTTAATTTTTTCATGCTTTTTTAGACGATTGGTAAAACGTGACAAACTCTGTTGCTCTCTTGAATTCTGAATCTTCGGTCTGGCAGTTGACTCTGGACCGTTTGCGCCTGGAATGTAATGACTATTTCGGCCTGACTATTTTGGATACGGTCTGCTACGAAGGCATTTTTGATGGTGTTGTCCAGCTTTCTGTTCCCGATGAACTTCGTGAAAACTGGGTGAAGGCTCATTATGCCGATATTATGCGTAAGGCCTTTGCCGAAGTTCTTGGCGATACTTTCGTTGATTTTAATATTTCTATTTCGGCATCTGCAAAGAATGCGCCCGTGATGGCGACTCCGGCGGCTCCGAAGCTTGCCCCCGTGCATGTGGCTCCTGCCCGTCTCAAGAAGCGCTCGCGCCTTAAGCTTTCTTTGTATGCTGGCTATACCTTTGAAAACTTTATCGAAGGCGATTGCAACTTTACCGCTTGCGAAGCTTGCAAGTCTGTCGCCGAAAAGCCGGGTGACCCGGCCCTGAATCCGCTTTTTGTGTATGGCAAGTCCGGCCTTGGCAAGACTCACCTTTTGCAGTCGATTGCAGGGCAGATGATCAAGACCGATACGCATACGCGTGTGGTATATTGCCACGCCTACGAATTCTTGCGCGATGCCACGGCCATGAGCAAGGCGCTCAAGGCAAAGCTCGGTAACGTTCGCGAATTGGCAGTCGCTTTCCAGGAAAAGTACGAAAATTGCGACATCTTGCTCTTGGATGATGTCCAGCTTTTGGAACATGCTTCCGCTACGCAGGAACGCCTGGCCGTGCTCATTAAGCATTTGCGCTCCATGGGCAAGCAGGTGGTACTTTCTTGCGATAGGCATCCGTCTCAGTTCAGGACGACCGATTCTAGCGTCGCTACTGCCGACGACGGTACTTCGATTCCGCGCATTTCTGCCAAGCTCCTGGCTCCGCTGGAATCTTGCGTGGCCGTGGGCCTCGACGTTCCGGATCTTTCAACTCGCATGAAGTTAATCCAGAAGAAGTCCATGAGCATTCCGTTCGTGGACAAGGACCGCGAAGAAATTTGCAGGTTCCTGTCGCTTCCGCCGCGTGAAAACTTCCGCGTGATCGAAGGCATGCTGAACGGGCTTCGCGCCATGAACGAATTCTGCGAAGAAAACCTGGACTTGGGCGCCGTCAAGCGCCTGGTGGCTCCTCCGGGAACGACGGGCGTCGAAGAACTTTCGGTCAAGGGAATTGCCGAAACGGTCGCCATGGAATTCGGGACTGACTTGAATGCGCTTGCAAGCAAGCGTCAAGATGCCGGTGTGGCGCTTCCGCGTAAGGTCGCGATGTACCTTTGCCGCGAATTGACGAACACCTCTCTTGTGAATGTTGGCGAATTCTTTAACAGGGATTACTCTTCTGTTATCGCCGCAATCCGTTCACTGACAAAGCAGATGGATAATGACGAAGACCTTGCCCGCAAGGTCAAGGATATCCGCTATTTGCTGGAAGCCTAGCAATGATTGCTTTGGTGACGGGTGGCGCGGGCGTCGTAGGGACGGCGCTTTGTCGGGAACTTTTAGCTCGTGATGTGTGTGTGCGCGTGCTTGTGCTCCCGGGCGATACCCAGGCTGGGTTTTTACCCGAGGGGGTGGAGGTCTTTTATGGGGATGTTACGGACGCGGATTCGATCCGCGAAGCCTTTGTCGGCGTAGACTTGGTGTATCACCTTGCCGCCATTCTTCTTTCTACAAAACCGGGTGCGTTTGAACGCATTAATGCGGGTGGCACGCGCAATGTCGTGAATGCGGCCAAAGCGGCGGGTGTCAAGCGCCTGGTCTATGTCTCCAGCATTTCGGTAACGTATCCTGTGCTTACGGAGTATGGCAAAAGTAAACTTGCGGGGGAGTCTTTCGTTAAGGATTCCGGTTTGCAGTGGACAATCGTTCGCCCGACACTTGTCATCAGTTCGCCTATCGGTACGGGCGGAATCGAATTCAACATGTTCGTCTCCTACGTGAAGCGTTTCCCGGTGTATTTGATGCCGGGGGGAGGCAAGTGCCTCAAACGCCCCGTGAAAAGCACCGATTTGGTCAAGGGAATCGCCTTGGCGGGCCTTTCGGAACGTGCAGTCGGTAAAACATACGCCCTTGCGGGGGAGACGGTGCTTTCGATGGCGGATATGGCCAAGGCCGTCCTGAAACAGGCTGGCAAGCGTCATTGCATGATTCCCCTGCCGTGGTGGATTTCCAAGAAACTTGCTGTCCTTAAAAGTTGGATTGGCGGGCGTCCGGTAACGGCGGAGCAGGCTCTGGCCGGATTCTTGTACGATGCCGCTCCCGATATCGAAAATGCGAAGGCCGATTTGGGGTACAATCCCGGTTCACCTTTGAAAATTTGATAAAAAGCCGTTTTTTATCACAAAAAATCACCAATTATTTACATTGGCCTAATTTTTGTATATATTCTATGCAGAAAAAGAGGTATATATGAATTTTAAAGCAAAGTCGGCGGTGTTTACTTCCGCCATTGCCTTGTCCATGATGCTTGCCGCTTGCGGCAGCGATGATAATTCGTCAAATGTGGAACGCGAAGAAGGTTCGTCTTCTAGCGTTGAAGAAACTTCCTCCTCGTCGGTGGAAGAATCGTCTTCTTCCGTGAAGTCGGATTTGCCCAAGGGAACGCGTGCTGCTACTTTGGATGACCTGGAAAAGAATTTGTCGCTGGGCGAAATGTTCGGCACGGAACTGTTCTTTGCGGCTGGTGCAAAGCAGGGCGTGTTCTCGTTATGGATTCTCGATGACGAGTCAAACCAGGAAGTGGGTTGGATCGTGGTCCATTCCGATTTCAAGGATGGCGTTATCGAAATCGGCATGAAGAACGGCTCCTATATGGGCGCGGAAACGGAAAATGCAAACAAGATGCAGGAGTTCTTCGAAAAATCCGGCAAACTTGAATTTGTCGTTAAGGACGAAAAGACCCTGCAGGTCTCGATTAACGGCGGCGATTACAAGGATGTCGAAAAGGCTAAGGTGCCGGTATCTTCGACTACCATTTCTGACGGAACCCAGTTGCAAGGCGTGAAGCTAACTTGCAAAACGGACGATGGTCAGCAAGTCTATTCGTTCTACAAGGGCCGCTACCTGGTCGAAGAAACCGTCGATAAGAAGACGGTGTGGTCGGCTGGTTACTACGATATCGAACGTAGCCACCTGTTGATGCTTCCGGTGTTCTACAACGAAGATGTCTACTCGATGGTTTCGGCCTCGGTCAGCTCCGATTACGAAATGATTTTTGATGCGGGTGATTCTCAGAAATGCGAAAAGACGAAGCTTGATTACAAGGATGTCGACCGTGAAGCGCTTGTCGGCGAATGGGTCGCACCTGAAGATGGTCTCGACTGGACGCTTACCTTCAAAAAGTCTGGCGATTACTCCGTTGAAGCCAAGAAGGGGCGCGAACCTGCCGAACTCAAGTCCGGAATTTGGGATATCTACGGCAATATGCTCTTCTTGAAGAATACGACTTGCAAGAAGCGCGATGATGGCACAAAGTGCACGACCGCGGTGAAGGGCTCCATCGAAGGCTTTGATGCCGAAAAGGGCTTCACATTTAACCACGACGATCCGGATTCTCCGGCAGTGCCCAAGACCTGGACGCTTCCGCAGTACGAATAATTTCCGGAAAACTCTTTAAAGCAGAAACGCTCCGCCTTGGCGGAGCGTTTTCTGATTTATAAGCTTAAGACGCGATTACTTGTTGTGGTGCTCGTCGTGGTGTTCGCAGCCGCAACCGCCCTTGCCGTCGCAGTTTTCCTTGTTGCCGTGGCCACCGCATTCGCATTCGTGGTCGCCTTCGCCGTTGCCGCCGCAGCAGCAGTGGTGACCCGGATTCAGTTCTTCTTCGGTGGCTTCGCGGACGGACACGACTTCGATGGCGAAGTTCAGGTTCTTGCCGGCGAGTTCGTGGTTCGCGTCAATCACGGCGGTCTTTTCAGAAACGGACTTCACGCGGATCGGCATCGGACCGGCCGGAGTCTGGGCGTAGAACATCATGCCTTCGACAACCTTGTCGACACCCTGGAAAACGTCCAGCGGGACTTCCTGGGTCATTTCTTCGTTGTATTCGCCGTAGCCTTCGGACGGAATCACCTTGACGTCGAACTTGTCGCCGACATCATGGCCGACCATGGCCTTTTCGAGACCCACGACGATCATGTGGGCGCCCTGAATGTACTGCAGCGGTTCGCGGCCTTCGGAGGAGTCGATGACCTTGCCTTCGTCGGAGGTCAGGGTGTAGTGCATCTGGACAACGGTCTTGTCGGCAATCTTCATAGAAAATCCTTTGGTTGATTCGGCATTGAGCCGTAAGAATGGAAGTGCAAATATAGCAAAAAACTATTGCTTCGAATTCTCGGGCGAAGGAATAAAGCGCACTGCATCGGTGCTGCCGCCTTTTTGCGTGAGTGTGGGCGGCAGTTTTCGGCCGAATCCCTGGAACTTGAGGCGTTCCTTGCGGATTCCTTTCTTGACGAGGTAGTTGTAAATGAATTCGGCGCGTTCGTTAGAAATCCGTTCGGCGTTTGCGCCGGCTTCACCCGCAGAACACTGGATTTCCAGGTTCATGGGGTATTGGCGCATGTAGTACACGATATCGTTGAGGGCGGTGTAGCTGGAATTCACGAGAACGGTGTCGATACCCTTGAAGCGGATATGCTTTGCAAACGTGTTGAAGTTGTGCCTCTGGTTGGTGGGGCAACCCGAAATGTCGATAAAGGTGTTGGGGGCGGTACCGGGGCATTGGTCCGCCCAGTCGGCAACGCCGTCGCCATCGGAATCGAGCGGGCAGCCGAGGCTGTCTGTCGGGGCACCTTCGGGGGTACCGGGGCATTTGTCTTCTTCGTCAAAGACTCCGTCGCCGTCTTGGTCGATGCGGCAGCCGAGAATGTTCACCAGGACGCCTTCGGGCGTGTCGGCGCATTCGTCCCTGGTGTCGGGCACACCGTCTTTGTCAGAATCCAGGGGACAACCCGATTCGCCGACTAATTCGCCGAGCTTACTGTTCGGGCACTTGTCGATATCGTCGGGGACTCCGTCGCCGTCAAAGTCAAGCGGGCATCCGTTCTTGTCGATCGAGATTCCTTCGGGGGTATCGGGGCATTTGTCCACGTCGTTGGTGATGCCGTCGTGGTCCTGGTCCAAGGGGCAGCCGTCCCTGCCGACGGGTTCGCCATGCGGAGTTTCGTTACACTTGTCGTTGTTGTCGTCGATTCCGTCGCCGTCGGTATCGAGCATACAACCGGTAGAATCGACGGCAAAGCCGTCCGGTGTCTTCGGGCATTTGTCGAGGTAGTCGGCGACGCCGTCGTTGTCGTGGTCCAGGGGGCAGCCGCTGTAATCGACTTCGAGTCCGGTCGGTGTTCCGGGGCACAAGTCGACAATGTTCAAGACGCCGTCCTGGTCTTCGTCGACGGGGCAGCCACGGTCGTTTACCTTTTGTCCCTGGAACGTGTTCGGACACATGTCCTTGCGGTTAATGATGCCGTCGTCGTCATCGTCGTCCCAGCTGAAGTCGATGACCTTGCTGAGGGTAATGGCGATGCTGACTTCGGGGGATCCCGCCATCGGGAAATTCAGATTTTCGTTGCCCGACTTCAGGTGAACCTGTTGGGCATCTTCGATGTCGAGTTCCTTAAAGTAATGAAATCCGATATCGCCTGAAATGGTAAGGTACGTTTCGCGGGGAAGGTGAACTCGCAGGCCGGGCGTTATTCGGAAGGGGTTGTTCCAGATGTTGTTATTCGCAGAACGCATCGGGGATTCGCCCGAAGCTTCCAGGATAAGGGTCAGGATTTTTTCGGGGAACAGGTTGACTCCGCTGCCCCATAGCAAATACTTTTCCTTTTCGCCGAAATCGTTCAAGATTCCTACATAGCCGTTAAAGGCTAGGTACTGCTTGAATTCGAAAGAATAGTAGGCGTTCACGCTTGCGGCAAAGTCATCGGCCGTAAAGGCGTAGGCGTCGTTGGTTCTTTTTACATACCAACGGTGTCTGGGACGAAAACCTTTTTCCGTAGAACCGGTCGGGAAAAGCAAATCGGTGCTTACGCCCAGGTAAAACCATTCGTTGATCGGGATTGAACCTTTTGCCGACAGTTGGACATCACCGAGTCCGAATCCGTCAAGGTCCGTTCCGTTGATGTCGCCTTCGTAATGGAACGGAAGCGAAAACCCGATTTCAAGGTTGTCCAAAACGGCAAAACTTAGGAATAGGGCTTCGTCGTTAGAAGGCGTATTCTTGTTGAGTGAAACGAAATTTCCTTTTTCGTCGGTGTAGCCGTCGCTCAGACTCAAGGTGTTTCCGTCGCTTGCCATTTCGAAGGATCCCGAAATGTATAGAAATCCTTGCGGAAGAGTCTTTGCCGATGGTGCATGGATGCCGCTAGTTGACCTTACGATTCCCACCTGGGCAAAGGCCGGAATGGAGAGACAGCATAATGCGGCAAGCAGCTTTTTCATAATCCACGGTATAACATAGAAATTTATGGCCAAGAGAGAAATTAGGATTTGTTATATTTAAGCCCGCAATGAAAGATTCGAACGAAAATCAGGAACTGCCGTCTTGGCATCGTAAGTCACAAAAGGCGTACCGCATCAACCGTGTTATCATTATTTTGCAGATGGTTGCCGCTTTTGTCTTGGCCGGCGTCATTTGGTTCGGTGTTGAAAAGGTAACCGGAAATTAGGTGACTGGGATCTTAATGAAATTTTTCGTTTTTGGCATACTGTCTTTGTCGATTTTAGTGATGTCGGGCTGTGCAAGCAAGCCTGATATGACGCCCAAGGTTGCTGCTGTAGAACCGTCCGAAACGGAATCGTTCTCGGAAAGGGCCCTTAAGGAAAAGATTTCGGATTCTCTGGCGATTCGCCCTTCGTGGATGTATTACCAGTACGCCTTGCAGGCCATGGATAACCAGGAATGGCTCTTGGCTAGGCATTATCTGGATGAAGCGCTTCGTCAGTTGGTTTCTGAAAAGTTCGATTCGACCTACAAGAATGTTTCTGTGGCCGAAGATTCGGCTTACCGCGTAAAGATGCCGCTCCGTATTGTGCGCGCCCTCGACGAAGTTTACCCCAACGTGGCGGAAATGGGCCAGAACGCCGATAATTATACGCGAAATGAAGTCTCGATCGAAGGTATCGATGCTCTTGACGAAAGCGAAGCGGACAGTGCGGCTCTCCAGGTAATCGAAAGCTTCCTGGATACGCTCGACGTGTCTCAGTTTACGCTCCCGGTGCAGTTCAACGAACGCGTGCTGCAAGAAATCTACTATATGACCAATTCGGCTCGTGCCTTTATGTCGGGCTCGTTGAACCGTAAGACAGCTTATGATTCGCTGATTTACGCTCAGCTCGATGCGGCAAAGATGCCTCGCGACTTGATTTACCTCGCCTTGGTGGAATCGGGCTTCAAGCTCAAGGCCTACAGCCGCGCCAAAGCTTCTGGCATGTGGCAGTTCATTCCCGAAACGGGTAAGCGCTACGGTCTCGAAGTCGATTACTGGGTCGACATGCGCCGCAATCCGGAAATGGCGACCAGGGCCGCCCTCAAGTATCTGAACCGCCTGCATGACGAATTCGATGACTGGCTCTTGGCGATGGCCGCCTACAACTGCGGCGAAGGCCGCGTGCGCCGCTTGCTCCGCGAAATGCAAGAAGACACTACCCGCGACACGACGATTGCCGTGACCTATTGGGACTTGGAACTTCCGAAAGAAACCATGCGCTATGTGCCGCGTATCTTGGCCGCCATGGTTGTCGGCCATTATCCGGAACAGTACGAAATGACAGTCGAAAAGACTTACCAGCCGGATTTTGATACCGTGACGGTCTTTGATTCGTTCCCGCTCGAAGAAGTCGCAAAGCTTTTGAAGGTGACCGAAGATACGCTTCGTAGCCTGAACATGGAACTGGTAAAATGGTGTACGCCTCCGAACAAGGAATCTTACTTGTTGCGTTTGCCGGTAGGAACCCGCAGCGCCTTTGTCGAAGGCTACGACAAGATGGAAAAGAACAATTTTTCGAGCTGGCACCACCACAAGGTTCGCAAGGGCGAAAATCTGGGCATGATTGCCCGCCAGTACGGAATCAAGGTGTCTGAACTGCAGCAGGCAAACGACATGAAGAACACCCGCATTCGTGCCGGACAGTCCCTGCTGATTCCGATCAAGGTGACGCCGAAACCGAAGGCGAACAAGGGCAAGAAACCTCAAAAGGTGCGCACCTATATCGTCCAGTCCGGTGACGATGTCGCCGCTGTGGCACGCAAGTTCGGCATTTCGCAGGATTCCGTTCGTTCCTGGAATTCCCTGGATGCAGCGGCGGTCGTGAAAACGGGGGATACCCTGGTTGTATCTAAACCCGAACCGAAACCCCAGGTCGAGCAGGAACCGGCTAATACCGCCCGCCCGAAATTGGCGAAGGGTGAAAAGTACGCCGTTCGCGAAGGCGATACCTACGCGGCCATTGCCAAAACCTTCGATATTCCGGTCGTGATGCTCATGCAGGCGAACCAGGGCTTTAGCAAGCGCCTTACGGTGGGTGACTCCTTGGTGATTCCGGAGTATGTGCGTAAAAAGGCCGATAAGAAGTCTGCTAAGTCTGAAGCAAAGGCTTCTAAGCCGAAAACTTCCAACGAAAAGACCTCGGTTTATGTCGTGCAGGCAGGCGACAATTTGAGCTCTATTTCCCGCAAGTTCGGGACGACGGTGGCGAAGATTCAGGAATTGAACAATATGGGTAGTTCCACGAGCTTAAGTGTCGGCCAGAAGTTGAAAGTGGTCGGTACGCCCGAAGCCGAAGTCAAGATTCACACCGTCAAGAAAGGCGAGGGTCTTTGGGACATCGCTCGCCAATACAAGGTGACCATCGAGGAAATCGTCAAGTGGAACGATTTGCAGGACACCAAGATCAAGATGGGTGAAAAGCTGAAAATCAAGCGCTAGAACAACGTAATTCCAAGGCTCACGTAGGGCTGGAAATAGGTGTTGAAGTCTAGCATGAATTCGTCGTTTTCTCGGTCCGTTCCGGTTTTACGCTCGAAATAAGTGTGGAAATATTCGTGGTTGTTGCGGAAACCGCCCGAAAGAAAGTACCCGTGCCATGCCGTGCGGATGCCAGCACCGTAAGCGTAGCCGTAAATGGCGGGCGAGGTGAACTTGGTATCGTCGGCAAAGAAGGTCTTTCCGAATACGGCGCCGCCAAAGGCGTAAAGCTTGATCATGAACTGGTGCTTGTAATTCATTACGAGGGGAAGTGCGAAATCGAAACCCAGCTGGAAAAGAGCCGTGTGGATTTCGTGGCGGCCTTCCAGGTCGGTAGAATCGAAGGGTGCGTCGAAGAAGTCGTCTTCGTCGTCATAGGCGGCGAGGTCCTGGAAAGCCTGCTCCCTGTTGCGCGGCTTGTGGCTGACTCCCAGGTACTGGTAGCCTGCCATCAGGTAGATGTCGAACCATTCGGTTAGCGGGAGGCTGCCCGAGGCACCGTAAATGTAGGTGTTGTCGATGTTGATGTCGTGCCTTCTCCCGTTGACTCTGTAGGAGTAGTCCACGTTTTTCATCTTGACATTGTTGAATTCGACATAGGGACCGAACGATCCGCGGTCCTCGAATTCCTTGTAGTCGTTGTCGGTGGAAGTCGCCATGGAAGTGTCTATGACAATCCTGTCGGCGAATGTGAGGGTGCAGCAAAGCAAAATCAGTGTAAAAATTCTCTTTCTCATGTCATAAATATATAAAGGATTGTTCTGGACCCCTAAAAAGGGGTGTGGAGTCGCGGGGGATATTTTGGTAAAAAAAAGTTCTAAATAGAGTTTTTTTGTGTTTATTGCCCAAAAATTGATTATTTTTTAGACCAAAATTAAGAAAAACCTCATTTGGAGTAGATTTTTATGAAAAAGCAGTTGTTGGCTCTTTGTGCAGCCGCATTGATGGTTTCCGTTACCGGTTGTAACGATAAGATGGACCCGAACGATCCGCAGTCCGTGCGCAAGTACCTGACCAAGCAACAGATTCCCTTTACCCCGAACCAGTTCGTTTCTTACGCGGTGAATGGCGATACTGCCAAGATGACGCTCTTCTTGCAGGCTTCTTTCGAAATTGACGCTCCGGCTGACAACGGCAACAACGCCGTGGCTATCGCCGCTAACAAGGGCAACATGGTTGTGCTTAACTACTTGTTCGAACATGGTGCCAAGGCCGACGTGAAGAACGGCAACGGTGAAGCCGTGCTCGACAACGCCGTGATGATGGGCAACAAGGAAGTGGTGAACCGCCTCCTGACTCAGCTCAATGCCGAAGGTGCTGAAAAGCAGACTCTCGGTACGGCTGTGCTTCTCGCTGCAAAGACCGGCAAGGTTGACATGCTCGAAGTGCTCGCCGAAGCTGGCGCACCGCTCGATTCCCGCAGCGCTGACGGTTATCTCCCGATCCACTGGACCGTGAAGAACGGTAACTACGACGCCATGATGTTCCTCATCAACAAGGGTGTCGATGTGAACGCCAAGTGCGGTCAGGGCTATTCTGTGCTCGACTGGGCTACCAACGAAGGCTATACCCGCCTGATCAAGGCCCTTAAGAAGGCCGGTGCCAAGAATACTGCGCAGTACTTCAAGGATTCCAAGAAGTAATTCTTGAATTTTACGCAAATTTCGCGATTTTCTCGCTTAGAACCGTGGTCTAGTGGCCGCGGTTCTTTGTATTTTTCGCATATGAAATTTCATTTACTGACCAAGATATTCCTTTGCCTGAGCCTTGCGGGCGTTGTTTCGCAGGCGCAGGAAACGGTTGAAAGTGTCCGTCGCCAAATCAAGGCGGTCGAGGCTGAAACGGCTCGCGAAAAATCGCTCCATGAGGCCGAAAAGAAACGTCACGCCGAATTTGTCGAAGTGGGCCGCAAAAAGGTGCAGGCGCTTGCCACGCAGAACAAGACCCTGAAGGCCGAAATCGATTCCCTGAAGGCGGAACTCCAGAATTTGGCTAACGTGCGTCAGAAATCTCTGGGTACGGTCAAGTACTTCGAAAATCGTAGGGCGAAGTATGGCGAATCTTTGGCCATGGTCATCGATTCCTTGATCCCGGTATTTGAATCGGACTTTCCGTACCGTAACGATGAAACAATCAAGAGCATTCAGGAAATTGCGAACCAGCTCCACAAGGGCCTGATTGAAGCGGACGATGGATTGAACCGCGTGCTCGAAGTCTTTTACGATCGCATTCGCCTGGGCTACACGACCGAAGTGTACAAGGGATTCCTGCAGGTGGATGCCCGCAATGTTCCGGGAACATTCCTGCGCTACGGTGCTGTCGCCTCGGTTTTCGTGAGCAACGACGGCAACGACGTGTTGTGGCTTACCCGGACGGCCGATGGCGGTTATGCCTGGAAGAACGTGTCCGATGACCTTGCCATGCGCACGGCGATGAAGGATGTAATGAAGGTGGCCGAAGGTAAGACCGCTCCGAGACTTGTCATGATTCCGGTGACGATTCCGAAGGAGGGCAAGTAAATGAAATTCGAATCTTTCGTCTCTCGTCTCCTCATAGAGGATAACTCTACTAAGGCGCTAAAGCGCCTAGTATCGTTTATCTCGTCTCTCGTCTTCATAGCCTCTCTTGCAACATTGGCTCCGCTCTCTTATGCGCAGCAGAATGCAGATATCGATGCCGTGAAGCAGCGTGCCGCGTTAAACAGCGCGAAGGCTGATTTGGAAGAAGCTCGCAAAAAGCGTGACATGGCCGTTGCTGCTCGCTGGAAGGACCGCGAAACGGCCAACCAGGAACGCGAACTCTTTAACGAAAAGTATAACGAAAGCAAGGAAAAGGTCGACGCCTTGATGTCGGAACGTGCACGCTTGTTCGAAGATGTGCGCGTTGCCCGCGAAGACTTGGCTCAGGTGAAGCTGCAGGCCGAAAAGGCTCGCGCCGAATACTTGTCGCTGGCCGCTGGTCCTGAACGCCTCGAAACGCTTGCGAAGTTCAGCGAACAGGGAATCCCGTTCAAGATTGCTGAACGCGTCGAAGTGCAGAACAAGGTGAAAAAGGAAATGGGCCTGTACAGGGACGATCCCTTGCGCATTGCCCAGTCGGTCTTGAATGCGGCAAAGAACGAACTTGAATTCACCCGTGAAATTCAGGTGGAAAATGCCGAGCTCGTTTTCGGAAACGCTGTGGCTCAAGGTGGCCGCATGCGCCTGGGCGGACTTTATGCGATGCAGATGGCAAACGCCGTCGATATCAACGGCTTGCATCCGGCGGCTTTGATGCTCCCGGTGGCTGGTGAAAAGAAGCGCGTGTTCAGCTGGCAAGAAAACTTGACCCCTGATACGAAGTCTGAAATCAGCAAGGCCTTTGTTGAATCGAAGGATTCCGCCTACGTGATGGTACCGGTCGATGTACTCTTGAGTACGGAGCTTTCGTCTGAAATGGCGAACCACCAGGAAACCACCTGGAAAGACGACCTGAGGGAATTCTTTAAGAATGGTGGCCTGTTGATGTACCCGCTGTCTGTGCTCTTTGCGCTGGGTCTTTTGATTGCCTTGTGGCGCTTTGTGTGGCTCTCTTATAGGGGCTTTGGCTCTATTGCCGCACACCGTGTGATTAAGGCTCTGAAGGCTGGCGATATCGAAGGTGCTCGCAAGCTTGCCGTAAAGACTCACGGCGAAGTCGGTCGCGTGCTCAAGACGGTGCTGACCAAGAATTACAAGGACCGCGAAAGTGCAGAACGCGCCCTCGAAGAACTTTTCTCTGCTGAAGTTCCCAAGCTGGACTTTGGTCTGAACTGGATTTCTGTGTTTGCTGCTGTGGCTCCGCTGCTTGGCCTTTTGGGTACGGTGATGGGTATGATCGAACTTTTCGACGTGATTACCATGCACGGTACCTCTGACCCGAAGCTTTTGGCAGGCGGTATTTCGATTGCCCTTGTCACGACGGAAACGGGTTTGATTGTTGCCATTCCGTTGCAGCTGATTCACACGTTCCTGGTGAACCGTTCCGAAGCCTTGCGCGGTCGCATGGAAAAGGCCGGTCTTGCCGTGTTGAACGCCCTTTGGATTAAGGAAAAGTAGTGCCTGCAGTAGACCAAAATTCCGTACTTGAAGCGGCAATGGCCATTCTCTTTAGAGGTGGCTGGGTGCTTGCCCCGATCTTTGTGTTGGGGTGGTTCGGTTGGTTTTTAATGCTCGAACGCTACGCCTACTACTTTATGCTTCGCGGCGGTACCGTGAACGGCGTAGTGGGTGGATTCTGGAAGAATCTTGAAAAGAAGGGCGAAGATTTCGCTTTTGAAAAACTTTCGCACCATCGGTTCGGATACTTCTATGCGCTTGCCCGCGATGTCCGCAATTACCGTGATCAGGGGCCTACAGCGGTCCGCAACGCCATGGAAGAAACGCGCCACCGCATATCGCTGAATTTGTCCAGGTCGCTCAAGACGATTTCGACATGCGCCGCTCTTTCTCCGATGCTTGGCCTGTTGGGTACGGTTTCGGGCATGGTCCATACGTTTGAAAACATTAAGCTTTTCGGTTTCGGAAATCCGGTACTTTTTGCCGACGGTATTTCTGAAGCTCTGCTCACGACGCAGGCGGGACTTTTGATGTCGTTCCCGTTGATGCTTGCCTATAACTTCTTGGCGGGCCGTGTCGAGAAAATTGAGGAACTGGCCTGGAGCGAAGCGCTCAAGTACGAAAGCTACGTTTTTAAAGAAGGAAAGTTTGAGGTCAAATAATGAGTTTTATTCGTAAAAGAGTTCATGATACAGGAAAGATTGACGTGTCGCCGATGCTCGACTGCGTCTTTATCCTGCTTATCTTCTTTATTGTGACGTCGACTTTCACGCGCGAAACGGGCGTGGACGTTACCAAGCCCAAGGCCAGTTCTGCAAAGGACCTTGCCAAGGAAAGTATTTTGATCGGTGTGACTCGCCAGGGGACGATTCACATTAATGAAACCCAGGTGAATCTTTCGACTTTGAATACGGTGCTCCGCCAGATGATGGCCGAAGCGCCTGACCGCCCGGTGATTATCGTGAGCGACCGCGATGCCCCTAACGGTGTCGTTGTCGATATTCTCGATGAATGCAACCTCGCCAAGGTCCGCAAGGTCTCTATTTCGGCGAATAAGGAAGAATAGCCCCGTTTTTTATGCTTGATTTTGTTGGAAAATATCTCCGTTACCCGATAGCATTGGTGCTCTCCTTTGTGTTGAGTGCGGTGTTCTTCCTTGCGATTCCGGTGATTAATGCGTTGATGTCGGATAAAGGAGTTAAGGGCGAAAAGGAACTCGAAGCGGTCACTGAAGTTGAAGTTTTGGTGAGCGAAAAGAAGCCCGAAGTCAAGCAGAAGGTGATTCGCACGATTGTGAATCCGAACCCGTTCAAGATTACCTCGAACATGGGCGTGTCCCGCAGCCAGAATTTCCAGATGGATTTGTCGCTTGCCCGCGGTGCCGCTGGCGATGGCGTTGCCGTTGGTACGGGTTCCATGGAAAACGTAGTGTACGAAGCGGGCGAAGTGGATGTGCAGGCGCAGGTGTTGCGTGAAATCCAGCCGAAGTTCCCCGAAAAGGCAAAACGAATGGGCGTTTCGGGCTACGTGAAAGTCTTGATTGTGATTGATGTGTATGGCGATGTGGCGCAGGCTCAGGTGCTGACGCAGGAACCTGCCGGTTATGGATTTGATAACGAAGCCCTGAAGGCTGTAAGACAGTGGAAGTTTAGCCCGGCTCAGTTGGGCGGATTCCCCGTGGCACAGAAGGCCACAAAGGAGTTCCGCTTTGTTAACTAGACTCTTCGCGCTCGCCCTGCTATTTGCGATACCCCTTTTTGCTGCTGAAGATTACTTCTTCAAGGCGAATGAGTTGTACGACCAAGGGAAATATAAGGAAGCGGTGCCGCTGTACCGTGCGGCGATTGACGAAGGCCGCTACGAACCTTTTGCCTGGTTCAACTTGGGCAACGCCATGGTGCAGCTTGATCGCAAGCAGGTGGCGATGGTCGCTTACAAGCGTACGGTGGAACTTTTGCCGAATTTTGAAAAGGCGTGGATGCTCCTCGGCGATCTTTACTACTTGGGTGGCGATGTGGGCGAAGCCATTGCGGCTTACAAGCGCGCCATTGAACTCGGTGTAGAATCGGACCATGTGCATTTTGCCTTGGCGGAATGCTACTTGAAAGGCCGCGACTGGACTCTTGCGCAGAAGAACTTTGAACGTGCCCTGCAGCTGAACCCGGACCGTATGGATGCTTGGTATGGCCTTGCTGAAGTCTACGAAAAATTGGGTGATTATGAATACGCCATCAAGACGCTTCAGAATGCTTTACAGATGACGGCTACCGCGGGCGCCGATGTGCACTTTACCATGGCCTATTACTACCGCAGCATGGATTCCACGAGACAATCCTTGAACGAAATGGAAAACGGAATCTTGATGGATCCGGAAAATGTTTCGGCTCGCCGCTACTTGGCGCAAATGTATGTGCAGAATAATTCTCCGTGGATGGCGATTTTCACGCTTGAAGAAGGACTTCGCCACAATAAGGGTAAGGCGGATTTGAACCTGGATTTGGGACAAATTTACTTTACCCAGAAACGCTACGATGAAGCGTTCGATTGCTACATGAAGGCTTGGCTTGCGGGGAATTCGCAAGGACGCATCGGTGCTGAAAACGTAGGCCACGTATTCTCGAATGCGGGCGATACCGAAAAAGCTGAAAGCCTGTACAAGCGCATTCGCGAGAAAAAGTAGATTCTTCGTGGTGTAGCGCTTGCTTTTACTCGTTGTCATATATGCGGCCTTTATTGGCCTAGGGCTTCCTGATACGGTGTTAGGGGCTGCTTGGCCCTTGATGCAGCGTGACTTGATGGCGCCCCTTTCGGCGGCGGGGCTCTTGTCGATCATTGTAAGTGTTGGAACGATTGTTTCGAGCTTATGGACTCCCGCGCTTTTGCGCCTGATGGGAACAGGCAAACTTGTGTTTGTGAGTATTGCGCTTACGGCGGTGGCTTCGTTCGGTTACGGATTTTCGACGACATTTTGGATGATGTGCCTGTTTGCGGTACCCATGGGAATCGGGGCCGGGGCGATTGATGTCGCGATGAACAATTTTGCGGCCATTTACTTGGAATCGAAACACACGAGTTGGCTGCATGCCAGCTGGGGTGTGGGCGCATGTCTTGGACCAGCATTGTTTTCGATTTCGGTGGTAACGGGTGTCGGATGGCGCGGCGCTTACGATATGGTTGCCTTGCTGCTTGCGGTGATTGCCGCGATGATGCTGGTGACGCTCCCGATTTGGAAAAAGATGGAAAAACGCGGTGAATCGCAACAGGTGTCTGCGGTAAAGGATATCTCGTTGCGGGCGGCCCTCAAGGTGCCCGGCATGAAGCTTTCTTTTTGGGTGTTCTTCTTTTATTCGTCACTTGAAATTTCCACAAGCCTTTGGTGCGGTACTTACCTGGTGGCCCGTGGCTTTTAACCTGAAATCGGGGCAATCGCGGTTTCGCTCATGTTTGCCTCTGTCATGATTGGGCGCATTTTGAGTGGCTTTTTTGCTATCAAGTTTACGGATATGCGCTTGGTGCATGCGGGCATTGCCATCGTGGTGCTCGGCTGTCTTGTTCTGGTGTTGCCGTTGCCGCTCTGGTTTACGCCGGTGTGTATTTGTCTGCTTGGGCTCGGTTGCGCTCCGGTGTATCCGTCACTTATTCATGCGACCCCTGCACGATTTGGCGAAGAACTTTCGGGCCGTGCCATCAGTATTCAAATGGCGGGTTCTTATGTGGGCTCCATTCTGATGCCGCCTGCGTTTGGACTTGTGGCGATTAAGACATCTGTGATTGTGTGGCCGGTGGCGCTTGCGTTATTTGTAGGCTGCCTTTTGTTGTGCGTCTGTTTGCTTGATTATGTGACGCGTAAAAAGTTACATAATGCTTTCGCGACCGAACGAATCAAGGACATTTTGCACCAGGTCGAGAAAATGGCGGAACTCCGCCGAAGACTCCGTAAGGAACGCCGCCGAGAACGCCGGAAAAACAAGCTGAAACAAGCGCGAATCAAACGAAAGCTGGACCGCCATTAAATAGGGAACTGCGTCTTTTTCTACATTTGGTTTCATGGCAAAGAAGAAAAAGGTATGGAAATCTCCTGCTATGGCACAGGCCATGCGCAGCAAAGAAGACAAACTCCGTGAAACGCTCACGCAAATTGTGAACGGACAGAGCAGACTTTTACACCGCCCCGAAGACTTGTACGAGGCGATTGCAAACGGCATTGACGATATCGAAAACTTCAAGAATCCGAAAGACCAGTTGGAACTTTTGGCATGGACTTTGCGTGCCGACTTTATTTCGTTCAAGGCCGATACCGACGAAGAAAAGGAATACTGGGACAACCTCTTTTACGATGCAGGAACGTTCTTTGTGGAACTGGCATCGCAGTATACCGACAAGGATTATGTCGCGGACTTGATTCATGACCTTGCCATGCGCCATGTGGGTGGTGAAGGCCGCTCGGTGGTGTTCCTGAGTGTCGAAGAAATCTTGCCCAAGGAACGCGCGCAGGCTTTGCTCGAAGAATTGATCAACAAGGTTACCGAAGTCGACCAGGGCAACCGTGAAGATATTCTGGATGCTATTTGCGATATGGCTGATTCTATCAAGGATGCCGCGAACTTTGCGAAGGCAGCCCTCCTCAAAGACCCGGACAAGAGCAATGCAACGCTCATCGACATTGCAAACGCCCAGTTTATGGCGGGGAACATTGAACTTGCCAAGCAGTGGCTCGGCGATGTTCGCAACCCCGGCTCCGAAGACGAAGAAGCGTATCTGGATTTGCAGGCCGCCATTGCCGACAAGGAAGGCCGCAAGTCTGACTGCATCAAGATTGCTCGCACCCTGTACGAGACTTTCCCGAAGGTGATGAACCTCGGGCGTTTGGCCGCCTTCTTGCCCGATGCTGAAGCTGACCGCGTTCTCAAGGAACATGAACAGTTCCGTAATGGCAATACGGCGAATCTCGAATTTATGCAGTTGCTTGCCGGTATGAAACGCTACGAACAGCTTTCGGGCTATGTGGATCGCTTTGAAAAGGACTTGACGACGCTCGATGCCGAAGAATTGACGGATCTTGCCGATGCAATCGAAAAGGACGGCCAGAAGGCTCTTGCCGACCACATTCGCGACTGGATTGTGGAAGAACCTGAAGACGCACAAGCCTTTGATGACAAGGATTAAGTTCTGATGGCGAATTTTGGTCATGTTTACTTGATTGGTGCAGGTCCTGGCGATCCGGGACTCTTGACGATTCGCGGAAAAGAAATTCTGGAGAATGCCGACGTGGTGGTGTATGACCGCCTGGTTTCTCCGGCGATTCTTGGAATGTGCAATTCGAAGGCGAAGATGGTCGATGTGGGCAAAATGCCGACGCATCACAAGGTGAAACAGTCCGAAATCAACAAGCTCCTGGTACAGTTTGCTCAGGAATACCCGCAGGGTGTTATTGCTCGCTTGAAGGGCGGAGACCCGTTCGTGTTCGGGCGTGGTGGCGAAGAAGCTTTGGAACTGGTTGCGGCCGGTGTTGAATTCGATGTGGTGCCGGGCATTACCTCGGCGATTTCGGTGCCGGCCTACGCGGGCATTCCCGTAAGCCATCGCGGCATTGCGACAAGTTTTCACATTATCACGGGCCACGAAAAGGCAGAATCGAATGGCGAACTTTCGCTGGACTTTGAAAATCTTGCGAAGTGCCAGGGCACCCTCATTTTCTTGATGGGCATTGCCAACATGGATTTTATCGCCAAGCGCCTTATGGAATGTGGCAAGGACCCGAAGACTCCGCTTGCCTTTATCGAAAAGGGAACCACGCCGTACCAGCGCACGGTTATGGCGACGCTTGAAACAGCGGGGGAGACGATTGTCCGTGAAAATGTGACGGCTCCCGCGATTACGATTATGGGCGGTGTCGTTGAACTGGGCAAGACTCTTGCCTGGAAAAAGAATTTGCCGCTTTCGGGCAAGCGCCTGGTGGTGACTCGTGCTGCCAAGCAGGCCAGCGGAATTTCCGCCCGCCTTACGGCCCTCGGTGCCGAAGTCATCGAGACTCCGATGATTGAAACGCGTGTTTTGGACAAGCCTCTGGTTATGTGTCATCCTGAGCGTAGTGAAACGGAGTCGAAGGATCCAGATCAGCATTGCTTTGCCGACTTTAACTCTCTCGCGAATTTCGACATTCTCGCTTTCACGAGTACGAACGGCGTTGAATCTTTCTTTACGCAGTTGCTTGCTTCGGGCAATGACATCCGCGTTCTTGCCGGCAAGAAAATTGCTAGTGTGGGGAAGATTACTGAAAAGAAATTGCTGGAATACGGTATCCGCTGCGATTACGTGCCCGAAGACCATACCGGCGAAGGCCTCGGGAAACTGTTGGCTGCATTGAACCCCATACCCCAAAGCACCGAAGGTGCGACCTCACACCTCACACCTCGTATCCTCCTCCTTCAAGGCAATCTCGCTGATGACACCATGCTGAAACTTTTACCGCAGGCTGTGCGCTGGGTGGTTTACGAAACGCTCCCGGTGGCTGAACTCCCTGAATGGAAGCGTGAAGCCGTAGAATCTGCCGATGCTATCGTTTTCGCTAGCACCAGCGCCGTCGAGAATTTCTGCAGTGTCATCCTGAGTGGAGTGCGAAGCACGGAATCGAAGGATCTAAATAGAGATTCTTCGACTACGCCTAACGGCTTCGCTCAGAATGACAATAATGCTTGTTATCCTCGAAAATCTTTCTGCATCGGTCGCATGACAGAATCTGCTGCCCGCAAGCATGGTTTTGAAACAGTCACCTCCGACGAAACCACCATGGATTCCCTCGTCAAGAAAATCGTAGAATTTTATTCCCGAAAATAATTAATTTCACATCTCACATTCCTCATTCCACATTTTATGAAAGCTATCCTGATTATCGCGCATCACTGCATTTTGCCGGGGGCCTACAAGGGCTTCGAAGAAATCATGGATAAACTGCACCATGATTTGCCCGGTACGCGCGTGGCAAGTACGAGCCTGTTGGATTTGGAAAATGACTTGCGCACGCTCTTGCGCGAAGATGTGGAATCGGTGACGCTTTTGCCGTACTTGTTGCTGAACGGTCAGCATACCAAGAACGATGTGCCCAAGGTTGTGGCGCACCTTCAGGCGGAATTCCCGCAGATCCCGATTACCTTGTTGCCTTGTCTTGGCGACTGGAAAGAATTTGCCGACATGGTCGTCGCCGGAGTCCGTAGCGCTCAAACCGCTCATTCTCAAAGCGTTACAAGCGCGACCTCACACCTCAAAGCTCCGCAGGAGCGCGCTCACTCCTCGAACCTCTTCTCCATCGAACTGAATCTCGAAGGCAAGAATGTTCTGGTGGTAGGCGGTGGCCGCATTGCCCTTCGCAAGGTGAAAACTCTTTTGCCCACAGGTGCCCGCATAACCGTAGTCGCCCCGCAGTTCGATCCGGAATTCGAAAGTCTTTCCTCAAAGGGCGAAGCCCGACCTCAAACCTCAAGCCTCGTAACCCTGATTAATCGCCCCTACGAGCCGCTCGATCTTCGCGGAATCTTTATGGTCTTCATTTGCACCGACCAGCCTGCGGTCAATGCCCAGGTCAGTAACGATGCTCGCGCTCGCCGAATTTTGGTAAATAACGCTTGCGACTACCTCGATGGCGACTTTATTGTGCCTGCTCGTATGGATTTTGGCGAAAATATCGCCGTAACGGTCTCCACACAGGGCCGCGCCCCCTCGCTCGCTAAGAAACTCAAGCAGAAAATCCAAGCCGACTGGGCCGAAGGCCTCGAACAAATCGAACGGGATTTCGGTAAATAAAATACCCAATATTCCAAGTTGGAGTATTGGGCTTTGTGCTTTTTGTTGAAAAAGAGTATATCTTGAAAGGTAATTCAACAAAAGGGGAGCTATATGAAAAAAGCACTATTCCTAGCCATGGCTATCTCCATGGGTTTAATGGTCGGTTGTGACGATTCTTCCACAAGCCCGAACAATTCCTCAAACATAAAAGGAAACTCCGCTGAATCTGTCTCGGCGTTTTTCCCGACTGGCTACAAAACCGCAGATGTGGTAGCCTGGTACGCCACCGATGTCGAAACAGTGCAAGATAACGATGCTGTTAAAACTATGGTCGATGCGGTCTATTTGTTTAAAGACGGCACGTTCCTTGCAACGGAATCTAAGCTGAAAGTCAAATCTGATAAAACGAAATTCTCTAATGAAATCGCGGCTGCGGGAACTTGGTTCGGTTCCGACGATTTTGAAAACGGAGTTTTCCAGGTTTCGTTCGAAATGGAAGGCCAGAATGTAACGATGCCGCTTCAGATTGTGAATGGCTCTATGACCATTAATCCTGATGGCGGTCGTGCAATGACATTCAAGTTGAAAAAGTCCAGTGTGCCTACACCGTCTAGTGAAGTAAACACCGAAGTAAAGAATGACTCCGGTAACAATCTTGGAACCGATTCTGGGAATGAAGAAACTCCGCAGAATGCCGAGCCCGGTTCGATAGATGTAAAGTGCAATGTGACAACCGAAGGTAGTACAGTAATTGTGAAAGGTTCTGCCACAGGAATGACTGATGCTGGAAAGCCTTTAAGCGAGTCCTTTGAATCGACGATGACCTTAGATGGTGACGTTGTTTATCTTAGAGACGAATCGTCCGAGGGTGTGTTCTTGGATACTGTTCCTAGTAACGGGGCCACACTTTCTGATATTGTCGCCGAATCTGAGGCAATGTGCGAAGAATTGAAGAATAGGGACCTTTCTGATTTCTTCGATTGATTGCGTTGGAATATTAAATCTTTGAATCCAGCTTCCGGGCTGGATTTTTTTATATTGAATTTCAAATAAGGAGAATGACTATGATTATCCGTCCTCGTCGTTTGCGCAAGAATGTAACCATTCGCAACATGGTGGCTGAAACCGCCGTGAATCCTGATGCTCTCGTTTACCCGATGTTCGTGGTCGAAGGGGAGAACGTCAAGGAAGAAATTCCCTCGATGCCGGGACAGTATCGTTTTTCGATTGATGCGATTCTGGTTGAACTTGACGAATGCGTTAAACTCGGAATTAAGTCGATCCTGTTGTTCGGTATTCCGAGCTTTAAAGACGAAATGGCTTCGTCTGCTTATGACGATGACGGAATTGTGCAGCGTGCGGTGCGCTCCATTAAGGCGCATTTCCCGGAACTGTACGTGATTACCGACGTGTGCCTTTGCGAATACATGAGCCACGGCCATTGCGGGATTGTCAAGGAAGATGGCGATGTCGATAACGATCCGACGCTTGAACTTTTGGCAAAGACGGCGCTCTCGCATGCTGAAGCCGGTGCCGACATGGTAGCACCCTCCGATATGATGGATGGCCGTGTGGCTGCGATTCGTGAAAAGCTGGATGAAAATGGTTTTACGAATTTGCCGATTATGGCTTACAGTGCTAAGTTTGCAAGTGCTTATTATGGCCCGTTCCGCGATGCGGCGGATTCCGCCCCGCATTTTGGTGACCGCAAGAGTTACCAGATGGATGTGCGCAACGGTCGTGAAGCCCTGCACGAAGTGGAACTTGATTTGGAAGAAGGAGCCGATATCGTGATGGTCAAGCCTGGGCTTGCCTTCCTCGATGTTTTGCGCGAAACGGCTGAAATGAGCAATGTGCCTGTGGCCGTTTACAACGTAAGTGGCGAGTATTCCATGGTAAAGGCTGCCGCCCAACAGGGTTGGATTAACGAAGATGCGATTATCCGTGAAAACTTGATCGCTTTCAAGCGTGCCGGTGCCGATATCATCATTACTTACCATGCCAAAGAAGCTCTTGAAAAAGGGTTGCTGAAATGAATCATTCGTTGAGTGAAAAACTTTTTGCCGAAGCCAAGAATTTGATGCCGGGCGGCGTGAATAGCCCGGTGCGTGCCTATAGCAATGTGGGGGCAACGCCTCCGTTTATCAAACGTGCCAAGGGCAGTCACATTTACGATGTCGATGGCAACGACTACATCGACTACGTGGGTAGCTGGGGCCCGATGCTTTTGGGACATGCCCACGATGCTGTGATCAAGGCTGTGGCCGATACGGCCCAGAATGGCCTTAGCTTTGGTGCTCCTTGCGGACTGGAATCAGAACTTGCGAAGCTCGTGATGGAACTTGTTCCGAGCGTTGAAATGATCCGTATGGTCAATAGCGGTACCGAAGCGACCATGAGCGCGATTCGTGCGGCGCGTGGTTTCACGGGCCGCGACAAGATTGTCAAGTTTGAAGGCTGCTACCACGGCCATAGCGATAGCTTGCTGATTAAGGCGGGCTCGGGCATGCTGACTACCGGTAAACCGAGCAGCAAGGGCGTGCCGGCGGATTTGGCCAAGTACACGCTCACGCTGCAGTACAACGATGTGGCTGGCGTGCATGAACTGTTCGATAAGATTGGCGACGAAATTGCCGGTGTGATTGTGGAGCCCGTGGCCGGCAATATGGGCGTGGTGCCCGCAAAGCCTGAATTCTTGAAGGCGCTCTCCGAAGAAACCAAGAAGCATGGCGCTTTGCTCATTGTCGATGAAGTCATGACGGGTTTCCGCGTCGGGATCCATTGTGCTCAGGGCTTGTACGGAATCAAGCCGGATCTGACCACGTTTGGAAAGATTATCGGCGGAGGCATGCCGGTGGGCGCTTATGGCGGCCGCTTGGATGTGATGCAGCAGATTGCGCCGCTCGGTGGAATTTATCAGGCGGGAACCTTGTCGGGTAATCCGGTCGCGATGGCGGCAGGTCTTGCTACGATGCGTGAATTGAATTCGCACCCCGAATATTATGTCCGCGCCGAAAACAGCACCAAGAAGTTGATTGCTGGCCTCCAGGACGCAGCGAAGGAAGCTGGAATTCCGCTGGCTACCAATCAGGTGGGTTCTATGGGCTGCATCTTCTTTACCGAAGGCCCTGTAACCTGCTTTGCCGATGTGCAAAAGTCCGACTTGGAACTGTTCCGCAGGTATTTCCTCGGCATGCTCGACGAAGGCATTTACCTTGCCCCGAGCCAGTTCGAAGCGATTTTTGTGAGTGCGGCCCATACCGACGAAGATATCGACCGTACCATTGAAGCCGCCCGCAAGGTTTTCAAGTCGCTGTAATTTCTATTTTTGGACTCTGAAAAATTGAGGTTCTGAATGATTGTATCTTGGATGACCACCAACAAGTGTAACTTGACCTGCAAACACTGCTACCAGGACGCAGGTGAGAACAAGGCTGCCGAACTCACGACCGCCGAGGCCATGAAGCTGATCGACGAAATCGCGAAGGCGGGGTTCAAGATTATGATCTTTAGCGGCGGCGAACCGATGACCCGCCCCGACATTGTAGACCTGGTTGCCCATGCCTCGAGCAAGGGACTGCGCCCGGTGTTCGGTACCAACGGCACGCTCATCACGCATGATTTGGCTTTCAAGCTGAAGGCCGCCGGTGCCATGGCCATGGGTATCAGCATCGACAGTATCGATCACGACCGTCACAATGATTTTCGCGGCCTCCCGAATGCATTCGAACTCACGATGATGGGTATCGAAAACTGCAAGGCGGCTGGCCTCCCGTTCCAGATTCACACGACGATTATGGACTGGAACCAGAACGAAATTTTCGATATCATGGACTGGGTCAAGGAAATCGGCGCGGTGAACCACCAGATTTTCTTCTTGATTCCCGTGGGTCGCGGCAAGGAAATCGAAGGTCACGCTCTGCGCGTCGCCGAATACGAGGGCCTCCTCCGCAAGATTATGGAAAAGAGCCGTACGCTCGGCATCCCGGTGAAACCCACTTGCGCTCCGCAGTTCCTGCGCATTGCCGACCAGCTCGACATCAAGACGCGTTACAGCCGCGGTTGCCTCGCCGGTCTCGACTACTGCATCGTAAGCCCCATCGGTAAGGTGCGCCCTTGCGCCTATATGATGGAAGAAGCGGGCGATGTACATGACACGCCATTCGACGAAATCTGGGCGAATGCCGAGATTTTCAAACAGCTGCGAACCAAGGCCTACAAGGGTGCTTGCGGCAAGTGCAAGTTCAACGACCGCTGCGGCGGTTGCCGCGCCCGTGCCGCCTACTACCACGACGGCGACTACATGCAAGAAGACTCCTACTGCGCTTATGGGAGAGGCCTGTGAGTTTCGCAGACGAAGACGAAAAATTCATGCGAATGGCGCTCCGTGAGGCGGAGAAGGCCTTTGACGAAGGGGAAATCCCTATCGGTTGCGTCATCGTAAAAGACGGTGCCGTCATCGGTAAGGGCCATAACCAGATTGAAATGCTCAAGGACGCCACAGCCCACGCCGAAATCTTGTCGATTGGAACGGCTGCAAGTGCCCTTGATAATTGGCGCTTGGAAGGCTGTACTTTGTATGTAACGCTCGAACCTTGCCCGATGTGCGCCGGTGCCATTTTGAATAGCCGAATCAGCCGTGTGGTCTATGGTTCTCCGGACACCCGTTTTGGCGGCTGCGGCACGACAATTGACGTCATTACGAATAACGCGCTCAAACGCGAAGTCCAAATCGAAGGCGGGCTGCTCGCCGACGAATGTTTGGGCATTTTGAAGGCTTTTTTCCAAAAGATGCGGCTACAAAAAGGTGATAGCGGCAACAAGGGAATTAGTTAATACTATATTCTGCATATGAATTTCTTTAAGTTTTTTGCGAGCGCTAGCGCTCTTTTTGCCCTTTGTGCCTGTGATGGTAATGAGTTCGTTCTCTCGTTCAACACCCAGAACGCTCCCCAGCAGACATATTATCTCGAATCTACGCTGAATGCGATTTTGCCGACTACGGATTCCGTGTCTGGTACGCCCGAAGCGATGAATACTCACCTCAATGTTCGTGCGACCAATTCGCTTTTGACCGCTTACGACGATGGTTCTGCCAAGTTCCAGCTTAAAATCGACTCGGTAGACTACAAGTCCGACAAGCGTACGGTCGAAGAATTCCGCAGCATGGAACGCTACATGTCCACCGAACATTTCCAGTTCAAGATGGCTAAAGATGGCGATATCCGCGATGCCGTCATCGAAGATTCCGTGATGCTTGGAACCGAAGCCCTGGATCTGATCCGTATTTTCCTCAAGGTCCAGCCGCTTTTGCCGGGTAAGCCGGTCAAGCTTGGCGAAACTTGGGACCGCCAGGTCGAAATTCCGGGTACGGTGAACAAGACTGTGGTGTACAAGTCCTTTACGCTCGAAGACCAGTATGTGCACGATGGAGTCCGGATGGCAAAGATCGGCATGAATATCAAGTACCGTGAAATTGCCGATTCGACCTCTGACTTGCGTATGGAAAGCAAGGGCTTTATTGTGGGTTCCGGTACAATCCTGTTTGACATGACGCATGGTGCAATTTCGAATGTGAAAATGGAATTGACTGGCGACCTGAGTGTAAACGACATTGTCGCCGACAACGTGATTCCCGATATGCATGTGATTCAGAAAATCAAGCTGAGGAGTGAATTTTGATTTTAGGCTTTAAAAAATGGTCGGGGGTGGCTTTAGCGACGTTGTTGTTCGCAAGCGTCGCCGTTGCGGGGGAGATGCCTTTCCCGTCGATTGAAAATGGCAAGGTAAAACTAGTGGTGGCGGATAGCCCTTATTTGCTGGAACAGGGTGCTGTTTTTTCGGCAAAGGATACCTTGGAAATTGAACCGGGTGTTACGGTCTTGATGGGCGAATACGCAAAGCTCATGTTCCGTGGCTCAGTGAAGATTATCGGTACAGATGCTGCTCCGGTGGTGTTCAAGAGTGCTGATTCGTTGAAGAGCTGGAACGGCGTACACTTTGTGTCGGCGAACCGCCCGTTCGAAATTAAGAACCTGATCATTGAAAATGCATTCCGCAATACGGTGTTCCGTTCCAAGGGCATTTTCGAAAACGTGAAGTTCGTGAACAATTACTACGGCCTTTGGATTGACGATGTGCCCGAAGTGTTCCTTGCCCGTTGCGAATTCGTGCGTAATCGTTTTGCGCTCTCGATTCGTGCTGGCCAGGTGGTTGCGGCTGACACCAAGATCAACGACAACGTGTATGGCCTCTACCTGGAACCGGGTGGAAAGTTCGATGGCGACAAGGCTTTGATCAAGGATAACCTTGAAGCCGATGTGCGCAACGAAGCCGAAGAACTTGCCGCACAGGGCAAACGCGTGAACAGGAACATCTGGCACCGTATCGAAACAGCTTTCTAGGGAGCTTTAGTGCAAGAGTCGTTTCGCAGATCCATACGTAAGATGACGGATAGCAGTGTCCGTCTCTCGGTGCGGCCGAATCGCTCCACCATGATGGCGACGCTTTCGCAGTCGATGATGGTTACATGGTCGATCGTGTTGCACGAACACTTGGATGCCATGTTGAATGACCCTGCGGTAAACGTGGGAACCACGGAGTTGATTTCGTTTAGCGAAACCGCCTGGAAGTTGGCCGATTCAAGCTTCCCGCAGATTGTGGCCGATGCCAACAAGCTTTACGATGAATTCCGCACCAAGTGGATGCAGCGTTTTTCGACAGACGAGGTGATGCGCCTGCTCTTGGAAGGTGGTGACTTTTTGCACCACGACGAAGAAAAGGGCTGGGCTTTGACGGTCAAGAACAACAAGCAAGACATCAACGCTTTTTATTCCGCGACGATTCACCTGCTGGTGAGCGACGCCGAACCGTTGTTCGTCCGCATGCACGGGCGCGTGATGCAGCTGCAGGAAAAACTCTGCAAGTATTGGCATTCCGAAAGCGCCGTGGATGCGGTGTCCAAACTGCTCCCCAGTTTGGAAGCGTCGCTCCGCGACAAGGAAAACGCCTTGGTCGTTTCGCTCCGTAGCTCGCTGAATGCCTTGGCCAAGAAGCGCTTTGCCGCTGCCTTCAATACCAAGAATCCGCCGCATTACTACAGTTCGGCGGCCTCTTGTGCGCGTAACGTGGGCCGTTACTGGAATCCGCATTACGCTTACGAAAACGGGTTCCTTGCTTTTACCGATGATTTTTGTGATTACGCCCGTGGGCTTACCCTTCAGATTATTGAATGGTACCAGAGCAAGTGGGCTCTGTTTTTGCGCGGATTCTCGCGCGGTCAATTGAATCTATTTGAAACAACAGGCCCTACAAGGTCTTAAAAGATGCAGGTATGAAATGAAAAATGCATTCCAGATTATTTTAGCGCTTACCATAGTGGGGCTCCTTGCCTTGGTGATTGCCGCCTTCTATTTTGGCGCGCCGCTCTTTGGCTGGATTATCATGGCGGCCATATTCGCCGTGTTCATTGGTGAACAGCTTGTAGCGCTTAAGACGGTAAAGCAGATTGCTGCTGAAACGGAAATCCTGGAAACCTGCGAAAAGCGTGGCGGTTATGTGAACGGCGACGGTGTTGTCGCGAAGCGCGTTGCCCTTGCCCGTAGCTTGATCGCTAAAAAGATTCGCCTCGATTCTTCGATGGCCTACGAAGTGCTTTCGAACAGTGTCGGTATCGCGCTCCCGAAGAGTGCCGGCGGTACGGTGATCCTCCTGGGCCTTATGGGTACCTTCTTTGGCCTTATGTATTCTGTGGCAACGGCCGGCGGTGCAATCGACAATTCGACGACGCAGGGCACGCTCGATACGATCCAGCTCTTGTTCCAGAACATGAAGGGTATTTTCGGCACGAGCCTTTGCGGTTTGTTTGCCGCCTTGATCTTGAATGCTAGCCGCAACATGATGGCATCTGCCCGCGACAATTTTGTGGCTCGCCTCGATGCATTGACTCTCGACTTGCAGGGTGCCGCTAGCGACGAAAGCGAAGAAGCCCAGGCTCAGACGGAACTGGAACGCTTGTTTGATTCTGTCGAAAAGAATCTGTCCGTGGTAGCCTCTTCTGTAAAGGAAGGCCTTTCTGGCGTTGTGGCCATGGTGGGCGACGAACTCTCTGCAATGACTTCTAAGCTCAACGAATCACTTGCCGGTGTTTCTCAGAACATGAACAAGGCGGTTGAAAACTTGGGTCCCTCTGTCAAGGATTCTCTGTCGGGTGCATTCACTCCGATGGAACAGAACATCAAGACTCTTTCTGCTTCTGTGGAATCGATTCCGGGTAAGCTCGACGAAAAGTTGAACGGTATTTCTACGACGCTCAAGAGTTCTCTCGAAGGTGTGTCTGGAAACGTCGAAACGGCACTCGCCAAGGTTGCTTCTGATGTGAAGGCTGGCCTCGACGGCGTTGCTTCGGCAACGGAATTGGCTATGAACGATTCGACGAAGAATATCGCCGCTGCCGTGGCCGATCAGGTCAAGCAGTCCGACGAACAGTGGAAATCCTTCATGGAACGCCTTTCTGCCGAAACGCTCAAGAATGTGGACAGCCAGAAAGAAGGCCTCGAAACGCTCAAGAACGTGGCCTTGCAGGTGGCCGAAAAGGCCCAGGCCGGTTCTGCCGAACTCAGCAATTCCGTGGCCGAAAAACTCTCTGCTCTGTCTTCGGACATTCTCGGTGCCTTCCAGAAACTTTCTGAAACTTCTGCCGTGCTGCTTGAAGCCCAGAAGGCCCTTACCGAAAGCATCGACAACCGCGTGGTCAAGGAAAAAGAAGCGACGGACGCCCTGGGCGGCAATCTGGTGGAAACCGCAGAACTGATGCGCGTGAACCAGTCCGAACTCAGCGCAAACCTCGAAATGCTCCGTGCCGGCCTCGAAACGATTTTGGAAAAGCTCTCTGGCGATACCGCAGAACGCGACGACGAAGAAAACTTTGTGGAACACCTCAACCAGTCTCTGGAAGCCTTCCACGAACGCGCAAGCGAAGTACTTATGGAAAACGCGGTCAAGACGCAGGAAATTTTGCTGGAAGTCTTGGAACAGACACAGCGTTCTGCCGTTCAGCAGCCGAAGGTTGAGGGCTAAGCATGCGCTTTAAGAAAGACGAAAACAGCAATCCTTGGATGGCGTACACGGACTTGGGTGTTGCCCTGGTTTCGTTGTTCATCCTTGCGTTTGTGGCGATGGCGACCCTTAAGGAACAGAAGGCCGAAGACCTTACCCGTACCGAAGAAGAAGTGCTCAGCTGTCAGGAACAGATGCGTAAAATTGCGGCTGAACGCAATGCGCTTTTGTCCAAGAGCTTGCAGACTTCTATTGAAGCGGGCCTTATCGCTCTCGAAGATGGCAAGATTCAGATTCAGGCAAGCTTCCTTTTCCCGATTAACGGTGCCGACCTCACCAAAGAAGGCGAGGGCGTGATCCGTGGCATTAGCAAGGGCCTTTTGGAAGCCCTTGATTCTACCGATGTGATTATGGTGAGCGGCTTTACCGACGATACTCCGGTGAAGTCCAAGACTTACACCAACTGGAATCTTTCTACTGAACGCGCCGTGAACGTGGTCAAGACCTTGATTGCGCAAGGGTTCCCGCCCGACAGACTCTTTGCGGCAGGCTTTGGCGAACATATGCCCAAGTACCCCAACGACAGTGAAGAACACCGCCGCTTGAACCGCCGCGTTGAAATCGGCGTGACCCCGCTTCAGAAGACGACGAAGGAATAATTAGGCTTTTATGCAGGAACGCTTGGAAACATTGCGTACGGGAATCGACGCTATCCGCAAGAGCGGAAAGCTGCCGCATTGGCGTATGGTCTATGCCGAAAACCTGCTGAACCGTGCCGGTGAATACTTGGCGGTCGATAGACTGCCAGAAGCGGGCATGGTTGCCGATAAATTGGATCGCTGGATTAAGACGCATACGCCGCGTGTCGATTCGTCGGACCGCTTTGCTGAAAACCCCATGGTTTTCTGGAATGCGGATATGCTCATGGCGATGTCGGCAAAGCTCAAGCAGACGCTTTTGGAAAAGCGCCAGCTTGTTCCCGCCACGGAACGTGAATCGACGGTGCGCCGCTTGACACTTGTCGAAGGCTGGATCCGCGAAGGTCAGCTGCTGCAGGCTCACGATGAACTTTTGAGCCTCCGTACCGCCTTGATAGCCCGCTTAAGGCGCAGCTTCCGCGCTCGCCTTGTGGCAAGCGATTTGTACCATGGCGCAGCCCAGCCGGCGGCGAGCTTGGTTGGCCCGTACAATGCCCTGCATACGCTCGAAGAAACCTTCCATGTGGTGGGCGAGCGCGACCCGATCTGGATCGAAGACTTCCTCGAAATTTATAACGACCTGTTCCGCATCGTGGAACGCCTCGTTCCCCAAGATAAAAAGTGACACTAAAAAAAGAGCTCCCGGAGGAGCTCTTTTAAATTTTGCGGCGGGATCTTTTAGAAGCCGATACTCAGCTGACCCATGTAGATACGTTCTTCGTCCTGGCCAGTGTAGTAACCGAGTTCTTCGGCCCAGGTGGCGAATTCAACCGTAATGAATCGGAGTGCTTCGATGGCGAAACCGGCAGCGGGGTAGCCGCCCTTGAAACCGCCCGAAAGGCGCAAGGCGAGCGCGCGGATTTCGTTGTTGTAGCCTGGCCATGCGAGCAAGTTCTGTTCTACTTCGAGACCCATGTTCAGGTGAGAGAATACCTTGTAGTTCCTTTCGCTGTTGAAGGCGTCGGCGTAGTCGAAGGCGATGTTGAACTTACGGGCGTAACCGGTGTTCTTGTTGAAGAATCGGGGACTGTAGTTGCAGCCTGCCGTCAAGTTCGGCGTAATCTTGTCGCCGGCGAGTTCCTTAAAGTAGATATCGCGTAACGACATACCGACCCTGAATTCTCGGGTGAGCTGGTAGAGCACGCCCAGGTCGATACCGGCAGAAACCGATTTCGTGTCGAAGATATTGTCGGTCACGTCGTGGTAGCGGTCTTCGAGAGTGTCCTGCAGGTTGTCGAAGTTCATCACGTCGACCGTAATCATTTCGACCTTTTGACGCTTGGCCATCTTGACGCCCAAACCGACCGAGAGGTTGTTGGTGAACCCATAAGAGAAACCCATCTGGGCCACGCCATCGACATAGAACGTGTCAACCACGAGGAACGGGAGAATCAAGCCTGCGTCCAGGTAGGGGGCAACATTACCGTCTACCCAGATGGCGGCACCAAAGCCGTGGAATGCCATTTCGGCATCCATCTTGATTTTCATGGTCAAGTACTTGTGGTCGTAATTGTTGAGCTTGTGGACCAGTTCCGGGTGGGTAGCGAGCGAGTCCAGAAGAACATTCGATGAACTGAGTCCGTTGTCCTTGGCGACTTGGTTTGCCCTGCTGTAAATTTTCTGGACGTCCCTGGCAACGCTGTAAGTCGAGAAATAAGTTTCGAACGGGCCTGCACCACCCAAGTTGAGTCGCATGTCACCGATAAAGTTACGGGGGTAGTAACCTTGTTCGGGGCGCAGCTTGTAGTTGCCAAGGCGGTTGATCTGGCTCAAACCGGCGTAGTTGAAGTAGATAGCTTCTTTATCGTCTACAAGAGCCACGTGGGCGTTACCCATGGCTTCGGCACGAATCGAACGGTGCGTCGGGGCCTTGGCGGCAAAGGAGGCGACTGCAAGTGCGCAAATCAAAAATACGAGAATCTTTTTCATTGCTTAGTTCCTCCCTTCAAACCACTGTCTGAATCGGCGCTCGTCGTAGTTTGCCCAGCAGCCACCAATGTAGTGCTTTCTGAACGCCAGGTCGTATTGGATATTGTTGATGTCGGTATCCTTGGCAACGGCCTTCTTGTAGGCGGCGTATTCTTCAGGAGACAGATTCTGGGGATTAAAGGTCAGGTTCATGGCGAATACAAGGCGGTGGTCACCCGTGGCAACGCGGTTCTTGTATTCGGGGTAAATGAATGCCCATTCGCGGTCTAGTTCGTCGGAAGAGGTGTTGACGGTTTCGCCGTTCATGTCGATATCGATATCTCTGTACTTTTCGTTCGGACCAGCACTCTTGACAACTCGGAGATCCTTGATGGAGGTCTTGCCGGCGGTGATGTTTTTCAAGATCAGGTCATCATCGTATTTGATTTCGTTGGTCTTGTCGCTTACATCTTCGTCGATTTCACCATCGCCGTCGTTATCTTCGCCGTCGTAGAGTTCTTCGTCAATACAGCCGTCGCCGTCGTCATCGATAATGTCGCTGTACGAGAACTGGGCGATAATGATGTTGAGCGTCTTTGCTTCTTGATCTTCGTTACCGGCGGCTTCTTCGGTTTCTTGGGCGAGAGCGCCGCACATGCTGCTCACGGCGGAGCGTTGAGCTTCGTCTTTGAGGTTTTCAAAGCCGGGGAGGTAGCTGTTGAACATCTTGGTCATGCTTTCGGGGCTTTCTTCGCAAGTGCTAAAGACTGCGTGGAAAGATTCTACGGTTTCAGACGGGTCGCTCTTGAGGTTGTTCAAGACAGAAGCCATGTCGCAGGAATTTTCCTTGTTCTTTGCCAAGGAGCAGCCCTGCATTCCGGCGGTCGTCTTGCGGAGCACCAGCATGGTTTTCATCATCTGGAGCACCAGGTAACCTTCAGAAATAGTCTTGTAGGTGATAGCGCTATCGGTCTTGCCTTTCTTGTCGCGTTCGATAAAGACGTTCGCGATGGCGTTCACTGTATCGATGGTTTCTTGCAGTCGGTTCGCTACATTGTCGGACATTCCCACAAAGGGCGCCTTGCTTTCGCGGCTTGTGTTCACGTACGCAAGCAACGAGAAAAGGTTGGTCGAGTCGCTGCCGGCCAGCTTGCGGTGTAGTGTTGCCTTCATCAGACCGAACCATGCCTTGGAGTAGTTCGAGTCTGCGGCAACGGCCTTGTTGAAGTAATATTCAGCTTCGGTATATTCGTTATCGCGAATGTGCTTGTAGCCTTCGTAGGTGAGGGCTTCGGCATCGTCGTCATTGATGTTGATACTTTCGGTCGGGTTAAAGATGTTACATCCGGCTATGCCTAGAGAAAGCAGTAATGCCGTTGCCCATAAAATTTTGGATTGAAGTATGCGTTTCATAACACGTTCCCCATTTGCGTAAAAGATAACATTATTCTTACAAAAAGTATGTATCAATCTGTTTTTTGCCGGAATTTTGAAAAAATAAGTGATTATTGTCGCTTTTTAATGGTGCTTTTTCTTGGAAACCTAAAATATCTATCTTTGGGGTATGGAATCTTATCGAGAGTATTTTCCGACGAAGGCGTTTCGTGTAGTCGAAATGCGCCTTGCAACCCATTTAAGGGCGGAAAGGGATCGTTTAGATGCGATTGCGATGTCGCTTGGTCGAGAATCGGCGATCGGTCCCGATAACTTACTCGAAGAACTTCCCAAAATCAAGGAATTTACGCGGGAATACCACCGGCTTTTTTCGGAGTATTTAGAGGCGGTTTTGCCGCAACAGCCGCGATCCATTCAATGTAGGCCCGCCTGCGGTAATTGTTGCCATCATTACCCGATGTCGGTGGAGCCCTTTGAACTCGTGACTTTGTATTGTGACCTCCGGGGGCGGAATGACTTGCTCGATATTATGGAAGCGTGCCAGGTAAGGTCGTCGCTGTTTAGCAAGTTTTTTGAGACGCGCCGCGCCGAGGGAGCAGTCCCTGACCAGATGGATTTGGACGATTACGCCGAAGACAAGGCGTTGCACGACTATTTTAGCGCTTGGAATCCGTGCCCGTTTTCGGACAAGAAGGGCGATTGCACGGTCTACCCGCTGCGCCCGGTGTCTTGCCGCATGTATTTTAGCGAAACGGATCCTAAGTTCTGCACGCCGGAGCATTTACAGACTCCCGAGAACGATAGCTATATTGTGTACTTGCCCGATAGCATCGAAGATGCCGTTTACGGAATCTCGGAGCATTACGCCCTATTGGATTTGCCCGAAAGTTACTTTGGCGGACTTTTGGCGGTAAACCGCTTCGAAGGCTTGATTGGCGGAAACTAGAAATGAATCTGTTTGGAATGCAACTCGACCTGTTCGGGAACAATACCGATGCTCCCAAGGAACCGGCAAAGCCGAAAGTTCCGGCTTCGGTTTCGCAGAATGGGCTGGTGCATTTCAAGTACAATTCGCAATTAAAGAAGAGTATCCGTTGCAAGGGGGGAGTGCTGTTTGGCCACCCCGAGGTGATTTTGCCTGCTTACATGAAGGAGCCTGAATTTGCGCCGGCGCGTGAGCTTGCCGCTGAATGGGCGGAACACGCCGTAAAACGCAAGACGGCGAAGAACAAGGCGATTGTCAAGGATTTGGTCAGCCGCTTTTGGACATTGGTGGAACAGATTCTTGCAGACCGAGGCGATGAATCTTTGTCGACCAAGGGTAGGCTCCCGCCGATTAAGCCGCAGGGCAAGTACCATAACTTGAACGATGTGCTTGCGGCTATCAACAGCACCTATTTTGAAGATAAATTAACTTGCCGTATCACCTGGAGTAACCGCGTCGGCGGACTCAGTTTCCATTCGGTGCGTCAGGACCCCGTGACCGGCGAAGAATTCCATTTGATCAGCATCAGCAAGGGTTACGATGCCGCGAACTGCCCGGAATATGCCGTGGCCGGTGTCGTGTACCATGAATGCCTGCATATTGCTATTCCGGTTGAAGTCAAGAACGGCCGTCGCATTGTGCATGGCCGTAACTTTAGACGTCGCGAACGCCAGTACATCTATTACGACGAATGGATTCACTGGCACAATCACGTGCTTCCGCAGAATATCCGCAAGATGCGCCGCCATGGCGAACTCTAAAATTTCTATCTTTCTGCCGTAAATTTTAAACGTGATTTAATCACAGGATAAATACTATGGCAATGCAAGATATGAACGACCAGGTGCAAGCGCGCCTCGCTAAGCTCGACAAGTTCAAGGAAATGGGTGTGGAAGCTTATCCGCACAAGTTCAACCGCACGCATGATTCCAAGGTTTTGAAAGAAAATAAGGAAGCCCTGATGGCTTCTGGCGAAGAAATCGCTTTCGCTGGCCGCGTGGTTCGCTTTAACCGCAAGGGCAAAATGTGCTTTATGCACCTCAAGGACCGTTATGGTCGCTTGCAGGTGGTGGTCGCTCGCGACGAAGTCGGCGAAGAAAACTATGAAATCGTGAAGATGACCGACCTCGGTGACTTTATCGGCGTGAACGGTTCCATGTTCGAAACCCAGACGGGCGAATATTCTGTGCATGTCAAAAAGGTGACTATGCTTTCCAAGGCTGTGCGTCCGCTTCCGGTCGCTAAGGAAAAGGTCGACGAAAACGGCAACAAGGTCGTGTTCAACGAATTTGCCGACGTGGATACCCGTTACCGCCAGCGCTATATCGACATGGCCCTGAACGACGACGTGAAGGAAGTCTTCATCAAGCGTTCCAAGATTATGCAGGCTATCCGTGAATACCTGATCGAAAAGGGATTCATCGAAGTGGAAACCCCGACGCTCCAGCCGATTTACGGCGGTGCCAACGCCCGTCCGTTTACCACGCACCACAACGCTTGCGACATGACGCTTTACCTGCGCGTGGCTCCGGAACTTTACCTGAAGCGCTGCATCGTGGGCGGCATGGAAAAGGTTTTCGAATTTTCCAAGAACTTCCGTAACGAAGGCATGGACCGTACCCATAGCCCGGAATTCACCGGCCTCGAATTCTACGAAGCCTACGCCGACTACAACGATATGATGGTGCACTTCGAAAACATCTACGAACGCGCCTGCATTGCCGCCAACGGCACCACCAAGATTGAATACCAGGGCAAGGAAATCGACTTCAAGGCTCCGTGGCCCCGCTACAGCATGATCGAAGCCATCGAAAAGTTCGGCGGCCTCAAGGTCAACGACATGAGCGACGATGAAATCAAGGCCAAGATGGAAGAACTCGGCGGACACCTGGACGGCGAATTCAGCCGCGGCCGCGGTATCCTCGAACTGTTCGAGCTCACCGTGGAAGACAAGCTCATCCAGCCGACCTTCATCAAGGACATGCCGACCGAAAGTACTCCGCTCTGCAAGAAGCACCGTACTATCGAAGGCCTTATCGAACAGTTCGAGCCGTACGCTAACGGATGGGAACTGGGTAACGCCTATACCGAACTTAATGACCCCATCCGTCAGCGTGAGCTCCTGGAAGACCAGGTGCGCCGCGGCCGCGGTGGCGAAGGTGAAACTCACCCGATGGACGAAAACTTTATGCACGCCATTGAATCTGGCTTGCCGCCTACCGGTGGCGTGGGCTTCGGTATCGACCGCATGGTCATGCTCCTCACGAACCAGCAGACCATCCGCGACGTGCAGCTCTTCCCGCTGATGAAGCCGGAGACCTAATTATCGATGAATAAACTTGAGTGGCTCATCGCCTGGCGTTACTTAGGGGCTCAGCGTAAGAGTCTCTTCGTTTCGCTTATCGGTATCTTTAGTATGCTGGGAGTCTCCATTGGCGTGTTTGCGCTGGTGGTGGCCCTTGCCGCGGTAAATGGATTCGAAGAAGAAGTCACCGCCCAGATGATCGGCAAAGACGCTCACTTCGAAGTGATGGCGTACAACGGCGATTTCATTGCGCCGTACGACAGCCTCATCAAAGAAGTGCGCAGTCGCGATTCCCGCGTGGTCGCCTCGTCTCCGTTTATCATTTACAAGGTGGGCGTGAGCTCCAAGAAGGTAAACGACGGTATCGTCATTTACGGTATCGATGCTGAAACCGCCAAAGGCGTAACCGACATCCACAAGTACATGAAGTGGGGCAATTACTCCGTCGACAGTCTCGAAGACTTGAGCGGAACATTGCGTCCGGGCATTATTCTCGGCTCGGGCCTTGCCAATAGGCTTCGTGTGGTGGTCGGCGACAAACTCGTGCTGCAGACCTTCCAAAGCCCCGATGCCATGGTCACAAGCGGTGGCCCGAAGATGATGATGTGCGTGGTGAGCGGCATCTTCGAAACGGGTACCTACGAATACGATGGAAACCTTGCTTACGTGGGCATTCCGGAACTCCAGAAGTTGCTTGGACTTGAAGATGTCGTAACCGGTATTCAGTTCCGCTTGAATAACCATTGGCTTGCGGGGGAGGCGGTGGATAGCCTTGCCACTTGGCTCGGTTACCCGTACTACGCCATGGACTGGAAGACGAAAAACATCACGCTCCTCAAGTGGATGAACTACGAAAAGTTCATTGTGGCGGCGGTGATTTGCCTTATCATTCTGGTGGCTGCATTCAACATCATCAGTAGCCTTATCATGGTCGTTATCGACAAGACCAAGGAAATCGGCATCCTCCGCAGCATGGGCTTAAGCAAAGGCAGCGTGATGCGCGTCTTTATGCTCATGGGTAGCTTTATTGGCGTGGGCGGTACGATTGTCGGCGGTACGATTGGCCTGGTGCTTTGCAAGTTGCAAGAAGCCTACCACTTTATCAAGCTCCCCGGCGATGTCTACGTGATTCCGTATTTCCCGATTTCGGTGCACATTGTTGATGTTCTTTTGATTTTTGTAATCGGCATTGCGCTTTGCGTGGCGGCCACTTTGCTGCCTGCCTGGAAGGCTAGCCGCTTGGATCCGGTGGGGGCAATTAGACATGAGTAGTTTGCTTGAAACAGTTGACCTCCGTCGCGAATTTTCCGAGACGGGCGAAAAGCTTGAAATTCTCAAGGGTGTGAACTTCTCGATGGAAGAAGGCGAGCTCGTGGCGCTCACGGGTTCTTCGGGTTCGGGTAAGTCGACGTTCCTGAATTTGGTGGGGATGCTCGATACGCCGACTTCTGGCGAAATCCTTTTTAAGGGCAAGGCGCTTTCCAAGTTCAACGATTCTGAACGCGACCGTTACCACCGTGTACAGGTGGGATTCGTGTTCCAGTTCCATCATTTGTTGAGCGAATTTACGGCGATTGAAAATGTGTGCGTGCCGGGTCGCATTCTCGGGACTTCTGAAAAGGAATGCAAGGAACGCGCCGCGATGCTTCTGGAAACAGTGGGCCTCAAGGACCGCTTCAAGCATTTGCCGCGAGAACTCTCCGGTGGTGAACGTCAGCGTGTGGCCATTGCCCGTGCGCTCATGAACCACCCGGACTTGGTGTTGGCCGATGAACCGAGCGGCAACTTGGACGAAGCAAATTCCGCGATGCTCAACGAATTGATTGGTGAACTCAACGAAAAGTTCAATCAGGCCTTCTTGATTGTGACTCACGACGAAAAATTGGCTAGTTTTGCAAAACGCCGTGTGGTAATGCATGGTGGAGTGATTCAGTAGCTTAAGGAGAAAATATGTCCGATATCAACGGTATTTTTTCGAAGAAAGCAAAGGCTGTTTTGCAGGCGGCCCGCATTGCGGCCCGCAACTTGGGTAGCGACAGCGTTACGACCGAACATTTGCTGCTCGGCCTGGTTCGTGAAGATTCCGGCTTTGCCGCCGAAACTTTGCGCGCGCTTAAGATCAATTTGAATGAACTCGGCGAAAACGTGCAGCGTTCGCTTTCGTCTAATGGCGGCATCATGACTGTGGGCGATGCTCACGGTGCATTGCTCTCTTTTACGACTCGCTGCAAGGCCGCTCTTTTTAACGCCGCTAAAATTGCAAAAGAAGAAGGTGACCAGTATATTGGCCCGGAACATTTGATGCTTGCCATTTTGCAGCAGGCGGAATCTCCGGCCGCGGGCACGCTTTCGACTTTTGGCGTGACCTATGAAAGTTTTGAAAATGCCTTGCAGCAAATCAAGCGCGAGGCCATGAACGGCCAGCCCTCTGGTGAAGAGGGCGAGGGCATGGAAGGCGATGACCGCTTTATGGGCCAGGCCCGCGGTGGCGACACGCGCCAACAGGTGCGTAGCCAGAGCCGTTCAAAGACGCCGATTCTCGATCACTTCGGTCGCGACTTGACGGCGCTTGCCAAGCAGGGTAAGCTCGATCCGATTATCGGTCGCGGTCGTGAAATTGAACGCTTGATTCAGATTCTTTGCCGTCGCAAAAAGAATAACCCGGCGCTTATCGGTGAACCGGGTGTCGGTAAGACGGCGATTATCGAAGGCCTTGCCCAGAAGATTGTCCAGAAGAAGATCCCGGAACTCTTGATGAACAAGCGCGTGGTCACGCTCGACGTGGCTGCCATGGTGGCCGGTACCAAGTACCGCGGCCAGTTCGAAGAACGCGTGAAGGGCTTGATCATGGAACTCCAGCGCGTCGATAATTCGGTGATCCTGTTTATCGACGAACTCCATACGATTGTGGGTGCGGGCGGTTCCGAAGGTAGCCTCGATGCCAGCAACATCTTTAAGCCGGCGCTTGCCCGTGGCGAGCTCCAGTGCATTGGCGCAACGACGATCGATGAATACCGCAAGTACATCGAAAAGGATGCCGCGCTTGAACGCCGCTTCCAGACGATTGTCGTGAATCCGCCTAATTCCGAAGATTCTATCCAGATTCTTGAAGGACTGCGCCCGAAGTACGAGCAGCACCACAAGGTGCATTACACGCCCGAAGCGATTCGCGCTGCGGTGACGCTCGCCGAACGCTACATTAGCGACAGATTCTTACCGGACAAGGCCATCGACGTGCTCGACGAGGCAGGTGCCCGCGTGCGCCTGAATTCGATCCGTACGCCGCAAGACCTCAAGGAAATGGAAGACGAACTTGCCGCGACCATGCAAAAGAAAGAAGAAGCGATTGCCGACCAGCAGTACGAAACGGCTGCAACCCTCCGCGACAAGATTGAAGATTTGACGAACCGCATCGCTGAACGTCGCGAAGCCTTGAACAAAGAAGACTCGGCGGATTTCCCGATTGTCGACGAAAACGAAATCCGCGATTGCATCAGCAAGATGACGGGTATTCCTGTGAGCCGCCTCGCTGGTGAAGAAACGCAGAAGCTCCTGAAGCTCGGCGACGAAATCAAGGAACGCGTGATTGGCCAGGACCAGGCTGTAGATGCCGTCGTGAAAGCCATTCGCCGTACCCGCGCCGGTATCCGCGACACCAAGCGCCCCATGGGCAGTTTCTTGTTCCTCGGCCCCACAGGTGTCGGTAAGACGGAACTCGCAAAGGTTTTGAGCCAGAGCCTGTTCGGCAGCGAAGATTCCATGATTCGTATCGACATGAGCGAATACATGGAAAAGCACAGCGTGAGCCGCTTGATCGGTGCGCCTCCGGGATACGTAGGCTTCGAAGATAACGGGGGCCAGCTCAGCGAAAAGGTGCGTAAGCGCCCGTATTGCGTGGTGCTCCTCGACGAAATCGAGAAGGCTCATCCGGACATTTACAACTTGCTCTTGCAGATTTTGGACGACGGTATCCTCACGGATAGCTACGGCCGCAAAATCAACTTCAAGAATACGATAATCATCATGACGAGTAACGCAGGCGCTCGCGAAGTGCGCCACAGCAGCGGCATGGGATTCACCAAGATGGGCGAGACCGACGACTACGAACGTATGGAAACCGCCATCCGCGAAGAAGTCAAGCGTGTGTTCTCTCCGGAATTCTTGAACCGTGTCGATGAACAGATTGTGTTCCGCCCGCTGACTAAGAAGGATCTTTCTTCTGTCGTAGACATTCAGCTGACCTTCTTGCAGAAGAACTTGTCTGAACGCGGAATCCTCTTGGAAGTTTCTGAAGCTGCCAAGGAATTCATCGTTTCGCACAACTACGATTCTGCACTCGGCGCGCGCCCGATTCGCCGCTCGATCCAGAACCTGGTCGAAGACGAAATCGCTGAAGGCTTGCTGCTTGGAATCTACAAGGACTTCACGACGATCTCCATCGATGTCGAAAACAACAAGCTCAAGTTCACATCCGAGGCGTTGCCTAGCTAATTTTTCCTATATTTTGCCCCGAATTTCAACACTAAACCCCAAGAGGTTATACAATGGCTAAAATTCCTGCAGTTCTTATCTTTGGCGCACCGGGTTCCGGCAAGGGTACCGTCGGCGCAAAGCTCGCTGCTACCACGTCCCTCAAGCACATTTCCACGGGTGACATCTTCCGTGGCATTGCTCCTTCCAGCGAATCCGGCAAGCTCCTCGCTTCTTATTCCAGCAAGGGCCTCTTGGTTCCGGACGAAGCCACTGTCGAAATCTTCGGTCGCTTCATCGAAGGCCTCATCAATACGAACAAGGTGAACCCGGATAAGGATACCCTCCTCCTCGACGGTATTCCTCGCACTGTTGCTCAGGTCAAGCTCATCGAATCCGTGGTCGACGTGAAGCACATCTTCGTGCTCGACATCAAGGACGAAAAGACCATCGTGGCACGCCTCCTGAACCGCGCCAAGATCGAAGGCCGTAAGGACGACGCTGACGAAGCTGTGATCAAGAACCGCCTCAAGGTTTACAAGGAATCTACCGCTAAGGTTCTCGGCAAGTACAGCAAGTCTATCATCAGCCGCATCAACGGCGACAACACTCCGGACGAAGTGTTCTGCGACACTCTCGCTGCCTACGTGAAGTTCTGCAAGGCCTCCGCAAAGAAGCCCGCAGCCAAGAAGAAGGCTCCGGCTAAGAAAAACGCCAAGTAATCTAACTTAAGCCAAAAAGCTTAAAGAGACCGAGGGTTAATCCTCGGTCTTTTCTTGTTTTTCTATTTTTGTGAGAGAAGTACAAGAAAGGAAGAAAATGGAACCGAACAATCAGTATAATTCTACAGGCTCAACATCTTCGACCAAGAATAAGGATGACGACGAAATCGATATCCTCGAAGTGCTCAGCTTGTTGCTAAAGCATAAGTTCTTTTTGGCGTGTTGTATTGTCCTTGGTTGCGCTGTCGGATTTTTGGTGTCGAACTGGATGCGTCCGCAGTTTACGAGCGATGCCCTTTTGCAGATCGATGTGAAGGGTAACAAGGCCGGTAAGGCCATGGGTGAAATGGGTGCCCTTTTGGATGTTGCATCGCCTGCCGAAGCTGAAATCGAACTTTTGAAGAGCCGCATGGTGCTGACCTATGTGGTGGAACAGGAACGTCTGTGCTTTAACGCCTACCCGAAGGGAGCGATCGATCGCTTGCTCCATAAGGAAGGCCGCATGGACCTCGAAGACCTTTACATTCCGGAAATCGCCCGTATCGAAAAGTGGATGGCCGAGGTTGTCGGTGAAAATGAAATCGCCGTTTATACGCCCGAAGGCATCAAGCTTTTGCAGGGTAAAGTGGGCGAGCCGCTCGCCGCTCCGTATGGTGGCGATACGCTTCGAATCCATGTGAAGCACCTGCTCGCCTTGCCGGGCCAGAAATTTGCACTTGTCCAGTCCGAACCACTAGATGCAGTCCGAGACTTGGTGAAAAAACTAGATGTGGCTGAACGTGGCAAGCAGACGGGCATTATCGGAGTGTCCTATACAAACAGGTATGCTGATAAGGCCGCCTCTGTGTTGAATACGATAGCAAACATCTATTTGCGCCAGAATGTGGAAATGCGCAGCGCCGAAGCTGAAAAGACTTTGGAATTCCTCGAATCGCAGTTGCCCGGCGTTAAGGCGAAACTCGACAGCTCCGAAAAGAAGCTCGCCGATTACCGCCTGAAGATCGGTTCCGTGGATATGACGGGTGAAACCAGGTCTCACTTGGAAAAGGTCGCCGAACTCGAAAAGCAGATTTTGGAACTTGACCAGCAGCGTCAAGAAGCGACCCGCTTGTTCAAGGAAGAACACCCGGCCGTTCAGACGATTATGCAACAGCAGAGCCGCCTGCGCGCAGAACTTTCGAGACTCAAGAAGTCTGCCGAAAATATGCCGAAGACGCAGCAAGACGTGATGAGCTTGCAAGAAGAAGTGGCGGTGAACAACGCCCAGTACACGGCTATGCTCAACAACATCCAGCAGCTCCGCGTGGTGCGTGCCGGCGAAGTCGGTAACGTGCGCATTGTGGACTACGCCCAGATCGAACGCAAGCCCAGCAAGCCGAACAAGAAGGTGATTTTTGCAGGTTGCGTGGGTGGTTTCTTCTTGCTGGGTGCCTTGCTCCTTTACTTGCTCCAGATGACCAAGCGCGGTGTGCGCAGCTCTCTTGAAATTGAACGCGAAACGGGCATTAGCGTGTACGCCAAGATTCCGAAGGCCGAAAACGCGATCCTCCTCAAGCGCAACAAGGGCAAGAATACCAAGCCCCTGGTCGACGAAGATCCCGATTCTCCGTCGAGCGAAGCGCTCCGTTCGCTTTATACGGCTATTGAATTTGCAACGAGCGACTTGCGCGTGATGATGGTGACCGGCATGATTCCGGGCGTGGGTAAGTCCTTTGTGTCCAAGAACGTGTCTGCATTGTTTGCCAGTTCGGGCAAGAAGACTTTGCTCATTGACGCCGACATGCGCCGCGGCGTGGTTTACAGCCATCATAAGCAGGGCCTTGGCGACGTGCTTTCGGGCCATTGCTCCTTGGACAGCGCCGTTGCCGATTCCATTACCAAGAATCTGTACGTGCTTGGCGCCGGTAAGACCGACGTGTCGCCGAGTGAACTGTTGCGTGGCGATACGTTCAAGAACCTTTTGGAAGAAGCCAAGAGCAAGTTCGATATCGTGATTGTGGATACGCCGCCTCTGGAACTGGTGACGGACTCCGAACTCATTTACCCGATTGTAGACTTCGCCTTGTTCGTGCTGCATTACGGCAAGCATTCCATGGACCAGATCAAGGAATCCATGATGAAGCTCGACCGCTGCTGCGAAGGCAAGGCTCGCGCATTTGTAATGAACCATTGCGAAGCCGACGGTCATGGCTACGGTTACGGTGGCTACGGCTATTACGGCAAGTATGGTTACTACAGCAAAGACAAAAAGAAAAAGTAATTAGAGCACATGAAAGTTTTTCTATACGACACGACCCTACGCGATGGAAACCAGGATCGCAGAATCAGTTTGTCTTTAGCGGACAAGTTGCAGATTGCACGCCTTTTGGACCATTTTGGCTTTGACTATATCGAAGGTGGCTGGCCCAATCCTAGCAATCCGACTGACGAAGAATTTTTCCAGAAGATCAAAGAAGTCAAGCTGAAGCATGCCAAGATTGCTGCCTTCGGTTCGACTCGCCGCCCGGGCGTGATTCCCGAAAAGGACCCGCTGCTGCAGGCTCTTGTAAAGTCGGGTGCACCGGTCAAGACGATTTTCGGCAAGAGCTGGGATTTGCACGTGACCGACGTGATTCGTACGACGCTCGAAGAAAACCTCGACATGATCGAGTCTTCTGTGGCGTACCTCAAGGAAAATTCCGAAGAAGTGATTTACGACGCGGAACATTTCTTTGACGGTTACAAGGCAAACCCCGAATACGCTATGGAAACGCTGCGTGCCGCCGAAAACGGCCACGCCGACTTTATCGTGCTTTGCGATACCAACGGCGGTACCATGCCGTGGGAACTCGAAGAAATTGTCAAGGAAGTCAAGAAGCGTATTTCGACGCCGATTGGCATTCATGTGCACGACGACTCCGGCCTGGGCGTGTGCAACAGCATTTATGCCGTCAAGAACGGTGCGACCATGGTGCAGGGCGTGGTGAATGGTTTCGGTGAACGCTGCGGTAACGCAAACCTCACGACCATCGCTGCCGATTTGCACTTTAAGATGGGTGCCAAGTTCTTTGCCGCGAAAAAGATTGCAAGACTTCGCCAGCTGAGTGGCAATGTCGACCAGATTGTGAACCTGCCGAGCGATCCGCACGCCCCGTATGTGGGCGATGCTGCGTTTGCCCACAAGGGGGGTGCGCATATTGACGGTGTGATGAAGGTATCTCGTAGCTTCGAGCATATCGATCCGCATGCCGTCGGTAATGATCGCGTATTCGTTACGAGTGACCAGGCGGGCGGATCTCTCGTTGTCGAAAAGCTCAAGGCGATTAAGCCGGGTATCGACAAGAAGGACCCGGTGGTTGGCAAGTTGCTGACCCTGATCAAGGAACGCGAAAACGCCGGTTGGCATTTCGACAGCGCCGAAGCAAGTTTCAAGATGCTCGTGTACCGCCACTTGGGAATGGTGCAGGAACCGTTCAAGGTGCTCGGCTACCGCGTGATCGAAGACAAGACGACCCAGGGAGTTTCCGTGTCGCAGGCTACGGTCAAGCTCCAGATTGGTGACAAAATCAGCCACCAGGTGAGCGAAGGCGATGGCCCGGTGAACGCATTGGATGCGGCTCTCCGCAAGGCGCTCCTGCCGTTCTTCCCGAACATGGCGAAGGTCAAGCTCGACGACTATAAGGTGCGCGTGCTGGGCTCTAAGGTGGCTTCTGACGCAACCGTTCGCGTATGGACGACATTCGGCGACGAAAAGGGCTACTGGAATGTGGTCGGCGTTTCGAGCAACATCATCGAAGCTTCTTGGATGGCGTTTGTCGATGGCCTTACCTACAAGATTCTGGTGGACAATAAGGTTATCGAAGGTGCCTACAAGCATCTGGACGTAAAGCCTGTTGCGCCTGTGGTCAAAGAAGAACCTGCTCCGGCGAAGCAAAAGAAATTAACGAAACGCCAAGTGAAACGCGCCGCTGGACTTTAATTTGTCATCCTGAGCGAGTGTAACGAGTCGAAGGATCTATTATGATTATTACAAAAGTAAATCCGAAATCTGCTGAAATCGAACGCATCTGCGGGCGCGAAGTCGCCCCGTCTAAAGAAATTCACGACAAGGTGATGAACATCCTTGCCGATATCAAGAAGGGTGGCATCGCCAAGGCGACTGAATACGCCCAGAAGTTCGACGGCCTCAAGGGCAAGAACATCCGCGTGCCGGCTTCTGCCATTGCAAAGTCTGCCGCCAAGTGCCCCAAGGAACTCCAGAAGGCCCTCAAACAAGCTATCAAGAACGTGCGTGATTTCCATAAGAACCAGATGGAAGAATCTTGGCTCATGGAAGGTGCCGACGGTGTCGTGCTCGGTCAGCGCATTCGCCCGATGAAGCGCGTGGGCCTCTACGTGCCGGGTGGTGCAGGCATTTACCCGAGTACCGTGATTATGAATGCGGTTCCGGCTCTCGTTGCTGGCGTGCAGGATATCGTGGTGGTGACCCCGATCAAGGGCGAAATCAACCGCGCCGTGGCATTCGTGCTGCAGGAACTCGGTATCGACGAAGTTTACCACATCGGTGGCGCTCAGGCTATCGGCTTGCTCGCTTACGGTGCTAAGGATGCCAAGGGCAAGACCGTCGTAGAACGCGTCGACAAGATTGTCGGCCCGGGTAACGTGTTTGCCGCTATCGCCAAGAAAGAAGTCTTCGGTATCGTGGATATCGACATGGTCGCAGGCCCCTCCGAAGTGCTCGTGATGGCCGACAACACTTGCGATCCGGACTTTGTCGCTGCGGACCTTTTGAGCCAGGCCGAACACGGTTCCGGCTTCGAAGCTGCCATTTGCATTACCGACAACATGGAAACCGCCCAGATGATTTCCGCTTGCGTCGATGTGCAGGTCGAAAATTCCCCGAAGCGCGAACTCCTCGAAAAGGTGCTCGGCAACTTCGGCCGCATCTTGGTTGTCAAGGACTGGTTCGACGGCGTTGAAATCGCGAACCGCATCGCTCCGGAACACTTGGAAGTCATGACTGCCGAAGCCGAATCGATGGCCGCGCAGATCGAAAATGCAGGCGCCGTGTTTATCGGCCCGTGGTCCAGCGAACCCGTAGGCGACTACTTCGCAGGTCCGAACCATGTGCTGCCTACCAACGGCACGGGCCGCTTCTTCAGCCCGCTCGGCGTGTACGATTTCTTGAAGCGCATGAGCATTATCCGCTACAGCGAAAAGGCCATCAAAAAGAACGCGAAGGCAATCGCCGCCGTCGCTACCGAAGAAGGCTTCATTCACCACGCTGCAGCAGTTCTCAAGCGACTCTAATAATCGATAAAAATTTAAAAGAGAGGCTCCTCGTTCGAGGAGCCTTTTCTACTTTTATCAAAAAAGAATGAGTGAAAAATTTTATGGCTAAGACGATTCTTCAATCTGTACTGTTCCAGGGAAAAAAGCAAGACATTCTGATTTCTGGCAAAAAGTTCGCCAAGGTAGGCCGCGAACTTTCTAAGCACGACTACGAAAATGCCGAAATCGTCAAATGCGACGGCTTGGCGATTATTCCGCCGTTCTATAACGGTCACACGCATGCGGCCATGACCCTTTTGCGTGGCTATGCCGACGATATGCCGCTGCAGAAGTGGCTCACGGAATACATTTGGCCGTTCGAGGCGAAGCTTACCGCCAAGGATATCGAAATCGGAACGCGCCTTGCCGTGCTTGAAATGATCAAGTCCGGAACGGTGTTTTTCTCGGACATGTACTGGCGCCGCGAAGTCACCATGAAGGTCGTCAAGGAAATGGGAATCCGCGCGGCGATCGGCGTGACGATTGCCGAAAATTTGGATACGCCCGAACATATCGAAGAAAACTTCAAGTTCCTGCAAGATCACCGCTTTGAATCGGAACGCGTCAAGCTCGCCGTGATGCCGCACAGCATTTATACGGTTGGCGAAAAAATCTTCAAGCGCTGCGCCAAGGTGGCTCGCGAAGAAAACTACATTCTGCACACTCATTTGTCCGAAACGCTCAAAGAAGTCAAGGATTGCAAAAAGCAGTACGGCTGCACTCCCGTAGAACTCCTCGACAAGTGGGGAATTCTCGGCGAAAACTTTGTCGGCGCGCACTGCGTTCACCTGAACGAATACGAAATGTCGCTGATGGCCGAATCGGAGTCCGCAGCGATTCTGAACCCGTGCTCGAACCTGAAACTCGGCAGCGGCATTCCGAAGGTGAATGCGCTCCTGGACAGCGGCGTGCTTGTAGGCCTCGGTACCGACGGAGCTTCGTCGAATAACAACCTCGACATGCACGAAGAAATGAAGCTGATTTCGCTGCTTGCAAAGGTCGAGCCGAAAACCGGCAAGGCAGAATCGTTACCGGCGATTGAGGCGCTTGAAATGGCGACTTGGAATACGGCGCTTGCCTATGGAATTCCGGCGGGGCTGATTGCCGATGATTTTTATGCCGATGCCTTGCTGCTCGATTTAAAGAATGAACGCCTTGCGCCGAACTATAACCTGGTCAGCAACTGGGTGTACGCCGCTGATTCCAGCGCCATTCATTCGGTTATCTGTAACGGCAAATTCGTGATGCGCAATCATCACGTCGATGGCGAAGAAGATATTATCAAAGAGGCGCGTAAGTACGCGACAAGGTAAAGCCGCTATTTTGCGGCTTCTTTTGCGACTTCTTTAGCATCTTTATCTGCGTTCTTCAGCGAATCTACAGCGTCTTTCACCGATTCCTTTACGACTTCGGTCGCTTTCTCGGCGGCTTTGTCTGCAACGTCGCTCACGACCTCGCTTGTCTTTTCGGCGGCCTTGTCGGTAATCGACTTGGTGATTTCGCTAGCTTTCTGTTCTGCGACTTCTAACAAATTTACCGGCTGCGACGAGTAGCCCATGAGTTCGAGCGTTCCTTTGTATGCATCGTAGGCGAATGCGGTGTCGCGGGTTTCGGGGATAATTCCGCCGAAGGGGAACAGGTGCAAAATCGTGAGCAGTACAAAGCAAATGAGTAGCGCCTTGATAACTCCGAAAATGCCGCCGAGAATGCGGTCTACGCGGCCGACCGTGGTGCCTTCGGTAAGGTGGTTCAGCAGGCGGCCGATAAAGAGGAACAGCAGGAACGGCACCAAAAAGCCGATGCACATGCAAACGAGCTTGGTCGAGAATGCGCTTGCCTGCAGTGTGCTCGAAATAAAGTCAGAAAGCAGGTCGCATGCAAAATAAGCGCCCACAATACCGCCTGCCCAGGCGACCAAACGGAAAATGCCCCGGAAAAATCCTTGCCACAAACCAAGCAGCATTAAAAAGAGAATGATGACGAGGCAGATAATGTCAATTGCGTTCATAGATTATGTTGTCTAAAAAAGTTTGTCTATAAACTTCGAGTCAAAATAAAACAAATTAAAAAGCCAACTAAAGTTCCGACGCCTAGTCCCTTGAAAAAGTGGAACTTGGTATGCGTCGGGTAAATCGGAGGCTCAGTATAAAGCGTTTCGTCAATCGATTCGGTCTTTTGCTTGATCGAATCCTTGACTGCAAAAATCCACATGGCCGAATAAGGCACCATGTCGCGCGGGTAGTTGCGCATCACGAGCGAAATCTGCTCGGCGGCGTCGAACGCGGTGAGCGGACGCTTGCGCGGGTCCTTGTTCAGCATCTTCACAATCAGCTTCTTTAAGCGGCGGGGGAGTTCCTTGTCGAACGCTTTTTCGGTCACACGCAGCTTTTGAATTCGCTGGAGCGTGTCGCTAAAGTTGCTGCCGCGGAAAATGTTCTGGCCCAGGAGCATTTCGCTTGCGACAATGCCGACGGCAAACAAATCCGATGCGGGCGTGGCTTCTTCGCCAACGGTCTGCTCGGGGCTCATGTAAGTTACGGTACCGAGGATTGCGCCGGTTTGCGTAAGGCGTTCGCCGTCTTCGTCCTTGCTGAACTTGAGCGGCGACTCGGTATGCGCAATGCCAAAGTCGAGCAGGTGAATGCGCCCGTCGTTATCGATCATGATGTTTGCGGGCTTAATGTCGCGGTGCACGATTCCCTTGCGGTGGGCTTCGCCCAAGGCGCAAAGAATTTCATGCAGAATGTTCAGCACCATCCACAGCGGCGGTTGCTTGACCTGGTCCAAAATCTGGCGGAGCGTAAGGCCGTGCACAAATTCCATCGAAAGCGAAAGCTTGCCGTCTTTTTCTTTCCACAGCGCGTAGGGCTTGGTGATGGCGGGGTGGTTCAGGTGCGCAAGGATGTTGCCTTCTTGCATAAAGCGGCGAACATTCACATCGCTATCTTCGATGTCCTGCTGCATCTGTTTGACGACCACCATGCGGTCAAGCGACTTGTCGTGGCAAAGCCACAAGTGGCCCATAGCGCCGGAACCGAGTTCCTGCGTCGGGGTGTACCCGCCAATCTTAGTAGGTCTTGTATTCTTCGCTTCGCTCATAAATCAAATATTTAGGTATGAGGTCGCTTCGCTTTGAGCTCGGGCTTTCGCCCTTTGAGCTCATACCTCAGAACCTCATCGCTCAGACCCCTTTAAGTAAATCGTATGGTGCTTCGTCTTGGGGTCCAGATTCGGGTAGTCCAGAATGTAATGCAGGCCGCGGGATTCCTTGCGGTGCAGCGCCGCAATCAGGATCATCTTGGATACCTGCAAGGCGTTCAAGAATTCAAGGTAATGCAAGTTTTCGGTTTCCTTGTTCTTGATGGCCGCATCGATATCCTTTTCCAAATCTTCGATGACTTTCAGGCCCTGGTTCAGGCCCGCCACGGTACGCACGATACCGCAGTGCGTCCACATCATATCCTGCAGAATCTTCTTGCGCTTGCGCCAGTAGGCCGCCTTGGTGAACGATACCTTTTCGGTCTTGCTCGACTTGGACACGGCGATCTTTTCTTTGGTGAGTCCGCTTTCGCAAATGTTGTCGACAGCGCGAATGGCGTAAACGACACTTTCCAAGAGCGAGTTAGAGGCCAGGCGGTTTGCACCGTGAACGCCCGTCGCGGCGACTTCGCCGCAGGCGTACAGGCCCTTGATTTCGGTACGGGACCAGGTGTCGACCAGTACGCCTCCGCACATGTAATGTGCGGCGGGCACCACGGGAATCCACTGCTTGGTGATGTCGATACCTGCTTCCATGCACTTCGCGTAAATGTTTGGGAAGTGGCTCTTGATATCCTTGGGCGTGCGACCGCTCAAGTCGATGAACATGTTCGGCTTGCCGAGGCGCTGCATTTCGCTGTGAATGGCGCGTGCCACAATGTCGCGCGGAGCAAGAGAGTGCAGCGGGTGCACCTGGTTCATGAATTCTTCGCCCTTGTCGTTTTTCAAGATACCGCCAAAGCCGCGCACCGCTTCCGAAATCAAGAACGGCTTCTTAAGGCTCGGGGCGTAAAGGCTCGTGGGGTGGAACTGCATGAACTCGATATCCTGCAGGGCTGCACCTGCGCGGGCTGCAATCGCCATGCCGTCGCCACAGCTGTCGGGCGGGCAAACGGTGTACTGCCAAATGCGGCCTGCACCGCCGGTAGAAAGGATCGAAGCCTTTGCGTAAAGGTTTTCGACAAGGCCCGTCTTTTGGTGAATGATCTTTGCGCCTACGCAGCGCTTGGCCTTGCCTTCACCCTTGCAAATCAAGTCCTTGATGTAGCAGTTTTCAATGTAGTGAATGTTCTTGTGTTTGTGGAGTTCCGCAAGCAGGGCACGCATAATCTCTTTACCCGTAAGGTCTGCGGCGTGCAGAATGCGGTGGTGGCTGTGGCCGCCTTCCAGGTGCAAGTCGAACTGGGTCTTGTCGGCGGGCGAGGGGGTAAACTGCACACCCCACTTGACCAGCTGCTGAATAGTGGCCGGGCCGCTCTTGGTCAAAATGTTCACGGGTTCCTTTTTGCACAGGCCGGCACCTGCTTCCAGCGTGTCGTCGATGTGGAACTTGAACTTGTCCGTCTTTTCGGTAACGGTGGCAATGCCGCCCTGAGCGTAGTTCGATGAGCCGTCTGGTTTTGCACCCTTAGTGAGAATGACTACCGAAAGGCCTTTTTCTGCTGCATGAATTGCTGCGCTCAAGCCAGAAATACCTGCTCCCAGGACCAAAATGTCGTACATGACCGAACTCCGTTGAGTAAACATTGTCTTTGTGTACGGTATAGATAGAAAAAATCGGCTATTTCGGCATTATTTGAATGCAAAATAAAAGTAATAGTTTTTTTTTGCTACATTTTGCCCGACAAAATTTTTATGGAGTCTACTCTATGTTAACGTGGATTAATGAAAAAGCCAAGTGGATTATCGTTATCTTTGCCGCGGGTATCGTGGTGGGCCTTTTGGCCATGGACCGTGTGCCCAACCAGGGACACAGCTACCCGGTAGGCGTGGTGAACGACAAGAAGATCACTTATGCCGAATTTGATTCCCGCATCAAGAATATCGTGCAGAACCAGTACCAGGGCCAGCATCTGGAAGACGAACAGTACAACCAGCTGCGCTCCGAAGTGTTCCGTAGCTTTGTTCGCCAGATTTTGCTGAACGAACAGTTCGAAAAGAACGAACTGGGCGCCTCGGTTGCCGAACTCGAATCCGAATTCAGCCGCAACCCGGATGCCGTGCGTGGCCGTTTGGTGCAAGAAGCCCAGCGCCGCCTGTACATGATCCAGCAGCAGGCTACCAGCCAGGAAGACCTGATGCAGCGTAGCAACGCCTACATCGCAAGCCTCCCGAAGTTCCTTACCGATTCTACCTTCAACAAGGCTGAATACGATGCTTGGCTCAAGACTCCCGAAGCTTTCCGCTGGGGCGTGATGCTTCAGCTCGAAGAAGACCTCAAGGTGAACACGATTCCGGCTCGCCAACTGCAGGTGCTGGTTGGGGCTTCTGTGCATGCCACTTCTCTCGAAGCTAACTGGAACGTGAATCGTCGCTTGACCGACTACGAACTGCAGGTGGCGGTTGCCAACGGTGCAGACTTCAAGGCCGACGAAAATTCCGTGGATAGCGTGATGGTCGCTGGCTACTTCAATGCCCACCGCGACAGCTTCTTTGTCAAGAAGGACATGGCCCAGTTCGAATTTGCATACCTCCCGGTCGAAGCAACTGCCGGCGACGATGCCCGCATTCGTGAATACGCCATGACGCTCTACTACCAGCTGACTGACTCCTCTTCGACCACCACGTTCGAAGACATGGCCCGTATTTCTTCTGAAGACCAGGGCACTGCTGAAAAGGGTGGCATCTTGAGCGACGACTATGTGGGTCGCGGCGTGTATGTCAAGGAATTTGAAGATGTCGCATTCGGTCTCGATTCCGGTGCCGTTTCTGAACCGGTCCGTACCCGTTTCGGCTACCACATTATCAAGAGCTACGGCAAGTCCAAGGACTCTACCGGTGCTGACCTCGTGAAGGTCGGTCACATCCTCTTGATTGTGAACGCTTCTTCTGAAACGATCGACAGCCTCGAAGGTATCCTGAACAAGGTCAAGGCTTCTGTGGATGCCGGCAAGACCTTTGCCGAAGCTGCCAAGGAACAGAACCTCGACGTTCATACCTCCAACTGGATTTCCCGTGGCGACAACATCGACGGCGTCGGTTACCTCAAGGGTCTCGCCGCTTATGCTTGGCCGAACGAAAACCTCCCGGACGAAGCCAGCAAGGTTTCTCCGATCATGAAGAACAACAAGTGGGTTGTCGTTGCTGAAAAGGTGAAGGATATCAAGGCTGGCGAACGTAGCCTCGACCTGTACTTCAACAACATCAAGAGCACCTTGCTCCGCAACAAGTCCGCCGCCGCTGCTGAAGCTTACCTCGCTTCTGTCGCCGACAAGGTGAAGGCTTGGGCTCCGACCGATAGCACTGCCGACTCTGCCGCCGTTGCTGCCAACAAGATCGAAAAAGTGAACATTGAAAAGGTGAACGCCTCTGTCGACGGCTTTGTGCCGGGCTTCGGCTATGGCAGCACCCTGATCGCCAAGATGCTTGCAGGTGCAAAGGAAGGCGAATGGTCCTCTGCCGTTGCCACCGAAAACGGTGCCGTGATGGTCAAGGTTGTTTCCAAGAAGGTTCCTGAAGAAGCCGCCGTCAAGGAAGCCGTGAAGACCGAAGTCGCCAATACCGGTAGCTACGTTGCCATGAGCCTGTTCACCGAATTCGTGAACAACCTCGAAAATTCGACCCCGGTCGAAAGCAACCTCGACCTCTACTACAGGGACTAATTCCTAGACAGAATTTGTTCGGTTTGCTATATTTGGCGGCGCTTGTTTAGCGCGCTAAATAGGCAAATTCGGTGCCATCGTCTAGTGGTCCAGGACACTGGCCTCTCACGCCGGTAACAAGGGTTCGAGTCCCTTTGGCACTATAAAGCAGATCCGATAGGGTCTGTTTTTTTTATATGGGCAGATTTGAGTGTGATATAAATCAAATTCGGCAGGTTTGTATCCTGCGATTATGAAAAAAAACATAAATATTTGAGCACATTTGTTAACAAAAAGTTATATATTTGGGGCATATCGGATGGGTAAATGAGATTATTTGATGAGAAAGTGGTGCTACGTTTCTTGCTAGTCATAGCAAGCGTCTTTTTTGCAGCCTTCATTCCAGAAATTTTATCAGGTAGGGAACGTCTTATTTGGGCGATTCCCTATATTCTTGCCGATTTTTTCCTGGTGGTTGTTGCCGTTCTGTACCGATTCCCGATTATCGGTAACCGCAAGCGCATGCGCGAAGACGTGAATATTGCGCCGCCCCCCACCGAATCCGTACCTATTCGCGACTTTAAGAAAGACCTCATGGAACGCGACGAAATCTTCCAGATGATGGTTGATATTTCGGCGAGCGGTTTCTGGACCTTCGACGTGATTACCGGAAAGGTTTACTGGTCCCGCCGCGCGATCAAGCTCCTGAAGGCCGAATCCAGCACCATGCTCGATTCCTTTGACCTGCTCAAGGAACGCATTGTCGAAAGTGACTGGCTCCAGTTCAAAAAGGCGCTCAAGTCTGCCCTCGAAAACGGCGAAAAGTTCAACATGATGGTCAACTTGCTCGATTCCAAGTCGACCGACGGCCGCCTCATGCTTTCGGGCCATGTGCAGATGAACGATTCCGGACACCCCATCCGCATCGTGGGTGCGCTCAACGAATATTCCGACAAGCAGGCACAGGCCAAGCAGAACTACTATTACGCCTACCAAGATGCTCTTACCGGCGTGTATAACCGCAAGTTCTTCTTGGAAAAGCTCAAGGTCGATGTCGATATGGCCCTCAAGCGCCCCGATTACCTGTTTGCGGTGGCCCTGTTGGATATTGACCGTTTCGGCACGATCAACACCTCTTATTCTATTAATGTGGGCGACAACGTGCTCAAGGTGGTGGCCGACCGTATCAAGGCGCAGTGCCGTATCGACGACACCATTGCGCGTATCGGCCCCGACGTGTTTGCGATTATTCTGCACGATATCAAGTTCAACGACGACGATAACGATATCAAGGCGATTGTCCGCAGAATCCACGGTGCCGTAAAGCAGCCCATTCAGCTTGAAGGCCGTGAACTTTACATTGGCGTTTCGATGGCGGTGGCCCTGAACCGCGAAGTCGACTGCGTCGAAGACATTATGGCGAACGTGACCTCGAGCCTGCGCGAAATGAAAAAGAGCGTGGCTCACGGCGGAATCCAGTTCTTTAGCGGCGGTATCCGCGAAAAGGCCATGAAGCTTTACAAGCTGGAATTCGATATCCGCAGGGCCATTCAGGCGCGCGAATTCGTGCTGTTCTACCAGCCGATTGTCGATATCAAGAACGGCAACCGCGTGGCCGCATTCGAGGCCCTTGTTCGCTGGAACCAGTCCGAAAACAAGTTTATTTCGCCGGCCGAATTTATCCCCATTGCCGAAGAGACCGGCCTGATCATTCCGATGGGTGCCCAGATCTTACGTATGGCGTGCTTGCAGGCAAAGGCCTGGGCCGACCAGGGCTACACCGACCTGCAGGTGGCCGTGAACTTCTCGGCAAAGCAGTTTGCGCTCGACAACATGATCGACGACATTAAGCAGGTGTTGCTCGAAACGCATTTGAACCCCAAGAACCTCAAGCTCGAAATCACCGAATATACCGCCGTTTGCGAGGCCGAAAAGACGGTCAAGATCATGAACGCACTTTCGGGAATGGGTATCCAGATTTCGATTGACGACTTCGGTACGGGTTACAGCAGTCTTTCTTACCTCAAGCAGTTCCCGATTCACACGCTCAAGATGGACAAGTCCTTTATTGACCATGTGACCGACGACGAAGAAGATGCCTCGTTTGCCCGCATGGTGATTGGCATTGCGAAGTCCTTGAACCTGGATTTGATTGCCGAAGGTGTCGAAAGCGAAGAACAGCTCGAGTTCCTTAAGGACGAAGGCTGCCGCCTGATTCAAGGCTTCTACTTTAGCAAGCCGCTTTCGGCCGACAAGGCGCAGGAATACCTGCAGCAGCATTATCTGCCCGAAGCAAAATCTGCAGATAAGCCTGCAAAAGAAATCCCCGTGATCGAACGCAGCTACGTCGGGGAAAGCTATATTCCGTAACAGCGGCGAGTATTTTCGCGACAGGCCCTGTAGAGTTCTTCTACAGGGATTTGTTTTACTTGGGCGAGAGCCGCTGCGATGTAGGGGATGTAGCCCGAATGGCAGGGCTTTCCGCGATAGGGGATAGGTGCCATGTAGGGGGAGTCGGTTTCCAGGAGCATCTGGTCCATGGGCACGAGCGCTGCGGCGTCGCGCACGTTCTGTGCGTTCTTGAAGGTGACGATTCCCGTGAAGCCCACGAATATGTTTGCGCCGCGGTACTTGAGGTCCAACAGTTGGCCGCAGAATTTGGGCGAGCCCGTAAAGCAATGTACGTGGATTTTGGAGCCGCGCAAGTCGGCGTTTCGGAGCACGGCGAGTGCGTCATCGTCGGCTTCGCGCAGGTGCAGCACTATCGGCTTTTTGGAATCCAATGCCAACTTTAGGTGGCGTTCGAAGAGCTTGACCTGTTCGGCCTTGGTGTCGGCACCGTAGTGGTAATCGAGCCCGAATTCGCCGCAGGCCACGCACTTTGGGTGCTTTAGGAACTCAAGAAGGCGCGCTTCGTCTTCGGCGGTTTCGGTTTCTACATATTCCGGGTGAATGCCGTAGGCGGTGTACACGTTCGGGTATTTTTCGGAAATTTCCTTGGCGCGTTCAAAGTCCGCCGGGTCGCATGCCACATGAATGTAAGCCTCGGGCGCCGTGACGTTTTGGTCCGGGTCGTGGGGGAGCCTTGCAAACAGGGAGTCGAGAGCCTCGCCCGAATGCTGCTCGTAAGAATCAAGGTGGCAGTGAGTATCGATGAACATAACTAAGTAGACAGTAGGAAGTAGACAGTAGGAAGTGTCATCCTGAGCGAGTGTAACGAGTCGAAGGATCTAGTAGGTGACAGCGATTATTTCATATGTAATCAGTCCCTTCGGAGCTTGCACTTGCACTTGATCACCCTGTCTCTTACCCATCAGAGCTTCGCCGACGGGGGACTTCATGCTGATGCGGCCTTGCAGTGGGTCAATCTCTTGTTCGCCTACAATGCTGTAGGTGCGTTCTCGCTTGGTCTTGATGTCCTTCATCTTGACGGTTGCGCCAAAGCGGATTGTGCCGTCGTCGCTCGCCTGCGATTCCACGACCTGTGCGCCGTCTAGAATGCGGTCGAGTTCGCGCAGCCTCCGGTCGATCTCGCGCACGCGCATGCGCCCGTACGTGTACGCCGCGTTTTCGCTGCGGTCGCCCTCGGCAGCAGCGGCCTGCACCTGGTTGATCATGGCCGGGCGCTCAACGTACTTGAGGTGTTCCCATTCGGCCTTGAACTTTTCAAAGCCTTCTTTCGAGATTAAATGTTTCATGCGGGTAAATGTAGAAAAGTACTCCTATTTCTACAGTTCATACTTGGCCGGGGTGTTTCTTATCTCCAGTGTAGCGTCAAATTTTTTGAATTTTTTCATCCAGCCCTGAATTAGCGGATTTGTTGCTGGAAAATGATTTTTCCCGACAGCAAATGCAATCTTGCTTTGAGCGCAATCTGGGTTGAGTTTGGAATCGCAGATAGAACTCGCAAGCTGCTTAATTGCATGCTCTATATCCGCTCCCTTTAGCTCTACAAAGTAAAATCGCAATTTTTCCTTTTCAACAAGGAGCTTGTCGCATCTAGTGTTTTTCCCGCCTTTGGGGTAAACGCCTCCATCGACATTTATCTTTAAACATTTCTTTTGGGATTTGTTTGAAAACGTGATTTGACTTTTGTTTTCTTCAAACTTAATGTTAGATTCACTTGTTGTGGTGTACGAAGAGTCTGGAAGACTATTGACCCACTCATCTAAATTTTCTTTGGGGTTCTTTCTCATACATTTATCAAGTTGCTAAATTCTTTGGAAATATCAATAGAAACAGAATCTAAGAAAGATTGTGCAATTAGGCGGTTTTCTTCGTCTAAAAGGCTTTTGACTCGACCGTTATTTATTCCGTAAATGCTGATCTCATCAAAATTCATAAAATCAGATTGCCCAACGATTTTTTTTACGCGAGTCGAGGCTCCTGCACCCTTGGATGCGGACTCCTTGGCCTGAATCAAATTATTCATGGAAGACAGAATGTATGGGCTGTGTGTACTTAAAAACAACGTGTTACATGGGTTGCCGTTTAATTTGCGAGCCAACCATTTAACAAGTGCATATTGGGTTTGAGGGAAAAGATTCTGTTCTGGTTCTTCAAGAAACACCTTCACACCACAGTTGGTTAAATAGTAGTCGTTGATGCCTTTTTTCTGCAATTTTGGATTTTGCTCAATAAGGTCTCGAAGTTTTGCCTCTGTAAGGACCCTTCGTAGGCTAGTTTGTTCAAATAAAAGGGAATAATCGAATAAATAAGATAAAAGCGCGTATTGGGGAATTACCGATTGAAGTCCGCTAGATGCATTCGAAAATTTAAGCGTGCGCTTGTTTAGGGTAATAACATCGGAGTTGTTTGCTTCGTCATAAAAATATGAAACGCCCATGTCCAAAATGTCTAGCTTGTGCATTTTGTCAAACTTTCTGCGTGCGACATCCCATTCAGCCAAATAGTTTCGGATGTTGTTGAATCTGTCGAAGTTAATGTCTAGCCAGTTGGGAATAGATGCAACGATGTTTCTTTCTGCAGGAATGTACGCGTTCTTTGTACGTTTGTAGTCCCAACGCTTCTTCCCCCAGTTGAATTCTACGTCGATATGGTTGTTCTCTGAAAACTTGATTAGAATCTGTAAGGTTTCTGTTTTAAAAAGAATTTCAGAACCTGTCGACGCATAGCCGTCCAACTTGTGAAATGTAATTAGTTGATCCTTTATTACCGTAGGAGAGGTCCATTCATCAGGGTCTTGTGTCAATTGAATTTTCTTTTCAAGCCAGTTGCAAAAACTGGCAATTTTCAAAATAGTGCTTTTGCCTGAACTTTGGGGGCCAATGAGGACGTTAATTCTTTTGAAGTCCAATGTGGCAGACTTGACTGGTCCGAAATTTTTTATTGTTAGCTTAGACACGTTAAAACCTGTTTTTATTGAAAATAACAAATTTTCCACTGTCATAGAGGAGTTTTCCTCATTGTCACTCATAATCTATTGCTTCCTTTCCGCCTACATGCATGAAAAGGCGGGGCTTAAATTTTTGGATAGTGCACTCTTGTGCACTTTTGAATATAAAATTTGGTTTGTAGGTTGTCAAGAGGTTTCATGAAAAAAATTGGGTGGCCCGGCGGCGCTCTGCGCCGTCACGCTCTATTTTATGCCGGGAGACTTGTCAAATGGTATTTGACAAATAAAGTCTTTTAATATAGATTACAGAATTAATAACCCACGGAATTCTACGAATCGGAATACCTTTGGAATTGTAATATGCAACATTCAAAACTAAAAGACCATATTTTTGACCCCAAAAAGAAAAAATTTGTTTCTCCAATGAATGCTGCATTGGGAGATATAGCCAATATTAATGATTGGTTCAGAGAACGCTTGCCCGAATATTTGTGGATTGGACTGGTGTTAGATTATTTTAAAAGTAGAAGGGCCGCGATACGTAGTCTTGCAAGTGCTTTAAAACGGATAACATTGGAATTTCCCGATTTGATAATACCTCGGCTGTCAACGATATTTGAGCTGCCGGAGAAAGATCAAAAGAGGGTGTTCAATATTATTGAACTGTTTATTCCAAAAGAAGCACTTTCCCCATTAACTATTATATATACTTTCTCGGAAGAGCCTTGTTTTGCGTCCTGGCTTTCTTCTGGTGAAAGTGATGTTCAGTATCTGTCATCCATTATTGAACGGGTAATGAAAAAAGCGACTGCGTATCACTCTGATTTTTCTACAGATATTGTTTTTTTCGTTGTTTATACATGTGCGGTAAATGGTAAAATACATTTGTCGAAAAATCAGGGGTTTGATAACATTGTTGATGATTTAAATTCTTATGCCGATGCAGAAGTCTTAAATAAAGAATATCGTGAGATACAGGGGTTTATTCGATGCTTTGAACAAACCTCTATATCACAATATCAAAGAAATCAAGCTTTTCTAGATAATTTTTGGAAGAAAACGTCATCTATATTTGAGTGTAGTTCTATGTATTTTAAATACAAGAAAGAAGTGAAAAAAGATGTTGCGAAGTCTTATGTTTCTGCGTTAAAAGCTGTTTTTCTTTATTACCGAGAACTATATAGAGTTGTAGATCCATTGAACCTCAAATTTTTAGTTCTACTTGGATTATCGGTTTATTCATATAAAAGATTTATGGAAATTGTTGATCATAATCTTTATAATGCGATATCAGGAAGAAGCGTTGTTCGGACAATGATTGAATGTTATTTGATGATGAAGTACCTTCTAAAAAAATCAAAGGAAAGGAAAAATATATGGGAAGAATTCCAATTTCATGGAATTGGCAAGTATAAGGCTGTGTTAAAGAATTATCAAGAATCTACAGAAACGATTGTTAGTCCGCATATAAATGTAGATTATTTAAATGCCATAGTTAATGAATTTAAAGATGAAGAATTTATTGATATTGATACTAGTTACTTTGATGATGTCGGGATTAGAGCTATGGCAAAAGAAGTTGGAGAGAAAGAGCTATATAGCTTGTATTATAATTATGATTCTTCGTTTGAACATGGCTTGTGGGGCGCAATTCGTGAATCGTCAATGATAGCATGCCAAGCTCCAGCTCATCAGTATCATAGTATTCCAGATGTAGAAAACTATCAAAAGATGAAATCTGTTTGGCATGATGCCGTTATGGTAATGAATAAATCCGTCAATCTCCTGATTGAACAGTTTGGTATTTCAGATGAACTGAAAGATAGGATGAAAGAGTATGGATTATGATTTGCTGATAGAATCTATGAAAAAGATGCAACAAGAATATCTCATGCTTTTAAAGAAGTATGAATCATTTGATGTTGATAATGTTTTTGCAATTCAAAATGAATGCCAAATATTTTGGTTACGGCATAAACGGGAAATAGATTTCTTTTTGAATAATTATCCATATGAGTTTGATACATGTGTGTTTATTGGTGGAATGTATCTAAATGTGGCCAGTAAGTCTTTGTATCCCTTCTTGACATTCGGAAAGAAACATCTTGTAGATGATCCCGTAGCACTACTGTCTACCAATGGTTCTAAAAAATATTTTGCCGTGTATTTGAAAGATGCTATTGCAGATGATATAGAAATTATTCAAAATCATGGTGATCAGGTGCTGATTCTACCATTGTCGTATTTGTTTGTTGATAAGGAACTTTGCGAAATAGGTGCAAAAAATTCTTTTTGGAATTTATTTTCTAAAGAGAAAATGGATGAAGAAAAATATGAGGAAAAATTTCGTTCAATAGATGAGGTTATAGAGTGTATTGGTGAAGAAAAAGGTCGATGCCTTTTTCTGAAATATGAAAAACCGACTTTAAAAGAACGATATTTAGAACATTTAGATTTATTAGGTTTCCCAATTCTCGAAGGAAAAGATGGTGTAATGCAGTTTTATGGATTGTGCGTGGGACTGTTCTTTCAAACGGTGGTTACGATGACTTTTTGCACGCATTATTGGGTGTTCCCCTTTATAAGGGATCATAGCTTATTCGGTTGTTATTGTCTTCTTATGAAAAATATGTTGATGCAAGATATGTTTGCGAAATTAAGAGCAAGTCTAAATAAGGCTGTTGTGTTGAAGCTTTTCTATGCACTTTTTGTGTATGAGGAATTGGAAAACTTGGATGCTTATTTGAAAATGTTAAAAGATTCTGATTTTGAAGCGACTGTGTTTAATCGGATGCAAAAAGAGAATATAGAATGCTGTGAATCCGGTAGTTTTGCTAAAGTCGATACTATTTTGATTGAAGAAATGCACAAGAGAAATATACCCTGTGTAGTCTAGAGATTATTTCCCTCCTTCCCCCAAAAAGAAAAGGGCGCCTGTTTGGTTTTTGGGGGAGCCTGTCCCTGTCTTGTGCGATAGGGGTGGGTGGTCGGGGAGCGGAGGCCGGGGGAGATTCTCGTTTTTACAAAAGTTTTACAAGAAGATAGGGTTCCAGTTGGCGTTAAAAAGCGTGTTAATAATAGATGGGGTCCAAATCTCTGTCGCCTTACGGGAGTGCCCGTAGGGCCACCCTAAAACAAGGACACGCTAATGTCTGAAAAAGAAAATATTGAAATTCGCGATATTGCCCATGAATTCAATGTCATCGTTGATTCTGTGAAAGATAGCAAGAGCGACTTCATTCATGATCGCTATTTCCGCTTTGCTTTTGCAGAACCATCTCGCATGGCTGAACTTCTGACTCTGTTCTCGCGTCATAATCCCTCACTAAAGGCTTTTCTCGATACCATTGATCTTGCGAGCCTTCGTGGAGCGAGTGAAAACCACTCGTCTGACAAACATGCCGGTTCTGCGGATCTAGTATTTGAGGCGAATATCAAGGCGGGCGGTGTAACGGGACTTTATGTGGGTATTATAGCTGAACATAAGTCAACCAACAGGGATAACGTACTTCTCCAAATTTCGGAATATTACCACCACCTGTTCTTGGAACGCAAGAAGGATGTGCCTGTAGTAGCATGCCATTGATGACGCTGAATTGAGGGACTTTTCGCCCACCACCCTTGTCGCCTTGACGGCAATGAAGTATATTTTTGATGTCGAGAAGTTCTCGATTACTTTCCGCGAGGCGGCGTTGCATCTGCTCAAGATGCAGAACACTGATGAGGGGAGAGATTTTATCAAGCAGTCGCTTTCGTATTTCATTTGGAAGTGGCCCTACAAGAGCGAGGTAATTAAGATGGATAGTCCGGAAGCCATTGCAAACAAGGGGTACGAAACCTTCGCTGAGCATTTTGTAAACGAAGGAATCAAGAAGGAACGCGAAAAGAACGAAGCGGACAATGCTGCTCGAGATTCCAAACGGGCTGATTACTTGCGTTCGCAGAATGTGCCGGAGAACGTGATTTCGGCGATGCTCGCCCTGAAGTAGCAGAACCCGTTCCCCCTCCCCCAAATGTTTTTAGTGCCCGGATCCGTCGGATTCGGGTGTTTTTTATGTGCTGCAGGGGTGGGTGGTCGGGGAGTGGAGGCCGGGGGAAATTCTCGTTTTTACAAAAGTTTTACAAGAAGATAGGGTTCCAGTTTGCACTAAAAAGCGTGTTAATAAAGAGGGAGTGCTCCTCAACTTAACCCGAAAGGAAAAAACAAATGAATATCAAGTCTTTTGACGACCTAGACATTACCGACCCGATTATGTTCGGACTCGTTTGATTTGGAAATGCAGTAGCGTGCAAAACGAGCGTCGCAAAATTATGCTTGCATAATTTTATGACCGAGTGCAGCCGCAGACGCCGAAGGCGTCAAATGGTCGATACCAAGGAACTTCCGCAGCGTGCCAGATATTATCAGAGTGTGGGTGATGGTGTTGCTCTTTCAAAGGGAGGTTATTACACTAGCCTCAAGGAGCAGTACATCATTTTCCTTTGCCCTATGGATATTTTTGGGCGAGGTTTTCCCGCTTATCATTTTGAAAATAGGGCGCGTGAGAATTCTAGCGTTACATTGGATGACCGCACTTTCAAAAATTTTTATATCTTTAAGAAGTACGAGGATTTTACGGACCCGGTCGTCAAGGCTTACATGAAGTATTTTGCGACCAGAAATGTGGACTCCCGTGAAACTAGAACCATCAACGATCAAGTGTCTTATTACAAAGCCGACACTCTCATAAGGAGCAAGTACATGACTTTCGAATATGACCTTCATGAAAGCAAGGAAGAAGGCAAAGCTGAAGCCAAACTCGAAATGATTGACGCCATGATTGCAAACGATATTCCTGTTGAGAAAATCGCTGTTATTTCGGGTGTTCCTCTGGACGAAATTCAGAAACGTCGCTCTCAGCGATAAGCCCCCCCTTCCCCCAAAAAGTTTTAGTGCCCGGATCCGTCGGATTCGGGTGATTTTTTATATGCTGCAGGGGTGGGTGGTCGGGGAGTGGAGGCCGGGGAAAATTCTCGTTTTTACAAAAGTTTTACAAGAAGATAGGGTTCCAGTTTGCACTAAAAAGCGTGTTAAGTAATAAGGGGGTGTGCCATAACTTAACATGAAAGGAAAAATAAATGTCTGCTAATACCAATCAACCGACCAAGAAGTACATCGTCATGAATGAACAAGGCGAGGAATTCCTGCTGCCTAAATACGCTGCGACCTTCCGTATTCTGATGGATGATAAGGATACTATTATGATTTTAACCGTTCTCCTTATTTCCAGGGCCTGTCGGAAGAGGAATGAAAGTATCGTTACTATGAACTCCCGGAAACGGTTTCCATTTGGCTTTGTAATGACTCGATTCTAAGGTCGAAGGACATCTATAAGGATGTGTGGTCCACTTACAGTGAATATGAGGTCAAGTCGGGGAATGCTCTTCCCATTTCGCGGAAAAATAGGTATATTGTAGTTGACCTGCCCAAAGCACTGGAGGCAAACATGTTCGACCATCATGAATACGAAGTTCTTGAAGCTGAAGCCTTCCTCAAGGGCCAAGCGAATGGCGCTAAATATGAACGCGAAAAGAACGAAGCTCGAGATTCCAAACGGGCTGATTACTTGCGTTCGCAGAACGTGCCGGAAAACGTGATTTCGGCGATGCTTGCCCTGAAGTAGCAGAACCTTTTCCTCATCTCCCGAAAACTTTTATGCCCGGATCCGTCGGATTCGGGTGCTTTTTTATGCATTTTTCGTGGTTGTTTCCATTTTGGAAACAACCACTTTAGGTAGGTTGGTCGGGAGAGATTCCCCTTCTACGCAAAAAAGTAAGATTTCTGTGATAAAATGGGCTCAATTTTCCCTGCGGGGCGGCGTAATTACTTATATTTGTTCGGAATAAATTCACATTCCGGTCGGACTGGGCTCTGTGGTGGTCGCAGAGCGCTAGAAAGGCCGGGTAACACCGAAGGTTGCGGCGCGTATGAAGATCCCTTTTTCTCCTCCTGATATCACAAATTTGGAAATTGAAGAGGTCTGTGAAGCGCTACGTTCTGGCTGGATAACGACCGGCCCCCGCACCAAGAAATTTGAAGCTGAAATTGCCAAGGTTTGCCATACCGACAAGGTCGTCTGCTTGAATTCTGCAACGGCGGCACTTGAACTTATCCTCCGCATTCTGGGCATTGGCCCCGGCGACGAGGTAATTACCTCTGCCTACACGTATACCGCATCGGCGAGCCCGGCAATCCATTGCGGGGCTACCGTCAAGTTCGTGGATACCGGCAAGGATTCCTTCGAAATGGACTACGACGCCCTCGAAAACGCCATCACCGAAAAGACCAAAGTGGTTATTCCGGTGGATATCGGCGGCGTGGTCTGCGATTACGACCGCATTTTTGATATCGTGGAACGCAAAAAGGCTCTCTTCAAGCCGAATAATGACATCCAGAACGGCTTTGGCCGCGTAATCGTGGTGGCTGACTGTGCCCACGCATTCGGTGCCAAGTGGCACGGTAAGGTGGCCGGTGAAATTGCCGACTTCTCCAGTTTCTCTTTCCATGCCGTCAAGAACCTGACCACGGCCGAAGGCGGTGCCGCTACGTGGCGCACCCGCGATTTTATCGATAACGAAGCCGTTTACAAGCAGTTCCAGTTGCTTTCTCTGCATGGCCAGTCGAAAGACGCCCTGGCCAAGACGCAGCTTGGTGCTTGGGAATATGACATTGTTGCCCCCAACTACAAGTGCAACATGACCGATATTATGGCGGCTATTGGCCTCAAGCAGCTTGAACGTTACCCGGGCTTGGTTGAACGCCGCCACCAGATTATCGAAAAGTATGACGCCGCTCTGAAACCCCTTGGCGTAAAGACGCTCCTGCACGCTACAGGCGATAGCTATTCCAGTGGCCACCTGTACCTTTCTCGCATTCCGGGTATCAACGCCGAACAGCGCCATGAAATTATCGTGAAAATGGCTGAAGCGGGTATTGCCACCAACGTGCACTACAAACCGCTCCCCATGATGACTGCCTACAAGAACTTGGGCTTTGATATTGCGGATTACCCGAACGCTTACGCCCAGTTTGCAAACGAGATTACGCTCCCGCTCCATACTCTGCTTAAGGACGAAGAAATTGAGTATGTGTGCCAATGTTTGAAAAATGTGCTGAATGAGGTTCTTGGATAATGTACAAGTTTGCTGTTAAACGTATTCTTGATTTACTGATTGGCGTCATGGCCTTTCCAGTTTTTTTTGTGTGTTTGATTATTTTTGGACCGATTATAAAATTAACAGATAAGGGCCCTATCTTTTATAACGCCAAAAGAATTGGAAAAGATGGCAAATTATTCAAAATGTACAAGTTCCGATCCATGTATGTTAATGCGCCTGATATTCGCCTAGCAGATGGTTCTACATACAATGGTGAGGATGACCCGAGAGTAACAAAAGTTGGCAAGTTCATGAGGGCGACTAGCATAGATGAACTTCCTCAAATTCTTAATATTTTGAATGGTTCTATGAGCTTAATTGGTCCTCGCCCGGATCCTCCGGACTGGCTAGATAAATACCCTGAAAATATTAGAGTCTTCCTTTCTGTACGACCGGGCGTTACTGGTTATAGCCAGGCGTATTTCCGTAATGGTGCTGATGGAATGCAGAAAATGGAAAATGATGCTTATTATGCACAGCACGTTTCGTTCATTTTTGATGTAAAAATATTCTTTAAAACGATTGCCACTGTTCTAGGACACAGTAATACCTACAAGGACTTAAGTTCTGAAGGGGAGGCTGTAAAAGTTGCTGAAACTTTAAAGAAATAACTAGAGGAGGAGTACGGCTGAATATGGTTAAAGAATATGGATATGAGTATGATGCCGTGCTTGACAAAGAGTTATGGCAAAAATATGGTGGCACGTGTATTGATAAAAAAATGCTTGCTGCATATTGCCTTCGTAGTGGTAGAGATGCTTTAAAAGCTATTGCGAGGGAGTATGAACCCTGCGTAGCTCTTTTACCTTCTTTAGCTTGTGACTCGATGGTTATGCCTTTTGAGCAGTTTGGGCATAAAATACGCTTTTATAAGCTTGATAAAGATTATTCAATTGATTTCGAAAATTTAAAGCAATGTATTGGAAAAGAAAGAACGCTTTTTCTGTACATGGATTATTTTGGAAAAAATTCAATTAGTGATTGTAAACTAGAATCTTTGAGAAGTCTTGGAAATATTGTTTTTATAGAAGATAGAACCCATAATCTGATTTGGGAAAGGGAAAACACCTTCCAACCAGAATATGTTATGGCTAGTCTTAGAAAATGGCTTCCCATTCCAGATGGGGGACTTTTGTGGGGGCAGATTTCGAAGCCTTTGCAAAATGATATTTCTTTTTCAACAACGCGTTTGCGGGCTCAAAACTTGCGACATGAATACTTGAATTATGGTGATGAATCAATTAAAACGGAGTTTAGAAAGATTTTTTCTACCGTTTCGGATATTATGAATCATGATAATCCGAGTGCAATGTCCGCTTATGCTTATGCTATAGCTAATAATACGGATTGGGATGAAATTCGTCGGATTCGTAAGAATAATGCAAATGTATTGATTTCTGTGTTATCAAGATCCCCGTATATCAAATTTATTCAGGACAGAGTTGGCTTTAGTGATTTGTATGTGGCGTTTGTTGTCCCGAATAGAGATGAAGTGCAGAGAAGGCTATCTGCCGAAGGCATTTTTAACACGATTATTTGGCCGTTGTCAGACATTCAGAAGAATGTTTGTCAGGTAGCCAAGTCTACGGAAGAAAACATGCTTGCTGCTCCGTGTGATCAAAGATATGATACCAATGATATGAAGTTCATTGGAGAAGAAATTGTGAGGGTTATTGCTGATGTTAATAAATAAGATGGATTCATCTAAAAAAACAATAATGATTCTTGGAGCTAGTATTCTCCAGCTTCCTGCAATAGAAAAAGCTGTAGAAATGGGCTTGAATGTGGTTGCTCTTGATATGAACCCTTCTGCTGTTGGGTTTGGTATTCCTGGGGTGGTTAAGGAAGTTGTTAGTACAATTGATATTCCTGCTGCGATTGAAGTTGCAAAGAAGTACAAAGTCGATGGTGTTATGACACTTGCAACGGATATGCCGATGCGGACCGTTGCTGCCGTTGCTAAAGAGTGTGGCTTGATTGGCATATCTGAAGATACTGCGGTGAAGGCAACTGACAAAAGTGTTATGCGCGAAACGCTTAAAAACGCTGGGGTTCCTGTTCCTGAATTTTATCGAGTCATGAATATTGATGAGTTTAGGATGGCGGTAAATAGAATCGAAGGCCCGTTTATGGTAAAACCTGCGGATAGCTCTGGAAGTAGGGGAATTCTGAAGGTTGAACATGGAGATGATATTGATTCTGCATATGCTTATACAAAACAATTCGCTCGTAATGGAGTCGTTGTTGTTGAAGAGTGTATGGTGGGTCCAGAGGTTAGTGTAGAAACGCTTGCTGTTGATGGTTCTGTTCATGTTGTTCAGATTACTGATAAAATGACAACTGGGGCTCCGCATTTTGTAGAAATGGGACATACGCAACCCACTCGATTGGGCTGTGCGGAAGAAATTAAGAAGGTCGCGATTGCCGCTAATAAAGCTATTGGAATAAAGAACGGTCCCTCTCATACAGAGATTATAGTAACAAAGGAGGGACCCAAAATCGTGGAACTGGGGGCTCGTTTAGGCGGTGATTGTATAACAACGCATTTGGTTCCACTGTCTACTGGAGTCAACATGGTTGAGGCTTGCATTAAAATTGCTCTTGGTGAAAAACCGAATATCACGCCTTCTCTTCAATGTGGTTCTGCCATTCGTTATTTTCGGCAACATGCTGGTGTCGTGAAAAAAATTGAAGGTATTAGCAATGTTGAACAAATGCCTGGAGTGAAGCAGGTTAGTATTGTGCATGGGGTTGGCGAGACTGTTACTGAGATTACGGATAGCGGATCGCGTATGGGCTTTGTTATTGTGCAAGGTTTATGTGCTGACGATGCTGCAAATAAATGTGAAAGAGCTCTTAACTTAATGAAAATAATTATTCAATAGAGGTCTTGGTATGAATGAACATATTCTTGAAGGAAAGCGAATCTTGTTGCTTTACGCCCGTTTTTTTGGATATGATGTTCTTGTAAAAGAAAAACTAGAGGCGTTAGGTGCTCATGTTGATTTATTTGATGCAAGGGCAAATATTAATTCATTTGAAAAAGCAATAAGAAAAATAAATGCCAAATATTATTTCAAAAAACAAAGGCGTTTTCATGAAAATATTCGGAAGATGAATGCAGATGTAAAATATGATTTTATTTTTTCTAATGATGTTCTAGATGTGGAAATTTTGAAACAGTATCGTAATACATATTCTTCTGCAACAATGGTTCTTTATATGGATGATTCTGTAAAGAATATGAGAGAGGTGGAAAATACATTTAAATATTACGATCGTGTTTTAACTTTTGACAAGAAAGACTCTGAAACGTATCACATACTATTTCGTCCGTTATTTTATGTAGACTTATTTAATAAGCCGAAAAATTGTGCTTGTGAAGAAAAATACGATATTTCGTTTGTTGGAACATGTCATTCTGATAGGCTTAGTATTATAAAAAAAATACAAAATTGCTGCGCCAATTATCGTTATTATTTCTTCTGCTATATGCAAAGTTGGTTCATGTATTATTACCATTACCTGCTTGAAAAAGAGTACAGAAATGTGAAGAAGGATTTTTTTAGATTCAAATCGATTTCTATGAAAGACGTTGCGAAAATAATGCAAATGTCAAAGTGTGTGTTGGATATTCAACATCCAAATCAAACAGGTTTGACTATGCGAACGATTGAAACTATTGGAGCGAAAAGAAAACTGATAACGACAAACCCTGATGTTAGAAACTATGATTTTTATAATGAAAAAAACATTCTGATTATTGATAGAAATAATCCTATCATCAGTGATTCATTTTTAGAGGGTGTTTTTCAGCCGTTAGAAAAAGAATTATATGAAAAATATAGTTTGAGTGGGTGGATTAAAGACGTATTTGTCAAAGAGTGATTTTATGATGGACTATTCGTTTTCGAATTTTATAAGTACGGTTTACTCTTTTTTTATTACGAAAATTGCATACCGAAAGGCCCGGCTTGTAAGAAGGCCTGTGTATATTCGAGGTAAAAAGGGTTTTTTGTATGGAGAAGGTCTCACGACCGGACATTCTTGTCGAATAGATGCTTCTAGTAAAAAAATAACTCTGCGAATAGGCAAAAATGCTCGGCTAGGAGATTTTGTACATATAAATGCTGATGAGAGCGTGACTATTGGAGATAATTTTCTTACTGCATCGAAGGTCTTTATTTCCGATACTAGTCATGGATGTTATAAAGGAGATGAACAAAGTTCTCCGTATTCAAATCCTAGTGATCGCCCTTTGTCCACATGTCCTGTTGTTATTGGAGATAATGTTTGGATAGGTGAGAATGCTGTTATATTGGCGGGAAGTTGTATAGGGAATGGGTGCATTGTGGGGGCGAATACGCTGATAAATGGGAAAACGTTTCCTGATGGCGTCATGATTGTTGGAATTCCTGGTAGGGTGATAAAAAAATATAATGATGTGACGAAAAAATGGGAAAAAGTGAACTGGGTTTAAATATGCAATATCGAGTATGTCTGATTGCCGATAATCACTTTGTTAAAGGATTGAATGGTGATTATTATGTAAATGGTACTTATACAGAGCAATATTTACGACGCTTTACCTCTAATTTTGATGAAGTGGTTGTTGTGGCAAGAGGAAGACAGGCTTTAAATGAAGATGAAGTGTCGAATTTGAGATTGTCAGGTGGAGAAAGAGTTTCGTTCTGCCTTCTTCCTGATTTCTATGGTGTGAAAAATTTCATTCTATTGAAGAAATCTATTAAATCTCAGTTGCAAAATGTTTTTAGAAATGTAGATGCCGTGTTTGTAAGAATGCCTTGCATTCTCACAACAGTATCTATCAAATGTGCTGCAGCTCTTGGTAAACCGATAATGCTGGATGTTGGAGCTGATCCTGCAACAATATATTTGAGTACGAAGCCAACTTTCTTGGAAAAAATGCTGTCTTTTTATATGGGTAGAATGTGCAGGAAAACATGCCTGAAAGCAAATGGTGTGTCTTATGTCACAGATCATGTTCTTCAGGAAAAATATCCCTGTATGGCGATGATTAAAGGTGAGTCGAAAAAATATTTTACAGCATCAATAAGTAATGCTGATATTTCATCTGAAGTTTATTTGCTTAGAAAGTATAGTAATCTGAATAGAAAATTAAAATTGCTGCATATATCAAACAATATATGTAACAAGTCAGGTAAAGGTCACGAAGAAACGATTCTTGTTCTTGCGTGTTTAATCAAGAAAAAAATTGATGCCTTTCTTACTTTTGTTGGTGATGGTGAAGGTGTTGAATCTCTAAAAAAATTTGCTGAATTGCATGGGGTGTCGGACAGAATTTCTTTTACTGGGCGAATTGCATCTAGAGATGAATATTTTAGAATAATTAAGATGCATGATGTGTTTGTGTTTCCTTCGCATAGTGAGGGACTTCCTAGAGTTTTACTAGAAGTGATGGCTACGGGGATGCTGTGCGTGGCTTCCAATGTTGATGGTATTCCCGAAATTTTGGATAGAGAAGATATATTTAGGTTTAATGATATTGATGGCTTTTGTAGAAGAATTGTCGATTATGTAGAAAATTACGAACTTGTGTTGAAACAATCTACTAGAAATTATACTGTTTCTCAAAAATACTCGGACGCTAATTTGAAAAATAAATATAATGAATATTATTCGAAAGTTAGAAATTTGATTGATGATAGAAAACAGTAGTTTTTTTATGAAAAAGTAGGTGGAACGTCATGAGTGAAATTGGTGCAAGATCAATATGGTACTATCTTGGGGTTGCTTCGGCTTTAATCTATCTAGTATATTTCTTTTCTTTTGAAGAAAAAGAATTTGCCAATTTGGGAATGTGCTCATTAGTTGTGCTGTTCCTGTCGGTAATCATTCTTGTCGTGGGTAGAGGTTATAGATTCGTTTCTTTCCCGGTGCTATTTTCTGTTTTAGCGTGGGTTTTTCATTTTGGTTTTTTCCCCTTATATTTGTTTGGATCAGATGATATTATTCTGTTTAATGATTTGTTTTTTTATACGACTCATGAAATTGAAGAAACTTTTATTGTATGTGTGATATTCTATGTATCTTTAGTTCTGGGAATGACGTATAAACCCAAATTAAAATTGCAAAATACATTTTATTTAGAAAGAATTAAGTATGAGTTTAGCCCATCTTTTAATCGCAATGCATGGATCTTTTTTGCGGTTTGTGCTGTTCCATATTTATATTATGCCTTTATGTCTATTTCTTTGGGCGGGTATTTGGCTGTAAGACAAAATATAATGTCTGGGCCCTTGAGTTATATTTCCTTGTTGTTGTATTCTTGCGCTATATTGTTGTTTCAACGGGCTTTGGATAAGAAGTCAAAAATAACACTCCTATTTTTGAGCCTTTTTTTTACTGTGCAAATTTTCAGCGGACAAAGATTTGATGCTATGTGTATAGAATTTGCTTTTATACTTATGTTTTTTCGTGGAAAAAAATTCAAGGTGAAAACACTAGTTGTTTCAGTTGTTGTGGCCTTTGTTGGACTATATATTCTTACCATTATTGGAATGTATAGGTTGGATTTTGAAAGTATGTTTTCTGAATTTACGAATGTGGATAATTTGACCCTTTTTTGGAATAATAATCCAATATATGTTTTTCTAGCAGATTATGGAGGAACAGTAGCATCGATGTTGGGGTCGGTAAGGAATTATAATTTTAGTAATTATCTATTTGGAATGAGTTATGTTGTTGCTCTATTTCATATATTCCCGTTTGCAAGTTATGTTTTTCCTGCAAAATATGTGAATTTTATAAATGGTTTTTATGCAAGTAAAACACATGCTTTGGGGGGATCTTTTTTTGGAGAAGCTTATGCTAATTTTGGAACGTTTGGTATTATTCCTTGTTTCGTGCTGGGAATTATAATTTCAAAATTGTATGCGATGGAGAATAATATTCTAAATAAGAATGTCTTATTAAGGTGTTGGACGTTTATTGTTTATATTCAGATGTTCAACCTTGTTCGCGGGTACTTCAAAAATACAATCTTTCTTTCCTTTTGGGCATTTATTGTTATTATGGAAATTTCCAGAAGATATAATGAACGACTCCAAGGGAAATAATAAAGATAAAATTTTTTGTGTTAGAATCATGAAATATAAAGGCTTTTGTTATGCGAGTTCTTCATGTCCTTTCTGAATTAGATAATGGTGGCGTTGCACATATTCTTTATGATTATTGTAGTCGCTTATCTGATAAATTTGATTTTGATTTTGTTGTTAGCGTTCCAAATGAAGGTGCCATAGAAAAACGCCTAGTTAGAATGGGGTGCAATGTATATCATATTCCGCAAATACATGAAGGTCTGTTGGCTCATAATAAGAAATTGAGCGAAGTTATTCGTGCGAAACAATATGATGTTGTTCATGATCATAGTGATTATAAAGGAGTTTTCACTATGATTATTGCAAAAATATGTGGCGTCAAAACGAGAATATCTCATTCTCACAGGACTGTAGTTTCTGAAACGAAACAACATTCGTTTGTGGGATGGATTCTAACTAAACTTACAAAGTTATTTGCTACGAATCTCTGTGCTTGTGGAGCAGATGCTGCTATTGGAATATGGGGGGAGTCTACATTTCGAAAAGGTCTTGTCCAGATAATTAGAAATGGAATTGATATTGCTAATTATAAATTCTCTTATGAAAATCGAAATGATTTTAGGGAAAGATATGGCTTAAATGAAAAAATTGTTGTTGGAAACGTTGGTAGATTTGTTTTTCAGAAAAATCAGGAGTTTCTAATAGAAATTTTCAAAAGCTTGAAAGCGATTAGAAATGATGTTGCACTTGTTTTAATCGGCAATGGTAATGATGAAGGTCGAATAAAAAAAATTGTAGATACTTATGGTTTGTCGAATGATGTGCTCTTTTTAGGAAGTCGAAATGATGTGCCTAAATTGTTGTCCGCAATGGATGTTTTTGTTCTGCCTTCGCGATATGAAGGGCTTCCTATAGTTTTGGTTGAGGTCCAGGCAAACGGTTTGCCGGCATTAGTTTCTGATTCGGTAACCAAAGAGATTCAAATTCTGGATAATCTAGAGTACATTTCATTGAAAATTGCTCCAGAAGAGTGGGCGAAACGTATTGTTGAATTATCTTCGTTAAGAAATGAAAATGCAGAAGCGTTAAAAACATATGATATAGAAAATAACTGCCAAGAATTGGAATGTTTTTACAAAAAATGTATTAAATCAAATTGTTAGAAAGAGGCAAGAATGGTATTTCAAACAAAAAAATGGATTATAAAAAATTTTCTTAAGAAAATATATTACAAGTTTAGCTTTGCACATTGTTGCTTGGGTAAAAACGTTTCTTTTAGAGATGGGTTTAGAGTTGTGATGAGTAAATCGGCAAAATTAGTTGTTGGCGAAGATACTTTTTTTAACAACTTTTGTTCGATTAATTGTCTACAAGAGATTGCTATTGGGCGAAACTGTTTGTTTGGAGAAGGTGTTAAACTGTATGATCATAACCACAGGTTTGGAAGATTTGATATTCCTATTCGGAATCAAGGATTTTCTATTCGACCAATTCATATTGGTGATAATGTGTGGGTTGGGTCCAATGTGTTAATTTTAGCTGGCGCGAATATTGGAAATCATTGTGTAATTGCGGGTGGAGTTGTTGTTGATTATACTGTTCCGGATCATAGCCTTGTTAAAAGGAATGGTCAAATTGTTAGTATAATAGAAAAATAGAAACTGTTAAACTGATGAATGTTGACGAAAAATGATAAACTTTATTTCTTGGTTCAAGGTTGTGTGAAATGATTTCAATTGTTATTCCTGTTTATAATGCGGAGAAGAGTTTAGATAGATGTTTATCATCTATAAGTAATCAAACTTTTGATGATTTTGAAGCGATAGTTGTTGATGATGGTTCAAAGGATAATTCGAAGCTGATTGCTCAAAAATGGAGTCAGGCTGATTCTAGGTTTGTTTTAGTTTCGCAAGAAAATAGGGGCGTTTCGGCTGCTAGGAATGCTGGAATTAAGTGCTCTAAGGGCGAAGCATTGTGCTTTGTTGATGCAGATGATTATGTTGATGATAATTTTCTTGAAAAATTATATTCTGCATTTCACAAAGAGTCGCTGACTGTTTGCAATTTTGTGTATAATGATGATTTGCGTAATGTTCTGTGCTTTGCGGGATTAGAACAGATTATTTCGTTTGATCAAGATTTTATACGCAATTATTTAATGGATGAAAAAATTGCCTTTGCTATATGGAATAAAATGTTTGATAATAATCTTTTGCATGAAGCGGAAGTCTATTTCCCTCAAGACATTTCTGTGGGGGAAGATATGATATTTGTTCTAACTTATTTGTCAAAAATCAAATCCATATATTATGTTGATGACTGTTTATACCATTATTGTGTTGGGTATGAATCGGCTATGCGAAGTCCAAGGGATTATTTATCTGTTTATGAAAAAACTTTGCATTATTTAAAAAACAATAGGTTTGGAAATGTGAAGATTGAAGATCGTACGCTAAATTTATGGGCAAGAAAGGTTTTTGCTTTTGTTCTAACTAGTTCATATGTTTCGCAAATGTCTTGCTTAACATTTAAAAGGTATTTTGCTCAGCTAAACAATAGTGTGTTGCTTAGTTGCGTAAAAAAAGCTCCGTTCATAAATGATTTTAAAAAGAACATGATAACATTGGCTGCTCGTCTTAAGAGTTCGTTTTTATTGTATGCAATTATAAAAGCCAATGCATACAGGCATGGAATAAAGTAATTATTTTAAGTTGATTGTTAGAATGTCTAGTAATTTATCTGCAAATAAACGAATCGCCAAGAATAGCATTTTTCTTTCAATAAGAATGGTTGTTGTTCTTTGTATTAATCTTTATACGACAAGAGCTGTACTTTCTCTTCTTGGGGTGGATGATTATGGTGTGTATAATGTTGTATGCGGTTTTGTTAGTATGTTTACATTTTTGAATACATCAATGTCCAATGGGATTCAAAGATTTTTTAATTATGAACTTGGTAAAAATGGTGTAGAGAATGCGAATAAGATTTTTTGTACATCAGTTTTGATTCAATTGATACTTGCTTTTATTGTTGTTGCTCTGTGCGAAAGTTTTGGACTTTGGTATCTTCATAACAAAATGATTGTTCCTGAAGGCAGGATGTTTGCTGCTGAGATGATTTTTCAGTTTTCAATGATTAGTTTCTTGTTGATTGTTTTTCAAGCCCCTTTTGTAGCAGCAGTTATGGCTCATGAACGTATGGATTTCTATGCAATAATCAATGTTGTTGATGCTGTTTTAAAACTATGTATTGTTTTTACTGTACCTTTGCTTGTTGGAGACTATCTTGTTCTTTATGGATTACTCCTTGCTTTGGTATCTTTATTTGACTTTATGTGTTATTATGTTTATTGTAGACGAAATTTTGTAGAAATTCATCTGAGTCGTGTTTTTCATAAAGAAATCTTTAAATCTATGCTTTCTTTTTCAGGATGGAATTTGTTTGGATCTTTCTCAAATATGATGCGAGATCAGGGCATAAACCTTATAATGAATTTATTTTATGGACCGGTTGTTAATGCTGCTAGAGGCATAGCTGTCCAAATCAATGCGGGTATAAATGGGTTTGTTTCAAATATTCTTACCCCAGTGAGACCGCAGGTTATACAGTCTTATGCCAAGGGGGAAATTGATAGAGCTCTTCGACTTACTTATAGCATAAGCAAATTTAGTTTAGTATTTCTTTATATGCTTTCTCTTCCGGTATGCTTGGAAATTGAATATGTTCTTAAACTATGGTTGGGAGCGAATGTTCCGAAACATACTAGTACTTTTGTGTTAATCATTTTAATGACGAGTGCTGTTCTTATTATGATGGGCGCTATGGCGACGTTAGTCCATGCATCGGGAGAGATGCGTAAGTATCAATTATATGGTAGTGTTGTTAAGTTTTTGTCTGTACCGATTGCTTTTATAATGTTGAAATATGGGGCAAAACCGGAATGGGCCTTGATAATGGTGTTGATATTTGATGTTTTAGGCTTCTTCGTGGGACTGTTTATTATTAAAGGGATTATGTCGTTCTCTATTATGGATTATCTAAAAAAAGTAATTGTCCCGTTATTTCCAGTTTTTTTAATTACATTTTTAATTTCATACCCTGTTGTTTTGTTTATGGAAATGGGGGGAGGACGATTAATATGTGTTATAAGTTCATCCATTATTGGTGCTGTATTTATTTTTTATTTTTTAGGCTTATCTAGTTCGGAAAAGACGATAATTCGACAAATAGTAGAAAGGATGGTGAAAAAAATAAAATGATGGCTGGAATTCATATTTTTTTAAGTAATATCTTATGGACTTTGAAGTATTCTTTTTTTAGAAATCGAAATATTTTTTATTTAGTCAAACCATATTTAGCTACAGGCAAATTTCGTAATTCTCTGCATTGCGACTATATTTATGAAGTGTCTCATAAAAGACATTTTGATAATATTACATTCGCGTCATCTTCGTATCAGCATCCAATTGCAAAGAGGGTCATTGCTTTTATTACATGGATAATTGTTTATAAAAATCGTGCTAAAGAAAATTTTGGTGGCACAGAAATTATTATATCTTCAAGTGGTCAAGAATATAAAATATTCAATATTGATAGATCTTCAGTTTTAACACTTTTTTCAGATATAAATAAAATGCTTTGCGTGGTTTCTAATAAGAATCATTTTAAAGATTATTTTTATGTGGCTCAAACGCTTGAGGTTGTTCGCGAAAAGAAATTTATTGTGGAAGAATTTATAAGCCAAAAGATATTTGATAAAGAAGAAGCGTTTCGATGTCTTGCTAAACAATATGCTGTTTATGCAAGAAATTTTCCTAGTTTTAAAGATGATGATGCGGATGAAAACTGTCGTTTTTTTGCTCAGAGATTTGGAAAGTCTGATTTGTTGGATTTGGTTAAAGAATTTCCAATGATTCTTTCACATGGAGATTTATGGAAATCTAATGTGATGTATGATGGATTTTGGTATTACATTACTGATTTTGAATCTGTAAAACCTAGATTTGTTTTGTATGATCTTTTTTGTTTTATTTTTACGGAATATGTTTTATATGACGATATGACAATGATTCTATATTATTTTCAAGGAAAATATGATGATTTGTTTTCGGATGTGCTGTTGTCGGTTAACATTGTTTTTGATCGAGAAAAAAGGGGCTTATACTTACTAGCTTATTTAGTTACTGTTTTAAGCGAACGTTGGAAAACCTTTGTCGCTGTTGATTGTAAAATATCTAAGGTTATTAAAGAATTCATTCCAAATTATAGTTAAAATATGAATAGAAAGACCATTGCGATACTTGGGGTTGATGGAACTGGAAAATCAACCGTAATAAAAAATCTTCAGCAGTTGCTGAAAGACAAATGTATTGTTCAGTATATGGGTAGCAGGAGTTATGAGGATCCTAGGCTGATGAAAATACTGGATAAGCCTAGAATGACAAAGTTTGAACTTTTGTATTCAATCTGGCTTCGTTATCTCTGCTTTTGGAAACGGTATAAGAATGCTGTCGCTTCTGGGAAAATTGTACTTTTTGACAGATCTGTTGATGAAATTTACATAAACTCATCAGGTGTTTTCAAATTTGTGTATACGTTTCTTTATAAATACGCGTTCCCATCACCTTCGGTTGTAATCTATTTGCATTGTTCTGCTGCAGAATCTTTATGTAGAAAAGATGATATTCCTGATCCTGTAGCATTTCGTGCTATGAAAAAAAGGTTTGATCAATGTTTTTTGGATAATCCCAAATGTCTGTGTTTGAGTAGTGAAAAGTACAATCCTCAAGAATTGGCAGAATTGGTATATAACTATATAGAGGAACATTTTGATTATGAATGAAATTGCAACTATTAGACAATTCTTTGATTTTTTAAATAAGAACTGTGATTATCTAGTTCTTAGAAATTGGGATGATATATTTGATGAGGGAATATATGGAAATGGACATGAGGATATAGATATCCTTTGCCGAGATCTAGATTCTTTTGTTCATTTAACTAAAGCCAAAAGAGTTCATCGATCTAATTATAGAGATAACTTTATCGTAAATATTGGTAATATGAATGTCCGATTTGATGTCCGACATGTTGGTGATGGGTATTATTCTGCAAAATGGGAAAAATCAATGCTTGATAATAGAGTTCTTAATGAGCAGAATATATATATTATGAATGCAGAAGATTATGTATATTCGCTGTCCTATCATGCTGTGATTCAGAAACCGAAATTGTCAAAAGAGTATGCGACAAAAATCATTAACGCATTTAGTTTTTTGCCGAAATGTGAGATTGATGTTTGTGAAGCTAACATACCTAAGTTGTTGTTGGAATTCTGCAAAAGAAAAGAGTATTTAGTTGAAATTCCATCGGATCCTGGTGTTTATCTGAATGAAAGTAATCTTTCTGGATTTGGACGTTCTGTAAATATTATTAGATGGGGTAGACGATTGAATCTTAGAGTTGTTCAGTCTATATCCTATTGTGGTTCAGTGATGAAAAGAAAATTATTGAGTTTTTTTTCCCATTTTGAAAAATAAAGTACTTATAATTAACTCCATTGATGGAAGGGTTAACTTTGCTGGATAAATTAAAACATTTGTTTGATGTTCATAAGTTTTCTAGAATTAAAGGATGAATTTATCATGAAAAATATTCTAATTACGGGCGGCTCCGGCTTTATAGGAGCGGAAATTGTCAATCAACTTCATTGTGCTGTCGGATACAATATAACAGTCCTTGACTCCATGACAGAACAAATACATGGAAAGGATTGGGAAAATTCCTATCTCTATAAAATGATACAGGACAAATGTCGCTTTATCAAGGGATCTGTATGTGATCTTTCAATTGTTTGTGAAGCGATTAAAGATTGTGATGTTGTTATTCATCTTGCAGCGGAAACTGGTACTGGTCAATCAATGTATCAGATTAATCAGTACAATGAAACCAACGTAATGGGAACATCAAACTTGCTCCAAGCAATTTCCTTGGCTGGCAAAGAAAATACTGTTAAGAAGATTATTTTATCTTCGTCAAGATCTGTTTACGGTGAAGGTAAATATGAATGTCCTTGTTGTGGTGTAATCTATCCTGATGGGCGTAGTAAAGACAAGATGTTGGCTGGCGATTTTAATTTCTATTGCCCCAAATGTGGCAAAAAAATGTCACTTTTGCCAACGACAGAAGATAGCGTCATAAAGCCGGCTTCATTGTATGCGTACACGAAGTATGCACAAGAAATGATGCTGAGAACAATGTGCCCTGCAATGGGTGTTGATTATACAATTTTCCGATTCCAAAATGTTTATGGTGTCGGTCAGAGCCTTAAGAATCCGTATACGGGCATTCTTTCCGTTTTCTCAACCTTGATGCTCGAAAATAAACCCGTCAATATTTTTGAAGATGGCATGGAAAGCCGTGACTTTGTCAATGTCAAAGACATCGCAAAAGGTGTAGTTGACAGCATCAACAACTCAATGAGTAACGGTGAGACAATCAATCTCGGTTCAGGCGTTAACACAAGTGTGATAGAAATTGCTGAAATTTTAAAAAAACATTACAGAAGCAATAGTGTTATTAATGTAAGTGGAGATTTCCGAATAGGAGACATTGCTCATAATAAGGCTGATATCAGTAAGGCAAAAAAAATACTAGATTTTCAGCCAACAATTGCTTTAGATAATGGCTTGAAGGCTTTCTGCTCTTGGGTAGAAGGTCAAGATAAAGACAATAGTGGATACGAACGTTCTCTTTCAGAAATGGAAAGGGCCGGAATGTTCATTCGGAAAAAGTAAGGAGACGAAACGATGAAGATTTTGGTAACAGGAGCAAATGGATACCTCGGACAGGGAATTGTGAAACACATTCTTGATTATGGCAATCAGGTTGTTGCTGCAGATTTCAAGGTGGATCATATTGATGCTCGCGCAGATAGACGTGAATGCAATCTCTTCGAAATTGAGGATCCGTACAGTTATTTTGGCAAGCCGGATGTTCTTTTGCACCTTGCGTGGCGCGACGGTTTTGTGCATTATTCCGATGCTCATGTTGGTGACTTGCCGCTGCATTGTCAATTTATCAAGAAATTCGCTGAATCCGATGTGAAAACTATTGCCACGATGGGTTCTATGCATGAAATTGGTTTCTTTGAGGGAAGTATCAATGAAAATACGCCCTGTTCTCCCATTACTCCATATGGAATAGCTAAAAACGCTCTGAGACAGTTTGCTGCTATGCTTTGCAAGCAAAAGTGCAGAAATTTCTTGTGGTTGCGTGGTTATTACATTGTAGGCAATAGCCAATACGGTGCATCAATCTTTTCTAAAATTACTGCTGCAGAAAAGGAAGGGAAAGTTGAGTTCCCATTTACTATGGGGCAGAATCAGTATGATTTTATAAATTACGAAGACTTTTGTGAACAGGTCGCGAGAGCTGTTGGTCAAAATAGCGTATTGGGAATCGTTAATATTTGCTCGGGACGTCCGGAAAAATTAGCTGATAGGGTGGAACGTTTTATAAAAGAAAATGGTTACAAAATTAAGCTTAAGTATGGAGCTTTCCCGGATCGCCCTTATGATTCAAAAGCAGTGTGGGGCAATGATAAAAAAATTCAAAACATATTGCAAAGTGTATAAGAAATTTTAGCATTTGGCGATGACTTGACCATTGATTTGCGAGGAATGGACTTCCTCGTTTTTCCATATAACGCTGTTTTGAATGTTTGCGTTCTTGATGATGCTGTTGTCGCCGATGGTCACGTTGGGACCAATGGTGCTGTTCTCGATGATCACGTTCTTGCCGATGTTGCAAGGAGGAACTAGCGTGACGTTGCGCATGGACTTGTTCTGAATGACAATGTGGCAGATGTTGTTGAGCTTAGGCCTATTTTGCAGCAGCCAGGTGTTGGTCGCTATGAGCGTTTCGGGGAGTCCACAGTCCAGCCATTCGTTTACGGGGGTGGTGCAGAATTTGCAACCCTGTTCAATCATCATCTGGAGCGCGTCGGTCAGCTGGAATTCTCCGCGGGTGCGGATGTCGTTGCTTATCAGGTGCTGGAGCGCCTTTTTGAGTTCCTTGACGTCTTTGATGTAGTAGATTCCGACGATAGCCTCGTCGCTTACGAATTCTTGCGGCTTTTCGACAAGGCGTTCAATTTGCCTGTCCGCGTTGGTGACGGCTACGCCAAAACGGCGCGGGTCCTGGACCTTGTAGGTGTAAAGGATGTTCTCGGAGGCGTTTGCGAGGCTCTGAATGTCGGCATCGAAGAGGGTGTCGCCCAGGATGATGAGCAGCGGTTCGTCATCGTTCACGTAGGGGAGAGCAAGGCTGATGGCTTGCCCCAGGCCTTGGGGGTCGTTTTGTAGTACGGTGCGGGTATTGCCCCATTCGGGTTTCGCCTTGAGGTATTCATCCATCTTCTCGGCCTTGTATCCGGTAATAAAGATGGTTTCGGTGGGCTTGAGCGGGATGGTGTCTTCTACAATCCAGTCGATAATGGTCTTGCCGCCTACGGGCAATAGGCACTTGGGCAGGTTGTTGGTGTAGGGGCGCATGCGCTCGCCCTTGCCGGCGACTGGCAGAATGACTTTCATTTCCTTCTTATCCTCGATAATTTGTCACAAAATGGAGGTTGCCGCCCAAAGATAATAAATTTGTATGCTTTTGTTTTGTCGCGGGGACATTCTGCTGCGATAACGGTACGGCACCCGATACGGAACGGCTATATTGAACGGTTCTACGCACAACTCGCCAAGCACCCTGGCTCCGATGCAATATCGGTTGGCAAGGACCGGGTGATTTTGTATACTTTAAAAAGGTTCTAAAATGGGTAGCTGACAATTATGGGGAAGCTTACATAGGGACTGTTGATTTTGGGCTGAAAAGACGCAAAAGAGGGGCTGCCGCCCCTCTTTTGGCGTTTTTAGGCAAAATTCAGCAATTTGGGGTGTTGCAGAGGCTGGCTTGCCGCCTCCTCGTCCAGCATGGCGTTGAGCGTATCCTCGACCGTACTCCGGATCAGTGTTTTTAGGTCGTCTTTGAGCCCGGCTTCGTCGATTTTGATGGCTGTATCCCTTACTGAAATTTGCGAAGGGGGATGTATGTTGGTGAAAATTGGCGTTTTGCTGTTGCTTTTTATGCAAAAATGTGCTAAATTATGTAATGTGATTGCAAATTAGAGGGTTTTATGCTTGTTAATTTTTCGATTGAAAACTTTGGCCCCATCAGGGACAAACAAACTTTGTCCTTCGAAGCGCAAAAAGGCTCCCACCTAGAAGACGAATATGTAATATACGCGAACGGATTACGTCTTTTAAAATTCGCTATCATATTCGGCGCAAACGCATCCGGAAAATCTACGATTATTGAAGCTCTTGACTTTCTTTACGACCTTATCTTATCCCCTAATGAAAAAAAAAGCGATGAATTGATTTTTACACCTTTTTTATTTGATGAAACTTCTAATAAAAAGAACACCATCCTTTCAATAGATTTTTTACAAAACGATGCCCGATATTATTATTCCGTAGAATTCAATAGGACTCACATTGTTTCAGAAGAATTATTTTTAATCGGGAAAAATGAGCGTAAAACTAATGTATTCAAAAGGTCTACTGATTCCCAAAAACAAATTTCGAAAATAAAATTTGGTCGAGAATTCAAAATATCAAAACCGGCCATAGAAATTCTCGAGTTATATACTTTATGGAACACGACAGTATTAAGCAGTTTTACAAAAGTTAATTTGGAGCAAAAAGAACTAAAAGATTCAACTGATTGGATTAACAATCATATATTTTTGGCAAATACGCCTGATGACGACTTCAGCGACATGGTCACGGATTTCATTGATTTAGGTTTCATAAAAAAAGAAAAAGTCTTAGAAATCATTCAAAAGGCGGATTTTAACATTAACGACATTCTTTATAAAGAATTAAAGTCTTCTGAATCAGACGGCACGACGAAAGAATTTGCCATTAGAACAATTCACAAAGTAAAAAATAACAGTTACCTATTACCCTTTGGGATGGAATCCGATGGAACAAAGAGATTCTACTCTTTGGCAGGGCTTCTTGAAATGGCTAGAGTCGAACCAAATCTACTTGCCGTTGATGAAATTGATGCGTCATTACATCCTGATTTGGTAATACATTTTCTGCTTATGTTTATGGAAAATGTGAAGCAGTCTCAATTGATTGTAACTACACACAACCGCGAAATTCTAGACGACAAGAACTTGTTTAGAAATGATGCGATATGGTTTACCAACAAGAATGAAGATGGTGCCGCAGAATTGTATTCTTTAGACGATTTTGACTCCGCAGTAATAAGAAATACATCGAACATTTTAAATGCATATAAAAGCGGGAAATTGAAGGCCATTCCCAAGACAAAAGATTTTTACTTGTAATTATTGCTATGAGCCGACAGAGAAAACACATTCCAATTGAGAAATCGTACGCGGTCATTGTTGATGGCGAAACGGAACAATGGTATTTACAGATGCTCCGTAAAAATGAGCCGACTTTAAATATAGCTATTGAACCTAAAATTCACGTAAAACAGTCATTAGATGCGCAATTCCAAGAAGTAAAGGATGCGTGTGCGACGCATGATAAAGTGTTTTGGATGCTCGATTTGGATACTATTTTAAAGGAATCTAAAATTGTCAAAAAAGGCATTACTCCACTAAACGAATTGGAAAACTATTTGAAAGCGGAGGCCGGCAATGATAAATTATTCACTATAATAAATGTACCCTGCCTTGAATTCTGGTTTTTATTACATTACAAATATACGAGTCGTTTTTACGAGGATTTTGACGAACTGAAGTCCGATCTTAAAAAACATATACGGGATTACGAGAAGAATAAGGACTATTTTGTGAAAGGCCCAAAAGATATATACGCCCGATTAAAGGACAAGTTGCAAACGGCTATAAGCAATTCCCAAAAACTCGGCAATTTTAAATTCGATAATCCAGAACGGGGAATTTCAGAATTTTTTAAGTTGTTCGAGGAAATACAGATCCTGTAAGCATCCCTGCCTCTGCGCAGCAGGGAACGCCATTTTTTCAAAAAAATCCGTTTTGACACTTTGTGACAAAACGGGAATGTAGTTGAAACATTTTCGAATAAAAAAACATTACTGGCAATGTAAGCTTCCTCATAATTGTAGAAGAAAATTTTTCAATAAACGATGTATTTGGAATAGAGTAATGTATAAAGAGGACTACGATGGGTGAATTGTCATCTGATTTTTCAAATATAGATTCGTCTGAATTCATGACGGTAATTGGACCATTGGTAAAAGCAGGCTCGGCAGCTTTGGCTGTTGTTAATCCTTGGGTTTCTGTTCTATATGCTTTGTTAGGAGGCGCTGTTGCTGAAATAAATCAGCACAACACACGAGAAATACTTCAGTATTTGAAAGAAAAATACGATGAACTTGATTCGAAAAATTTAATCACTAAAGAATATCTGACTTCGGATAGTTATGTTAATTTGATGATTGATATTCTTAATAGGGTGCATTCTCTTAACACAATTCAAAAGCGCAAATCTGTTGCGGAAATTTATAAGAGTGTGTTACGAAATCGGCTTGAATATGAAGACTCTGATGAAAGATTGTTTGTAGATGCTCTTGCTAAAATAAACGTGCAGGAAATAATAATCTTGAATTTTATGAATCAATTTGAAAGTTCTTTGAAAACAATTGATTCATGGGCGAATTTTTATAATTTGTATTCAAAAAATAATGCGGATTTTCCATTAGAGAAATATCGGTTCAGATTCTTTGCTACACAATTAGAACAATTGGGCTTGGTCTTTTGTTCTGATTTGTCGGGATACGATAAAAGGGGCTCCTTTTTGACATTCAAAGATTCTGATGAACCTGATGAATCAGGTGCCGGCCTAACCCCTATGGGCAAAAGATTTCTTGAATACATGAAAAAATAAAACTTGTGATGAGTGGTGTCCTTTTTTTTTACTCGTCGGGGTATTTGTAGTAAAAAAAGAAGTGAAGCCTCGAGTCCCGCATTCCGCGTTAGGCCTCCAGCCACTTGGCAACTCGTTGCCTTAGTGGCTATGGTCCCCTTTAGGGGAGATCGAAGCCCGAAGGGCCGGGAGGGCCGCTCGTATCCTGCGCTCGGCCCTCTAGGTGGAAAAATTGCGGCGTGAGGCCGCGATTTTATGCCGCGAGAGCCCGCCCCTGCGCAGCAGGGAACGCCCTTACCCCTTCATTGCCTCGATCAAATCGAAACCGTCGCTGACCTCCGGCAGGGCTCCGTATTTCTTGTCGAAGTAGTCCTTTTCGAAAATCCTGTCCCTGCGGACCTTGCGGAATTCGCCCTCGTCGCTCATTTCGATTTCGCTAAGACGCTTTAGCACCGTCGCTTCGTGGGGCTTATCCAAAATCGGTTGACAATTTATGTTGTTTTGAATAGATTTTATTTGGAATTTTTAGATAAAAAAAAGAAGAAAGTAAGGTGCTCCTGATTACAAATTAACAGAGCGGAGGTCGGTAATGCTCAGGGATATATCAACAGTAGAAGTTCAAGGTGGCCTTTTTGCCACGTTAACACCTTTTTCATTGTTTGATCCGCAGGATGGTAAGGAACTCAAAACAATCAAGGGAACCCTTCTTTACGGTCGAAATGGCTCCGGAAAGAGTACAATAGCTAGGGCTTTTAGATTGGCTCGGGGGGAAGAGCAACCAGCAATTAAGCAGGTGTCTTTCATTGATAAAGATGGAAACTCTGTCACACTATCTGATGATGAAAAAAAGAGAATCTTTGTTTTTGACGAAGATTTCGTGAATGAAAAGGTAAAATTCAAAGAAGATCATCTGGATACAATAATCATGCTTGGAGAAGCTGCCGATCTGGCGGGGAAAATTGAACAAGCTGAGAAGGATAGAGATTTAGCAAAGGCCGAATATGATGCGAAAGAAACTGCGTTAAAGGAGTATGAGGATGCCAACAACTCAAAATCTCCGGCCCATTGGTTGTTAAAAATTGCGAAAGCTCTTCGTGGCGATGATGCTTGGGCTGGGCGAAATCGAAAAATTTATGGTGCCCGACAGAATACGCAAGTAAAGGAGGATACTTATAAAAAGTTTATTGATCTTGCTCCTTCAAAGACGCGTTCTGAATTAATTGTTGAATTTAATGAGCAGATGATGGCGTTAGATACCGCAAAATCTGGATCTTCAAAGATTGAAAGCAAAGTTCCGACACTACCGAAGCCATATGACCAATATGACGATGAGGCTATCATGGCTTTATTAGCAAAGAAGATTGAAAAACCGGAACTTTCGGAACGAGAGCGGTATCTCATGGGCCTTGTCGAAGATGGTAAGACGAATGAACTATCACAGAAAGCCGCTTTCTTTCGAAATCCTGACGTAAAAGAGTGCCCGTACTGCTTTCAATCAGTTGACGGTGTGTATAAAACCAATTTAGTAGCCAGCATTGAAAAGGTTCTCTCGAAAACCGTAGAAGAACACCAGAAATCATTGCAAGTCTGGGTACATAATGATGTTGACATTGACTTGTCGCTGTTTTCTTCACTACAAAATTACGAAGCATGCTGTGGTATAATTGATAAGATCAACACCGCAATTCGGACTTATAATGAGTTAATTCAACAGAAAATAGAGAAACCTTATCAGCCCATTAAGGCGTCTAGTCAAGATGTAGCAAACTTGATGAAACAACTTTCTGAAAATTTTACAATTTTAGAATCAGAAAGAGAAGCATACAATAGAAAGGCTACAAATACCGAACCTATTATCAATAAACTGAATGAGATTAATAGTCTTATAGCACATTACGATATAATTGATTTTGTTGCTGGATATGACAAGCAGCAAAATGAATTTAAAATGGCCGAGAAAGAGTTCAATGATGCCAAGAACGATTATGACACAAAGAGTAATGCCGTCGAAGATCTAGATGCTCAGAGAAAGAACGTCCAACTTGCGCTTGATATCATGAATGCTTTTCTGAAATATATTTTCTTTGCAGAAGATAGATTGAGAATTGACTATACAGACGGAGAGTATCGATTGTTCTCACACGGGAAAAAAGTACGCCCCTGCGATGTCTCAGTTGGCGAGCGTAACATCATCGGTCTTAGTTACTTCTTTGCTAGCATCATGGAAGGGCAAGAAGAGAAAGATGTCTATGGTAAGGAGTATTTGCTAATTATTGATGATCCTGTTTCAAGTTTTGACACGGAAAACCGTATCGGGATTCTCTCGTTCCTGAAATATATGCTTGGTACGTTCCTAGAAGGGAATGAGTTTTCAAAAGCATTTGTTATGACTCATGATCTCATGACTTTCTATGATATCCACAAGTTGTTTGAAGAAATCATTAATTGTTGTAAGAAGAAAAACTACGCCCATAAACCAAAGTTCAATAGATTTGAGATTACAGATGGAACAATTAAGCTTTTCGAGTATAAAAACCGTCAGGAATACACAGAGATATTAAAATTGATTTACGATTATGGGCAGGGCAATACTGCTGAACATGATCTTGTTATTGGAAATTTGATGCGACAGGTACTTGAAGCATTCGCAACATTCCAGTACAAGAAAGGTATTGAAGATGTTTCAACAGATCCGGACATTCTTAATTTGTTGCCTGAACCTGCGTATAAGTCATACTATGAAAATTTAATGTACAGATTGGTTCTTCATGGCGGAAGCCACAAGGAAGAACAGATAAAGGCTATGAAGGATTATGATTTCTTCGGTTTGATTTCGGAAGCAGAGAAGAAAAGAACGGCGAAAGATGTGCTTTGCTTTATCTATCTTCTTAATAAAAAGCATGTGCTGCAACATTTGCTTGGGATAAAGGATGTTGAAATGACATTGGAAACATGGTGTAACCAGGTTAAAGCAAGAGCGGCAATGCCATAAGGGAGAAAATGACTTGTTTGTCTAGGGTGCAAATTTGAATGTCATAATGATGATAAATAGAAGTAATAGTTGGCGAACACTCGTTTTTTCTCTTAAAAACAAATAGGTAGGATTATAATGGAATTCTTAAATACTCATCAATGGGTTGTAACAGCGGTTATTGTTCCGATTCTGGGGGCCTTAATAGGTGTTTTATCAGCTTGGATAACAAGCCGGAGATTGAAGAAGAATGAAGACAAACGGCGTCCCTTTGAAGGAATGCTAAAAATTGCAGAATTTCGACAACAATGGATAAATAAACTTAGAAGTTCGATGGGTGAATTTCAAAGTTACGGGATTCTTCCTAATTTAGACCCAACGAAAGAGAGAGAATTTTATAAATTAGGAACAGAAATAGAACTTCTTATGAATCCGAATGATGAGGACTATCGTGCTTTACAGGATTCGCTTTATAGTTTTTTGAGTTCTGCAAAAGGTTCTGTTATTGAAAAGTACAAAAACAATCCCGGATATATTGAAATATGCCAAAAAATATTGAAACGTGAATGGGAACGTTTGAAAACAGATTTAGAGCATGTCCAATAAATTTAATTAGGTTGAAAAGATTTGAGATAAAGAATGACATCCTTGCGTTAGGCCTCCAGCCACTCGCGACTATGCCGCGAGAGCCCGCCCCTGCGCAGCAGGGAACGCCCTTACCCCTTCATGGCCTCGATCAAGTCGAAATTGTCGCTACGTGGGGCTTGTCCTTTTCGGCGAACCAGGTCTGGTCACGCCGCAATATCTCGTTGTTTAGTGGGTTCGTGTCGTGGGTGGCGAATATCAGTTGCGCGTTGTTCGGGTTGCCCTTTCCCGGTTACAAGCGTGTCGACGATCGGCCCGGACAGGTCGAGAATCTTAAGCGTTCCCTCGGATTCCATGTCTTCGGAATCGAAGATTTTTAGAAGAATTATACACAAAATGTGAATTTTACGAGAAAAAATCTCGTAAAGCATTGACTTTTTGCTGTTTTTTGCTATATTATGGTACAGGAGATGATATATGCTGCTGAATTTTACCGTTTCGAATTGGAAATCCTTCAAGGAAAAGACGTCTTTGTCCATGATTGCGAGCAAGGAAAAACAGCATGCGAACCACATCCAGTATTTGCCGGAATACAAGTTGAATGTTTTGCCGATTGCTGTTGTTTTTGGAGCTAACGCTGCGGGTAAATCTAACCTGGTCAAGGCCATCGATTTTGCAGTGGGGCAGATAACCTCTACCGATTTTGACCCCTATCACAAGGAGCCGGTGGATTCGTTCAGGATTGACCCTGAAAATGTCTCGAAAAACAGTGAATTCGAGTTCACGTTCACGATTGATGACCGGATGTATCATTACTATTTTGCACTTAGCCATGAAGGCTTTGTTGCTTGGGAAAAACTTGAACGAGCTCGTGGCAAACGCTTGAAGGCCGTGTTCGAACGTGATGAAAATGGAGTGTTCTGTTTCGAACCCTCCATGCCGAAGGAAGCCCGTAATGCGATTCAGGGAACCCTGAAGCAGCGGCTTGCTCTGTCTTATATGCAGATTCAAGATGTTCCCGGCCTTGAAGAACTTAAAAAGATTTATTTCTGGTTCCGTTTCAAGCTCGTTGTGCTTACGCCGGCCAGCCGCCTTATCCGCTTTACGGACAAGACTATGCCGACGGACAAGCTTTCTATGGTTTTGCATAAGCTGGATACCAGCATCGAGAAGATAGACTTTAAGCCTTTTGAGGAATATTCGAACTTTTTCGCAAAGGATTACATTGCCGAGATTGTCAGGGTGCTTTCTTCGGGAACCATCAATGTCTTGGCAATGGGGAACAACGATGATTTTTATCGGTTTGAGTTCCAGAACGGAGAGCTTAAATGTTACAAGATGATTTCGTATCATCGCGGTGTGGATGGTTCGCTGGTTCCGTTTGAAATTTCCGAGAATTCCGACGGTACACGCCGGTGCCTGCACCTGTTCCCGGCTTTCAACGACCTGGTTTCACTAGGTTCGGACTGTTGCTATGTCATTGATGAACTTGATCGGAGCCTGCATACTAATCTGGTAAAGCAACTGCTAGCTTCATTCCTTGAAACTAGGAACCAGGATACCCGTTCGCAATTGGTGCTGACGAACCACGATATTGAACAAATGGACCAGGATGTTTTGCGTCGCGATGAAATTTGGATTGCCGAACGTAATGCCGAATTTGGGGCGACGGAATTGTCTTCGCTTGATGAATTCATCATAAAGGAAGCCAAGATTCGTAGGGACCGAAACTTGCCCAAGTTGTATCTTGACGGCTGTCTTGGCGGCGTACCGAATATCGAATCTTATGCCAATCTGTTTGATTACGCAAGTGGGGAATCGAATGGGTAACGACGAGAAAAGATTTAACGAGTTAATCGCGGGTATGCGCCGTTCCAGCAAGACGAAACCACTTGCGACGCCACGGCCCATTCAGACGCAAAAGACTCCATGTTCTTCTTGGAACGAAGTCGGTATTGGTTTTCAGTTGAAGTCGGTGAAGCCATTTATTCCGGCGGAGAGTGTGGATGCACCGATTTTGTGCCAGAAAAAAGAGGTGGAGCTTGTTGCTGCAGTAGTTGGGTTGCTGAAGGCCAATCCGATTGTCTTGGGGCCGGATGGAGTTGCCGTGCATTTGGATGTTCCGGACCGTGATCCTGAAAAATCCGAACATGAAGCGAATGAATGCAGGACGATTGAGTTTCGTGCAAAGCACCTGTGTGGCGGTCATGAGTATCATTTCGATATTCGACGAGCCCAATATGCGGGGTGTATCGTTGAAACATTGAGAAGTCCGGCGATTATTGCTGAAGGAAATGACAGGCATTTTTATTTGCGCCGTTATAAGGATAGAACTCTGCATGTGGTTATCTCGTCATTGCCTGTTGGGGGAGAGTCTTCTGTTGTTGGGGTGGCTTACGAGAAAAATAGCGACCTTGTTACGCAATACCCGAACATTCCGGCGCTGACATCGGGAAATGCTAGACGATGGAATCCGGAAAATGCACAGGTGATTTATAAGAACGAGAGTATTTAAATATGATACTTTGTAAGCTTCCCCATAATTAGGACTGTTCATAACTAGACAAATGGCAATTCTGCCTGCGTCAAAATGCTACCTTTGGTAGCAAAGGACCAGATGTCCGCCAATCTCGCCCTGGACAACGAAATTCTCCGCGAGGTTATCGAAAAAAACTCTAGAGACGAATGTCGTATTGGCCATGCTTGCATGAGCCAATATGACTGAGGCGAATTGGCGATTCATTTCGCATGAATTTCAAGATTGGTGCGATGGAAACGGAATCAAAATTTTGTACACGCAGCCCGGGTGTCCGACTCAGAATAGGGTGATTTTGTATACCTTAAACCAGTCCTAAAAATGGGTAGCTGACAGCCACAGAAAATTCCAGCAAAAAACGGGGCGACCTATTGACAACCGTTTCGTGTTTGTGTATATTTGGTAGTGAACAAATGTGTATCTTTGTGCCTTGCGGTTTTTGCTTGTCCGCAAGGAAGGAGTTGAAAATGAACAAAAAAGAGCCTGTTGTGTTGAATTCTGAGGTAGAAATGAGCAAAACGTTGCAGATTCGCAATAGTACCATCGATTTCTTGGTGTTTACCAAGCAGAATTCTCTGGATTCGATAGAAGTGCGCGTCCAGGACGAAAATGTGTGGCTCACGCAGGACGGAATTTCAAGGCTGTTCGATGTCGATAGGTCCGTAGTCACCAAGCACTTAAAGAACGTTTTTGAGACCAACGAGTTGGAAGAAATTTCAGTATGTGCAAAATTTGCACATACTGCCGCCGACGGCAAGACTTACAATACCAAATTCTACAATCTTGATGCGATAATTTCGGTGGGATACCGCGTGAATTCTATCCGCGCAACGCAATTCAGGCAATGGGCGACCAACGTTTTGCGCAATTTCGCGATAAAGGGTTATGTTCTTGACAAGCAACGCCTGGAAAACGGCCAGATTTTTGACGAAGAATACTTTGAGAACCTGCTCGAAGAAATCCGGGAAATCCGGATGTCGGAGCGGAAATTCTACCAGAAGATTACCGATATCTATGCGACGAGTGTCGATTACAGTCGGGATGCCGTCACGACAAGAGATTTTTTCGCAAATGTGCAGAACAAGTTGCACTGGGCTATCCACCGGCATACGGCTGCCGAACTCATTATGGAACGCGCCGATGCGAAAAAGACGCACATGGGCTTGACGACCTGGCGCAAGGCGCCTGACGGGAAAATCGAGAAGTCGGATGTCAGCATTGCGAAGAACTACCTTTCAAAGGATGAATTGCATCAGTTGGAACGCTTCGTGACGATGTACCTTGACTATGCGGAATTTCAGGCGAAACGGCAGATTCCCATGACGATGGAAGATTGGGCGCTTCGCCTCAACAAGTTCCTGGATTTCAACGAGGTGGAGATTCTGACAGACAAGGGTCGGGTGTCGGCTGAAATTGCAAAGGCTTTTGCCGAAAGTGAATTCGAAAAATACCGCGTTGTCCAGGACAAACTGTTCAAGAGCGATTTTGACAAGTTCCTGAATGAAGCGAAAGCGATTGAAGAAAAGAAGTGAAAACTTCGTGCCGCGAGAGCCCGCCCTGAACTAGTTTCAGGTGAATCATCCTTTTGTTGTCAACTTGTCTTCCCCGGCTTGACCGGGCGGACAGCACTTAGAGCTTTGCTCTTTAGTGCGCATGGCCACCAAGGTGGGGATCTCCTCTTGTTGCTGAAATAAGGCGTATAGAGTGCGAAACCCTTTCTGGAAAAAGGGTTACGGGATCGGATTGCTGACAGGTGTGCGAAAATAAAAAATAATATGAAGGTTAGAGAATTATGTACGATTATATTGACAATCAAATAGATCTATCTATTTTGCGGTACTTGAAACAACAAGAAAAAGATTTTTCAAAAGAAGATATTAATCGTCGAGAAGAATTTTATCGTAAATTGAATCGTCGGAGTGAAATGGATCAGAAACTTAATGGACTTCTGCAACCTTGGCTTAGGCTATATGAAGAAAGTATTTATCTAATGTGGCTCTTGTCCAAATTGTATGAAAGGATTGACGCTCCGAAATCCCCTGTTACTCTGGTATTGGATTTGATAAAGAACGTGAATTCTGTTAGAATCCTTTTCCTTTCTGGATATTCTTCAATGGGGTTGGCTCTTTATAGACGTGCGTTCGAAGAAATGCAACTGGAATTGTTGATTATATTGGATAAAAATGAAGCTCAAGCTATTATGGGAGAATCCTTGGATGCTAATGAGTATTGGAATAAACATGTAGGCCGAGGCAAGGCTGCAAAGAAAATAGAAACTGTTTTAAAGGATGTCGACGAAGCCTATTATAATGAGTTTATTAAGGATCCTATTGGCTCAAAACTCTCGGAATTTATTCATGCAAATTCGTCTTCAGCAATGCCTATAGAACCGTACATAGGCGACCCTAATTTTCTTTCATTAAGTCCGTTTGGTACATACAATTATAATTCAATTCAGTCTTTGAAAAGTTTGGTGAATAAACAAATTGCCTTTGTTGCTGCCAACATCTCTTTAATTTTAAAAGATAAGGTGTGGTTTGATTTGGGTGGCACGGAAGACGTTGCTCATGAGTTAAGTTCTATTTTGATGTCGTATAATGCACTTTCGGCTTGTTTTGATAATTATGAAAAAATGCATGAATCTGAACCTGATATGTATGATTATATGAATGAGGTTGATTCCTGATTTTTATTCAGCTTGAGAATCGACTCGGCGCGGTCGAGTCCGGCGGACATCTCCTTGAGCCAGGAATGTTCGGTTTGCTGTTCCCTTACCCCTCCATAGCCTCGATTAAATTGAAACCGTCGCTGACCTCCGGCAGGGCTCCGTACCGAAAAGTGGACGGATTATTACAACAACGAAAGATCCCACTACTCCTTAAACAACCTCGCTCCAATGGAGTATCGGTTGATGAGAACAGGGTGATTTTGTATACTTTAAACCAGTCCTAAAAATGGGTAGCTGACAAATAAATTATATTTCAAGTAAAGTTTGTACTACAAAGAGATAATTATATGGCAAAAAATGATACTATTTTAATTGACTGCATCATTGATGATATATTAGAATCTCAAGGTGCAGAAAAGAATTCGACTGCAATCGGAAAAACATTTGAAGTGTTTGCTGTACAGCAGATATTAAAAAAATATGCGTTAAGTGATGATGATATTGAATCATGCTGTACTGATGATAAAGCTGATAGTGGTTTTGATTATATATTTCTTTTCGTAAATGATTATTTGGTAAAAGATGCGCGCTCTTATGATTTTCCAAATAAAAATGCGGAAATGGAAATATATGTTATAACGTCAAAACATAAAGATTCGTTTATTGCAGGCCCGTTAGAATCTATTTCATCTGGAGTAGATGCTTTTTTTGATTTGACAAAGTCTCGAGATGGCATTAGTACTGATTTTTTAAATGAAAAAGTATTAGATGCTAGAGATGATCTTATAATAGCGTATAAAAAGTCAGCTTTGTCTAATTACAAGATTTCGATAAAATTTGTTTACGCATCTAGGGGCGATGCGGCTAATGTCGGTGATGTGACCGAAGCGACTGCTGAAACTATTGTAAATAAAGTGAAAGAAAAATTTTCTAACACGGAAGTCTCTTTCTGTTTTTTCGGTAGTGAAGAACTTATTCGTGCTTATCGTGAAAATTCAATAGAAAAAAAAGAACTTTCATTTGAAGATTCTTTTTCGTCCGAAGAAAGCTATGTCATGTTGGTAAAATTGTCAAATTACTATGATTTTATCAAACTTGAAGATGGGAGTATGAATAGACTGCTTTTTAATGCGAATGTTCGAGACTATATGGGGCTAAATAGAGTTAATGAAGATATTCTTTCTTCATTAGAAAATGAAAAAAATGTTGATTTTTGGTTTATGAATAATGGCATAACGGTTATCGCTTCAAATGCAACAATTGTTTCAAAAACAATTTTTTTGACAAATCCGCAGATTGTTAATGGCCTTCAAACATCTGAATCAATATGCTCTTTCTTTAAAAATCAAGGAACAGATTGTGATAGAAAAGTTCTTGTCAAAGTTATAATAACACGTGATGAAGAGTTAAATAAAAAAATAATTAAAGCCACGAATAACCAAACTCCGGTTCAATTGGTTTCGTTATTTGCTACTGAAAAATATCAGAAAGATATTGAAGATTATTTGAAAAAATATGATATGTTTTATGATAGAAAGAATAATTATTATAAGAATAAAGGGGTAGATTCTTCAAAAATTATTTCTGTATCTTATTTGGCGACCGGCTATGTTTCTTTAATAAAGAAAAATCCGAGATTGGCTGCTCGATTAAAACAAAAGACTATAAAAACATACTATAATGACATTTTTGATTGTAATAATACCCTTGCTATATGGGTTGTTATTGTAAAAATTCAACGAAGGGTTGAAGATTTTCTTTCATCAAAGAAAAAATTAGGTGGTTCCGAAGGATTTTTGAAAAGTTGGCGTGCAATTTTCTCTTTTTTGGCAACGTCGGTTGTTTTAAAAGATTTTGCTTATTCCGAAAAAGATTTTGTTAGTCTTTGTGATAAGATGGAATTATTTACTAATGAAATTTTTGAAGATATCTATTCTTCTTTTATTGAATCATATGGAATAGGTGTGTTTGCGAAAAAGTGGGTTCCTAAAATCAAAATAAATGATGTGGTGGGATTCTTAGAAAATAAGTACTCAATAAAACATATCCAATCAATTAAAATAGACATGCTTCGGATGAACATTGTCTCAGTTAATGCGGAATTTATTGACAAGGTTGAGCAAATGTTGCCGAAACAGCCTTGGCCAATTGGAATACATAGGGACATTGCATTTAAACTAAAATGCTATCCATCTGCAGTGAGTGATGCAATCTCAGTTCTTATTGATTCTGGAAAAGTATATAGACAGAAAGATGGCATTTTATATGATGAAGATGATAACGTTGTGAATCCGACATAGCGTTGAATGGCATTTCCTGGATCATTCGCATTAGGGATTGAAGCCCGAAGGGCCGGGAGGGCCGCTGGGGTCCCGCGCTCGGCCCTCTAGGCGGAAAATATCGAAGGCGAGTGAGCGAAAACATGCTGGCATGTTTTCGTATCCGAGCCGAGTATTTATGCCGCGAGAGCCCGACCCTGCGCAGCAGGGAACGCCCTTACCCCTTCATTGTCTCGATCAAATCGAAACCGTCGCTGACCTCTGGCAGGGCTCCGTATTTCTTGTCGAAGTAGTCCTTTTCGAAAATCCTGTCCCTGCGGACCTTGCGGAATTCGCCCTCGTCGCTCATCTCGATTCCGCTAAGCCGCTTTAGCACCGTCGCTTCGTGGGGTTTGCCCTTCTCGGCGAACCATATCTGGTCACGGTATTGGGCGATTTTGAAAAAATATTCTTACGAGATTGACGCCCTAAATTGGCTAAATTCGTTCAAAAAGGGCAAAAAATCACTGGCTGGTGGACTTTTTTATCCCAACCGAGTGGCATTTTTGCCCGGTGATGTCCCGGCTACTCGCTATAATATCTACGGGAGCCTTTTCTCCAATGTTGAAGAGAGGTTTAAACCTCGCTAGGATACATGTAATCCTGGCGGGAAACCGTAAACATTAAACCAAGGATGGTATGTCATGGGGTAGGCGAGAATTCCCTGCCGCTTGAAAACGGGATAAATAACACTGAATTTATAAGAATTTCATAAAAATGACTTTTTTGATGTGGAAAAGCTTTTTTTTGTTTAAATGCCTGACGATGTTGCCAGCATAAGAAAGGAGGTCAATATGGCGACAAATCCGCCATCTGGAGACAATCATAGGAATGGAACGGTCCGCTCCCGTTCCCAAACCTTTAATCCGAGGACGCAGCAGTTTGTAAAGCGTAATGCCGAAACGGGCCGCTTTATGGATGTCAAGCAAAATGGCACGCCATTTAAGGGGGTGAGAAAGGAAAAGTAGATTATCTAGACATTTCCATCCCAATTTCGTGCGCGGCGACTCTGTCGCCTCTCACGGATGGGGATGTTTTGCTTGAAAAGGGTCTATTTTGTCATTTTTTGACAAAATGGGAATGTATATTTAACCATTAATGGAGATTAAGATGTGTAAAGGTTTATTCAAGTTTTTCAGTTGTGAAAAGTATCGTGATGATTTTTTAAGGGGTCACCTTTACTTTAATTCTTTGAATTATTTTCGGAATACGGAAGCATCTGATAGTTTTAAGCAAAACGATCCTTATGAATGTTGTAAAGTATTTCAGCCTAATTCAATAAAAGTTTCCTTTGGTCAGTTGGAATTGAACGACCTGGCTGGACCTGTGTCAATTTGTGGTAATGATGATGTTTTGAAAAGCTATATAATGAGCTTTTCAACGATTAGACTTGATTCGCAAAAGAAGTACGCTTTTTTGGAAGATTTGAAACGGGATGTGTTGTTTTCTGAAAAAATGATTAAGTATGGCGAATATGTGGTTGTGATTCCGCAGGCGGAATTATTTCTTGAAAGATTGGAAAAGGCAGCCTTGAAAGATGGTTTTGATCTTTTCAAAGGCCCTGTAAATTATTACGATTTTTCCAAGGATAACGTTTTGGATGAGTTTCCCAAAAATGCGTTCCGAAAAAGAAGAGAGTTCTCGTATCAAAGAGAGTTTCGCTTCTTGTTGCGAAAAAAGGACGCTGTTAATGAGTATGTAACTCTTGAAGTTGGTGATTTGTCTGATATCGCTCAATCCTGCAAGTCGGCTGATTTAAATGGAATGCTTGAAATTAACGTTGGGTAGTTTTTTCCCGCCCCTGCGCAGCAGGGAACGCCCGCAAGTCACTTTTGTCAACAATAAGTTGCTTAATTAACTTTTTTTGCCCCGGCTATTGACAACCGCCCCGCGTTTGTGTATATTTGATAGTGAACAAATGTGTAGGTTGTAAATGCGGTACGAATCGGTAATCAAGGCTGGCGAATCCTCTACAGTGGAATTCAAATCCTCTTTCAATCAAGAGGTTATCGAGGCTGTGGGCGCGTTTGCCAACAAGCACGGAGGTGTCATCTTTGTTGGGCTGAAGTCGTGCGATAGAGTACTTGGTTTGGAACTTGCCGAGGAATCCTTACAGAAATGGCTTAACGAAATCAAGAGTAAGACGGAGCCTGTGCAGGTCCCCGATGTTGAAGTCGTAAAGTACAAAGGGAAGACGCTTGTTGCGATAAATGTCAAGGAAAGCCCGATAAAGCCGGTGGCGGTGCAGGGACGCTACTTTATTCGGCACGAGAACAGTGTTCATGCGATGAGCCCGATTGAGATTGGGGATTGCACGTTGCGCACTCAGAATTCTAGCTGGGATTTTGTACTTGACGATTCCGGTTCGATGGACGACATCTCCCTCAAAAAGGTCGTGCAGAGTATTCGGCGTATCAACGAGCGAGGGTATCATATCTCCAAGGATCCCCTTGATTTTTTGCGCAAGAATCGATTGCTGCGGGAAGGAAAGCTTACTTTTGCTGCCGAAATGCTTTTCGCAAAGGATTGGCATGTAAACACGGCTGTGCAGATGGGCTTTTTCCAGTCCCCGACAATAATCAAGGACAGGGGCGAAGCCCATGGCGATTTGGTGAGCCAGGTAGAAGAAATTTATGAGTTCGTGAAAAAGCACATCAATTGTCAGGTCGTCATAAGCGACAAGCTTGAAAATGATCTTGTTTGGGATTATCCGCTAAAGGCCATCAGGGAAATAATCTTGAACATGATTGTTCACAGGGATTATCGTTCTGCATCGGAATCGTGCGTCAAAATTTTTGATGATCGTATAGAGTTTTTCAATCCGGGAAAACTGATGGATGGGATGACTCCTGACGATTTGAATTCGGGAAATTACTTGTCCACTCTTCGGAATAAGGCGATTGCAAACCACTTCAATATGTTGGGCGAGATTGAAAAGTACGGTTCCGGTGTTACCCGCGTTATAGGGCTGTTCCAAGAGGCCGGTTTACCTGTTCCCAGGATTGAGGAAATTGGTTGCGGAATACGTGTGACCGTGTGGAAAGCTGTTGACAGAGATACAGAAAAGGATACAGAAAAGGATACAGAAAAAGATACAGAAAATATTACAGAAAATCAAAGGAAGATTCTTTCCGCTATAGAGCAAAACCCCTCTGCGTCGCAGGAGGGAATTGCACAGGTTGTTGGGATTAACCGCGCCAATGTCGCTAAAAACTTGAAAAAACTTGTAGAAATGGGGCTTGTCAAACGTATTGGTCCCGATAGGGGCGGTCACTGGGAAGTCGTCAAGAAATTGCTTTTATAATCTAGGCAGTTTCAAGTCGCTAATGCAACAATTGCCTTTCTTGCGATTAAGTTGGGCCTCCAGCCACTTGCGACTATGCCGCGAGAGCCCGCCCCTGCGCAGCAGGGAACACCCGGGGAGGATTCTCCTTTGTTTTGTAATCATTTCTACAAAATGCCAGTTTTTGTCATTTTGCGTAAGATCGTTTTATTAGTTTTGTATTGCACAAATTCTGCTACCGGAGGTTGACTTGTTCCGAATATTAATGTATTTTCATGCTGTTAACGCACGTGTTTCGAGGTGAAAAATGGATTCCTTTGCATTAATTGAAAAGAATGCCGAAAAAGTTACGGGATTGTCCGTTTCGAAACTTCGTGAATATGGCCCGGGCAGATTCCGTGAGTATCTGGAATCGAGGAAAGGAACGCTTCGTTTTCGTTCTTTTTTCCCTGTTATCGGCCGTGGGAACGTGTTGCGTGGCAGCCTAGTCACCTCCAGCGAAATAGATTCTGAAATCGACAAGATTTTGGAGGGCTAGTTCCTATTTTGGGCGGGGATTTCCGCCCACCCAACCGCCCCTTTATAGTTGTTTTATGGTGGTGGAGACTTTGTAGCGGATTACTGGTGAACTTGTCGCCAGGTTGTCTTCCCGGGCTTGCCAATAGCCACTTGCAGCTTTGCTGCTTAGAGTACCTTGGCATAATACAACCCGAACAAAGTTCGGAGTATTATGAAGCCAAGTTACATTGGTGGCTGTGTTGTCATAATAAATTGGTAGCGGCACTAAAGTGCCGAGCCACACAGAGGATATGGTCCTCGGAACGGGGAAGCCGGGATCTCCTTTGATGAGAGCAAAAGAAATCTGTTAGCACATTGTTAGTAGCTGCAAACTACCGATTGCACAATTGTCGTTTTTAGCATCTAGATTTGAACCTCTTGAACTCAATGGAGGTTTTATTATGACTAAAAATTTCAATGGCAAAACATATCTCGATCCTAAGTATGATCCGGCGTTCAAGGAACTTTGATTTTTCTTTAGAAATAAGTATATTATGGCAAGGCAGGAAAAGGCTATGAAACGTGACGAAGAATATAGAACGCGACTGGCTAGCGGCGTTGTCAATGCGGAACTCAAAGTTTATAAGGCTTTGATTGCTGCAGGGAAAATCACTACGGATGATGCTGTCCAGGTTTCGGGGTATCCCAAGGAAATGTTCAACTCCAAGTAGTCCCCTTTCTGCACCTTTTTCGTGCTGTCTCTGTAAGTTTTAAGTAATTTTTACTATATTTTGTTCCAAAATTTTATTTTTGCAAAAATTTTGGAGACTTACATGGCCGATAGCGAACAGAACACGATTGTGGTGGGGGCCCCGGCGCAAACGCCTAACAACACCATCACCCTGCTCGAAGCCCTGTTTATTCTGTGGAAAAAGCGTTACACCTTGTGCCTCTTTTTGGCGGTGGGCGCCTTTGTGGGCCTTGTGATTGGCCAGTGGATTCGTCCGCAGTTCACGAGCGATGCCCTGTTGCAAATCGATGTCAAGGGCAATAAGGCCGCGAACCGCGCCTTGGGCGAAATGGGCGCCATTCTCGATGTATCTAGCCCGGCTAATGCCGAAATTGAACTTATCAAGAGCCGCTTGGTGCTGAGCTACGTGGTGGCCGAAGAACACCTGAATTACTCTGCTACGCCCACGAGTGCGTTGAATCGCCTGCTGCACCGCGAAGGCCGCATGGATATCGACTACCTGTTTATTCCGGATTTGGCCCGCAGCGAAAAGTGGACTGCCGTAGTCACCGGCGACGACACCTACGCCATTTACAACGAAGACGAAACCAAGCTAGTCGAGGGCAAGGTGGGCGAAATGCTCAAGGTGCTTTACGCGGGCGACACTTTGCAAATGCGAGTGAGTCGCATGAAGGCGCGAATTGGCGAAGAATTTCGTGTGAGCTATAAAAATCCTTTACTCGCCATGCGTGGTTTGGCCAAGGGCCTTAAAGTGGCTGAAAAAGGTAAGCAGACCGGCGTGATCGGGGTGTCTTATTCGCACCGCTATGCGGACCGTGCCGCTGCCATCCTCAACACCATTGCAAATACATACGTGCGCCAGAATGTAGAGATGCGCAGTGCCGAGGCCGAAAAGACCTTGGAATTCTTGGAATCGCAGTTGCCGGGAGTCAAGGCCAAACTCGACAGCTCCGAGAAAATTTTGGCTGACTACCGCCATAGCATTGGTTCGGTCGACATGACGGGGGAGACCCAGGCGCACTTGAACAAAGAGGTGGACTTGCAGCGCCAGTTGCTCCAGCTAGAACAGCATCGCCAGCAGGCGACGCGCTTGTTTAAAGAAGAACACCCCTCGGTGCAGACCATTGTAAAGCAGCAGAACCGCTTGCGTGGCGAACTGGCTCGCCTCAAGAAGAGTGCAGAATCCATGCCGGTAACCCAGCAAGAAATGGTCCGCCTGCAAGAAGATGTTTCGGTGAACAACGCCCAGTACACGGCCATGCTCAACAACATTCAGCAGTTGCGTGTGGTGCGCGCGGGTGAGGTGGGTAACGTGCGCATAGTGGACTTTGCCCAGGTAGAACCCATTCAGAGCAAACCGAAAAAGTTCAAAATTCTGTTGTGCTCTATGGCAGTGACCTTTATGGTGGGCGTGCTGTGGGTGTTTTTGCTCCGCATGATGCGGAACGGCATTCGTAGCTCGCAGGAACTGGAACATGCTACTGAGGTGAGTGTGTTTGCGAAGATTCCGGAAAGTAGAAATAAACTATTGCGCGACAAGCGCCACAAGCTTACCCTGGTTGAAGCTGCCCCGAACGACCGGGCGAGCGAAGCGTTCAGGTCTTTGCAGACGGCGGTGGACTTTTCGCTGGCCGAGGGTCAAAAGGTGCTTATGGTATGCGGCCTGGTGCCGGGTGTGGGTAAGAGTTTTGTTTCAAAAAACTTGGCTGCCGTGTACGCCATGAATGGCAAGAAGGTGCTGTTGATTGATGCTGACATGCGCAAGGGCGTGATTCGCAGTTCCAAGAACGTGGGCTTGACCGAAGTACTTTCGGGCAAGGTGCCTTGGCGCGAAGCCGTGGCCGATACCCGTTGCCAGAACCTGTTCGTGATGGGGTGTGGTAAGCGCCTGATGTCGCCGAGTGAACTGTTGCGCCACGAAACGTTCAAGAACCACCTTGACGAAATGAAGACTGAATACGACATGATCATTGTGGATACCCCGCCGGTAAGCATGGTGACCGATGCCGAACTGATTTACCCGCTGGTAGACTTTGCCCTGATGGTGGTGCACTACGGTACCGACTCTTTGGGCCAAATCAAGGAAAACCTGACCAACCTGCGCCGCTATGCCGATAAACCCTGCGCGTTCGTGATGAACCATTGCGAATACGAACCGGGCCATTACTATGGATATGGCTACGGATACTATGGAAAGGGATATTACGGTAAGGGTTATTACAGCAAATCTTAACAATTTGTTATATTTTTAATATTAATCACGTTACCGAAGAAGGAAACAACTCATGAAAAAAATACTTGGGACAGCTCTACTGGCAGCTGGAATCAGCTTTGCCCAGATAGGCATGGAGGGCGGCTCCGACGGTCTCCACCAGATTAATGCCAAGACGCTTGGCCAATGGAATTTTACCATTGGTACGGGTGGCAACATTTCTATTTCGTCGTGGGGACTTTCCCGTGGCGGCGTGTATGAGATGAAAGGCCGAAAGTATAGCTACAACGACTGGGACTACAGCCAGGCCGGTAACTTCTTTATGGGCGTGGGCCTGCTGAACTGGTTAGATGTAGGCGCCATTCTGCCTGTTTACTACGAACATGCAAACTCCAATGGCCCTTCTGGTAATACCAACCAGTGGACTACGAGTCGCGGTGACCTGGACCTGTGGTCCAAGATAAGGCTCCCGCTCGATACCAACAATGTGTTCGGTGTAGCCTTGATGCTCAACATGTATATACCCACAGGTGAACAGGCTGCCGGTGTGCGCCCCCGCCACGTGTGGTACTTGAACAGCGATGGCTATACGCAACCTTTTACGGCTGATGACTGGGCGTTTGCTGCAGGCCTTGCAACCACTTGGGACTTGACCAAGCGCGGTAAGCCGTTCCGCTTTAACTTGGCCGCTAGCTACGTATACCCGCTGGATCAGAGCTTGACCAATGTGCTTATGTATAGCGCAGGCGTGAACTGGATTCCGAGGAACTGGGTAGATGTGTTCTTGGAATACTCGGGCGAAGCTCGCTTGCAGACCAAGGGCATTTACAAGTTTGAACCCAGCGAAGACCCGATGCTCATTACCCCGGGTTTCCGTTTCCACTTGCCCTACAACATCGACTTTGCAGTGGGTCTTGAAGTGGCCGTACGTACCTTCAAGAACCTTGGCTTCGATCATGAAGATGAAATGGATGGCTGCGAAGATCGTGTGATTCGCTATCAGAGTAATGAAGGTACCAATGTCACTTATTGCTATGCTCCGACTCCGCTTATTTCGGGTGCAGCACTCCTCACTTGGCGCTTTGGCGCTGACATGTGGCGTGATTCCGATGACGATGGCGTGAACAACAACAAGGACAAGTGCCCGCATACCAAGAAGGGCATTAAGGTTGACTCCGAAGGTTGCCCGATTGATACTGACAAGGACGGCGTGGTCGATTCTTACGATAAGTGCCCGAACACTCCGGCTGGTGTCGCTGTGAATACCGATGGTTGCGCTGACAAGGATTCCGTGATTTTGACCGATGAAAACTCGATGGTGGATTCCGCTGCCCTGAACGCCGCTGAACGCGCTCGCCTCGATTCTCTGAACCGTGTGGATAGCGACAAGGACGGCATTCCGGATGCCAAGGACAAGTGCCCAAATACTCCGGAAGGCATTGTGGTGGACTCTGTGGGTTGCATGCTTGACTTTGACGTGGACGGCGTTCCCGACAACATGGACAAGTGCCCGAACACTCCGGAAGGCGTGAGCGTGGACAGCACCGGTTGCCCGATGGACTTTGACCACGATGGCGTGCCCGACAACAAGGACAAGTGCCCGAATACCGCCATGGGCGTAACGGTGGATTCTACCGGTTGCGCTGCTGATACCGACAAGGACGGCGTTGCCGACGGCCAGGACAAGTGCCCGGGTACCGTGGCTGGCATGCCGGTGGACTCTGTGGGTTGCGTGCTCGATGGCGACAAAGACGGCGTACCTGACCCCAAGGACAAGTGCCCGAACACCCTCGAAGGCATCGTTGTTGACGAAGCTGGCTGCCCGGTGAATAAGAAGGAAAACCTGGACGAACTCAAGAAGGGTATCCAGTTCCAGACTGGTTCGACCAAGCTCACCAAGAAGAGCTACACCACGTTGAATGACATTGCTAACCTGATGAGAAAGGTAAAGTCCGCAAACCTCGAAGTGCAGGGCCACACCGACAATACTGGTTCCGAAGCTACGAACCAGAAGCTCTCTGAAAAGCGTGCCAAGACTGTGGTGGACCACTTGAAGAAGAAGGGTATCGAAGGTGACCGCCTGCGTGCCATTGGCTACGGCTCTGAAATGCCCATCGCCGACAACGGAACCAAGGAAGGTCGCGAACAGAACCGCCGCGTGGAACTTGTTCCGTTCGAGAAGTAATACTTGCTACTGTTAACGGGTCGGCCTTCGGCCGACCCTTTTTTTTAAGTCACCCTGCTGTTACGCTGAACTTGCTCCGTAGAGTCATTCCGAACTTGTTTCGGAATCAGCTTCTTGAGTCTGAATAATGAAGAACCTCCTATTAGCATTCCTCCTTCTCGCCTCCATCGTTTGGTCGCAGTCTGTGATCGGTTCCGAGCACAATCGCAACCTGCGTACGCTCGACTACCTCCCGATGCTCCTGGACTACCACCGCCAGACCGTCGGCACCGACCGCCAGTTCTTTACCTACCCGCGCCGCAACTACAACTTTGTGCGTGATTTTGCAAACAAAGAAAGTGGCGCGATGGTCTACTATGCCGATTCCATTGGCGCAGGGAAAGACGCTCACCGCTTTGCGATTGCCGCATCGCCCATGGTGGGGCTCGATTACCGTGGTGGTGGAGCGTTAGGTGATACCATTTGGCCGGGAATCGATGGCGGCCTATACCTGCGCGGCTACGCGGACTCGCTGGACTTTGATCTAGATGCCCGCATGTACGCCGAACAGCATTCAGCCAAGAAACCCAAGAGCTTTGATGGGGAAGTGTTCGATGTTCAAGGGCTTGAAACTGATGCCGGTGACGATTATGTGAGCTATGCCCGCTACCGTGCGCACTTGGGGCTGAACTACGCCTGGGCGCGAATCTCGCTTGCCCGCGATGTGTTGCACTGGGGCCCGGGCTATTACAATAACCTCGCGTTCAACCAGTTCGCGTTGCCGTACAACATGCTCAACTTGGACTTTACCTTTGGCCCGCTCCGCGTATTTAGCGTGTACGCCGACCTGCGCGTGAACAGCTGGAGCTACAGTAAAGACAACTTGAATGACCGCAACTTGTACGCGCACCGTTACGAGCTTGCCTTGGGCAACTTGACCGTGGGCATGAGCGAATTGCAGGTGCTGTACAATGAGAATAAACCCTGGCTTTTTGTGCCGATTGTCCCGCTTTTCATTGAAAAGGGCAATTACACCGAACACGTGAATAACGGCGCGCTCGCCTTTGACTTGAACTACCGCCTGTTCAATGCGGTGCGTGTGTACGGCGAATTCTTCTTGGATGATATGTCGTCGCCAACATCTTTGTACGAAAACAAGTACAGCAATAACCGTTGGGCAGGAATGCTCGGCATGCAGGCCGGTTACGACTTCAACCTGAATGGCCACGCGCTGCAGCTGGGTACCATTGCCGAAATTGCCCGTGTAGAACCGTACACCTATTGCCATTACGATACCGCTCAAGCGCAAATGGCGCACCTGGGTAAACCGCTTGGGAACCCCAATGGCCCGAACAGCCTCGCTATCGACTGGACCGTGTATAGCCAACTCCAGTTGGCGGGGCTTTCGAGCGTGTTCGTGGGGCTGCACAACAAGTGGCTCTGGAAAGGCACCGACGCCGGTAGCGATATCGAAGACCCGTACAAGACTGTTCGCAAGCGCTTTACGCACAACGCTCCGCTCCATTACTCCCTGGCCCCCGCCATCAGCTACCGCGGCAACCACGTCGCCTTCACCGGCGAATACGGCTTCTTCGACGACCCCTTCGTCACCCTCCGTGTCATGTTCATGCTCTAGTCACCCTGAGGACGCTCAGGGTCAGCATTTTAATCTGATAAAAAACTTATTTTTCTATATTTCCATATAAATTTATCATAGGGGCAACACAATGTCAAAGTTTTTGCAACTCTTCACGAACTTTAGACTTCGCAAGAGGCTTTTGGCACTCGTCGATGCATTTATCGTTTTTGTAGCGGGCTTGTTTGTCAATGTTCCGCTGCCGGTGTTTTCGGACCGCATTGATCGCCCCCAGCTGTTCTCGTTCTTGGTGCTTTGCGCGTTCAGTTGCTTTGCCTGCCAGCTGCTTTACGGTTCTTACAACAAGCTGTGGCGTTACTTTAACCTGCGCGACTACCTGAGCTGCATCAAGGGCATTGTCGGTGGCTTTATTATTGCGAATATCCTGTATTACCTGATCGAAGGCCGTGTCTTTTTGCTGTTTGCGGTGCTCACGGGTGTGGTGGCCACGGTGGGTGTGTGCCTGTTCCGCTACCTGTTCAAGGGCACGTTCATGTCGCTCATGAATTCGGGCATTCAAGAGGGCAAAAAGCGCCGTACCATGATTATCGGTGCGGGCGAGGCTACGCGCGTGCTGCTCCAAGAGGTCAAGCGCCTGCAGGCCCCCAAAGAAAAAGACGCCATGGGTGCCGCCGAAACATTCAATATGTACCCGGTTTGCCTGATTGACGATGACCGCTACAAGATCGGCAAGTATTTTTGCGACGTGCTGGTGGCCGGCGGTACAAGCGATATCGAAAAGATTGCGCGCCTCGAACGCATTGAACAGATTATTTTCGCCATCCCGAGTTGCCCGCCCAAAGACCGCGCGGTGATTTTGGACCTGTGCGGCAAAACGGGGCTCCCGGTCAAGGTGCTGCCGTTCGTGGGTAGCCTGCAAGATGTCTCGGAAACTGAAAAGTCCAACTACATTTCGCAGATTCGCGACATCAAGGTAGAAGACCTTCTGGGCCGCGAACCGATCAAGTTCGACAATTCCGAAATCCGCGAATTCATCGAGAACAAGGTTTGCATGGTCACCGGCGGCGGTGGCAGTATCGGTAGCGAACTGGTGCGCCAGATTGCCAAGTACAACCCGGCCCAGGTGATTATCGTGGACATTTACGAAAACAATGCCTACGACATTCAGCAAGAACTGGTCATGGAATACGGCAAGAGCCTGAACCTGGTCACGATTATTGCGAGCGTGCGCGACTACTTCCGCATGAACCAGATTTTCAAGAAGTACAAACCGCAGGTGGTGTTCCACGCGGCGGCGCACAAGCATGTGCCGCTCATGGAAAATAACCCGATGGAAGCCATCAAGAACAATGTGGTGGGTACGTTTAACATGGCCACGCTTTCGCTAATCAACAACGTGAAAAAGTTCGTGATGATCAGTACCGACAAGGCGGTGAACCCCACGAACGTGATGGGGGCGAGCAAGCGTTGCTGCGAAATGATTGTGCAGTTCTTTGCGCAACAGAAGGACTGCAAGACTGAATTTGTGACGACCCGTTTCGGCAATGTGCTTGGCTCTAACGGCTCCGTGATTCCGCTGTTCAAGCGTCAGATTGAGCAGGGCAAGCCCGTCACAGTGACGCATCCGGACATTATCCGCTACTTTATGACGATTCCCGAGGCGGTGAACCTGGTGCTCGAAGCGGCAAGCTTTGCGCACGGCGGCGAAATCTTTGTGCTTGACATGGGACAACCGGTGAAGATCGTGACGCTCGCCGAAAACCTGATTCGCATGTACGGCAAGGTGCCGTATAAGGATGTCGAAATCAAGTTTACGGGCCTGCGCCCCGGCGAAAAGCTGCTCGAAGAATTGCTGATGGGCGAGGAAGGCCTGCAAAAGACCAAGAACAAGCTCATTTACATTGGCAAGCAGATTCCGATCGACTTGGATTCCTTCGTAAACCAGCTATGGGATTTGAAGAACGCCGCCAGCGCCAACGACGATCAAAAGGCCATCAAGGCCCTCCACAAGATCGTCCCGACCTTCACCACCCCCGAAGAATTCAACAAAACCGTGATGATGCCGAAGGTGTAATGCCGCAGCAGTACTCCTATGAGTCACCCTGAGGACACTCAGGGTCAGCATTTCACGCTGAGTAGCTCGCGCCTTGTTGCTGCTAAGCCGCCCAGCACCGCTGCTAAAACCGCCCGGCCTCCGGCCCCCACCACCCACCCTAATCAGCGAGGTCGCATAAGGGGGCAGTGTCAATGACTTGCTTTTTTAACGTGATCGCTTTTTGTTTTCACGGAAAAACATCAGATAAGATGTTCCGAGTGCATCGGCCAGCTTCTTAGACATGAGCATGGAAATTGGTCTGGCGCCCCGTTCTAGCGAATTGTAATTCTGTTTTGCAAGACCGACCTTTTTTGCCAACTGCGCCTGCGTAAGCCCCGCATTTACACGCATTATTTTCAGTGTCTTGGCAGGATTAATCCTTCTTTTGGCCTTCTTGTACCAGTCCATTTCTTCCACCGGCTCGAGAACATCGTCGTCTTCATCGATACGTACGGAATCGGGGAACAACGCATCCAAAAAGGCAATGACCGGCTTCGGAATGTTCTTGCCCGAAACCTTGAATGACACTGGTTCGTCAGTGTTCTGCATAGGGGGCGCTTCCACGACTGCCTGCATATGTAACCTCCACAGTTATTCCTTTTTCCGTTTCAATCCAACACGCCAACCCATTTGTGGGAAAGGTGACAATGATGAGTAGATGTCCCTGCCAATATTCCGTAATTTGGCCAATTTGTTCTGACGGGGCCATTTATCCGTATATCGTCAACAAGTAACGCAAGTTTTTCTTGCTGCTTTTTTGGCATTACAGAAACAGCCCGAGAGACTTTTCTTGACATGAAAACATTGTACATAATAAATATATATTACTTTTTATTACTCGTCAACTATAGCGTTAAAAATTTGAAAAACAAATCTAGACACTACAAATGAAAATCGTGCAATCTACTGGTTGCAAGGAATAAAAAAACTAAAGCCGGTGCGTCTTGTATTCATATGGGAAAGCAGACCCTGACCCTGAAACCAGTTCAGGGTAGAGTTCAGGGTGACTGTTCAAGGGCGTTCTGCGTAGTCGCTGCTGTACTCCTCCTAGTCACCCTGAGGACACTCAGGGTCTGCATTTTAATCTGAACCCCCATATTGACATTAATTGTCAGCGTAATAATGTAT